>CAZSSM010000004.1:0-48896 GCA_964609385.1 uncultured Planctomycetia bacterium
GAGGGCGGCGTCCTGTCCGACGTTCTCGCGATTCTCGCCGAGGGTGGGGGCGCCGATGCATCGGAGTTCGCCGCGGGCCAGGGCCGGCTTGAGTAGGCTGGCCGCGTCGACGGCCCCTTCGGCCTTGCCGGCGCCGACGATCGTGTGCAACTCATCGATGAACAGGACGATCCGCCCCTGCGCACCGACGACCTCCTTGAGGACGGCCTTGAGTCGGTCCTCGAATTCGCCGCGATACTTGGTGCCGGCGATCAAGGCGCCCATATCCAAAGCGATCACCTTGCGGTCGCGGAGGCTCTCGGGCACGTCGCCGGAGACGATCCGCTGGGCCAGTCCTTCAACGATCGCCGTTTTGCCGACGCCCGGCTCGCCGATGAGGACTGGGTTGTTCTTGGTCCGTCTCGAGAGGACCTGAATGACGCGCCGGATCTCCGAATCGCGGCCGATGACCGGATCGATCCGGCCCTCACGCGCGAGGACGACCAGATCACGCCCGTACTTCTCCAAGGCTTGGTAGGTCTCTTCGGAGCTAGGACTGTCGGCCTTCTGGGTCCCTCGGACCTCACGGATCGCTTTAAGGACAGCAGCGCGGTCGATGCCCAAGGCGGCCAACAACTCCTGAACGCGGCTCTTGACATCGAGCAGGCCAAGGAACAAGTGCTCGACGGAGATATAACTGTCACCGAGCTTGGTGGCGATCTCTTGCGACTTGTTGAGAACTTGGGCTAACTCGGAGCCGACGGTGGGGCTCTGGTTTGATCCCAAGGCTTTGGAAAGGTTCGAGAGGCCGGCTTCTGCGGCGCGCTGGATCTGGTCAGGGCGCACGCCCAAGCGCTCGAGGAGCCCGCGAATGACCGTCTGGTTGGGCTCCAGCAAGGCCAAGAGCAGGTGGATCGGATCGAGCTTATGATGTTGATGCTCGGAGGCGAGTTCTTGAGTGCGTTGGACCGCCTCCTGGCTCTTGATGGTCAATTGATCGGAGGAAAAAGCCAAAGGGTCACCTCCTCAACGCGGGACGTCGAGTCGAGCGCGTGGGGTTTCCCTCGACGCTCGGCCGGGTCATTGGATCGTCGGATGGATGGTTACGATGATACACTGCCGATCCCGTTCGACGGGCGCGGAGTTCCGAACTCGCGACCCAAACACGAAAGGCTGAATCGGGAACGGATTCAGGCTCAGCCTCGTGGACGATCGTCCTCGGGATCATCCTCAGGCACGGCCAGGAGGCGAGGATCGGGCCGGGCCGGCCAGGCATAGTGGTAACAGGCGGCCAGGGCTTCGGCCCAGCGGGTCAACGGGTCTCCATCGTGCCCTTCGTAGGGGGCGAACCAACCGCCACCAGGCACACCGGAGTCTTTACGCACGATCAAGGCCGCGAGATCGGGCAGGCCCGCGCGTCGACAACGCTCTGAGACGGGTGTCAGGAGGGTCCGATGGATCCCCCGCTGATGGGCCGGCGGTCCGATCCGGCCGGCCAACTCGGAATAGGACATCGTCGTCCCGGTCCGAGCCGCCTCACGGAACAGCGGCCAGGCCCTTCGAAGTAAGTCATCATAAGCGCGTTGTGACCGGGTGGTTCGAGCCGAACCGGGCCGACCCGAGGAGCGGGTCGGCTCGCCGGACAGTGAACTCACTTCTTCTCCTCGAACTCGACGTCGATGACGTCGTCGTCCTTGGTGCCGGCCGAGCCGGTCACGTCGCGTGGACCGGCCTCAGGCCCCGGAGCACCACCGGCGTCCGGCCCGGCATCACCTGGGGCACCGGCAGCACCCGCGCCCGCTTGGCCGTAGAGGTGCTGGGCCATGGCCTGGCTGACCTGGGTCAGCTCCTCGGTGGCACGCTTGACGGCGGCCAGGTCGTCGCCCTTGACCGCCTCGCGGAGCTTCTCGAGGGCCCCTTCGATCGGCTGTCGGCTGGCGTCGTCGAGCTTGTCCTTGTTCTCCTGCAAGGTCTTCTCGATCTGATGGATCGTGGCCTCAGCCTGGTTCTTGGCGTCGACCAGCTCTCGGCGCTGCTTGTCCTCGGCGGCGTGCTCCTCGGCCTCGCGGAGCTTATGCTCGATCTCGTCCTTGGAGAGGCCGCTGCCGGCGGTGATCCGGATCGAGTGCTCCTTGCCGGTCCCCTCGTCGAGGGCCGAGACATCGAGGATGCCGTTGGCGTCGATCTTGAAGGTGACCTTAATCTTGGGCACGCCCATCGGCGCTGGCGGGATCCCATCGAGGTGGAACTCATCGAGCAGCCGGTTGTCGCCGGCCATCGGACGTTCCCCTTGATAGACCTTCACGGTGACGGCCGGCTGGTTGTCCTCGGCGGTGGTGAAGGTCTCGGACTTCTCGGTCGGGATCGTCGTGTTCTTCTCGATCAGCTTGGTCATGACGCCGCCCTTGGTCTCGATGCCCAGCGAGAGCGGGGTGACATCGAGCAGGAGCATGTCGCTGACCTCACCGGTGAGCACACCGCCCTGGACGGCCGCGCCGATGGCGACGACCTCGTCGGGATTGACGCTCTGGTTCGGCTTGCGTCCGAAAATATCCTGGACCAGCGTTTGGATCCGTGGCATCCGGGTCGAGCCACCGACCAAGACGACCTCGTCGATCTGGTCGGCCGACAGCTTGGCGTCGCGGAGGGCGGTCTCGACCGGACCTCGGCATCGCTCGATGAGCCCTTCAGTGAGCCGCTCGAACTCGGCGCGGGTGATGGTCTGCTGGATGTGCTTGGGACCGCTGGCGTCGGCGGTGATGAACGGGAGACTGATCTCGGTCTGCGCCTGGAACGATAGGTCCTTCTTGGCCTTCTCGGCAGCCTCCTTGAGCCGCTGGAGCGCCATCTGGTCCTTACGGAGATCGATTCCGTACTCGCCCTTGAAGTTGTCGGCGATGTGGTCGATCAGCACCTCGTCCCAGTCGTCACCACCGAGGTGGGTGTCACCGCTGGTCGACTTGACCTCGATCACCTCATCGGAGACCTCCAGGATCGAGATGTCGAAGGTGCCCCCGCCGAGGTCGAAGACGGCGATCTTCTGCTCTTTCTTCTTATCGAGACCGTAAGCCAGCGCCGCGGCGGTCGGCTCATTGATGACCCGCGCCACCTCCAGACCGGCGATTTGGCCGGCGTCCTTGGTGGCCTGCCGCTGGGCGTCGTTGAAGTAGGCCGGCACGGTGATGACGGCCTTGCGGACCTTGTGGCCGAGGTAGCTCTCGGCGGCCTCGCGGAGCTTGCGGAGGACGCGCGCCGAGATCTCCGGCGGAGTGTATTCTTTGCCGTCGACCCCCACCTTCACGTAGTCCGAATCGCCCCCGACAACTTCGTAAGGGACCATCTTCTCTTCGGCCTGGACCTCCTCGTGCCGACGGCCCATGAACCGCTTAACCGAGTAGACGGTGCCTCGAGGGTTGGTCACGGCCTGACGCTTGGCCGGTTCACCGACGAGCGTATCCCCTTTGTTGGTGAAGGCCACCACCGAGGGGGTCGTTCGGCTGCCTTCCTGATTGGGGATGACGATCGGATCGCCCCCCTCCATCACGGCCACGACGCTGTTGGTCGTTCCCAGATCGATCCCGATAATCTTTTCGCCTTCGGCCATCACGCTGCTCCTTTGCGAGAACGCTCAACATGGGTTGGTCGGGCCGTCGCTCCACCCATCCCGAGGTTGGGACGGGGTTCGTCCCGTTGACGACCGCGACGACTCGCGATCGCTTCATTGAAAAGCAATCGCGATGCCAGAGAGGATCCACATCGGCGGACGAGACATCCTAACTCGTGACGGAGAAACCGTTTGACGCGATTGGGAAAATGTTCGTTCGCGTCGTCATTTCGCGTCTTTGCCAATCTGGCAGCCTCGCCGATCTCCGGCTCATCGAGGCGTTCTGTCGAAATGGCAGGGCCGGGATCGTGTTGTTCGAGGCGATTTGGAGTCGGTTGCGCTCGGCTCGGTGAGCGGGTCGTTGTTCGCGGTTTGTCCCTCCGATAGCCTAGGCAATGGAGATGGACGAACCACGCATCGGGCTTCGAGGATCAAGAACGATGGCCGAGAGTCGCGAGGATCACGACCCGGCAAACGAGTCGGGGGTCGATCCGGATCAGGCCCTGGAGTCGTTCCGTCGCGAGATCGATGAGGTGGACCGCGAGCTGGTGGTCCTGTTGAACCGTCGCGCGGCGATCTCTCAGCAGGTCGGTCACGTTAAGGAACGCCTGGGCCTGGAGATCTGGTCGCCGGCGCGTGAGGAGGCCGTGCTCGACGCGGTCGCCGCGCTCAACGACGGCCCGATGCCCCAGCACTCGCTCCGCCTGATCTTCCGCGAATTGTTCAGCACCTCACGGGCGCTTCAGAAGCCGATGCGGGTCGCTTTCCTCGGGCCGCACTTCAGCTACAGCCATATGGCCAGCGTGGCCAAGTTCGGCCGGTCCGTCGAGCACGTCCCGGTGACCACCATCGCGGCGGTCTTCGAGGAGGTCCATCGCCGACACGTCCAGTTTGGACTGGTCCCGTTGGAGAACTCGACCGACGGCCGGATCGCCGACACGCTCGATATGTTCACCAAGCTCACGGCGATGCGGATCCGTGCCGAGGTCCGCCTTCGGATCCACCATAATCTGATGGGTCGCTGCGAGTGGGCCCAGGTCCGGACCGTCTACAGCAAGGCGCAGGCGCTCTCGCAGTGCCGAAACTGGCTGAGCAAGAACCTGCCGTCAGCGTCGATGGTCGAGTCGGTCAGCACTGCCGAGGCCGCCCAACGTGCTGCCGAAGAGCCCGACGCAGCCGCCGTGGCCGCCTTGCCGGCCGCCGAGAACTACGGCCTCCGGATCCTGGCCACCAATATCGAGGACAACCCCTACAACATCACCCGGTTCGCCGTCATCAGCGAGCAGACCGAGCGGCCCACCGGCGCCGACAAGACGACGCTGATGGCGCGGGTCTCCAACCGTCGGGGTGCCCTCAAGCAGATTCTCGAGCCGCTCTCGTACAACAACATGACCTGGATCGAGTCGTTCCCTACCCCCGAGGCTGGTCCCGACGACGACCCGTCTTATCTCTTCTTCATCGATATCGAGGGTCACTGTGAGGACACCGAGATCAAGCTCTCGATCGATCGCGCCCGCCAGGCTTGCGAACGGCTCGAGGTCCTCGGATCCTACCCTCGAAGCGTTTGTATTGATTATTGATTAGTCGATCAGAGAATCCCGATCGATCGGGTGTGCTCTGAGCCGCTCGGTCGGATCGGACCGGTTCGCGGGTCGTTTTGACTTCGACGGCGGTTTTCACGTAGATTATGATGACCACGTCGAGGTGACAGCCTTGCGGGCACATTCCACGTCAGTCGGTCATGCGATCTGACCGGTCGCGCCCAACCGCAGCCGATCTCCCCTCATCAGCAGCTTGATCGCGCAATCCGTTTCGCCCTGGTTCGATCCGACATTCGTCGAGACCCGTCATGATCATCGTCCTGAGACCCGCGTCGACCGATGAACAGGTGGCCCATGTCCTCGAGCGGATCGAGGAGTTGGGGTTCACCCCGCACCTCAGCCGAGGCGTTTCGAGGACGATCATCGGCGTGATCGGTGATGAGGCGAAGCTGACGCCCGAGACGTTCCAGGCCATCGACGGTGTCGAGCAAGTCGTCCCGATCATGCAGCCGTTCAAGCTGGCCAGCCGCGAGTTCCGCGCCGAGAGCACCGTGCTCGACATCAAAGGGGTCCGGCTCGGCGGCGACCACCTGGCGGTGGTCTCCGGGCCGTGTGCCGTCGAGGACGAGGCGACGATGATCGCCATCGCTGGGGCGGTCAAGGAGTCGGGCGCCGATCTGCTCCGTGGCGGCGCGTTCAAGCCGAGGACCAGCCCCTACAGCTTCCAAGGGCATGGCGAGGATGGCCTCAAGATCCTCCGGGCCGTCGGCGATCAATTCGGGATGCCGATCATTACCGAGGTCATGGACCCGCGTCAGGTCGACCTGGTCGTCCGGTACACCGATGTGGCCCAGATCGGCGCGCGGAATATGCAGAACTTCGACCTGCTCAAGGAGATCGGGCGGACCCGGACGCCGGTGATGCTCAAGCGGGGGATGGCCGCCACGGTCAAGGACCTCCTCATGTCGGCCGAGTACATTCTCTCGATGGGCAACAGCGAGGTGATCCTCTGTGAGCGTGGGGTCCGGTCCTTCGAGACGTCGACGCGGAACATGCTCGATCTGGCCGCCGTCCCGAACCTGCAAGGGCTCAGCCACCTGCCGGTGATTGTCGACCCGAGCCACGCGACCGGCCGGCCCGACCTGATCCCCGCGATGGCCTACGCAGCCGTGGCCGCCGGCGCGAATGGGATCCACATCGAGGTCCATAACAATCCTGAGAAGGCCCTCTCCGACGGACCCCAGGCCTTGCTCCCCGATCAGTTCGCTGAGGTGATGGGTCAGGTCCGTCGACTGGCCCAAGTCCTCGGCAAGCAGTTGAGTTCCGTCGAAGGCCCGATCGAGACCAATGTGGAGGCGGTCCACTGATGCGCACCCTGTTCCTGGCCGGCAATTGGAAGATGAACCCGTCGACCTTGGACGAGGCCCGCGCGTTGGCCGAAGCGATCCGGGACGGTGTCGGACCGACCTCGCCGGTCTCCATCGCCATCTGCCCGCCCTCGCTGTATCTTTCCGCCCTGGACAGCACCCTGGAGGGCTCGCCCCTCGGCTTGGGCGCGCAGAACATGCATTGGGAGCCCAAGGGGGCCTACACCGGCGAACTCTCCGGCGCGATGCTCAATGCCATCGGCTGCACCCACGTCATCCTCGGCCATAGCGAGCGCCGGCATGGCCTGGATGAGAGCGACGCGATGGTCAACAAGAAGCTCAAGGCCGCCCTCGCGAGCAACTTGCTGCCGATCGTCTGCATCGGCGAGACCCAGCAGGAGCGCGAGGCGAACCGGACCGAAGAGGTGGTTCGGACCCAACTGGCCGGCTCACTGGCCGATCTGAGCGCCGAGCAGATGGCCAACGTCGTGCTGGCCTACGAGCCGGTCTGGGCCATCGGCACCGGCCTGACGGCCACGCCCGAGCAAGCCCAAGAGGTCCATGCCTTCATCCGAGGCTGGCTCACCGAGAACTTCGATGCGGCGACTTCCGAGCGGATCGTCATCCAATATGGAGGGAGCGTCAAACCGGACAACGCCGCCGGCCTCCTCCGATGTCCCGACATCGATGGGGCCTTGATCGGCGGGGCCAGCCTCAAAGCCGATGACTTCCTGGCCATCATCGAGGCCGGTAAAGCGGTCGGCTCGCACTGAGCCGAACCGGTTCGGAATCCCGATTGAGCGTCGAGTCGAACCTGCTGGTGACGTGACCCGGCTGCTCCTCGTCGCGAACGGTTCGGAGTCGCGGCGCCTTCGAGGAGAGCCCGGCGCGACGCGAAACGTTTCATGATCCCCGACACTCACGGATCCTTTGGCTTGCTCGACGCTTCGTGCGGACCGACCGGTCGCCGCCAAGGTGTCGGGTGCTTCCCGTCTCTAATTTGAGTCGAACGTATGCAACTCGTCGGCTATGTCTGCTTGGTCATCGTCTCGGTGTTCCTGATCCTGGTGATCTTGATCCAGCGCGGTCGCGGCGGAGGTCTGGTCGGCGCGCTCGGCGGGGCAGGGGGATCCAGCGCCTTCGGTACCAAAGCCGGGGATGTCTTCACCAAATTCACGATCTATGTGGCGGTCGTCTGGTTCGCGATCACCCTGGGCTTGAACAAATGCACCAGGAACCCCTCGGAGATCCAGCTCGAAACGATCACGCCGGCCGGCCAACAGTTCAGTGTCGAGGAGATCGAGCAGGGGGTCCCTGGAGGCGGCATGAGCGTCGGACCCGCTTCGGACTCGGACGCCTCAAGCCTCGACCAATCGCCGACGAATCCGCTGGACAACCCGAACCAGACCGGTCCTGAGACCATAGATCCGCCCCTGCCAGGCCCAGGTAGCCCCTGACAACGAGTTGGCCCTGCCCCACCGTTTGGAGCTTGGCTTGCCGGTGGCCCTTGGAGGGTTCTGGTCGGGGCCGACCCGCGCGTTCCTCGTCGATCGACTCGCTCGACACGGCGATCGTCCTGATTCTCCCACTCTCTCCGTGCCTTTTGACGTCAATCCGCGACCGGCACGGCGATCCCCGTCCTTCAACGCCACTCGGCGAGACCACGCATGCTCCTGAGTATGACCGGCTTCGGTGAGGCCCGGGTCCAGACCCGGCAGGCGCTGATCGGCGTCGAGATTCGTTCGGTCAATAACCGCCATTTCAAGCTCCAGTTCCGCGCCTCCGACCCGTACCTGGCGATGGAAGCCGAGTGCGAGCGGCTCTTGCGGACGCGGATCCATCGCGGCTCAGTCGTCCTGAGTATCCGTCGCGACCCTCTGGCGCGGACCGAGCACCATCGGATCAACCCGGACGTGATCCGCGGCTACCTCGATCAGCTTCGAAATGCCTTGGAGGGGGTCCCCGACGATCGAGTCGCGCCGATCGACCCGACGGGGTTGCTCCGTCTGCCCGGCGTGCTCGAGGATCAGGAACCCGATCCGGAACCGGCCCGCGACGACTGGCCTCGTGTGCTCGAAGCGATCGGGGAGGCCCTCGAGGCGTTCCTCGCCGAGCGTGCCCGCGAAGGTGAGTCGATGGCCTCGACCCTCCGCAACTTAACGACGCGACTCCGAGAGGGATCGGCCGGCATCGCCCGATGCAAGGACCGCGTCCTCGACGAATACCGTGGCAAACTCCTGCAACGTGTTCAGCGCTGGCTGTCCGAGCATGATGTCGAGGTCCAGCCGGCCGACCTCGTCCGCGAGATCGCCCTGTTCGCCGACCGCAGCGACATCACCGAGGAACTGACGCGGCTCGCCGGTCACTTGGACCAGCTTGAGGCGATGCTCAGACCGAGCGCTGAGAGCAACCCCTCGGGACGCCAACTCGAGTTCCTCGTCCAGGAGATCGGCCGCGAGGTCAACACGATCGGCTCGAAGGCCAACGACCTGAGCATCAGCCAGAATGTCATCCAGCTCAAAGGTGACCTCGAAAAAATCCGCGAATTGATCCAGAATGTCGAATAATTGCTGCGACCCTCAATCGATGGCGATTTCGATCTTGAACGGCTCAAGCGACCCGAGGACATCGCGCGTGCACGATCGTTCGTGGCAGGACCTGCCGGGTCGCCTGATCGTCATCTCCGGCGCGTCGGGCTCCGGCAAAAGCTCGTTATTGGCCGAAGTGCTGGCCCGGCCCGACCTGAGCGTCCAGCTCTCGATCTCGGCCACGACCCGCCCGCCGAGGGCTGGGGAAGTGGATGGTCGCCACTATTTCTTCTGGGACCGGCCTCGGTTCGAAGCGGCCATCGCCGACGATGCCTTCCTGGAGTGGGCCGAGGTGCACGGCAACCTCTACGGGACCCCCGCCGGTCCGGTCCACGACGTCTTGAGCGACGGGACCGACGTGATCCTCGAGATCGATGTCCAAGGCGCCCTGCTCGTCAAGCGACGGCTGCCCGAGGCCACCTCGCTCTTCATCCACGCGCCGAGCTTCGAGGTGCTCGAGCAACGACTCCGCGCCAGGAGCACCGATGACGAACAAACCATCCAGGTCCGACTGCAGAACGCGCGGGACGAGATCGCACAAGCCACGAACTATGACCATCAGATCATCAACGATGACTTCCAACGCGCCGTCGACGAGCTGTCCAAACTGATTCGTCGTCCATCGTGATCGACGCCCGTGCCGTTCTGGAAAAATGGCTGGTCCGGACAACTTCAACATTTCAACAACGTGGAACGTGATTCGACGACGTCCGAATCGTCTCGGAGGGGATCTGACGCCCATGATCGAGGAACTGAAAGAGGAAGAGATCGTCAACAAGGTCGGGGGCCGGTTCAAGCTGTCGACCCTGATCCAGAAGCGGATGATCGCCCTGAACCAGGGCTCGCGCGCCTTGGTCGACGTCCGAGGTTCGGACAAGTTGGCCATCGTCATCCGCGAGATCATGGAGGATAAGATCTACCTAGACCTCTCCGGCCAGCTCCAGACCGTCGAGGACCCCGAAGACTTCGATGCCACCACGGTCGATCTGACCCAGCCGCCGCTCTGATCGGTTCGGCGTTCCGAAGGCCGCAATGGACGCGGCCCATGCTCGCTTCTCCAACGTGCCCAGGGAAAGGAGTCCCGATGCTCGTCTCGATCCCAGTCCAGGAATCGCCACCGCGTCTCGCGTCCTTACGGTCGGGCCAGGATGACCCGGCCGACACCGTCGCAACCATCGATTTGTCGGTCGTGATCGCCTCGGTCAACGACCACGACCTGCTGGTTCGGACCCTCGACGCGTTGGTCTTCGACGTGGGAGCGATCGACCTCGAACTGGTCTTGGTGACCCGTGGAGAGTCGGATGCGCTCCGCGATCGGCTCGCCTGTCACGAGGCTTGGGGGCGGATCCGGTTCGTGACCGCCGAGGCCGACGCGACGATCCCCGCGATGCGCGCTGAAGGGATCGCGTGGAGCCAAGGCGCGATCGTGGCGATCCTCGAGGATCATGTGGTCGTCGAGGACGGTTGGGTCGAGCGCGTCTTGACCCTACATCAGGAGCATCCCGACGACTCCGCAATCGGGGGTCGGGTTGAGAACGGTCGGGATGGGCTCGTGGACACCTCGGCGTTCTACTGCGAGTACGCCCGCTACATGGGGCCACTCGTCGAGGGGCCGTGCCACGACCTGCCGGGCAATCACGTCAGCTACAAGCGTACCGATCTGATGAGGCACCTCGATGCGCTCCGCGCGGGGCGTTGGGAATCTTGGGTCAACGATCGCCTGCTGGCCGAGGGGAAGACGTTGCGGGCCTCCAACGCGTTGACGGTCCGCCACATCAAGCCGTTCGGGCTCCTCGAGTTCCTCGATCAGCGGTTCCACTACGCGCGGTCGTTCGCCGGAATGCGGCGGGCCGACCAGAGCTTGGTCAAACGCTGGATCTATCTGTTGGGCTCATCGGCGCTACCGGCCCTCCTGCTCGTCCGAATCGCGCGGCTGGTTCTGGCCCGTGAGCGTCGTCCCGTCCGGTTCCTCCGCGCGCTCCCGTTGCTGACGCTGTTCCTGACTGTCGGCGCGATCGGGGAGGGCCTCGGCTATGGCTTCGGGCCGGGCCGCAGTCTCCAACGGGTCGCCTGAGTCGGCCGCCACAACGGTCGTCCTGATCGGCCTAGACGATCCGCACATGCTCAAGGACCGCGTCTCGAAGCTTCAACGGACCTTCGGAGACGACGTCCCTTGGTGGGTCGTGGCCCGCCGAGGGGTTCCGCTCCTCCCTTGGCACGACGGCTCGAGCGACCGACTCGTGATCCTCGGCGAGCCGGATGAGCCCGCCGCGCGACTCCGAGCCCGGGCGATCGGGGTCGTCCACACACGTCGAATCCTCTTCGTCGAGGCGAATGCCGACTGGACGGCTGAGGCGCTCCGATCGTGGGTTCACGATCCCCTAGGAACCTCGGAGGTGGTCGCCGCGTCCCCCGGTGTGCAGATCGCCCCGCGACACGGATCTTGGGCCCGTGCCCTGTTCGACCTGGAATACGCCCGCGACTTGCCTGACGGAGATCTGCATCGGCGCCCGGTTAGGATCTCCGGGCTCTGCTTCCGAGTCGATCGGGACTGGGCCATCGAGGTGATCGTCGACGGGTCTTTGGAAGAGACCGCCCTGACAGAGCGGATCCTCAAGGGATCCCTTGCGCGTCGGATCGGCTCCTTGTCGGGCTCGGTGTCCTTCGAGCCGTCCGGTTCGGTGCGTCGTGTGATCGCGGATCGACTGCGGCTCGGCTTCGGTTTCGGAGTGGCCCGAGCCCGCTCTCGTTGTGTCGGGCATCGGCTGGTTCACATGCTGGCCGGACCGGCGATCCTCGCCGTCCTGATCATTCGTTGGCTGGGCGGGCTCCGGCATCGACGTCGCGAGTGGCCTCAGGCCCTTGAGGCGGCCCCATGGACCTTGACGCTCTTGGCCGTTTGGAATGTCGCCGAGTGGCTGGGCTCGCTCGCCTCGATCATCGAACTGTTTGTCGCCAGAGTTGGATCTGGATCCCGACGCGCCTCGATCCAGAGGCTCGGCCCGACCGCCCCGGCCAGCGCGCGTCCGAGACCGGTCGTCAAGAATCGGTTGTAAGTCCGACCAAGCCAGCGCTTGGCTGGACCGGCTCCCTCGAGGTCTTCGGCTTCCAAGTGGGCCGCGTCGACACGTCCTCGGCCGAATTGTGAACGTTGGAGGAGATCGGCCCAGCCGACCCGCGACCGGTTCCAGATGGCGCGGTAGTCGGTCCCTAACCGCCAGCGGACGTAACCCGGCATCCAGGATCGCGGGAGGTAACCTAAGGCCCAGAGGCGGACGTGTGGTTCGGGCGTGAGGCTGAACCGATTCGGCGTGGCCATGACCAAGCGTCCGCGACTCGAGAGCACCCGATGCGTCTCGTTGAGGGTCTGGAGCGGGTCGTTGACGTGCTCGATGACGTCGCCGCCGATGATCCCGGCGAACCGTCCGTCGAGGAACGGGAGCCGCTCCGCGCAGCCGCAAACCAAACCGACTCCGGGAACGCCCTCCTCGATGAGTCGCTTGCGGGCCAGGATCAACCAACGCATCGCGATATCGACCCCCCAGAGCCGGAGCGTTGGAGACCGCCTCGACGCCTCGATCAAGAGCGAGCCCGGTCCGCAACCGAGGTCGAGCAGGGCATCGCCGTCGGCCAACTGGAGCGCCTCGAGCCAGCGACGCGCACGGCCCGAGGCGGCTCGAATGTGCGCTGTCTGAGCCTGTCGCCGCTCCTGGGAGATCGGCCCCTCGACCTCGGCGACCAGATCGAAGTAGTGGTCGAGCAAGCATTCGAAGTCGAGCCGGTCGAACACCTCGTCGAGACGAGACGCGATTCCCCAATCGCTCTCCGAGTCGAGGTAGGCGTCCTCCTCAGTCCGAAGGTCGAGGATGCCCCGCAACGCCCGGAACACACGACCACATCCTCGACATGAGATATTTGTGGGAGGCGATTCGAACGCGCTCGGCATGGCGAGGGCGCTGAGGCATTGGGGGCAGACGGGGCGGGGACCGTCCCGCCCCGAGTCGGGTTTCGGACCGGGATCGGACATGAAAGGGGCTCCGGGAACGCGCTTGAATCCGGGTCCAGGTTCGGCTAGATGATCGAGATTACCTGGTTCGGGGCGACGCCCGACCCGGAACCCGATGCCCCCGACCTTGAGGGCCCACGCGCGTGTCGACTCCCGAGCGTCCTGAACCGACCATCCACTGGCAATTCAGCCACTTCGAAGGACTCGATGGCCGGACCGTCCATGATTGGCTCCGACTTCGTCAGGACATCTTTGTGGTCGAGCAGCATTGCATCTTTCCCGAGATCGATGGCCGCGATCCCGAAGCCTGGCACCTGTTGGGTTGGTCGGCAGCCTTGGGATCGACGGCTCGGCAGTTGGTCCTCGGCGCGCGGATCTTCGTTCCGCAAGAGCCGGGTGGGGACCTGAGCATCGGCCGCGTCGTCTGTCAATCGTCCTGGCGGGGTCAGGGCCTAGGAAGGCACCTGATGCTCCGCGCGATCGCCCATGCCGAGTCGCGATCGCCCCGATCACCGATCCTCCTCCACGCCCAGTGCGACCTCGAAGAGTTCTACCGGTCGCTGGGCTTCCAGACCATTTCAGCCCCCTATCTCTGGGACGGCATCGATCACATCGACATGCGACGCGAAGCTCCTTGACCCGATCCCCCTCCATGCCCATGTCTCAAGCCTTTTCCATTATTAATGAAGAGACAACGATTGGACTGATTGGAGCGAGCGTCCGCGCGTTGGCCGGCTCGTGTCTCCGAGCGGGTCTGCGACCCTTCGGCGTCGACCAGTTCGGCGACCGTGATTTGGATCGAGACGCTTGGATCGAGCGGGTGCCGCGAGGTTCTCGGATCGATCGATTCGCGGATCGGCTTCGACAGACCCCGATCGGGACCCCATGGATGTTTACCGGGTCCTTAGAGAACGACCCGATCGGCCTCAAGCGTTTGGCTGCGATCCGGCCGCTCTTGGGCGGGCCGATCGACGCGATCAGGGCGGTCCGTGACTGGCGGATCCTCCGCGATCTCGCCGAGTCGAGCAGCTTGGTGTTTCCGGAGACCACTGACGATCCCTCAAGAGTTCCTCGGGATGGGTCCTACATCCGCAAACCAAGGGATGGATCGGGGGGCATTGGGATCGGGCTATGGTTCGGGCCGGGTCTCGACGCCGAGACAAGGGACGCGAGTTGCGAATCGGATCGGCGACCTTGGATTTATCAACGCCGAGTCGAAGGTCGGCCGGTCTCGGCACTCTTGTTGTTGGACGGACTCCGATGTCGGATCCTAGGGGCGACCCGTCAGTTGATTGGCCTCCGAGACCTCGGCGCCTCGCAATTCGGCTACGCCGGCAACCTCGGTCCATTACGACTTCCGGATGGGATCACCGAACGCCTCGAGCGGTTCGGGTGCCGGATCACGACCGAATGGGGCCTCCGCGGCTTGATCGGTGTCGACGCGATCTGGGCCGATCCGGAGTTCGCGATCCTCGAAGTCAATCCGCGCTACACGGCTTCGGTCGAAGTCTGGGAACGGCTCACCGGCGTGCCAGTAATCGAGCTCCACTGCGCAGCTTGTGAGCAGTCGGCCCGGGGAAGACTCTCTATGCACGAACCGATCTCGATGCCCAACGATGTTTTCTTGGCCAAAGGGGTCATCTATGCCGAGGAGTCGGGCGTATTCCCGGATTCAGGGCCTTGGGATGAGGCGTTGGCGGGCGTTGATTCGGTCGGAGGGATCGATGCTCCGACCTGGGCCGACATCCCTTGGCCAGGGACGCCGTTGACTCCGGGTCATCCGATCTTGACGATCTTCGCAAGCGGGCCCGACACGCGGTCCTGCCAGAACGTACTTATCGATCGGGCGCGGGAAGTCCGGCGCTGGATTTGGGGGCCTCGAGCCATCCATTGGACGATCTGACGCTCCAAATCCATAGGCCATGCGTCCTTGCTGCTGTGACGGTCTGGCGTCGACACCATCGCCTCAGGCGGCGACGGGCTCTTCCTGATGCGAAAGCCGGCGAACCTGCTCGTTCCCTGAGCATGGTGCGGGGTTTCGACGAGACATCGCGGTTGGATCGGGTCATCGTGATGGAGATTGCCGCCTCTGGACCGCTCTGCTGAGTCGTTGGCCTTCGATTTGCTGCCGGGTTTCGCCTCACTGTCCCGGTCTTGTTCAACCGCCACTCACAAGACCGGGACGAGGTCGACTGGTCGGCGGCTGACAACTTGACCTGGGGTCTCACAATGCGATGCTAGGTCCTGTACTTCATCGGTTTGTCCAGATCGTCGATCCGAATCGATCGGGTCGTTGCAACGCATCGGTTGACTCCGGATGTCGAACGCGCTCGCCAGTCGGCGCCGCCGAGAACTCTGGGAAGGACACAGAGATGCACCGAACCAGGTTCGCGAGCGGGGATCCGATCCGTCGAGCGTGGCGTCGACCACGGATCACGATTCGTGTCCACCTCCGCTTGCTCGTCGCCTTCCTGGCGTTCGCCATCGGCTGGAGTTCGTTCGGACCGGGTTCCGATCGTGCCTGGGCTCAGGGCGGTCGATCTACCGTCCCAACGATCTATCCCGACGAAAGCTTCAATGCCTTGAAATTGCTTCGCAACGCCTATGGGCATGAACTCGATGGGCTATGGGCCGATGCGATCGGTATCTACCAGCGGGTCATGGACGATCATGGCGATTCGGTCACCCGCCTCCCAGAGGACGAGCAACGCGACCCCGAGCAAGCGAGCCTCTCGGTTCGCTTTGTCAATGTCCAACTCTACTGCCAGCAGCGGCTCTCGAAGATCCCATTGGAATTCCTGAGGATCTATCGGGATCGCGTCGATGGGGCGACGCGTCGCGCGTTCGAGGACGCCCTGGCAACCCGCGACGCAGTGGCTTTACAGCGTGTGGTCGAGGAGCAGTTCTGTAGCTCGTGGGGCGACGATGCGTTGGAAGCGTTGGGCGATCTGGCCTATCAGGAGGGTCGGATCGACGAGGCGTTGGCCGCCTACCAAGGCCTGGTGCCTGACCCGAACCGTGAACCACCGCTCTTGATCCATCCTGATCCGTCCGTCGATCTCTCGCAGGTGGCCGCCAAGATCCTGATCTGCCGACAGATGCTCGGCGACGATCCGCCGTCCGAGCAGGACCTGCTCGAGTTCAACCAGACTCATCCAGGAGCAAGAGGACGGCTGGCCGGTCGGGACGATCTTCTGATCCGTTCCTTGATCCGCGCGATCCAGCAGGACGACCTGACGATCCCACGCCCGCTCGATCTCCGCTGGCCCACGTTCGCCGGGTCGTTCACCAGGAACCGGGCCCTCGACGAGTCGATCGACATCGGCTCGTTGCAGTGGGCCGTGCCCTTGCCATCGATCCAGAGTGTCACCCTGACTAATAATCGGGCGATCGGGTTCGGTCGGGGCGGTTCCCAATCGTCGCTCAGTCGCGAACGCTATCTGGCCTACCACCCGATCATTCTGGGCAACCAGGTCTTGGTCAACGATGAGAACGGGGTCCATGCTTACAACCTGGACGACCGCCCCGATCGTGACGACCCTCCGCCAGGGTCGACGGGTCTGTTCGATCCCTCCGACGATGTCGCCATCGAGGTGGCCTGGAAGCACGAGCCGGCACGCAAGAGTTTCGCGCGTGAGCCGAGCAGGAACAGCAGCCGCTTGCCGCGATACACCCTGACGGCCCACGGAGATCGGGTCTTTGCGCGGCTCGGACCGACCGCCTATCAGAACGTCGGGCGGTTCGGCGGTATCACGCCCAGTTCGCCCAGCAAGATCGTCGCTTTGGATCGTCGACAGGAAGGCAAGCTGCTCTGGACCGTCGAGGCGAAGGCGATCCGGCTCCCCGGTCGTGGGGCCGATGGCGCCGACCACGCCTCGGGGTTCGAAGGGACACCGGTCGCCGATGATCAACGGGTCTACGTTGCGGTCACCGAATTGGGTCCGCAAACCTCGACCTATGTGGTCAGCCTCGACGCGCGGACCGGTGACCAGATCTGGTGTCGGTTAATCTGTTTCGCCAGTGCGCAGTTCGATCGTCGGATGGCCACCCGAGGATACACCGCCGACCAACTCGGCCACGCCCTGCTGAGCCTCGATGGGACGACGATCTATTACCAGACGAACCTAGGCGGCTTGGCCTCGTTGGACACGCGCACCGGTTCGATCCGCTGGATCGCGACCTATCCGCGGATCGAGATCGGGTCCTTGGGCCTGTTCAAGTCGACCACGAGGCGCGATCTCAATCCGGCGATCGTCGATGGTGATCGGGTTCTGATCGCTCCGGAGGATGCCGAAACGGTCTTTGCCTTCGACGCCGATTCGGGCCGGCTGCTCTGGGAGACTCCCGGGCTCCAGAAGGACGCCATCCACCACCTGCTGGGCGTCAGCCAAGGTCGGCTGATCGCCACCGGGGGCCACGTCCTGAGCATCGACACGGAGTCCGGCGAGGTCCGCGGACGGTTCCCGGACAGCGGACAACCGATGACTTCATATGGCCGGGGGGTGATCGCTCAGGACCAGATCTACTGGCCAACCGAGGATCAGATCTACGCCCTGGACGCGGCCACCCTCAAGCCGACGGGTCCGCCACTCAATCTGAATCGGATCGATCCCCGCTATGGGCGTGGCGGCAACTTGGTTGCCGGGGATGGATACCTTGTCGTGGCCCAAAAGGACCGCCTGGTCGTCTACTGTCAGAGTGCGCGGTTGATCAAGCGCTACCAGGCCGAGATCGCCCGGGCACCCGATCGCGCCTCCAACTACTACCGGCTGGCACGCCTGGCCGAGTCGGCCGGGCAACGAACCCTGGCCCTGGAGAACTATCGCACGGCCATTGCCAAGGCGAGCCCGGGCGAGTGGATCGATGACGGCAACCTGGCTGAGACAGCGCGTCGACGGCTCGTCGACCTGCTCGGGGTGCTGGCCCGTCAGGAGACCGACCCGAACCGCGCGGCCACCTGGATGGAACAGGCCGCCGAGTTGGCCCTGACCGAGCGTGGTCAGGTCGAGGCATTGCTGGAATTGGCCAACTATCTCGGCGAGGCCGGTCAGCTCGAGCAAGTCGTACAGACTTTCCAACAAATCCTGGACGAGCCACGGTTCCGGAGCCAGATCGTTGAAGCGACCGCGGGCCGATCAGCCCGAGCCGACCTGGTCGTCGAGGAACGGTTGGCCCTCCTGATCAACGAACACGGGCGCCAACTCTATGCCGAGGCCGAGCAGCGGGCCAATGCGCTCTGGGACCAAGCCCAGGCCGAATCCACCCCCCGATTGCTCAATGAGGTCCGGCTCCGCTACCCACTCGCCCAGGTCGTCGTCGAGGCCGAGTTGTCTCTGGGTCAGCTCTGGCTCGAACGCGGCGATACCGAAGACGCCGCCCAAGTCTTCGCACGGCTCCTGGATCGCCCCCTGGAGGCGTCCCGACGCGCGGAGGTCCTCGCCCTCTTGGCCAAGGCCTATCACCTGCAAGGACTGACGCAAACGGCCTCGCAGACCTATCTCAGCGCCTTGAAGATGCTCGATCGTCTGGGAACGGACCCGCAAGCCGCGAACGTCGATCCGACGCGGATCGACGCCTTGGTCGCGAGGATCAACGACGAGCGAGACGCCTTTGGTTTGGCCCGACTCGGCGATCCAACCCGTCTCGTCCGTTTGAACTTACCGCTGTTCCCGGTCCGGTCCGTGTCGATCGAGCCGGTTGCCAACGATCCCGAACCGCTCTCGGCGGTCGGAGACCCGGTCCGCGCTGAGGGGGTCCCGCCGTCTCGCGAGATCGCCCCGCTGTTTCTCTGGAACCGCGACGCCAAACACCTGGTCGCCCTCGATCCAGAGACCGGCGATGGTGTCTGGTCGTGTCCGCTGAACACCCGACCGGAGTGGTTGGGGTTCCTCGACGATCGGCTGGTGGCGGCCTCGGAACAGATGATCGCCGGGATCGGAGTCGAGCGTGGTGATCTGCTCTGGGTCCACGAACCTCGTTCGAGCGATCTGAACCAACGGCTGACCCCGTTCGTGAGCGACTCGGACGACCCCTCGGAGACCCGCTTGAGCTTGCCGTTGAAGCAATTCCGGGCCTTGGGGACGGTGGTGGTCTGCCTGGCCGGCGCTCCGGAACAGCTCCTGGGGATCGATGGGACGACCGGCCGGGTCCGCTGGGCCTTCGCGCCGACCACCGGGCGCATCCACGACCAGTTCTATGCCGATGCCGACCGCGTCATCGTCCAGTTGCGCCAACCGTTCCGCCTGGAGATCCTCGCTCCCCAGACCGGTCGGCAACTGGCCTACCTGCCGAACCTTGAGCAGTCGCGATCCTGGGACCGCTCGCCCCAGATCCTCGGGGGCGAGACCCTCCTAACGGTCGTCGAACAGCGGACCATTGAGGCGATCGATCTCCGCGACGGCTCGCTCCGTTGGGTCTATCGCGAGCCCGATCAGCAAGCGTCCCGAGGGGCCCCGATGCTGGTCGGCGACTCCGAATACATCCTGGTCCTGTACAACGGCAAATTGCTGGTCCGGCTCGATCCAAACAGCGGTCGATCGGTCTGGGATCTCCCGTTGGGGACCGACGACCTCAGTGCCCGGCCCGGAACGCTTCGGCGGGACGGCTCGGTGCTCTTCGCGGCCACGGACACGACCCTGCAAGCCATCGATCTGGACAGCGGTCGCCGGCTCTGGCTCCGGCCGCTCTCAGCGCGGAGCATGGACTGGAGCCTCGAACTGGCCGAGAATTGGGTGGTCGCGGCGCCCGATCCGACGCCTTCGCTCAGCGCCTCGGCTCGACGTCGCCTGGCCTTGGTCTTCTGCCGACGCGATGACGGTCGCTTACTGCAACGTCGACCGCTGGACCGCGTCGTCACCAATGTCGGCCTCAATCTGGACGATCGCGGCCTCATCCTGGTCGACGGCCGATCGTCGCGTGTGTTCCGACCCTGGGCTGAGTCGTCCCCCGCAGCCGAGCCTGGATCCGATCAAGCCCCGCGCTGAGCGGTCGCCGACTTTCAACCCTTCAACTCATCAGGATGGGCCGTCGTCAACGGCCGTCGACGATCCCGACTGATCGTCGATCCTTCGGGGATCTCAACCTTCCGTCCCGTCCGTTCACCCCCGAATCCCCCACTCTCGATCCACGACGACCCGATCCGGCGAGGAGAGACACCCCGTGACTGATCTGACCAAGCCTCCCGAGTCCGCAGCACCACCCACGAGCGAGGACGACCTGGCCGCCGTGGAGAAACTCCGAGACGCCTATGCCAAGCTTCGGACCGAGCTGGGCAAAGTGATCGTGGGTCAGCAGACGGTTCTGGAAGAGTTGCTGGTGGCGATTTTTGCGCGGGGCCACTGCCTGTTGATCGGTGTGCCCGGCCTGGCCAAGACCCTGATGATCCAGACCCTCTCCGACGCGCTGAACCTGAGCTACAAGCGGGTCCAGTTCACGCCCGACCTGATGCCCTCGGATATCACCGGGACCGACCTGGTCCAAGAGGACAAGGCGACCGGCCGTCGCGAGTTCAAGTTCGTCGAGGGACCGATCTTCGCCAACCTGGTCCTGGCCGACGAGGTGAACCGGACTCCGCCCAAGACCCAAGCGGCGCTCCTGGAAGCGATGCAGGAACGTCAGGTGACCGTCTCCGGTCAACGGCACGCGCTGCCGAACCCGTTCTTCGTCCTGGCCACACAGAACCCGATCGAGCAGGAGGGGACCTACCCGCTTCCCGAGGCCCAGCTCGACCGATTCATGCTCAACATCTTCGTCGACTACCCCGACGAGGCTGAGGAACGCGAGATCGTTCGGGTGACCACCGGCAAGGCGTTAGCCGAGGTGAGCAAAGTCCTCGGCGGCGAAGAGATCATCCAACTCCAGCAGATGGTCCGTCGGGTCCCGGTGGCCGATCATGTGATCAACTACGCGGTTCGCCTGGCCCGCCTGACCCGCGTCCCACGTGGCGGGGCCGAGGATGAGTCCGCGCCCGATTTCATTCGCGATTACGTCTCATGGGGAGCCGGGCCCCGCGCCAGCCAGTTCCTGGTGCTGGCGGCCAAGGCGCGGTCGATCCTCAACGGACGGTTCAGCGTCTCGACCGAAGACATCCGCGCCGTGGCCGGACCGGTCCTCCGGCACCGGATCGTGACCAACTTCAACGCCGAGGCCGAAGGGATCAAGCCCGACGACATCGTGCAACGGCTGATCGAGACGCTCCCCAACGACATCGACGAGGGCCCCGATGGTGGACCGGTTCCGCAGCTATTTAGACACGCAGACGCTAGCTAGCATCGAGGGGCTGGGCCTGCAGGCCCGCTCGATCGTCGAAGGCTACATCGCCGGCCTGCACCGCAGCCCCTACCACGGCTTCTCCGTCGAGTTCGCCCAGCACCGCGAGTACGCGCCCGGCGACGACATCCGTCACATCGATTGGAAGGTCTGGGCCAAGACCGACAAGCTCTACCTCAAGCAATACGAGGAGGAGACAAACCTCCTCACTTATCTGCTTTTGGACACCAGTGAGTCGATGTCCTACGCTTCGCCCGATCAGGGAGAGGTGACCAAGCTGAAGTACTGTCAGTGGATCGCCGCATCACTGGCCTACCTCGTCCTGCAGCAGCATGATTCGGTCGGCCTGGCCACCTTCGACGAAACGGTCCGGCGCTACGTCCGGCCGGCCGGTCAGGCCGCACAGTTGAAAGAGCTGATCCATGTGATGGATGTGACTCCGTCGCGATACAAGACCGATCTGAAAGCGACCTTCCAGGACCTCTCTGATCGGTTCAGCAAGCGCGGAATCATCGTCGTGCTGAGCGACCTGTTCGGCGAGGTGGATCAGGTCATCGACGGGCTCAAGCAGTTCCGCCACCGTCGCCACGAGGTGATCGTCTTCCACGTGCTCGACCCGGCCGAACTCGACTTCCCGTTCCAGCAGCCGACCCTCTTCCAAGGGCTCGAGGAGATGCCGGAGTTGCTGACCGATCCGCAGTCGCTGCGTCGGGCCTATCAGGAGGAGATCAACGCCTACCTGGAGCGGGTCCGCCGCGGCTGCCAGATGACCGACATCGACTACGTGCCGTTGCGGACCGACCAGAGCCTCGACACGGCGCTGTCGACCTACCTCGCCGCCCGCGCCGGTCGACTCGCCTTACGCTGAGTGACCAGCAAGCTCGTCGAGTTGGCATCGATCCCCGTCATGTCTCCATGTTTCGCATCGTTCCCGATTGTTTTCCGTAGCCTCTGCCGCTCCAAGGACCTTTCGTCGTGGATCTAATGGTCGCCCCGACGCTGTTCGCCCTGGGTTTCGCCAACCTCCCGCTGCTCTACGGGCTGGCCGCGGCGAGCCTGCCGGTGATCATCCACCTGCTGAACAAGCGGAAGTACCAGGTCATGGCCTGGGCGGCGATGCAGTTCCTGCTCGCGGCGGTCAAGAAGAACCAGCGGAAGATCCGGATCGAGCAGTGGCTCCTCTTGCTGGTCCGGACCTTGGTGATCGTCTTTGCGGTCCTGGCCCTTGCGCAACCGTTCCTGGAAAGCATGGGGGCGGTCCCGCTGCTACCGGGCCGTCGGACACACTCGGTCCTGGTGCTGGACGGCTCGATGAGTATGGCCTACGCGCCGGCGGAGACCTCAAGGTTCGAGCAGGCTAAGCTCCGCGCCTCTGAACTAGTCCGGAGCGCCCGTCGCGGCAAGTCGTTCAGCCTCGTCTTGATGGCCGATCCGCCGCAGGTCCTCGTGGGCGAACCGACGTCGAATCCGGATGCGATCCTCAGCCAGATCGATGACCTGGTCTTGCCCCACGGCACGGTCGACCTGTCCGCCTCGTTCCAGGCGATCGCCGAGGTCCTCCAGGCCTCCAACCTGGGTCAGAAGGAGGTCATCGTTCTGACCGACTTCCAGGCGGCCACCTGGAACCAGCCCGAGTCGGACTCCGAGGAGGCTTTGAGACAGCCGCTGGAGACGCTCGCGTCTTTGAATACGCGGTCGGTGGTGATCGACCTGGCCCGCTCCGATGCGCCCAACCACGCGATCACAGCGATGGCCTTGGACGCGCCGGTGATCACGACGGGCACCGAGCAGACCCTCCAAGTCCGGGTCCAGAATCATGCCCGGACCGACCAACCCGGGGTCCGGCTTCGGATGAGCCTCGACGGCCGGCCCGGCCCGGAGACGCGGCTCGACCTGTCCGCCGGCGGCGAACGGATCCATGTCTTCCCCGTCACCTTCGAGAGGTCCGGCGAGCACGTCCTGGAGGTTCAACTCGATGCCGACGGGCTCTCGTTGGATGATGCGCGACGGTTGGTTGTGCCGGTCCGCGAGGCCCTGAACGTCGTGGTCGTCGACGGCGACCGCCAACCCGGTCCGTTCCGGAGCGATTCGGACTACCTCGTCGAGGCGATCAGTCCCAGCCTCAATGATCCCGACCAGGCCGACTGGCTCGTGCAGCCCGAGGTGGTCCCCGAGAGCGAGATGGCCTTCGTGCTCCAGCGCGTCGGCCAGGCCGCGCCCGACGTGTTGGTGCTCTGCAACGTCGCCCAATTCAGCCCGGCCGAGGTCGATGTGCTCCGACAACACCTGGCCCGCGGCGGTGGCCTCGTCGTCTTCGGCGGCGACCAGGTGCTCGCCGACAACTACAACCGTTTGCTGGCCGGCGACGAGGACCGGATCCTACCCGCCGCGATCGGTGAGACCATCGAGTACGACGTGGCCGAGGATTCCGGTCAGCAAGGCTCGAGCGATCGTCCTCGGCTCGATCCGTTGGAGTTCCGCCACCCGATCGTCCAGGACTTCGCCGGCCAGGAGGAGGCGGTCTTGGCCGGCCTGACCTCGGTCAAGACGAGCCGTTACCACCAGTTGCAGCGCCCCGAGGACACGACGTCCATGCTGGCGTTGGCCTTCGACAACGGTGACCCGGCCGTCCTGGTCGAGGATGTCGGCGACGGGGTGGTCGTCCAGGTCGCCACGACGGCCGACACCGACTGGACCGACTGGCCGGTCCACCTCAGCTACGCGCCGGTGATGGAACGGATGGTCATCGAGGCGGCCCGTCGGAAGTTGGCTCGTCGCAACGTCCGGGTCGGTCGCCCTTTGGTCTGGGCCTTGCCCGAGCCGACCGACCTGCCGGCGCAGGTTCGCACGCCGATCGGTCAGAGCCTGCCGGTCCCGGTCCGTCGGACCGGCTTCGGCGCGGAAGTCGTCTTCCCGGTGGCCGATCCAGGCGCACTGGGTGTCCCACTCTCGGGGCTCTACCAAGTCGAACTCGGCTCGCCGGGCCAAGAGGGGGCGCGTCGTGCCCGGTTCGCCGTCAATATCGACCCGTTGGAAAGCGACCTCCGACGGATCGATCCGGAGGCCCTGGACGAACTGGTTCCCGGCTGGTCTCCGGTCATCTTCGAGAACACCGAAGGGATCGACGCCAACACGGTCAGTCGCCAGGGCGAGTTGCACCGCCCCTTGCTGTTCGCGTTGCTGGCCTTGATCCTCGTCGAGACCCTTCTGGCCTGGAACTTCGGACGCCATGCCGCCTCGGTCCGCGACCCGGCTCCGGGGAACGCGGGGCTCGGTTGGATGGGCCGGACTGCCTGATCGTCGCACGTGCGTCCCGCATAACAGACAGATCGGAACCGAACGGACGGTCTCAGGACGCGGAAAAATGAGTGGATTACCCGCCCACACGGCTGAACAATTGATTCCGTGAACCCGACCCGCGCTGTGATGCACGGGATGAACGCTCCAATCGCCGGCCCGTGGTGGGTCGGCGCCCCCGGCCCCTCGAAGGACGCCCGATCCGTGTTCGATCGCCTCTTGCGATTCCTTGCCGAACGTCTCGGGGCGAGCCCAGCCGCCGCCGGGGAGGAAGTTCAGCCGCAATTGCGGTTCGAGCAGCCGCTCCCTCAGTGGCTCACGCTGGTCCTCTTGATCGGCTCGGCCGCATTGATCTTCGGGCTCTACCAACGCGAGCGCCGGATCGGGGCCTCATCCAAGCTCTTGCTGGCGAGCTTGCGGTTCGCCCTCGTCCTGATCGGCTTGTTCATGATCAGCGAGGCGGTCATCGATATCGAGCGGACCGGCCGCCCCTACTTCGTCGTCCTCGCCGACGATTCGGCCAGCATGCAGGTGATCGACCGCTACGCCGACGCCGAGTTGAACGCCCAGGCGCGTGAGCTTGTCGACGAGGCGATGGTGCTCCGAGCCGTGTCCGAAGCCCAGAGTATCGTCGACACCGAAGGACCTGGGGTCGATCCGGACTCCGAGGAGCCTTCCGAGAGTGGCGATCGATCAGCCGATGACCCGACCGATCCGGCATCCAGTTCCGATCCGAGCGTCTCGAACGTCGACGGCTCGGAGTCGTCGGAGGTCGATCAAGATGGGTCTGGAGACTCGATCCCGGCGATCCCAGACGCGGACCTCGCTCCAGAACGGATCCGCGTCGTCCGGGGGATCCTGGCGCGTGGGGAACTCGCGCTGTTGAAACAGATCAAAAACGACCACCGGATCCGGCTCTACCGCGTCTCCGATCAGGTCGTTTCGTCGGCCGAGTCGTCGCCCGACCAGACGCTCGATACGATCGCCGTGACGATCGATCAGTTGGAGGCCAACGGCGCGACGTCCCGGCTCGGCGATGGGATTCTTCAGGTCCTCAGCGAGCTGCGCGGTGTGCCCCCTGCGGGGATCCTGCTGCTCTCCGACGGCCGGGTCACCGAAGGGGCCGGCCTGGTCGATGCGGCCGAGGCGGCGTCGCGCAAGGGCGTGCCGATCTGGGCCGTCGGCGTCGGTGATGTCGAGCCGCCTCGCGATTTGGAACTCGCCGATCTGGAAGTCGACGAGGTCGTCTTCGTCGACGACGACGTCCCCTTCCGTGCCCGCTTGACCAGCCGAGGCTTCGAAGGGACCCCTTTGACGATCACCCTGAAACGACAAGTCCTCGACGCGGAGGATCCGGACCAGGTCGAGGTCCTCGAGACGCTCGAACTGGAAGCACCACCTGACGGAGTCGCCGAGCCGATCGAGCTGAATCATCGGCCCGATCAGGTCGGCCAGGTCACCTATATCGTGGAGGTCGACTCCCAGCCCCGCGAACTGCGAGCGGGAAACAACCGGATCGTCCGGACCGTCGATGTCCGTCGCGAGCAGATCAAGGCCCTGCTGGTCGACAACCTGCCGCGCTACGAGTACCGCTACGCCAAAACCTATCTGGAACGCGACTCGACCGTCGAACTCTCCGTCGTGCTCCAGTCCTCCGACCTGGAGTACGCCTCGCAGGATGTTTCGGCCCTGCCGACCCTGCCAGCCGACCGCGAGACCCTCTTCGACTTCGACGTGATCGTGCTGGGCGACGTCGACCTCAGCAACTTCAGTCCGTCCCAGATCACCGCGCTACGGGCCTTCGTCGTCGATGAGGGCGGCGGCATGATGTTTGTGGCCGGCCCATATTTCAATCCAGTCCGCTATATCGACACACCGCTGGAAGACCTGCTGCCGGTCCAGATCGACGACGCCCGCGACCCGACCGCCTTCGGCGAGGCGATCTCAGCGTACCGACCGCGATTGACCGAGGCCGGTCGGACCGACCCGATCCTCCGCTTGGGTGACGACCCCGACCAGAACGAGACGATCTGGAACGGGCTGCCGAACCTGTTCTGGTTCCTGGAGGTGCCCCGGATCAGCCCGACGGCGCGGGTCCTGGCCGAGCACCCCAGCCGCTTGGGCTCGGACGGGCCGATCCCACTGATCGCCACCCAGTTCGTCGGCCAAGGGCGTACCCTCTGGTTGGGCACCGATGACCTCTGGCGCTGGCGGTTCCGGACCGGCGACCGCTACTTCGGGCGGGTCTACATCCAAGCGATCCGCTTCCTGGCTCGCTCCAAGCTGTTGGGCGATCTGGGTGTGGAGCTGAGCAGCGATCGTCGGCGTTACGAGACCGATCAGCCGGTCCAGATTCGCGCGCGGTTCACCAGCCCCGGCTCGGCTCCTCGACGGACCAGCATCCAGGCGATCCTGAAACCGGCCGAGGGGATCGCGCGTCGGATCGACCTGAACGTGCGGGCAGACGACCCCTTGAGCTTCACCGTCAGTCTGCCCCCGCTCCGGAGCGGCGACTACACCGTCGAACTGCTCCCGCTGCCGACCCTGGAGGAGTCCGATCGGGTCCCGATCAGCTTCAGCGTCCTGCCCCCGGCCGGCGAGTTCGAACAGATCGCCATGAACCGCGCCGGGCTGGTTCGACTCGCCTCGGCCACCGAAGGCGGCTACTACGACCTCAACGACCTGGACCAACTGCTCGAGGACCTGCCGCCCGGCCGTCAGGTCCCTCTGGACATCGACCCGCCGATCCCGCTCTGGAACACCTGGCCGGTGCTGGGCGTCTTCCTGATCGTACTGGTTACCGAATGGCTGCTCCGGAAACGGAACCGCTTGATCTGAATCGGGTTTCTTCTTGGGAGGGATCGTGAACGTGAACGGGACCGGCGCTCGGATCCGATCGAACCGAACGGGTCGGGTGATCGCGCCAAACCGTCCGATCGACCCCTCGACCGTCGTCTGACCTCGCGTTCGCGTCGGCGTCTTCGGTGCGGATTGCTTCGCTTCGGCTTGACTCGCGATGAGATGGGAGGGGACGCACCCCAAAGCCCCATCGACGATCACCTTCGACGCCCGGGTTCCTCAGCAACCGCCTGAATGGAACGGTCAACCTGCCGGGAGTTCGTTGGTAGCTCGACCCCGTTTGGAGTGACGCGACATGCCTCGGACACGTCTCGAATCCCGGATCGCCGCCCTTCGGGGCCAGGTCCGCCTCCTGCTGGCGGTCCATGGCGTGGCCGTCTTGGCCCTAGGCCTGATCGTCGCCGTCCTGTTCTGTGGGGCCGCCGACTGGCTGATCCATCTCGATGGGGTCATCCGCCTGGCCCTACTGATCGGCACAGGTGCCTTGGGCCTCTGGTTGGCCGTCCGCTACATCATCGGGCCGCTGATGGTTCGCTTCAGCGACTTGGCCATCGCCCTCCGAATCGAACGGCGATGGCCGGGCCTGAACGATCGGCTGGCCAGCACGATCCAATTCCTCCAGGAAGACGGGTCCAATGACCCGTCCCGCTCGGCCGATTCCGACGCGTTGAAGAAGGCCACGATCGAGCAGACACTGGCCGAGACCGAATCGATCGACTTCCGCGAGGCGATCGACTGGCGGCCGATCCGACGCGCCTGGGCTGGCCTGTTCGCCGCGATCGCGATGGCCGCGGTCGTCGTGGTGTTCGCACCTCAGACCGCCGCGATCGCCTGGGCGCGGCTGGTTCGCCCCTTCGGTTCCGACGCCTGGCCCAAGCAAACCCACCTGATCGTCCGCGACTTCGACGAGATCTTGGCTCGGGGCATGTCCTTCGCGCTGAACGTGGGGCTCGATCCGGGCGATCGGATGCCCGATGCGGCGACGATCACCTACCGGTTCGCCGACGGCGAGACGGCCTCTGAGAAGATGCAACGCGATCCGGTCCTCCTCGAGTTCGTGACCCGTATCGAGGCCGTCTCACGCCCCTTCGAGTTCTCCGTGGCCGCCGGCGACGATCAGACCGACTGGCAACGCGTCGAGGTCGTTCCGCCGCCGAGCCTCTCCGAGCTGAGCGTCACGATCACGCCGCCCGACTACATCGGAGCACCGCCGGAGAGGCAGGCCTTGGGCGAGGGACGGATCCGCGCCCCGATCGGCTCGGTGTTGGCGATCTCCGGACGCGCCAACAAACCGCTCCAGTCTGCCACACTGCTGCTGGGCGGCGAGACGTCCGAGCCGATCGCCATGACCCTGGACAACGAGTCCTTGTCGGCGCGTTTGGACGAGTTCCAGCCCCAAGAATCGACCTCGTTCCAGGTCTCCGCGGTCGACCTCAACGGGTTCGTCAGTCCGGAGGGGTCCCGGTTCGAGATTCGGCTCTATCCCGATGCCCCGCCTCGGGTCCAGCTCCGTCAGCCTCGAGCCGATCGTGACGTGCCGGCCGACGCGGTGATCCCGATCGAGATCACCGCCCAGGACGATCACGGGCTCCAGGTCCTCCAACTGGTCAGCCGACGGATCGGTCTGTCGGCTTCGAGCGAGACCGAACCGCCCCAGATCAAGCCGCTCTGGGCCGCCGAGACCGCCGACGAGCCGGGGACCGGGACGCCTCGACTCACCCAAGCGGCCTTGTATCGCTGGAACCTGGCCGACCTCGACCTCCAGCCCGGCGACGTGCTCGCCCTGACGGCCGAGGCCCGCGACTTCGACAACCTGCGCGGCCCGAACGTCGGTCGGAGCCGCGAGGTCCGGATCCGGATCGCGACCCCCGAGGAGATCCGCGACCAGTTCGACGAGCGCCGACGTCGGATCCGCGAACAGGCCGAGCGGATCGCCGACCTCCAGCGACGCGCCATCGAGCCGGTCGCCCAGGCCCGCCGCGACCTCGAGCAGGACGGCGACCTCGACGACGATCAGGTCGACAGCCTCCGCAACGCCGAGCTGACCCAGGAACAGGTCACCGAACGCCTGACCAACGACGTCGATGGGCTCCAGAACGAGGTCGCGCGGTTCCTCGACGATATGAGCGATTTTCAGCTCGATGACCAGGCGATGCGTGACCAGATGGAGCGGATGCAGGCCGGGCTCGATCGGATCGCCGAGCGGAACCTCGATCCGGCCATCCAAGGGCTCGACCGTTCCAACAAGAGTTTGGATAACGCCCAGGCACAGGCCCGCGCCCGCGCGGCCGATCCCTCCGATCCGAGTGATCCTCAAGCGGACACGGGCCAAAGGGCCGATCCGTCGGAGTCGGACAACACGAATGCGGACGCTTCGGTCGACGATGGCAATCGGCCGACCGATCCCCAGAGCAACGATCCTCAGACTGAAGTCGGCGATCCGAAGGCTGCCGGGGCCGAGGCCGAGACCGCTCCGGGATCCGAATCCGAATCCGAAGCGGAACCGGGATCCGAATCCGAAGCGGCCGAGGCATCCGAGGGCGGTTCGCCCGAAGGGGCCAGTGAGCCCGGCGACACCGCCTCGCCGTCCCGTCCGCGTGGCCCCTCGATGTCGGAACGCGATCGCGAGGTCGTCCAAGAGGGGCTCCAGGAGGCCGAAGAGAACCAGCAGGCCATCGCCGATCAGCTCCGGGAGATCCTCGACGAGCTGAGCGAGTTCGAGTCGATGCAGGAGCTGGTTGAGGACGCCAAGCAGCTCCAGGAGAGCCAGGAATCGTTGGCCAAGCGGACAGAGGACCTGGCCTCGCGCGTCGAAGTTGGCCAGGAGTTCGACCAGTTAGAGGCCGAACAGCGCGGGGAACTGGCCAATCAGGCCGCCGAGCAGGAGCAGATCGCCCAGGACCTCCAACGGCTTCAGGAACGCCTCGGCGAGATGGCCGACCGGATCGGTCAGGAGGACGAGAATGCCGGCGAAGCCCTCCGCGACGCTGTCCAGCGAAGCCGACAGAACAACACCGCCGGAGATATGCGAGAGGCCGCCGAGGAACTCGGCCAGAACCGGCTCGGCAACGCCCGACAGAACCAGGAACAGGCCCGTCGCGAACTCCAGGACCTCGTCGACGCCATCGAGAACCGTCGCGAAAACGAATTGGCCCGGCTCTCGCAGGAGCTCGACGAGGCCCAGCGCGACATCGAAGACTTCATGCAGCGCCAGGCCGACCTGCTCGAACAGACCCGCCAAGCCAAGCAGATCGCCGATCCTCAAGAACGCGAGGAGCGGCTCCAGCAATTGGCCAAGGAACAGGAACAGCTCCAGCAGGAACTCGATGAGCGCCTCCAACGGCTCGAGAAACTCAGTCCCAGCGCTGCTCAATCCGGCCAACAGGCCGGCGGGCAGATGCAACAGTCGCGCGGAAACCTGGAACGCAATCGCGGCGAGCAGGCCGAGGAGGACCAGAAGAACGCGCTACGCAACCTCAACCGCGCCCGTCGCCAGATCCAGCAGCAGCAAGAACAGACCGACGAGCAACTGCTCAACGAGCGGATCGTCAAGATCCGGGAACGGGTCGCCTCCCTGATCGGTCGCCAGTCCGGTATCGAGCAGGAGACGAAGAACTACGATCGGCTCCGGACCGAACGCGAGGGCCGGCTCACCCCGGGCCAGAAGGTCGGGGTGCTCGACTTGGGCGACACTCAGTTGGGCATCCGCGACGAGTCGGTCGACCTGATCGACCAGGTCAAGGTGGCCCCGGCCTACAAGCTCGTCCTGCAGCGCGCTTCGCAACGCATGGAACGGGCCGCTGAGGGCCTCGAGGAACTTCGGACCGACCGGAACGTCCAACAACAGACCGTGCAGGCCCGACGTCGCCTGGAGCAACTGCTCGACGTCATGCAGCCCGATGGGGGCGGCCAGCAGGGGAGCGGCGGCCAGCAGGGTGGTGGCCAAGGCGGCGGTGGCGGTTCCGGCGGTGGTGACGACAGCATCACCCTGATCGGCCAGCTCAAGATGCTCAAGTTGCTCCAAGAAGAGATCAACCTCCGGACCGAGGAACTCGACACGATCCGTGACCAGGACGGCGGACTCGACGAGCAACAACAGGTCGAGTTCGACCAGCTCAAAAAAGACCAGGGAACCATCGGGGACCTGATGCGCGACCTCGTGCAACCCCGGAGCGAATTCTGATCCCGACTCCGAGACGCAGGAGATCCATCCGATGCGATTCGATCCGTTCCGATCGACGACCGACAGCGCCCCGATCCTCGGCTTCACGATCGCGGGAATCGGCCTCGCCCTCTTGATCGCCGGCGCGGTCACGGCTCAGGAACCGACCCCCGCGAACGAACCCAAGCCCGCCCCGGTCCCCAAGCCGGTCGATACCCCCGAGCCGCCCAAGACCGATCCCGGCTCGACAGAGCCGGACGCCAAAGAGCCGGCCTCGACCGACGAGCCGTCGAAGACCCCCGCCATCGAAGGTGAATCGAAGCCGGATCCGGCAGCCGACCAGTCCGACAGCAACAGTCCGGACAGCACGGACAAGGGCGACGACGCGATGGACTCGCTGCTCGGCAAGCTCGGGCTCGATCCCGAGTCTCCGCAGGAAGGGTCGGAGGGGAAGCCCGCGGAGGACGGTTCGCAATTGACGGGACGCTCCGATTCGGGCCTCGATGCCCTGCTTGAGAAGATCGGCGGTGGCCCCGACCTGTCCGACACTCCGCCAAGCGATCCCGAGTCGGGCTCGAATGAAAGTGACGGGGACCAGGGAGATCGGGGTGACGCACTCGACCGACTTCTAGGCGACCTCGAGGCGAAGGATCAAGGGGAGGAGGCCCGCGAACTCGACGAGTCGGACCGTTCGCTCGACGATCTCCTCCGTCAGATCGGCGAGGAGGAGGATCAACCCACACCGGACACGCAGCCTCAGGGACCCGGTGGTGGTCCTCCGCAGCCCCCGTCGCCCGATCAAGGGCAAGGGGAGAACCAGGACACGCTCGAAGATCAGGATCGCGACATTGATCGCCGGCTCGCCGAATTGATGGGCGACGACTCCAACGACCCGCAACAACAGCAGGAGCAACAGCAGGGCGGTGGCTCGGGAGGCTCTGAGGAGGTCGAACGGCTGATCAAGCAGATCCGGGACGTCGAGGAGCGACTGGGTGAGACCGACTCAGGCGCCGAGACCCAGAAACGCCAACGTGAAATCCTGGCCAAGCTCGACGAGTTGATCCAGCAGCAACGCCAGTCTGGCGGTTCGGGGTCCTCCCAGCAGGAACAGCAGATGCGTCGGGAGAATCGTCCGGGGCAGCAGCAACCCGGCGGCAATCCGAATCAGCCTGGCAGTCAGGCGGGTTCTCAAGCCGGACAGGCCGATCAACCTCCGCAACCGCCCAGTCCTCGGAGCATCCTGGAGGAGGGGGCCAAGACCTGGGGCCACCTTCCGCCAAGGCTTCGGATCGAACTGGGCAACGGGTTCAGCGAGACGCCCCTGCTGTCGAAGAAGCGCTTGATTGGCAAATATCTCGAGTCGGTTTCTCAGAAGTCGCGTCGGACCGACGGCGATCGCTGAGCCCTCCAAGATCGAGGTTCCGCCCCACCTCGATCCCATCGTCCGGTCTCGCAACCGTTTATCGGTCAACCCCCGAGATCCAGACGTCAAAGCGGGAATCGCCCATGCCCAAGGAGATCGCGACCCTTCGAAAAGTCGGGTCACTAACTCACGGAGCCCCCTCGATGTGCCATCGAGCCCGAACGCGTTCGAATCGGACATGGCCGTTCCCGATCTCGTTGCTGAGCCTGATCGTCCTCGGTCTGGTCCTGCTCGGCCCGTCGGCCGTTGAGGTTCGGGCGCAGGATCCGCCCGGCAACCTGGAGTTCGTCGAGGCCCGCAGCGGCGAGGTGAGCGCCGCGATGGCCGCGATGGTCACGCCTCGAACGCAGAACGCCATCGAGGAGGGCCTGAAATGGCTGGCTACCCAGCAACGGCCCGACGGTTCCTTCGGGAGCGGTTCTTATAAAGGCAATATCGCCGTGACCAGCCTGGCCGGCTTAGCCTTCATGGCCCACGGCTCCTCGCCCGATCGTGGCCCCTACGGCCCCGAGGTCCGCAAAGCGCTCAACTACGTCCTGGCGAACACGGCCGCCTCGGGCTTCATTTCGGTCAACGCGGCCTCGACGCACGGCCCGATGTACTCGCACGGCTTCGGCACGCTGTTTCTGGCTGAAGCCTACGGGATGACCGGAGCGCCGGAACTCCGCGAGAAGCTCAAGAAGGCCGTCCGACTGATCATCAGCACCCAGAACGAAGAGGGGGGGTGGCGCTACCAGCCTCGGCCCGACGACGCCGACCTCTCGGTGACGATCTGCCAGATCAACGCCCTCCGCGCCGCTCGGAACGCCGGACTGTTCGTGCCCAATGAGACCGTCGAGCGGTGCATCGACTACGTTAAGCAGACCCAGAACGCCGACGGCGGGTTCCGGTATCAGCTTCGACCGGGGGCCAGCGCCTTTCCCCGCTCGGCTGCCGGCGTCGTCGCCCTCCAGAGCGTCGGCATCTATGACGGCGACGAGATCAACCGGGCCGTGGGCTATCTCAAGCGGTTCCTGCGCGGGGCCAGCCTCAACAACAAGTTCAGTCACTATTTTTATGGCCACTACTACGCGATGCAAGCGATCTGGATCCGAGGAGGCGAAGACTGGGAACTTTGGTACCCGACGGTTCGCGACGAGATGCTGCGGATGCAGAAGAGCAACGGAAGCTGGGACGACACCATCTGTGACGAGTACGGCACGTCCATGGCCCTAATCATCCTCCAGATGCCCAACAACATCCTGCCCATCTTTCAGCGCTAGCCGGCCGACCCTCGACGGCTCGGTCCGCTCCCGAGGTCTCTGTTGATGTTCACGACCCGCGACGCCCGTTCGACGCCCGACCTCCGGGGAAGCCTCCTGCTCGTCTTCCGGAGGCTCGTCCCCGCCCTCTGTTTCTGCCTCTGCCTCAGCTTGCTGAGCGTCCCGGCAACGGTCCGAGCCGAGACCGGAACCGAGATCACGGCTTCCTCTGAGACGACCTCCGCGCAGGATCCGACGATCCCCCGCTTCGACCTGATCCAGGCCAATGGGACTCGGGTTCGAGGGATTCCTGATCAGTTCGACCAGGACGGTGCGCTGACTTTTTTACCGGACTCCGACGCCTTAGAGCCGATCGTCATCGCTCAGGCCGACCTCTGGCGTCTCGAGCGTGTCCGGGCTCGGGTCAACTATCCACCGATGGCCCGGACCTCCTCTCCCACCTTCGGCGACCGCAACGACGATCGCGTCAACCTCGTTCTGCTGACCGGATCGCGTCGGCTGCATGCTCAGATCGAGTCGGCCGACGATGACGGCTTCGTGGTCCGTTCCAAGATCCTCGACCAAGTCACGATCCCGTTCGATCAGGTCGCCGGGCTCGTCTTGCGGAACGCTTCGGAGGACGGTCGCGATGACGAGGTCCGTCTCTTGGATCGGATTGCGGAGGTCCGGTCGGTCCCGAACCGCTCCGCAGTAGTCTGGTTGAGCAATGGCGATCGGGTCCGAGGCGCGTTCCTCGGGCTGAACCCGAGCCGACTCCGGATCCGACAAGACAACGGCAACCAGGCCGAACTGGGTCGCAGTCGCTTCCTGGCCGTGGGCTTCGACCCCAGGCTGCTCGATCGACGCGTCCCGGAGAGTCCCCATTTCGAACTCACCCTCAACGACGGAAGCCGCGTGATTGCCGAATCGCTCCGTTTCCGCGATGGGGAGTTCGACGTCGCGCTCCGCTTGGGCCTCGAGTCGCGAATCGCCCCCTCGGCGGTCGTCGCGATCGAGCAACATGGTGGTCGTGTCCGATCGCTGCTCGATCGCGAACCGGTCGCGACGCGTTACGAGCCCTATCTCGGTCCCGAACAGCCCCATCAGATCAATCGAGCCGTCGATGGTTCGCCGATGCGTCTGCTGGGCCGGACCTACGAGCGTGGGATCGGCATGTCCAGCCGGACCGTGTTGGCTTACCCGCTGCAATCGGACGAGGAGCGGTTTCTGGTCCGGGTCGGATTGGACGATCGGGCCGGTGCGCTGGGTGGCGCGATCTGCCGAGTCCGCCTCGACTCGACGGTCGTCTGGGAATCCGACGGCCCGATCGTTGTCGGGGCCGAGCCGATCGATGTCGACGTGCCGCTCGGAAACGCGACCTATCTGCTCCTGGAGACCGATTACGGAACACGCGGCAACGTTCGTGATCACGTCGACTGGGTCGACCCCCGACTCGTCCGCAAGGCCGAGTAAATTAGGCCAAGAGAAAGTTTAAACAAACGCCCCTCATGCTTGTCAGCACGGATTGGATCATTTAGTCTGATCGCTAGATTCCGGGAGCCGATGCTGATTGATTGCGAGACCCATGTCGCGTTCCACCTTGCCCGATTCTCTCAATTCGAGTGATCTCGAAGACCTTACCCAACTCGCTTATTTATGTTGCAGTGTAAGTCATCGCACGATCAACATGCTCAGCACGATCGTCAGCAATGCGGAGTGTTTCGATCGACATCTGTCCGGTCAGCTCGCAATGGATCCCGAGACCGATACGCACGATCCCAAGCAGGCGATTATCGACGAGGCCTTCCGGATCTCGCGTCTGCTCCGCAACCTGATGGACTACGCGATGGGGATCTTGAATCGGTCGCATGAGCCTTTGCTGCTCGAAGAGCCGCTTAACAACGCGTTGGATCAGCTTACGACGCATTTGCCCGTGGGGATCACGTGCCAATGTGAGCTGGACGGATCGGTTCGAATGACCGGCAGCAGCGATCACCTTCGACTGATGTTTCAACTTTTGCTCCACAACGCGCTGGAGTCGATTCGTTCTGGTTCCGGTCAGATCCAGGTCCGGTTGACTCGGAATCCGACCCGGATCGAGATCGTTGACAATGGGCTCGGGTTGCCGATCGGCACGACCCCACATCGATTGCTCGAACCGTTCTTTACGTCGAAGCGGGGCCATCTTGGAATCGGCCTGAGCACGGCCTACGCGATCTGGCGGGCACACGGCGGGAACATGCAGGTGATCAATGAGCCCAACGGCGGGTGCCGGGTTCGGCTCACGATGTCGATGGAGTTCCCGGAAGGATAGGAGTCGCCGGGATTCGGCGGAGCGCAGGGCCTCGACCCAAGCTTTCCACCCAACCCCGACTTCAGGCTTCCGATTCGCCGTCCGTCTTGTCGTCGATGACCGTCGCGGACGAGTCGCGTGCCGACGGCTCGGCATCGATCGGCCGGAGTTGGATCGTATGGCCGGTTCGGACCACGACGAACCCGATCAGCCCCGCGAACGCGTCGGCCGATTGACGATGCGCACGAGCCTTGATACGCGGATCGTCCGAATCGAGGGCTTCGATCAGTTCGAAGCTGAGCGGTGTCTCGAGCCCAACGGCGGGCTCTTCCCCCGCGGTCTCCCTCGACTTCGGTGCGGCCGATCCGGAGAGCGTAATGCTCATACAACGGTCCTGGGGTCGCCAGTCGAGGACGATCGCCGTCAACGGATCGACAGGGTCCTCCGGGCTCCGACCGGCAAGTCCCTCCATGCGAACCGCATTGATGAGGTGTTCCAACGCATCGAACCACCCTCGAGGCAATTCGGAAAGTGTGAGATTCACCGTGGACGGATCGACGCGCCAGTCGATCCTCGTCGCGTGACCCCCACTCGTTTGGTCGGCCCGACGTCGAACCTCCGCGTGAATCTGCTCATCGGTCCGAGCCGGATCGACCGGGCATAGCGCCTCGAGCCGGCGACGTCTCTGGTCGAGATAGCCTTCGGTGACCCGTTTGGCGTGGCGGACGCGTTGGCCGATCGAACGACCGAGCACATCGGTGGTCTGGGAGTTCGGCGCGGATCGAGCGAACGCCTCGGCCTCGTCGGCCAAGGCCTCCCAGCGGGGATTGAGGACCCGAGCCAGCTCCTCGAACAGCTTCTGGGTTCGATGTTCGTTCACCGATTCAATGCCTCGCCCTCGGTTAACACATTCAAAGATCCAGGGATTGCTCGCCGTCAATGATCAAACGAGCTAAGGCGGCCATGGAGATCCGTCGGTCCTGGCTACATCGTCGCATCATCGCATAGGCTTCTTGCTCGCGGCAGTCTTTGTGATCCATGACCATGCCTTTGGCCCGCTCGATGATCTTGCGATCGCGGAGGTTGGTTTCGAGCCGCTCGACGTTGTCTCGGAGTTCGTTGAGTTCCCGAGCCCGAGCCAAGGTCAGCTCGATGGAGGCGCGGAGTGCTTCGGCGTGGACCGGTTTCATCAGAAAGTTGGCCACCTCGGCGTCGATGGCCCGTTCGACATGGTCGTGGTCACCGAAGGCGGTGAGCACCAGGATCGGTGTGCCCGGATGATGGGTGATCTGACGAGCGGCTTCGAGGCCGTCCATCTGTGGCATGATCACGTCCATCACGATCAAGTCGGGCAGATACTGACGGCAGAGTTCGACGGCTTGGGCTCCGGTCGTCGCGACGGCCGGGACATGAAAGCCCATCCGCTCGATCAGCCCTTTCAGACCGGTTGCCATGGACGGGTCGTCGTCAGCGACGATGATGCGTCCGGCTCCCATGTAGTCCGAGGGCGTGCTGTTCATACTCATACTCAACGTCGAAGAACTCCCGAAGGCAGAGGACACGCTCTCCCGAAGCGAGGGGAGCATGAGGAGAGCCAGGCTGGTGGACGTGGTCGATGACGAGGGCCGACAACGGAACGGGACTGACGAGACAGGGGTAATCCAACCGATCTTACGTTTCGTGCGGAGCCTTGTCAGCCTCGACGTCGAACCAGTTGAGTCTCCTGGGGTCACTTTCCCGAGCCGTGCGGTGAGACGATCACGCGATTGTGAGCCGGATCTCCGCACCACCCCACGTTCTGTTCACGCGAATCGAGGCGATTGTGAGCCGCGACATGGTCGAACTGTTTTACGCTCAAGACCTAATCCCGGATCAGTCATGGCGGAGCCCGGCTCGGACGGTGGTCGCCTCCGATGTGCATGGTTTCGCCTGCCTGACCGGGGATTTCAATCCGCTTCACGTGGATCACCACGAATCGCAGGACGGCCTCTTCGGCGAGCCGGTGGCTCATGGGCTGTTGGGACTCGCCTTGGCCATCGGTCTGAGCAGTCAGTGTCCTCGGGTGGCCACACTGAGCTTGCTCGACGTGGTCAACTGGGAATTCCACCAGCCGATCCGCTTTGGAGATACGCTCCATGCGTGGACTCGTGTCGTCGAAGTCGAATTGCGAGCCCGGGGACGACGCGCCGTGGTCACCTGGCATCGCGACCTGAGAAATCACGACGATACGCTGGTCCAGAGCGGACGAACGCGTACACTCGTGCGAGGCCGTTCCGCGAATTGATCGGCGTCCTCCCCAAATTCTTGCGATCGATCAATTCGAATCGGTCCGCGGTCTTGTCGATCGCTGAAACCGTTCGTTCGCGTCTTCAACATGATGTTCCCGGTCTGCTGGCGTTCCAGCTCCGGTGCTCGTTCCGCCGTCGAGGATTGTCATGGCGTACCAGACCGATTTGGTGGTAGGTGGCGACGGATACCTGTATCTCAAGCTGCCCGAAGAGTTTGAGGCTGGCCAACTCGTCCAAATCACCGTTCGCGCTATGGAAGAGTCTGAGACGCCCGATCACCTCGAGTTATTGCCCGCCGGTGATCTTGCGGACATCGAATGGTGGGACGATCTCGACGAAGACCGCGGGAACGGTTAAGCGAGCCCGCATCCGAAGATTCCCGAACGGTCGGCCCGGCCTTTGAGAGGCAGGTCACCGAATCGAGTGGATCGGCATGGCCTTGCTGTCGCGTCGAGCGTGGTGATGCCGTATGCTAAACAAAGAACACCTGTTGTCGCGGGCGGTGATGGGATACATCGGATCCTTTGGTTTGATGACGTCCTCACGCGGTCCTTGCCACTCAATTCGGGTTCGTCCCCTCGCGTTCCCGGACCTGCCGACCATCCGACTCTTGGGAATCGTGCTGGATTGCTCGACCCGAGTTGTCGCGGTGGTCCGCCACCATTTCTCGCTTAGGTTCGCCCGGCATGAGTCAGTTCGTCTATGGCTTGCACACGATCACCGTCCGGACGACGCCGCTGTTTCAGACGTGTGAACTGGCTGCCCAAGTCGGCTTTCAAGCCCTAGAGTTGCACGACGAAACGCTCGACCGCTTCATCAAGGAAGAGGGATCAATCGACGACTTGCTCGTCCTCCGGGACGACCTGAACCTCCAGTTTGTGTCGCTTCGCTTCCCCAACGATTGGGCACAGCACGATCAGATCGCTGGGACACCTGCGGCCGAATCGCTCAACCGCAGCTTCGAGTTGGCGTCGCGTCTAGCCTGTCCGATCTTGAGCCTGAGCCCGCCGCGCTTCCCGGTCGTTGCGGACCGTGCCGCGCAGCTCTACGCCGAGATTGCCGCGATCGGTCGAGGGTTCGGGGTTCGGCCTGCCCTGGAGTTTTCCGGCCTGATCCGCTCTGGCGACCTCCGGACCTTCAGCGGCGTGCATGCTACCGTCGAGGCGGCATCCTGTCCCGAGGAGGCGGTCGTCCTCGACATCTTCCACCTGGTTCGTGGCGGCGGCGACATCGAGGACATCAGCCGGATCCGCGCCGACCAACTGGCAACCGTCCACCTCAATGACATGCCCGGCACCCCGGTCCGGAGCCTTCAAGACGACACCCACCGCGTCATGCCCGGCGAGGGCAAGCTCAACCTGCAACGGGTGATCGATCAACTCCAAGCCATCGAGTATGAGGGACCGGTCACCCTCGAGGTTTCGGCCGACCGCTACTGGAATCAGGATCCCCACGAGGTGATCCGTCGCGGGTATTTCCGGATGCGTACGCTCCTGGAAACCTGAACATCCCTGAGCAGGCGAATCGAGTCGGTGATCCGGTCCCCTTGACTGATCACGACTTGTGGTCCGTAGGCTTGGATGTTCTGGCGAGCATCCTCACAAGGCCGGGTTGATGGTCTATCCCATGACCCAGATCCGGCTCATCACCGGTTGATCGTCCCCAACGGAGACGACAAGCCCGCGAGGAGCGGCCTTGACTCTTGGGTTGGCCCTCGGGTCTGTCACGTCTCGAACGATCGTTCATCCGTTGTCACATCCTTGTCCTTCCCCCGTCGCCCGAGATGATCCGCAATGCGTCTGACCTTGGTAAGCGAAACGTATTTACCTCAGGTCAATGGCGTTTCGCGAACTCTATCGTATTTGGTCTCATTTCTCCGTGAGCGCGGGGATACGGTCCAACTGATCCACCCCGACTATGGACAGCCGTCCGAATCGGCCGACGACGTTCGGGTTCGCAGCGTTGCGCTCCCGTTCTATCGCGATGTGCTCGTGCCCTTGCCGCCCTTCGGCGCGGTCCATCGACGGATCGCCGAGTTCGCCCCGGATATCATCCATATCGCCACCGAGGCGACGCTCGGTCTCTCGGTCCTTCGCTTCGCAAGGCGTGCCGGAATCCCGTTGGTCTCGAGCTTTCACACCAATTTCGACGAATACAGCCGTCACTACCATCTAGGTTGGGCTCGAGGGACCATCTGGCGCTATCTCCGCTGGTTCCATAACGCGACGCGCGAGACGTATGTGCCCAGCCGCGTCACGATCGACGACCTGACCGGACGCGGGTTCGAGCGGCTCGTGCTCTGGCCTCGTGGGGTCGACGCGACCCTCTTCCGTCCCGATCGACCGGGCCGCGCAGCGATCCGGGCTGCTTGGAACCTAGGTCCCGAAGATATTCTGATCGGACACGTCAGTCGATTGGCCCATGAGAAGAACGTGACCTATCTGGGCGCGGCCCTGCGCCAGGTTCTGGAGGCGCGTCCGCGGGCCCACGTGCTGGTCGTCGGAGACGGCCCCTCGCGCGGCGAGTTGGAGGGCCAACTCGGCCCGCGCGCTCGGTTCGTCGGATTCCAATCGGGCCAGATGCTGGCCGATCACTACGCGGCGGCCGATCTGTTCGCCTTTGCCAGCAAGACCGAAACGTTTGGCAACGTGGTCTTGGAGGCCCTCAGCAGCGGCTTGCCGGTTGTGGCTCTGGGGGCTGGCGGCGTCGCCTCGATCGTCGAGTCGGGCCAGACCGGCGTCCTCGTCGAACCGGAGGCGCCCCCCGACCAGTTCGCCTCTCAGATCATCGGTCTGATCGATGACCAACCGCGTCGACGTGAGATGGGTCACCAAGCGCGTTGCTATGCCGAGCGTCAGACCTGGTCGGCCATCAACGAACGGCTCCGAGACCGGTATCAACAGGCCGCAATGCCTCGAGGAGCCTCGATGTCGTGAGTTGTCTGATTCCCGAACGGCCGGCATTCTCATCCAACGGGCCGCCAACGCCCCCTTCAAGCGTGATCAGAGCGTTGGCAGGTCGCGACGGACCCAGTAGCCGATCCCGTTGCTCGGGACGTGTGCGAAGCGCGGATTGCTCGGAGGACGATAGGATCGCTTCAGCCAGTCCCAGAGGTCGGGGAAGGGGGGATAGCCACAGAAGACGATCTCGGGTGGATCGGCTCGTAAATCCTCCAAGGTCTGCCGAAGCCGGGGTGTTACCTGGGGATGTTCCCGATCGGCAAAGTCGCGAACCAGGTCGTTGACGAACACGAGCGGCGTAACATGTTCGAACGAACCGTAAACGTAGAGCGGGCTCTGCCAGCCCCAGACGAACAGCCGGCGCTCCGGCCAATCCTGAGTTTGACTCTCCAGCGATGCGCCGTCGAGCCGAAGGGCGATCCATTGCCCGCCCCCTTTGTAGCGCTTCGTCAACTGCTCGGCCGGTACGCCTAAATAGTCCCGGCATTGGATGATCGTCGTGGCCAGGGTCGTGCCGAGCACGACGACCAAGAGGAATCCCGAAAGCAGACGAACCCCCAATCGGTTCGTCTTCGAGACAACCCCGCGCGTCAGATCGCCCCCCAATACGCCGAGACAAAGCCCGGCAAACGGAGCAAGCAACAGGTAGTAGTGTTGCCAGTATTGGCCCGGAAGGATCACCTCTGACGCGGCGGCCAGGCTCCAAGCGGCGACCAAGGATCGATCGCCTGAGCCGACCGAATATGTCGACGACCCAACGTTCCCAACACGGTCGCCGATCACCAGCGCGATCGTCGCCAACGGCAGGATGGCCCAGATCGGCCAGCAACCCGCGCCCCACCAGACCAGGTAGTCGGTCCGACCGAACGGCCAGGGCAGATCGCCCTCCGGATCGGCATTGCCGGTCAGCCAACGATACCAGCCCGGCGGAGCCGACTCGGCGGGCGGCAGGTCGGTCGCGATCGCCGCGCCGAAGCCGACGATGTCCTGAAAGGCGGCAGACCCCGATCCGTTGATCCCCAACCAGAACGCCGTCGAGGCGCAGGGCAAGGCCACCCCGATCGCCAACCAGAGCACCGCACCGATCCGACATCGAAATCCACCTGGGACCAGGCCGGGCAAGGTCAATGCCATCACGGCGACGGCCAGATGGACCACCATCATCTGCTTGATCAGGATCGCCAGGCCGAGCAAGATCCCCGCGACGAGCGGGCCGATCCGCCCGTGAACTCCTCGACGACCGATCAGCATTGCCAGGGCTGCGACGCTCAGCAGGTTCAGGGCGTGTTCCATATTCGCCCCGTTGCCGAAGACATAGGGATCGGTGCTGGTCAGGAGGAAGACCCAGCCGGCCAGGAACGCGCCGAGCGGTCCAGCCAGGCGATCGACGACCCACCAGATCAGGCTGAGCGTTAAGAGGACCAAGGGGATCGGCATCATCCGGATCGTCCGCTCGTCGAGTCCGCCCAACGCGACGGTCCCGGCGTAAAGCCAGTAGCCGACCGGCGGTTTGTTCTCGGTCAGGTCGACGTAAAGCCGGTCCCCTTGATTGATCCGGTGGCCAATGTAAGCGTAAAGCGCTTCGTCGCAGTCCAACGGTTCGACTTGGCCGATCGAGACCGGCCAGAGCGGGAAGCCCACCCGCTCGGTCAGCCAAGGGCCGAGCGTATGGCCGCGATACCAGACCGTCAGGACCATCAAGAAAGCCAATGCCAGGATCGACCCGACCCGGACGTTGCGCGTCGTTGGAGCCATCAAAGCGGTCTCTGTCATCGTCGGGGCTCCTGAATCCGATAGAGTTGGACCGGATAGGCCATCGGAGGGCGACCCGGCTCACGAGGCGTCTGGTGGATCAGACGGTCCTCGGTCAGACCCAGAGCGCTTCGGACGCTGCTGAGGTACGGCCCGAAGGTTTCCGGATCGACGTCCGTCGGCGGCTCGAAGGAGCCCCAAAGCACATGGGTGACCCGATATTGCGCGATCACCTCGGCGATCCGTTGGCCTTGGAAGCTCCGGGGCATCAGGACCGTCGTCCGATCGCTGGCGAGCCGCATCTCCCAAGGGAACCACGTCATGATTCGCGCGTCGGGGGGCACCTCTTCAGGATGCTTCCGAACCCACGTGCCAGCCTCCTCCAAAGCCGGCCAATGCTGTTGATACGGCTTAGATGTCAGCCACTCCACATCATAAGCCCATGTCGGATCCGACCAGAGCAAGACGGTCAACAGGGGGTACCAGAGCCCCGTGGCGTTCCTTGTCGATGGCTCCGACACCGATTGCTCCGGAGACGGTGTTGAGCCATCGAACTCGGAATCGGTTGTTAACCGCCGACGGTCGAGCCAACTCAGAATGCCCGCGACCGATGCTGGGACGAACCCCAAGAAGACGGGCAGGTAATACCGCCCGAGTTGGCCGACCTGTGTGATGTCGGCGACCTTGGCTAGGGTCGCCAAGGCGAACACGACGAAGCACCACGAGGCCAACCAGGTGGCCCGTCGCCCGATCCTCGGAGTCTGCGAGGCCGGTCGGGTCCACGACCGCATGACTCCCAAAACACAGGGGACCCCCAGAATCATGACCGAGGTGACCAGGATGATCAGCAGCGCCTTGACCTTGATCCGCACGATCTCGGGGGCGTTCTCTGGGCGATAGTACTGCGAGGCCGTCGGCGGGCCGTTCGGAAACGCCTGATAATGGTGGACCGTCCAGGACGGCGTGTACTCGAAGTATTTTGTGTACGTGTAAAACGGTTCTCCATATTCCTGATAGGTCGCCCAAGCCCAGGGGGCGATGGTCACGAGGCAGAGCAACGTCATCACGGTCAGCGGGGCGATCGCGCGGGCGCGTCCGACGACCAAGCCGAAGGTCCCGATGGCCGCCATCCAGGCCAGTCCGGTATTGCGGCCTAGGATCATCAGGCCTCCGCACAGGCCCGCCAGGGCGGCGAAGACCAGTCCGCGACGGAGCGTTGAGGATGTCAACGCCTCCAGGGCCAGCCCGAGCGTCAGCAGACCGAAGAACCCGACGAGGCTCTCGCGGAGGACCATCCCGGCGTAGACCACATGGACCGGCAGGATCGCCGCGACGCCCAGACTCCAAAGTCCGACCCGAGCGCCGAACCATCGACGCGCCATGAAATACATCAACGGGAGCGTCAGGACATTGAAGGTGAAGCTGACCGACTTAGCGACCGCGACGGTGGTTTGGAGGTCCGCACCGGGCTCGACGCCGAGCAGCCGGTAGGCCCCGGCCAGCACGAAGCTGTAGAGCGGCGTGGCCCAGTCGTCGAGAATTCCGCGCCCCTCGCGGATCTCCGGGTAATCGACGAAGAAGCTCTCGACGTAGTGCTTGACCGGCCCCTCACCCCGGAGGATCGACGTGGCCACCTCGATGTAGTGCGAGCTGTCGCCCGGGACCAGCGGCAGGTTCCCCCCCACGATCCAGGCCCCGGCCCGCAATACGTAACCGAGCAGGAACAACGCACCCCAGAGTCGCCCGTGTCGACCCAGCCAGACACCCAACCAGAGGTATCCGGCCAGCAGGGCGCCGAGGATGATCAGGTGACCGAACAGGAGGTCCAGTTGCGAGTCGCGCCGGATCGCCGAGAGCTTGGGGATCTCGTAGAACCAGTGGGCCACCACATCGAACAGGGTCGTGATGACCGAGGAGACACCGCTCCCAGCCAACCCGAACCCCAAGCCCAGGCCATAGAGGAGGCTCCCAATCGATGCCGCGATGATCCAATGACGTCGCGACGGCCCGGTCCGAGCCGGGTCGTTGGGGTGATCGAGGGACGGAGTCGTCGGAGACATAGTCAGCGTCGGACAGAGGGACCAAGGAGGGGGCGGCTCACACGGGCGGATCGATTCCCGGCCGCAAATCGTCGAAGGCCGGGACCTCAAAGCCTACCAAATGCTTCCCCGTCTGACCCAACAACTCATTGAACCAACGGGCTAACCGAGCCGACTCCATGGAACGGACATCGCCGATCGCAACCAACCCTACTGTTTTGCCAAAATAGGCGACGAAAACAGGTCGACGTTGGAATTCAAGATCGATATTTAGAAATCAATCTAACGAACGAGCCACTCACTCTTTGACGGCCAGCCAGACCGTCGCATCGCCACATTCCGGGTCCTTCGAGACTTGGGCGATCACGCGAAAACCGGAAGCGCTGAGCAAGGCGTCGTATTCCTCCGGGTCCAAACTCGCGTGATACAACGGCTCGCCCTCGAAGCAACCGATCGCGACTCCGGCCTGGGGACCACTCGTGAACAACAAGGGCGCTCCAGGCAAGCTGATGGTGGCGAATCGCTCGATCATCGCGCGCTGATCAGGAGGTGTCAGATGAAAGAAGCTGTGCCAAGCCACGATCCCATGGAATCGTCGGTCGAAGTCAACGTGCCGCATGTCGGCCACGATCCACGTGTGCTCTGGCATCCGGGCGCGACCGATCTCGATCAGGGTTGCCGACGAGTCGACGCCGGTCATTGAAAACCCGGATTCAGCGAGCCGACTGGCGATCGGAACTCCAGAGCCACAGCCGAGGTCCAAGACCGTTCCACCTCTCGGCAACCAGGACGTGAATCGATCGATCCAGGGGGCCTCCAGAAAGCGACGGTCTGTTCGACGTCTCGCATCCCACGTCTGTGCATGCCGCTCGTACAGAGTGCGGATCGACTCAGCGCTTTCCAAGGGTTGTGGCCCGTCCTCATCGACCATCTTCCGACCTCTCGACTTAGACACTGTCCATGACGACGAAATTCACTCGATGCGGCCCACCCTGAAACATTAACATGCTTCGGTGTTGTTCGTGGCCCCAATCCCACCGAGCGACGTGCTTGGGTGGCTGGGGACTGCGATCCTCAGCGAGCAGACCCCGGGATCGATGGTTCGAGTAGGCCACATCGTCCGAGCGGTTGACCCACTCACCTGGCTTGGCCCCGGGGTCTGGCACCAAAGCGGTCGAGTCCCCAGCCATCCGGACCCGTTGTCTGCCCGAGAAAAGGGCAGAGTCAACGATTTCGCCCCATAAGCCATGTTGCCTTTGGCAACCGAACAAAGCCTTCTCGATCAAGCGAAAGAGTGTGCACTTATTATTGTGAATAGGGTGAACGAAAAACAGGTTAGATGTTTGGCGATATCTTGTAATCGATCCAGATGCCGATGATCACGGGGGATCAGCGAGCACGCCCACCAAGCGCGGGCTTTGCTGAAGACCGACTCTACCGTGCCCCAATTGAAATGAAATAGACATTTGTGGTTTGCAGTATCAAAATCCCTCGTCGCTGGCCAATTCCCCGCCATTGCGGGTGGCGATGGCCTGCCAGATTCCCGGAGTCGGCGAGTCCTCCCACCAACCGCCTGGGTGCTGCCGGGCCCCGTCAGGGTTGCCGGTTATGGGGTCGAACGGCCAAGATTGGATCGTCTCCTTGATAAATCGCGCGGAGCCGTCCCCCATCAACGCGTTGACCCCACCGGGGTGCAGGCTCGAGGCTGCGTTCGTGTGGGCGGAACCCACTGCGAGGCTCACTTTGCTGAGCATGTTGGGGGGATAGAAGGTCGTCATCAAAGTGTCGCCCCAATTCCCGGTGGTCCACCAACCTCGCTTGGGGAAGATCGTCGGGTCGACCGCATCCAGGGCCCGGAAGGCGGTTGTCGACTTCTCGGTGACGAACAGAGTCTGACTCAGCCCATCCCCGACCGAACTCAGCGTGATGGGCGACAGGTCGTTGAATGAGCCGTTGGCCTGGGCCCGGAGCTTCCCGGCGACCCGGCAATCGCCGGAAGGCCGGGGGATCGCGTTCACATAGAATGAGCCGAAGCAGGCCGAGTAGCTGGTGAAGACCATCTGGAGACGGCCGCTGGGCGGGTCCGACGCATAGGGGGCCATCGCGTCGGCATCGAGGTCCCGGAGGCGGCCAGACTCCGGATCGCTCGGGCAAGCGTAGGCTGCGACCGCGAAGGTATGGACGGTCGTGTTCTCGCTGCCCAGCATCGTCAAGTCGTGGTTGATGGAATCATACAGCCCTTGCTGGTCCATGCCGGGCAGCACGAAGACGAGGATGCTCTTGTCCACAATCGGCGATGTGCAGGGCGGCTCGGGACCGGCGTAGCGCGGGTCATACGTCAGGAATCGGCCCGGCGGCAGGCTACTGAAGGTGTCATGGTAGCTATGGATCGCCAGGCCGATCTGCTTGAGGTTGTTGGCACACCGGAGCCGCCGCGCCGCCTCGCGTGCCGACTGCACCGCCGGCAAAAGCAACGCGATCAGGATCGAGATGCACGCGATGACGACCAGTAACTCGATCATCGTGAAGCCCGTCCGTCGACGATCGTGAAAGGCTCTCTCGGCGTGCATGGTGGCCCTTTCAATCGATGCGGGCAAGTTGTTCATTGGTCGGTGTGAGGATCGCCTTGGACGCGGGCTCTCGACCGGAGATGAGGATCGGAATCTCGGAATGATTGGGATCATCGGTGTACAGGGTGAGGCCGTAGTTGTACGGCGGAGTGCGGGGCTTGAAGTGGATTTCGAGAGACCTTATCTCGCCGGGCGGGACCACCATGGGCAATCCCGGAGTCACAGAACAGCCCTCGGACGTGCACCGATTGTCGGCAGCGAGCACTTGGACCGGCCGACCGGTCGTATTGCGGATGGGGAACTTGAGAATCACTTCGCATCCGGCCGGGATGCCTGTTAGGAGCCGTTGCGGCTCGTCCACCGACAGCTTCCCCTGACGATCCGACCACGCGAGCCATCCGGCCGCCAGGAGGAGAATGACGGAGGCGATGCGGAAGGTCCGTGCAAATGTTGGGGCGCCCCACGTCGATTTCGGTGGTGAGGCAGCACTTTCAAGCCGAATGCTCATTTTCAACTTCTCTCCTTCGATCCCAGAGGTGTCACCCGATCGAGGTTCCGAGCCGAAACCGGCTCTTTAGGATAATCGATACGGTCAGGCAGACCACCGCCAATGCGATCAGCCAAGTCCAGCTCGGCCATCCTCCACGCGAGGGAGGCTG
>CAZSSM010000004.1:48996-143121 GCA_964609385.1 uncultured Planctomycetia bacterium
GCCAGATCCTGATGCTCCAGGGCATGGCTGACGAAGAGAGGTGACCCGAACGCCTCGATTTTCCCCATGATGCGGTCGCTATCACGGCTTAGGTAGCGGATCACCCAGGGGCCCGTACCATCATCCTGCGGCACGATTCTGAAGGCGTAATCAGGGTTGATTCCGTATACGAAATCATCTATCAGCTCGCCCTGCCGATATTGCCGCCTGTGCAGCACGCTGCCACCGGAACCTACGAAGGTGTGCTGCATCCGCAAGTGGTACGACTCCGGGAACCCGGCGATCGGCTCGCTTACATCGGTAAACGTCCCACGCAGATTTAGGGTGAAGTCACGCAGTTCTCGCCATTTCGTCGGCGCTTCGTCCCAGAAACGATCGCGGAGCAGATCGTCAGCGGAGGCGAGGGACCATGGCAGGAGGGCCAAGGTGATCGTGAGGCATCTGTTGAGACATCGACATGCCATCAGTCAGCTCCGTGCGGGTCGGTCCAAGGCGTATCCCAGCCGGTCACGACCGGCCGGAACGACAGCGAGGTCGGGAGGTTTCTGCACCAGTAGAGACAATGGCGTAAGCGGTTCGGATCACACAGGAGCCGATCAGGGGCCCAACAGCCATGATATCCACGCCTTGGATCGCATTAATGTCCATGCTCCAGCTCGAAAGGATCGCTTGGGGACGATGGAATTGGCACGGGGGATGCCACTCCCAAGCAAGTGCTCAGCATGACCGACCACGATCAAACTCGACCTCGATGAAACGATCCGGTCAAGTCTGATTACCTAAGTTTGTCAGGCCAGATCGCCCGCTGCAACAAGAATCCTTGCAGATCCATCCGGTGCTGTTTTGAAACGATTTGGATCGCCCCATCTCGGCAGTTCGCTAGTACGGATATGAGACTGGGGGTCCGGCCATTGGTAATGGAGATGATATACGTCAAGGGCCGTTGACCAAAGAGACCCAAGCATAAACCGAATGTGCGAAAAACAATTTGCGTAAATCTATGCTGGATCGAGGAGTCGATGATCGCTGGGGATCAGCGAGCGGACCCACCAATCGCGGGCTTTGCTAAAGACCGATCCTACCGTTAGGCCGGTCAGGCAGGGGTGATCGGCCAGGGGGCAGACCTTGCGATGGCAAGGGCGACAGGGGACGTCGTGGCTGAGCACCAGGCAGCGCCGGGAGCGTGGCCGCCATTGGGCGATCCGGTTGGTCCCGCTGAACAGGACGACCGCCGGGATCCCCGCACAGGCGGCGACGTGGGCTGGACCTGAGTCGGCTCCGATGAACAGGTCAGCTCGCTCCAGCAAGGCCCCCAGCTCCGTGATCGTGAGTTGTCCGGTCCAATCGACGAGTTGTTCCGAGGCGGGTAAGGCCGCACCCAGTTGGCGATCGTTTGGACCGCCGACTACGATGATCCGCCAGCCGTCCTCAAGAAACCGCGCGATCAGACCGCGCCAGGACCGTAACGGCCAGCGCTTCGCCTTCGTGCCCGCTCCCAGGTGGGTCACCAACAACGGAGACTCCAACCCGAACCGGCCCCCGTGCAGCAGGTCGGCGTCGATCAGGCCCTCGGACGTGTTGGAACTCGGCCGTCGATTTGGTCGAACCCTGACCCTTGGGGTGATCGTCGCGATGGCCTGCGGGGTTGGTGCTGGCCCTGAACTCGCACGCGAATACGATCGGTTCCGGGCTCGTTTGAGTTCGATGTCTGATTCATGCCTGGATTCAGAAGGGGCTTGAAGAACGTGTTGGTGACGCAACCGTCGGAAGACGCGGATCCGGTCGGCGTCGGTGATGCCTAGGGTGACTCGGGGTTCGTGGTCGATCGCGATCCCGAGGACATTAAGGAGGGCCAGTCGCGATTCGACCTCGTGTCGGCCGGGGATCCATGGTGCGCGGTCGGAGAGGAGGAACCCGCCACCGCCCATCGACCAGCCGACCCGTCGCGAGACGCCAGCACATGCCAATGCCAGGACCGTGACGATATCGCCGCGGACGTCGATACCCAGTTCGTAGCGCACCTGACGAATCTGTGTGACGATCTGGATCCAGGCGAGGACGAGAGCGCGTCTCGACGGCTCACGTTCGAACCAGGTCCGACCGGCCACGAGGACCCGATCGATTCGCGGATCGGCCTCGAAGACGGCGCGGTTGCTGGGCGACGCGAGCACGTCGATCCGTGCGTTGGGGAAGGCCGCGCGGAGCGGTCCGAGCATCGGCGTGGTCAGGATCGCGTCGCCGAGATGATCGATCTGGACCAACAGGATCCGACTCGGGTCCGAGACCCTCGGCACAGCGCGGACCAGCCGCCAGAGCGCGACCCCAACGGTGCCGACGGCGTCGATCAGCCGGACCAGGATCCGCCAGCGCCACTTGCTGTAGCGGTAACGGCGGACCGGCTCAGGGCGGACCTCAACCCGCGACACGCTGATACGCCTCCTCGGTCCGATCGGCGACTTGAGTCCATGTGTAATGCATATGAATATGCCGACGCAAATCGGGGTGCGGTCCCGAACGCCAAGCCATCCGCAAGGCTCGCGCGATCGAACGGACCGAGCCTGGTCGGATGTAATGGGCCCGATCGCCGAAGTAGTCGCGGGTGCCCCCGCGCTCGGTGACGACGACCGCTGCGCCCGCCGCCCCGGCCTCCAGAGCGACCAAGCCGGGCGTCTCGAACCAACTCGGGAGCGCAAGGACTCGACAGGCCGAGTAGGCCGATGCCAACAACGGGTCGGAATGCGGCAACGCGCCCAGCCAATGGACCGACGCCGTCGAGCGCTCCGACAACCGACGGCAATCCGCCTCGTAGCCTCGATCGCTCGCCCGAGACGTCCCGATGATGATCAGGGGCAGTCCCTCCGAGTGACATGCGGTGATCAAGCGTAGCACGTTCTTTCGCGGTTCGATGCGACCGACGAACAGGACGAACGGCTCGTCGGTGACCTCGAGGCGGAACCGATCCGGACCGACCTCGAAGTGGTCGGGGTCGATTCCGTTGGGCACGACCCAAATGCGGCTTCGGTCGACACCGAACCGGTTTCGGAGTTGGTCGGCCTCAGCGTTGGAGTTAGGCAACACGAGGTCGGCGAGCCGCAACAGCTCGCGACGCCAGGTCGGCAGAGCCGGGATCACACCCTGGGCGGTCCAGAGGATCTGATCGCGCCAGCCCTTGAGCCGGTTCGGAGCCGAGGCGCGCATCGCTCCCGGGTCGATCCAGCAGATCGGCGAGAGCACGACCGGCGTGCCGACCCGCTTCGCCAGTCGGGCCAGCGTGAGACCTTCGCGCGACATGCCGTAGAGGTGAAGCGCCCGCGCGTCAGCGATTCGATCGCGCCACGGATCGAAATACGCCAGCGGCACGCCCATCCTGCGGAGCGTCTCGGTCGTCCGGTACAACTGGACCTCGCCCCCGCCGGGATCCTGAAGCGCCGAAGGGGGGGCATGGACCAACACCGGCAACTCGCGTGTTTTGCGGATGACCGGATCGAACTCGGCCCGGATCGGATCAACGGGCCGGACATCAAGATGGCGAGGCGACTCGAGGATCGTCAACAGACCGCCTCCCGTCGGGATCGAAGCCAACGTTTGAGGCGGTTGCGGACGCCGCGTGTGGGCAACTCGTTGATCGGTGTCTCCGTCTCCCAGTCGAGCCAGTTTTTGAGGGCTGAGCGGCCGTTCCAAGCGATCGGAACGGTTGTCGGAGCTGGCTCAATCGCGCTCGAGGGCAGGGGAGTCCGACGGAGCTGTTGCCGATCGACCATCATCACCGGTCGTGAGATCGGTACACGGATCGCATTCGACATCGAAGCATCGGTCGGGATTTCGACCGTAGCCTGGTATGTCGCGATATCGCCGGTGAACTGAATCCGTACACGATTGTCGCCGAGGTTCTGAAGCGACCAGTCGAGTTCGTTCCGCCAACGCCACCAACGGGCGAACTCGGACAGGGTCACCCGCCACGTGTCGGGATAGTCGTCGAGCAGGCGGTCGAGTTCACCGAAGACGCGCGGATGGTGGACCAGTCGACGTTCCGGATGACCGTACAGAAACGCGGGCCGACCGGCTTCGATTCGACGTCGAGCCAGTTCGCGGTAGGTCGAGACGATCCGTTTGTCGGAGCGGACGCCGGCCTCGTGGAAGATCCCCGCACAGATCGGGGTGATCGGGATCTGGAACCGCTCGGAGAGACGCGACCCAACCGCCGGTCGGAACGGCAGATCGTCGTAGCCGACCTGAAAGTCCGAGGCGAACCGGTAGCCCAACGATTCGAGAACGTGATCGATGCCGTGATCCCAACGGCCGTGAGGCCCAGCGAAGCCTTCCGGGACAATTCCCGCCCCTCGAAGGATTGCGTCGGCTCGATCCAGATTCCGACGATTGTCGGCTTCATCACGATAAACGACATGATGATGCCCGTGTGAAAGCACGTCGCGGCCTCGGAGATCGGCCAACACTTCGGGATCCGTCCCGTACGCCGACGTGCTCACGCAATGGGACGTGCAATCGTTCAGAGGGCGTCGTGCAACGGCGAACCGCGCGTAGTCGGTGCGGACCGGCTCGTCGAGGTCGACCCGGAAGTTGAAGGCCGCCCGATACGGATACGGGAACGGGGCGATCCGCGCCCAGATCCCACCGTGCTCAATGATCCGGCGTCGGAGCTGGGCGAGCACTTCGGTCCGGAACGCATGGCGATCGACCGCGGCGATCTTCTCGCGGACGACGACCCCATCGAATTCCCAAGACGCCAGGCACGGCCGATAGTTCAGCAAAGCGTTCCAGCGATCGAGGCCGATCCCTAGGTCGGCCAGATCGATCAATTGATGGTCCCCCTGGATCGATCCGGATCGCTTTGAGGGATTCGGACCGAGTCGGTGATCCCAAATCACGAACCGGCCGGCGCGGACCGATCGATCGTCATGATCGCTCTCCCAGACCACGAACGGAACGCCCTCCTGCTCCAAGATCTGGGTCAGTCCGAGCGGTGTGTTGGATAAAACCAGCGGCAGATCGGGGAGCGTCGATGTCTGGGTACGGTCATGCTCCATCATCTTCTCGGCCGACCGCAGTGTTGAGACCATCACGCATCCTCCGAACGTTTGCGGGCTGTCCAGAGAGTCAGCAGGCGACGTCGGGGTCGATTCCGGAAGACCCCATGTCGAGCCTCGGAACTCATCAACGGATGCTCGACTTGCACATTATCGAAGATCCGTGCGAGCCGACCGGCGAACCGTCGGGGCCAGAACCAACGTTCACGGACCGGGCCGTCGGCCGGGTACATCCAGAACCCTCGACGCTCATCGATCCACTTCAAAGCCAAGCTGGGGAGCCAAGGCCGATCGGCGTCGAGCGAGCCGGCGTTCTTGTCGAGGATCACCAGGCGACCGCCCGGCCGAAGCACACGCTCGAACTCGTCGAACGTTGGCCCGAGCGGCTCGGGCACGTGTTGGAACACCTCGACAACGACGATCGCATCGAAGACTCCATCGGCGAAGGGGAGCCTCCGAGAGCCGGCGCAGACGCGTCGATGGACTGGACACCGCGCGAGCATCCCTTGGGATCGGTCCAGCGCGACGACCCGTGCTCCCCGTTCTTCCATGATCGTCGAGAATCGGCCGTTGCCCGCCCCGAAGTCGAGGATCAGCCGGCCATCGATCGGGCCGAGCGCGGACAAGAGGGTGTCGCGGCGCACGTCCTCCGGCGCGACGGCGTCGGGGAACCGCTCGCGAAGCCGGTCGAATCGCGAGGCGACGTAGGCCTCATGGCCCAAGGCGGTGGTCATCTCAGCCGACCTCCTCGACGCGTCGGAGCCGTTCGCGATGTTTCCAATGCTGGAAGAGGACCCCGAGGCTGGAGAGGAGGCAGAACATCGTTCCTTCCAATCCGTCACGAAACCCCTGACGGAGGATGAACAGCTTGAAGAAGGTCCAAGGGGGGCGGACCATCAAGTCGATGGCGAGTCGATGACGGTGACCTCGGCGCTGATCGTTTTCCGCTCCCAGGCTGGTGTAACGGTTGAGTTTGCTCAGGCAGGTCTCGAGATCGGGAAGCGTTTGATGTTCGATCGGCTGGCGGAGTCGCCCGAGCTGGTCGTCGCGGAGGTCGGGGGTCTCGTGGACCGCGCCATACCAACGGGTCGTGCCGCGACGGAAGAGGCGGATCGGCCGATCGTTCTGGGTTCCCGAGTGGGTGAAGCGTCGCCCCAGGATGACGCTTCGGATCGGGATCCGGTAGCCGAGCGTTTCCGTCGGCGCCTCCGTGATGACTCGACGGATCTCTGAGGCCAGTGCGTGGGTGATCCGTTCGTCGGCGTCGAGGGCGAGGATCCAGTCGGCGTTGGCCAGGTCGAGCCCGTGATTGCGCTGGGCGGCAAAGTCGTCGAAGGGCCGGACGACAACCGTCTCGGCCCGATCCCGAGCGATGGCCTCGGATCGGTCCCGGCTGGCCGCGTCGATGACGATCACGCGCTCGTCGGCCCAGGCGACCGAGTCGAGGCAAGCGGGCAGATGCTCTTGCTCGTCGCGGACGATCATGACGACAGCGAGTCGAGGGATCGTCGGCTCGATGGCGGGCGCGATCGGGAGGCGACCTGTGTTGGTCGTCGCCAACACGGGATCGGGCGAGCGTACCGTCGATGCAAGGCATGGCTCGTCGGCCACGGTCGTGGTCGTCGGACGGTCCAACGTCGAGGCCTCCTCACCAGAGGAACCGATGAAAGTAGGCTTCCTGACGCGCTTGCCAGAGTCGGGTGCCGACCCCTTGAAGCTTGCGGCGACTCAAGGCCGGCCCGAGCCGATCGAGGGCCGCGCCGAAGGCGGCGAGCCGACCGAATTGGCCTCGGATAAGGGCGTGAAGCAGGCGCGGAACGATCCAGCCGCAGTGGCCGATCAGGCGACGTCCGGCGAGGTTCTTCCAGACGAACAGGAACGTGTTGCGCCAGGCCAGATCCTGATTGCCCTGATCGCCGAAGGTCGGGCCGAACGACCCGGCCCCAAGGTGATAGGCGACCGACTCGGGGATGTAGTGACCGGTCCAACCGCGCATCCAGGCCCGGAACCCCAGGTCGAGGTCTTCGATTCGTCCGGGGTCGTAGATCGGGTCGTAGCCGCCCAGCGCGAGGAATCGCGAACGATCGACCATAAGGGCCGGTCCTGAAGCGGCGGTCAGGTCGCGTCGGTGGATCCAGGGGGCAGCGTCGGGGACTCGGCAACGGCCTTGGATGAGGCCGGCGACCGATCGGACCCGCGTCCGGAGCCCCTCATAGACTTGGCCGGTCGCGTCCCAGCACAACGGCGCGGCGAAGAAGGCCTCCTGATGACGTCCCAGCGCATCGAGGAGTGGATCGATCGCCCCGGCATCGAGGCGCACATCGTTGTTGAGCAGGTATAGATAACGCGATTCGAGCCGTGTAGCGACACGGTTGAAGGAGGCGAGTCCGCGGTTCGGCTCGCGAAAGACGGCGACCTCGGGCCATTTGCGTCGGAGATAGGCCACCGAATCGTCGTGCGAATTGTTGTCGACGACCGCGATGGCGCAGGGGCGTCGGCTGGCCGAGGCGGCCTCGTGAATCGACGGGAGGTTCTCCTCCAGGAGAGTCCTGCCGTTGTAGTTGAGAATCAGGATCGTGCATCCTGAGGGGTCCATCGTGGGATCCATCCCAGCCCCATCGTCGAGCGAATCGGAAGTCGATCGGACCAGCTTCGCCAACTCCAAGGCGGGCCGATCCATCCGGGGCGTAGGCTACGACGTTCCGACGGGACGGTCAAGCCAACGTGCCAGACCGTCCCGCTCGCGTTCTCGGTATCGAAAACGACTCAGCCCTGGTAGGACGAGCCACGGAGCCGATCCAGGAGGGCCTTGGTGGCCAGAATGCCTTCGCTCTCGCCGAGATTCTTTCCTTCGTACTCGATCCCGATGTAACCGTCGTAGCCGGAGTCGGAAACGATCTTGAGGATCCTCGGGTAGTCGAGCCGGGTCTCGAAGCCGTCGTCGTCGAAGTCGTAGCTCTTGGCCGAGACGCCCTTGGCGAAGGGCATGAGCCGGGCGATCGCCTCGTAGACGTCGATGGTGTAGTTGCCCTGTCCGTCGCGGGGGAAGTTGCCAAAGTCGGGCAGGGTGCCGAAGAACTCGTCGCCGACCCCCTTCATGAGCGCGACCAGCGCATCGGGATCGCTGGAGGGGCCGCCATGGTTCTCGACGATCACATTGATGTCTTGGGACTTGGCGTATTCGGTCAACGCGCCGCAGCCGTTGACGGCTGCCGAGACGTCCTGAGCGCTGTAGTTGTTGCCGGTGTTGATCCGGATCGAGTGGCAACCCAGGGCGGACGCCGCGTCGACCCAACGCTTGTGGTTCTCGACGGCCTCCCGACGCTTCGACTCGTCGGCGTCGCTGAGCGAGCCCTCGCGGTCGATCATGATCAGGAGGCAGGTGACACCATTGTCATCGGCTCGGGTCTTGAGTTCCGACAGATACTTGGTGTCGGTGGCTTTATCCTTGAAGAACTGATTGACGAACTCGACGCCGTCGATGCCGAAGCGTTCACGAGTGACGCGCGGAAAGTCGAGGTTGTCGATCTCACCGCCGAAGATCGTGTTGTGCAGCGACCACTGGGCTAACGAGATCTTGAAGTCGCCGATGTTGCCCGGTTCGGGCTGACCGAGGTCGGCCTGAAGAGCGGCCCAGGACGGCTGGGCGTTCAGGCCCAGCAACGCGGCACTGGCCAAACTGCCTCGGAGGATCTGGCGACGGGTCAAGGGGGTCGAACGGGTCATTGGCGGAAGACTCCTAATGGAAGCGCGATTGGAGAGGACGGGTCGTTATGGACGATCGATCGATTCGAAAGCGGTCGGACGAACGGGACAGGGGACGGGTCGTCGACTGGTTGTGGAGAGCAAAAGGACGATTCCCGAAGCCTCAGGCGTAGGCGACCTGTCGGGCATCGAGTGCGCTCTTAAGGGCCATGGCAGCGTCGCCGAACCGGTCGGGCCCGGTGAAGCCGTACATCTTCTCGGCGACGACCAGGTGCGGTTCCAGGACGCAGAAGCCGTCGAAGCCCGAGGCGACGGCGTCGGCGATCAGCTCGGGGATCTTGCCGTCGCCCTGGCCGGCGGGGACGTTGCGTTGGAGGCTCAGCGAGTAATCTTTGACGTGGAAGTGGTTGACTCGAGACTTGAGGAGGTCCCAGGCCTGCTGGACGTCCTGGCCGATCTCGATGTAGTTGGCCGGGTCGAAGGCGTGTCCGAGTCCGGGCCCGGCGACTTGTTCGAGGAGGTCGAGGACCCGCGCGGCGGTGTCGCCGTAGATCTTCCGCTCGTTCTCCAGGACGAGGTTGAGACCGCGATCGGCGGCGAGCTTGGCCTTGGTGGCCATCCGTTCCAAAACTGCGTCGCGGTGAGCGGCCGGATCGTCCCCATCGGGGATGTAGTAGCTGAAGATCCGGATCTTGGACGTCCCATAGAAGTCGGCCAAATCCATGGCCTTTTGGAACGCTTCGAGGTGCGGTTCGAACGGGTCGGTGATGGTGATCTTGCCGATCGGCGAGCCGATGGCGCTGAGGCCGAAACCGCGCGCCTTGAGGAGGTCGCGGAAGGCCTCGTGCTGCTCGGCACTGAGGTTCATCACGTTTTCGCTGTGGATCGAGCGGAACTCGATGTGGCGGATCCCGTTCCGTTCCAGCACGTCGATCTGTTCGACCGGATCGGCGGCGATCTCATCGGCGAAGGCGCTCAAGCGAATCATGGTCGCGGGTCCCGGGCAGGCGTCTGGATCGGACAATCGGCGAGCGACCGGTCCGGGCAGGCCGAGCCGGTTTCCCTCCAATCTATGCGGGTCGCGATCCGATCGCCACCACCCGTTGTCGAGTCGCCGACGGATCGGCTAATTTGGGAGCATGATCGGCCTCCGTGTCAGCCGATCCCCCTTTCGAAGACGCGGAGCGAGAAACGAGCCCGATGGAATACGCCGTCGCATTCATCATTTACGCAATCGTTTTGTACGTCGCGCAATATATCGTCATCGAATATGCTCAGAAATACCTCTATGACGAGACGACGAGCTTGCTCGGCTGGCGGATCCTGGCCGGCACGATCCTTTTCTCAGCGATCCTGACGTTCACCCGGACCGGCTTCGACCGGATGTTCACCGACGACCTCGGGGCGACTGTGCTCCAAGCGATCGTTTGGTTCGGTGTCTTCACGCTGCTCTATCAATTCCATCCGCCGCATGCGGCGACGATCAGTTTGGGCATGCTGTTGATCGTGCCGGGCATCGCGACGATCGCCAGCGACAGCCTGATGCGGAGTCCGCCGCCGGCCCAAGTCGCGGAGGACTCCCAAGCCGAGCCGATTCGGCCCGGACCGACCCGACTCCAGACCAGTCCCCGTTTGTACGAGCCGTCCGAAGATGGGGACGACGCGGAGACCCAAGACGAACAAGCGGTCGAGGGCGCGGAGGATGAAACCGACCCGGCTGAGGAGCCGTCGGAATCGTCCGAGGGCGACGCGGCCTGATTCGAACCCCGAACCGACCGGTTCGAGTGGGGTCGGGATGTGGACCCAGGGGTCCCGGTCAGTTTGAAGCGTCGCGCGGATGTTCGTCGTTGAGGTGGCGGACGACTAAGTCGAGGGCCTTGGCGAGTCGGTCGGCGGCGTGGACGGCCCGCTCGCGGAGCGCCCAGAGGTCGCCGACGATGGCCGGTCGTTTCCAAAGCGCTCCGAAGGTCGCGCCCCAGCGATAGCCTTCGGTCGGGCCGAGGAGGGTGGCCACCTCGGGCGGCACCGGGTCCTCGGCGGCATCGCTGATGGCCCGCACAGCCAGAAATCGAGCACCACGCCCGACACAGAGATCGGCGATCGCCCATGACTCCATGTCGACGGCCGATGCGCTGGTGGAGGCGTGGAGTTCGGCTTTGGCCTCGGGGCTGGCCACGATCCGATCGACGGTCAAAAGCGAGCCGGCCACGAGTCGACCGCCACCGTGGTCCTTAGCGAGGTCGTCGGACAGAGCGAAGGGGATCCGGAACCGGTTTGCATTGAGATCGCGGACCTCGTCGGCGATGAGGGCGTCACCGACTCGGAGCGTGGGGTCGAGACCGCCGGCCAGGCCCGCCGCGATCGTCCAGGTCGGTCGGTGTCCGGCATGCAGCCGATCGGTCGCCAGCCGCGCCCGCTCGCGACCCGGTCCGGAGACGATCAGGCCGATATCAAGATCGTGCCAGCGGCCGGCGATCAGCTCGAAGCCCGCGCCTCGGATCCTCGAGCGTTGCGCGAGCCGATCACGGATCGGATCGGCCTCCAAGGCCAGGGCGACCACGATGCCGACGTCAAGACCGATCGTTGCGGCGGTCATCGGTTATGCTCATTTCGGACACAACATCGATTGACCAACTCAGTCTTGGGCCTTCGAAGGGACGGGAGCCTCCGATGCGGCCCGCACGATCGCTTCGGCCTCGGCCCGCTTCTTCGCTTGCCAGGCCTCCCAGGATCGGCCTTCGGCCATGTCGCGTCCGGTGAAGGCGATCGCGGCGATCTCCGAGCCATTGACCGAGATGGGCGGTCCGCCGTCGGGTGGGAAGAGGTCGAGGGTCCGCCCGTCGGCAGTCTCGCGAATGTTTGAGAGATACCCCGTTTGCGAGCCGCCGTCAATCCGGTGCAACGTCACGTCCCCCCGGTAGTCCATGGCGCGCGCCCAGGCGGGTTGGTCGCCCGGCCCACCATCCAGGGTTTCGATTCGACCGTGCATCGAGATGTCGCCCGATGTGTCGGATTCGCTCATGATCGCATCTCGTCTTGGGGAGCTAATCGAAAAATCCGAGACGTGAACCTCAAGGATGCGGTCTGAAATTAGGCAGCGATCATCGCCCTTAGGGTCCGGACGACCCCCATCGGCGAAGAGAAGGTATCGTCGACGGCCGAGGCCTCGTAGCCGCTATGGACCATGCAGTCAGCGCACTTGGGATTGTTGCGGTGGCCGTAGGCGTCCCAATCGGTGGTGTCCATGAGTTCTTGGAACGTCTCCGCGTACCCTTCCTGCAACAGATAGCAAGGTTTCTGCCAACCGAAGATGTTATACGTGGGCATGCCCCATGGGGTGCATCGGTAGTCGGCCTGTCCGCTGAGGAACTGGAGGAACAGCGGCGAGTGGTTGAACCGCCAGCGTCGGTGCGGTCGAGCGAGGATCTCACGGAAGAGGTTGATGGTCGCTTGACGCTTGAGGAAGCTCTCCTGGTCGGGCGCTTTGGAGTAGCTGTAGCCGGGCGAGACCATCAAGCCCTCGACGCCCATGTCGGTCATCTCGTCGAAGAAGGCGCGGACGCGGTTCGGGTCGGCGCCGTCGAAGAGCGTCGTGTTGGTCGTGACGCGGAAGCCCATCTCGAGGGCGAGCTGGATCGCCTCGATGGCGCGGTCGTAGACGCCGTCGCGGCAGACGGCCTCATCGTGCTCGTCGCGGAGCCCATCCATGTGGACGCTGAAGCTGAGGAACTTTGAGGGTCGGTAGTCGCCGTCCTCCAGCTTCTGCTTGAGCAACAGGGCATTGGTGCAGAGGTAGACATATTTTTTGCGAGCGACGAGCCCCTCGATGATCTCGGGCATCTGCGGGTGCATCAACGGCTCGCCGCCGGGGATCGAGATGATCGGCACACCGGACTCTTCGACAGCCCGGAAGCACTGTTCGGGGGTCAGTTGCCTCCGGAGGATGTGGCCGGGATACTGGATCTTGCCGCAGCCGGCGCAGGCGAGGTTGCAGCGGAAGAGCGGCTCCAGCATCAGGACCAGCGGATAGCGCTTGCGGCCCCGGAGCTTGTTGCCGAGCACGTAGGTCGCGACCGTCCACATCTGTGTGAAGGGGATGCCCATGGTGCCGTGTCCTTGGCGTTTCACGTGTGGTCTGGAGAGAGGAGCGAGCGATCCCGAGTCGTCGCGCGACCCCACGCGACGGGCCTCGGGACTTCGAACGACTCGGGAGTTAATGCCGATCAGGCTTCGGGAGAGGCGACCTCAGGAGTGGGCCGCGTCGATCCGGGTTCGACCTGGTTGCATTTCGGCTAACGAGTCATTGCGCCAGGGGTGACGGCCTTCGAGAACTCGACGGGCTCGGGCCAGGGCCATCAAGGGGAAGTAGGTCCGGTAGTAGTGGTAGCGGAGGTAGAAGACCTTGGGGAAGCCGGTCCCGGTATAGGGCGCTTCATCCCAATTGCCGTCGGGCCGCTGGTTGGCGACGAGCCAGTCAACGCCACGCGCGACGGCCATGCCGTGACCGCGGCCGGCGGCGATCAGCCCGAGGACCGCCCACGCGGTCTGAGAAGCGGTCGACTCGCCGATCCCACGCAACGAAGGATCCTCATACGTCGCGCAGGTCTCGCCCCAGGCGCCTGAAGTCTGCTGAACCGACTCCAGCCAGTCGGCGGCGTGGACCAGTCGGGGATCGGACATCGGATGGTCGATCGCGGCCAACCCTTGAAGGACCTGCCAGGTCCCGTAGATGTAATTGACACCCCAACGACCATACCAGCATCCGTCGGCCTCTTGAGTCCGCCAGAGATAGTCCAAACCGCGCTGAATGGACGGGTGGTCGGCGGGCAGATCGAGGGTGCCGAGCATCTCGAGGATCCGCGCGGTGATGTCCGGGCAGCTCGGGTCGAGCATCGCGTTGTGGTCGGCGAACGGGATCTGGGTGAGCACTTCGTTGTCGATGTCCGCGTCGAAGGCGGCCCAGCCCCCGTCACGACCTTGCAGGGCCAAAACCCAGTCACGACCGCGCTTGAGGATCGGATCGAGCCGATCACGGCCGAACCATTCTCGGTTGCGATGCAGGCCCATGAGGACCATGGCCGTGTCGTCGATGTCCGGATAGAAGGCGTTGTCGTACTGGAAATGCCAGCCGCTGGGCTCAACCTGGGGACGTTTGACGGCCCAGTCGCCGACGCGACGGACCTCCTTAATGCAGAGCCAGTCGATCGCCTCGCCGAGTGCTTGTTGGCCCTGGTCGGTCTGTTCGACCTCGGCATCGGTCAGGGCGATCGTCGAGATGGCGGTGTCCCAGACCGGCGAGAGGCAGGGTTGGATCCGGAGATCGTCGCCATCCTCGTCGCGGAGGATCAGGTTGTCGAGCCGCTCCCGGGCCCAGGCCACGTCGGGGTGATCGTCCTCGAACCCGAGGGCTCGGAGGGCGACCAGGGTATAGACCATGGGGGGGAAGATCGCACCCAGACCGTCGGAGTCCTCGAACCGTCGCCGCATCCAACGGAGCGCCGCGTCGAGGCCGGCTTGACGCCAACGCCGAGGGACGGTGCGGTCGATCCGTTTAAGGATCGCGTCGATCAAGAGGAAAGCGTTGGCCCAGCAGATGGGGTTGGTTGACCGTCGGATCGGGTGTCGGGGTTGGTCGGGCAGGAACAACTCCGCGATCCCGAGCCCGGGTTCCAAACGCCGGACGGGCTTGAGAACCGAGAGGATCGCCAACGGGATGACGATCGGTCGGGTCCAGGCCGACATGGCGTGCAGGTGGATCGGGAACCAACGGGGAAGCATCGCCAGTTCGGGCGGGACGCTGGGGCAGTCGTGGTAGTCGACCTGGCCCAGCAGGGCCAAGTAGAAGCGGGTGAAGCTGTTGCATTGCGAGGCGCCGCCGGCCTCTAGGATCAGGTCACGAGCCCGGGTCAGGACCGGATCATGGAAGTCGTAGCCGGCTAGCTTGAGCGCGAAGTAGGCCTTGACCGTCGCGCTGATCTCGAAGGGGCCGTCGGGATAGATCGCCCAGCCGCCCTCGGGCCGCTCCTGGCGATAGATGTAGCGGGCCGCCTCAGCGATCTTCGGGTCGTCGTCTTCGCCGAGGAAGATCTTTAGGAGGATGTACTCGGTCTCGAGGATCGTGTCCCCTTCGAGTTCACCGACCCAATGGCCGTCGCCCCGCTGCTGAGCCAGCAGCCAATCGACCGTGCGTTGCGCGGCCGTATCGAGCATTTCGGGTGAGGTCAGCTGGATCGGGGTGCGGTTGGTGTCGGTCGCGGTCGTCGCTTCGGTCGACGGATCCGCCACGACGTCCTCGTGGGTCGTGGCCAAAGCTGCATCCTCCCGTGGTGCCGCGTGCGGGCACCGGCCGGTCCGTCGGGGTGCCTCGTGAGCCGCAACACTATGCCCGATCCGGAATTTCTGGCAAGGGCAATCGTTTTCGATACGAATCGTGGAAGGACGATGGCACCCAACTCTCACGAGGGAGCCTTCGAGCGGCACGCGATCACGAAGCGCGTCCGACCCGTTCGACCCGAACGTTGACGACGATCGGGTCCGGTCGGGTTCGCGTCGCGATCACGATCACGATCACGGTTCCCGATGGTTAGAGGAAGATCGGGTCGAGTTCGAAACCCCGGAGCACGGCGATGGTCCGGAGGATGGCGCGGACGCGTTCCTCGTCGCCTTCACGGAAGAGATGGATCCGGAGTTCCAGTTGATCGCCCCGCATGGTGACCGAGAGTAGATCGGCGGTGCCGTCGAGGTGCCGCGCGATCTGTTGCTGGAGGAACGGTTGGACGCTCCGGGGATCCTCCATGCGCAACGGGTTCCGGCGACCCCGCTCGGGCAGGGCGAACCGGAGGCGATCGATGATCCGGGTCGCGTCCGCCTCGCGACGGGCCAGGTCGTAGACCCACATCGCTTCGACGACCGAGGGGACCTCGCCCCGGAGTTCGATCCGATCGTCGTTTGAGGTCACCTCAATGGGCAGGTCGGCCAGTCGGTCATCGTCGCCGAGTTGTTGTCGGATCTTCCGCGCATCGGGGCTCAGGGGCGGCTCGACCGGTTTCCTCCGGGCGCGGACCGGCGGCTCGCGGATCGGCTCGGGCGCAGCAGGAGGTTCCGGTGCCTCAAGCTTCGGTTCGGGCGCGTCCAGATCCGGTTCGGGTGCGGTCGTTCGGTCGTTCGGCGGGACTGGCAAGGGGAGCGGCTGCCTCGGTGTTTGATTGTTTCGGGGAGCCGTCGAAGATTCGGGATCGCCTTCGAGTCGCGGGTCGACCTCGAGCAGATTAATCACCTTGGGAACGCCTTTGATGGTGATCAGGGCTTCGCCGATCTGGATCCGTTCCTCCATCGATCCGACCCGACCCCGGACGGTCAGCGAACCGTCCTCGTTGCGCTCGATCTGGATCTGGGAACGGTCCGCATCCGCTTCCGAGGGCGGAGCCGTGGGTGCCGGGACGGGAGCCGGTGTGGTCGCCAAGGGGGTTTCCGGAGCACGGATCGCGCTGAGGATCGGGAAGTCCGGCGAGTAGCTGATCAGCGGGGGTTCGTCGAGGAACGGGTCGGCGTAATAGCCGACCCTCGGCTCGACCCAAGGCACGGGGATGGGCGGTTCACGGAACGGTCCGAAGGTGCTCAGGCCGGCGAGGAGTCGTGGGTAGACGCTCTGCCTTTGCTGGAGCCGGGTGTCGATCGTGAGCCAAGGGCGATAGGGGGCCCGGAGACTGGAGGCCAGGGCGATCACTCGATCGTAGACGATCCGTGAGCGTACGCGGCCCTCGATCTGGATCCGGCCATGCTTGACTTGGATCACGATCGGATCCCCAGCGACCAACGGGTCCTGGGCCAGCAGAACACGGAGTTGCTCGGACGCCTCGACCAATTGATCGGTACCGACCCGTCGAACGCTCTGGGCCGAGACGGGAACGGTCCAGGCCGACAGTCCAAGCAGGACGGTCAGGCCAAGGGTTGAGACACCGAGGAGGCGTCCCGGCCAGGATTGGTGTCGGGTCGGTTGATGGAATGTCTCGATCATGAGGATGCTCGCTTCGTCGATCCGTTGGAGAATCGACGCCCGGGTCGGGCCGGGGAAGGAGTCACCCAGAACCCCGATGCGTCGCTGATCTCAGGGCACCTCGACGACGGTCGGCCGGAGCCCTACAAATCCGACGACGACGGCCGATCGGGGGTTCTTCGATTCCCACCAGGATTCTGTCCGAAACGGCGCTCATCGCAGTTCAAGCGGGGTAATCTCGACGGCTTGGAAAAGCTGGGCAACCGCGAGGAAGGTTTCGAACGGCGCCACGCCATCGAGGCTGGAGGTCGACATCTTCAGGTGTAAAGCATCGACTTGATCTTGGTCGAAGGTGGCGTCGATGGCGACCCAGCGTCGATTGACATAGACTTCGTTCCACATGTGGAAGCCAAACCCACTGGCCTGCGGGCTGTAGACCAAGCCGACGACGATCCGGGCCGGTACGCCCAGGGCGCGACACATCGCGGCGGTCAAGACACTGTGCTCGGTGCAGTCGCCAGCGCGGTCGCGGCAGACCTTGGAGGCCGGGTCGAAGACGGTCTCGAAGTTCTTCTCCCGGATGTTCCGCGAGACCCAGTCGCGGACGGCCAGGACGCGCTGCCAAGGGTCGCGACGCCCCCTCGAGGCCGAACGGGCCAGCCGGATCACCTCCGGATCGTCGCTGGTGATCAAGGCGTTGGGCTGGAGATAGGCCGGATCGACCTGGGACGGTCCGGGTCGTCCGGACGAGGGGCTGTCGGTCCGAACGACCAGGGTCGCGACGTTGGTTCGGTTCCCGGTTTCGAGCCGCTGGCGGTGGTCGTTGGGGAAGTGGTCGCCGGGCGTGCCCTCGGAGAGGGTAATTCGGAGGCGCGCGAACCGAAGCTGGTCGGAGTTGCGGATCGGGCGATCGAGCCGGATGATCGAGTCGCCGAGCAGGTCGAACCGGCCGGGTTGGTCCGACTCGGCCAGCGCTGCGCGTCGGGTGGTCCGATAGGCCATCATCTTCATCGATTTGTATTGGGTCTTGAAGATCTGACCCGTTGTGCCCACCCATTGCACCTGGTCGAGCACGGGCAATCGCTTGCCGGACTCGTCGCGCGCCTCGGCGGTGATTCGGAGCAGCTCCCGGTCGACGCCCCCAGCGATCTCGGTCGACTCGCGACGCTCGGCGGCCCGCAGGGTCATCCGAACGACCTTGTTGAAGTCGGGGACGAACATCTGAAGGACCCGGGTTTGTCCCGGTTCCAACGGTGCGCGGGCCAGCGATTGCTCGATCGCGTAGGGGCCGCGGATCTCGGAACTCCAAGGGATCGTCGACTGCTGGGGACGCCCGCCGAGGTCGAGTGTCATAACCATCTGGCCGTCGCGGACATCACCGGAGGTCTCGATGACGTTGTCGCCGTCGACGGTCCGGGTCTGGAGGCGGAGAACCTCGCCCTCGAGCGTCTCGATGGTCCCGTGGATCTGACGGACCTCGACCTGGTCACGTCCTCGACGGACGCGGAACTGGATCTCGACGGTGACCCGCACGAGCGGATTACCCGCGCTATCGGCGACCGGCTCGACGGTCGTGTGCACATAACCGACCCGCGTGTTGGCCATGAAGATGGCGTCCCACGACTCGCGCGGCTTTTTCTCCGGCGCCGAAGCGGCCGGTTGGGCGGACGCCGAACTGGCCAAGGCCAACGCGAAGACGAAGATTAAAGCCAAGCTCGAGACCCATCCCGGGAACCCGGATCGCGGGGATGCTGCGGGAACGAAAGGCAAGGAAGGCATCGCAAAGGCTCCTCGTGATCGGCCGCGTCGTTGTTCCGAACGGCAGACGCAACCCGTCCGGCGGCGCTGGTTGCGGTTCCGGCAAGGCACTAGAGAGACGTCGAGAGACGAAGTCTTTATCGATCGGCCGCGCCGGGCGATCCGAGTCGGAATGCCGGATCGACCGAGGTCGAGGATCGGATGAGCCGGCTCGGGGTGTCCTACGTCCGATCGCGCAGGCGGTCCTTCAGGAGCCGGACCGCATCGGCCAAGGCTTGACGGTCCCAGTCGTCGACGGGTCCTTTGAAGGCGTCCCAGCACGGCTCGCGACCGAGGCTGGCCAGTTCGCTGAGCCGGCCGAGATTGTAGCCCAGTTGGAAAACCACCCGGCGACCGCCCTCGTCATCACCGATCAACGTGACCAGCTTGTCCAGGCAGTGGGCGACCGCCTCGTCGCGTGAGGGGTCCTCATCGCGGTTGTGGGCATGGTCCGTCTCGGAACTCATCGGTGTGAAGTCCCGGGCGCGTCGAGCCGCTGGCGTGCGAGTCGGACCAGGAGGCGTTCGAGGACATAGCGCGGGAGCATCATCGCGTTCCCTTTGGTGTCGAGATCGGCCTCGAGGAGCCACTTCGGGAGGTCGGCGACCCGATCCGGGCCGAGGTGCCGATGCTGCGCGAGGGCCTTCTCGACTTGGAAGGGGGGGATTCCGGCGGCCTTGCAGGCCGACTTGCCGTCGAGGCCGGCGGCCCGGTATTGGCCGGCGTGGTGCAGCTTGCTCAGGCTGAAAGTCAGGCCGGCCAGCAGTTTCGGGACCGGCTCTCCGGCACTCAGGAGCCGACCGAGGTTGATCAGGGCCGAGCCCCCGTCGCCGAGGGTGGCATCGTCGAGGATCTTCCAAAGGGTCTGCGCGCGGGTCTCGGCGACCGATTCCTCGACCAGGGCCGTGGTGATCGACTTGCCCCGATCCACTTGACTGGCCATCTTGCGCACGGCCATGACGAGCAGGCCGGTCTCCTCACCGATCCGGTCGAGCAGCAGATCGGCGGCCGACTGTGGGAGTTTGACCCCGAACTCGTGCGCGGTCCAGTCGGGGAGCCAGCCGGCAAGGTCGCGCGGTTTGGGGCGCCGGGCATCGATGGCCAGGCCGTGCTTCTCGACGAGCTTGGCCAGCTTGGTCGAGCTGGCCCAGGTCTTCGGCTGGAGGATCAGGACGTTGGCCGCCACCGGCTGCTCAACGTAGGCTTCCAAGAGCTTGCGGTAGTTCGAGACGAACGACTCGGCCTCGCGGACCTCGACGACCCGGCGCGCGGTGAACATCGGGATGGTCCGCAGCTCGTCGAGGACCGCCGAGAAGCTGACCGCGTCGCCTTCGAAACGAACCGTCGCGGGCCCTTCGTCGTCGACAGCTTGGTCGTCGTCAGCCTCCTCACCCAACGCGTGACGTGCTAGGGCCTCGACGGCCGACGGACGGAGGTAGGGGTCGTCGCCGAAGACGACCGGCACGGCCGGGACGCTCGGGACGAGATCGGCCGGTCGGATCACAAACGGCAACGACGAGAGCGGCATGGAGAGGGTCCGGACGGGATCAGGGGCTCGGTCGGCTTGCGATCGGGTCGCGTCGATCGCGAGACGTTTGACGTCTCCCCAAGCTTATGCGGCCCGGGCGGTCCATTCGAGTCCGGGGAAGTCTTGAGGGACCGGACCGGGGTCGAGGCCCAACTCCAAGGCGAGGATCCGAACGATCCGCTCGGCAGCCCAGCCGTCGCCGAACGGGCTCGATCTCGTGGCGGGACTCGGTCCCGACCTTGTGGGCATCGACAACGATTCACCCAATGCGGATCGCGCCGCCTCGACGATTCCGGAGGCTCGAGGCGGGACGATCCGGACCCCGGGCGTCTCCAACGCCTCTTGCCGTTCGGTCGTCTCACGGAGCACGAGCACGGGAACGCCCAGGCAGGGGGCTTCCTCCTGGACGCCTCCGGAGTCGGTCAGGATCAACCGGGCCGCGGCCATGGCCCCGACGAACTCGGGATAGGCCAGGGGCTGGACCAGGGCGATTCGCTCCCGGGAGCCCAGCTCTCGACGGAGCACGGACGCGACCTGCGGGTTGTGGTGGACCGGCACCAGCGCGCTCAGCTCGGGTCGGAGCCGGAGCAGTTGGCGGATCGCCTCACAGATCTCGAGGAGCGGTCGCCCCTGATTCTCGCGACGGTGGGTCGTCACCAGCAGATAGGACGGTGTGGGCGCTGCGGGCGTTGCGTTCGAGGGTCGCGCGAGGATCTGCCGGAGGGCATCGATGACCGGGTTGCCGGTGACGTGGATCGTCTCGGGATCGATCCCCTCTCGGAGCAACGCGGTTTGAGCCCGGGTCGTGGGTGCGAAGTGCAGCCGCGCGAGGTGACTGACCAAGACGCGGTTGGATTCCTCGGGCCAAGGCGCATCGAAGCGGCCGGTCCGGAGCCCCGCCTCGACGTGGGCGAACCGGATCCCTTGGTAATGGGCTGCCAGGGCGGCGGCCAGAACCGTGGTCGTGTCGCCCTGAGCGAGCACCCAATCGGGCCGATCCGCACGGAAGACGTCGCTGAGTCCGGTCAAGGCCCGTGCGGTCAAGGCGTCGAGGCTCTGGCCGTCGCGCATTAGGTCGAGGTCCACGTCGGGGACCAGCCCCACGCTCCGGAGGGTCTGATCGAGCAGGCCGCGATGCTGGCCGGTCGCCGCCACGCGGACCTGGAGCGCATCGCCGAGTTGACCGAGACGGTGGATCACCGGCGCCATCTTGATGGCCTCCGGGCGGGTCCCGATCACGCAACAGACTTGGGGCATCGCGGGCTCATCCCTGAGCGGTCACTCGACTCAGAAGGCGATCAGGCCGAATCCGATCGATGGTTCCGACCTGTTGCTCGTTCGTCGACCAAGACACTCGATCCCCCCCGACCTGTCAAGTCAGGGCGAGCCCGGAGGGCGGGTCTGAGACGATCAGCGGGTTGGACCAGGAGGCTCAGGCGGTTTCTTGATCGAGAATTCGATGACCGATGAGCCCGGCTTCGACCCCTCGACCAGTCGGTCTTCGGCCTCGATGACCAACTCATATTGGCCCGGCCGCAGCCCATCCAAGAGCACTTCCATCGTCAGGTAAACCACCGATGGGGCGAAGTCCATCCCGGCGCGAAACTCGGCGATCTTCGAGCGCTTGAGGATCGTCTTGCCCGTCCGCGCGCTGCGGACCGTCCCATATTGGACGAGGTGCGGTCGGAATCGCCCCCGATCATCCTCGACGAATTGGGATCCTTTAATCGTGTAATAGACCAGCATCTTCTGGCCGGGCCGATACTCGGTACTCGAACGTTCCCGATAGTCGTTGAAGCCGCGGACTTCGAGGCAGGCGACCGGCTTGCTTAGGGTGAGCGGGGATTCGTCGGGATCGTCCGCCCACGATGTGGTCATCGAGATCGATAGGATCGCCAACATGGGCCAGGACATCGCGCGATCTCCCCAAAGGATGATGGGCACGGGCGTCAAGGACCAGACCAGGCTTTCGATCTTACGCGATCTCTGGGCGGTTCGTCGATGACCCACTTTGGCATGACGATGACGGGCCGATCGGCATCGATCGGCCGTTCCATGACGGGAACTCAAGCCGTCGGAGGTGAGGTCTGGGCCCGTGGTCGACGTCGACGGATCAGCCAACCGCTCACGCCGGCCAGACAGGACCAAGCCAGCCAGGTCGACGGCTCGGGAATCTGTTGTGGCAAGATCGGCGCGATCTGAGTGAGCGGGATCTGATCCTCCCCGGCGACGATGTCATAGACCGTCCCGGCATAGGCGGCCACGCTGAACCCCTCGTCCAGCTCAAGCCCGGGCAACTCGCTGAATCGGGCGATCTGGAAGAGGACGTCCGGGCTCTCCGGTCCGGGCGACTGAGGCGCTTGGCCGAGGTGATCGGGCAACGGCTCACCGAATCCGAACGGTAGGGACGAGAAGGCCGAGTTGAACTTGGTGACCTGGAAGTCGCTGAGATCGGAGCGATTCGGCACGCCGGCGACGACGTCGAACTCGCCCGAGTTGTTCAGGTCGAACCCGACGGCCAACATTTCGCCGAAGCCGAGATTCGGCACGTCGATCCCACCCGCGGCAATGGTCCGGGGATCAGCTCTTCCCGGATCGCCGTTGCCGTCGACGTCGCCGGCGATCCCGAAGAAGTTCACACCGACGCTCAGGACATCCCCACGCGGATCGTAATGCAGGCGGAGGTCCTTGATGTTCCAGCCGGTGATCCAGTCCTGCTCGGTGATCCAGGAGGCCTGGCCGACGTCCCCGGTCCTCGGTGCGCCGTTGGCGTTGGGTGAGCTGGGGATCACCAGCACATCGGTATTTAATAGGGGGTTGAGATCGATCTCGGCGTTGCCCGTCGACAAGCTCAAGGAGGACGCCTGGGCCCTCGAGATCAACCACGGGCTCCCAAGGGCCGACAGACCGATGAGACTCATCACCACGACGGCACGCATGCCATGTCTCCTTCCTGGTCCTGGGCCGGGACGCCGAGTGCCGACGCCCACACCGTTCCGATTCGCGATCGCTCGAACCTCAAACGCTCCTCAGAGATCCTCTCCGAGTTGAGACCCAGGGGGGCGGAGCGTATCGAGGTTGTCCGACCTTGCCAAGGTTGAACGCCGGTCGGTTCCGAAACGCCCGACGTGCGACCTCGCGATCGGGAACGTCATCCTTGGAATGATCGGCCAGGGGACCTGGTCGGCTTGATCGCGATATCCGTTGAAAGCCCTACTTCGGTCTGGGTGGACGACCGACTTGGCTCGTTGGTCGTGCTCGGACCGACCGATCAAAATGCTGATGAGCCGACCCGTGACCATCTCGGGATCTCTCGAAGGTCCTGGGTTACGGCACCAACCGCTGACGTTCCCACGGATCGAGGACGTCGGGGATCGCGATGCGGGTCCCTCGAACCATCCGACGGACGAACGGTAGAAAGGAAGTCGCCGTGATCGCATGGCTGGCCAAGATCTGGTGTTGGTTGTTCGGCAACGCGAAGCGATCTCACGGTCCGACCGCGCGTCGGGGCCGCCGACTGGCCGTCTCGTCGGAGGCCTTGGACCGTCGTATCTTCCTGGACGCCGGATTCACCGGGACCTTCACCGGCAACGTTCTGGTCGACTTTCCGTTGACCGATCCACGGGTCGTCCAGGTCCCCACCGACGGCGGGTTCGTCAACCCGATCGAGAGCATCGAAGATGAAGAGATCCGCGACTTCCTCCTGGAGAACGTCCGGGTCCCGGGGATCTCCCTGGAGGCGGTCCGGCTCGCGTTCGACGACGAGACGGACGTCCTCAGCTTCGGGATCGAGCAGCCGATCGATCCACTGACGGGTCAGCAGGTCATCATCGCCGACGTCGACAACGACGGGGATGGCCAGGCGGTCGATCCGGTCCTGCTCGACGAATTCTTGACCCTATTCGGTGAGACATATGACGATATCTCGCTGGCATCGACCGGCGAGACCGTAGCGGTCCGGCTCGACCTCGATAACGACGGCCTTAACGACCTGATCGCCGGGTTCCCGCTGGACAACCCGGCCGGCGTCGACGAGACCCCCTTCCGCCTCGCACCGGCCGTCGCGCCTCCGGGTGCACCGCCCGACGCCCCCCGCGACTTCTTCGGCGAGTCCGACGAGTTCGAAGGTAATCTCGGGGCCGTCCAACTGGTCGAGACCGATCCGGCTCAGCCCAACTTGGAGTTTGCCATCGAGGGCTTCTCCGAGATCTTCGAGGCGGTCAACGGATCGCCCTTGGTCTCTGGAAGTCAGTTCCGTGTCGAGGCCTTCATCGGGTCGGACAACGACTTCCCCGGCTTAGAGGGCGCATTGACCCTGCCTCCGGTTGAGGTCCAGTTCGACGAGTTGCTGCCGCCCTTGACACCGCCGCTGTTGGTGAACCCCCATGCTCAGCGACACATTAACGGTGATCACGTCGGGTTGGTCCGGGCCTCGGTCTTGGGCAGCTCTGAGTTCGACGTCACCTTGATCGACCCTTCGACGGTCCGGTTCGGGCAGGTCGGCCTCGACGATCCGGCCGCCCCCATCTTGGCCTTCCTCCGTCGCGTCAACGCCGATCTGCAACCCGACGCCACTTTCGTCTTCCGGACAACCGATCTCAACTTCCAGCCCGGCCGACAAACCGCTCAATTGACTGGCGAACTGGTCGGTGGTCGCGCGTTCGAGGGGACTCAAGAGGTCTTCAATCGCCAGCGGCTCTCGCCGGAGCTTCGCGACCAGATCATCGCGCCTCGGTTCAATTTCCTCCCGTTCCCTCAGACCCCGGCGACGGCCTTCAAGAACTTCTTGGGCGTCCCCGTCGGGTCGCACCGCGCCGCGTTGCGGCTCTATGATCGATTGCCCGACTTCGAACCGGCCGCAGCGCCGGGAACCCCGGTCGCGGCTGGTCAGTTCGGATTGGCGACCCTCAACCCCGAACCGGCCCGCCCGATCGTCGGTGCGAACTCAGACTCCCCGGCCTGGGTTCTCCGCGATGCCTTGACCCCGGAACGCCCGGAAATCCCGGTCGTCCAAACACCGGAGGCGGTCAGACAGGCGGTCTCGCCGCTCCGAGAGTCGCTTGACGCGTTGGCCATCGATTCGCTTATGCTTGACACCGGCGCCGAGTGACGCAATCTCGGTCCTCGATCGGTCGGGTGTCTCGGTCCCGGTTCCGGAATCCGTCCTCCCCTGCGATCTAAGCCGGTTGGGGAGGATTTTCCATGGGAGGGATTGCCGATCGATCCCTCGTCGAACCCTCTGTCATTCACGCGATCGAGCCTACCATGAGCAGCGGTCGAGATTACACATCCCATCAACGCGGCATCATCAAGCGATATTATCAGAATTTCGACACGATCAAGCGTCAACGCCTGGCTGAGTTGACGACGGACCTCTATCTCGCCGAGGGTGCGAAGCGGGAGCGACTCTGGAAGCAGGTCGAGCAGATCTTAACCGCCATCGAATTCCCTGAATCGCGCATCCAGCATCTGATGCGTGAGAAGAACGTAACCGCCCTGGCGCAGATTCTCCAGGAATTGGGGAACTGACCAGAGCGAACGAACAAGCCTTGCGGTTTGATCGAACTGGTGAAAATGAGGACGATTCACGTTGTCCTCTCGGATCGGCGATAGTACGACAAGAACCTCTCCGTTCGTGTTCATGCAATTCACCCGCTCTTTCCGATCCCTCATTCAGTCTCTCGCCCCCTTCGGTTCACTTCGTGACCGACACCTCATTGGATCGCGAACGGTCGCCTCTGGTCCTCCGACGGGCCCGAAAGCGCTGGAGTCGTGTCGGTTCGCAACCGCCGCGACGTGGACTCCGTGACGCTCGATGGCGAAGCCGTTCATGGCGAATCGCGTCATCATGCTTGTCACGGATGGTGCACGGCACGTCACCAAGGCGTAGGGTCTCAACAAGTTCATCGGATCCGAACCAAGGTCCGATCCGATGATGTTTCTCCATGTCAACGGCGACAATTCGCGTCGCGATCCTCTCGATCCCTCATTGCCTTGATGAACGCGATCACGTGTGTCAGGCAGACTCCGTGTGATCGCCGAAAAGTCGCCCTGGCCCCGGAGTTAACGTCGGGCTCAGTTGGTGATCTTTGGCCAGATCTGACCGGGAGAACGGATCGATGAGGGACCATTGGGGTGGAATACGCCAGTTTTAGCCTGTTGACAGCGATCTAAAGACTGCGTAGTGTCAAGCATGACCGGGTTCTCCGAATCCGATCAGTCACGGACTTCGACGGTCACGTCACGCTCCGCGGCGTCCCCTTCCTGTTTGATTTGGCGTGCTCTGTGGCACCAAAGGTGATACCGCCAACCGTCGCGAGCCGATTCCCCCCCCCGTTGGATGAAGGAGTTTCGAATGTCACTGGCCAAGCGAGTGCGCGATTATCGTTACGCGAAGGGTTGGGGCCCGGATGAACTGGCCCAACGCGCCGGAATCTCGCGGACGGCCCTGTACCAGATCGAGAGCGGGAAGACCGAGCTGCCGCGTGCCAGCACGCTCCGACGGATTGCCGAGGCCCTGGAAGTGCCGATCGACGTCCTGCTCGGCAACATGGAAGACCCCTTGATGAAGCGTCAGATGGCTGCGCGACCGGTCGCCATCGAGACCGACGCAGCGAGCAATGGGGCCGCTCTGATCGGTGTTAGCAACGGTTACCCGTACGAGACCAATGAGGGCACGGTCAAGTTCGATCCCCACAACGGCCTGCACCGCAACGGTGACCTCTCCGTCGCCCAGCAGCAGGTGCTCGTCCAAAAGTTCCAGGATCTGCTCGAGACGCCGATGGCCGGCATGGTCACCCGGATGGTCGAAGAGGTCTACTCGTACCAGTTCGCCGACGTCGAACCCATCGCGATGAAGTGAAGCGATCGGCACGATTTTCCCAACGACTCCTCGTGGCGCGTGTAGGTTTGGGTCAAGGCATGAATCCCTTGAACCGACAACTCTTCGACGAACCGCCACGAGGATGTTCATGGTCTATTTCGATCAGCTCGCGATCCGCACGTTGACGTGGGTTACCCTCAGTCTGTTTGCGGGTCTGGTGAGCGTCCCGACGCTTGCCCACTCCGAAGAACGACCGACCGTCGTTTCCAACACGGTCATCGTGACATCCCAGGTCCGGGCTCCGCTGGGCTCATTCGCGCCGACACCGACCCTCTTCCTCGGCGGGTCCGAATTTTCCAACGGCGGTTACACCCCGTTGAGTGGGTCACCCCGCCGCTCGATCCTTGTTCACGGTCCGGTCTCGGCCTATCGTGCCGTCACCGTGACGCAACCTCTCGTTACGACCGATTTCCGAGGCGGTTTAACGGTCACCGAGGGATACCAATTCGTCTATCCGTATTACCCTCGAGTCTTCGATCCGATCCCAAGTCCCCGCCCTCGACTGAATCGGATCACCCCGACGAGTTTCCGCTCGCGGAGTTCTCGACCGAGCGGGATCAATTGGTACGACTTCCGGTGATCGTAGCGCGCCTGGTTAACAGTCACACGTGAATTTCTCAGACCGAGTCAGTTACGGACACGGAGCTGAAGGTCACGATATTTCTGTTTCCACTCCCCTTCGAGCACGTCGGGGTAGAGCACCAGGGCCGAATCAAGTAGGGCCTTGGCTTCGCGGACGCGTCCGTCGCGGATCAGGGCGTAGGCCCAGCCGTAACGGGCGCGGAACCAGTCGAGCCGGCCGGGCTCGAGCCGTTGGCTCATCGACTCGAAGGTGGCGGCGGCCTGCGCGTTTCGACTGAGCGTGATCAGATCGTTTCCGAACTCCTCGAGTTGATAGGTGTCGAGCAAGCTCAGCGTGATCGGTTGGCGATCCAGCACCTCTTCAGCGCGATCGAAATTCGATTGTTCGATCGCCGTTTGCGATTGCTTGAGGGTGAGGAACGCCTGCTGCACGGGAGATAGCTTCGACGCGTCGACGTCATCCAGGATCCGAGCGATCAGTGAGGCGTAGTCGCGTCGGATCGAGTCGACCGGGCTCGCGGAGCCGGATCGGCTCAGCCGATCGATCAAGGTCAACGATTCCTCGACGGTCAGACCATTTCGGAGCAGCGTGTATACCCGGTCTGCTTCACGAAATCGACTGAGTTGGGTTAGGGCATGGATCAGGTTGCTCTGGATCCGTCGACGGATCTGGGGCGGGGCTGCACCGGCCAGCAACTGCTCGCTGATCCTCCGCGCTTGATCGGGATTGGACCGTTCGCTGATCAAGTTGAGTCGAACGGAGCGGACCTTGAGGTCGAGTTGACCGGTCGGATCGTCGTCGCCGATCCGGGCCAAGCTTCGCTCCAGATGCGTGAAGGTTTCCTGATAGGCCGCGTCGGCTTCGATGTCTTGACCGCGAGACCTACGGAGGATCCACGTCGCCTCCCATGAGTCGAGGATCGCCTGCTGTGCGTCGAACCATCGAGGCGATCGGTCGCTGATCTCGGACCAGGTCTGTCGTGCCTCCTCAGATCGTCCTGCCGATTCCAGGAGGTTGCCGAGCAGGTATCGGGTCTGATCGCTGGTCGGGGAGTCAGGAAACCGTGTGATGTGGTCCTGAAGCGCCTGTTCGAGGCGATCACGGATCCGAGGATCGCCGGCCTCCTCAAGTGCCTGGAGGTTGAGGATTCGCAACAGACTGATCTGCGGTGTCCTCGCGGTCCCATCGGGATCGAGGCCATCGAGTTGGTCGAGCGTGGTCAGGCTATCGGCCGGTTGTCCCATCTGGTAGAGGACCGCCGCGAGGCGAACGGTCAGGGCAATGACGCGTGAGGAATCGCCCTGGCGTTCGGCGATCCGACGCGCGGCCTCGTAGGCGTCGCGAACGTTCTTCGGCTCGTTCCGAAGCTGGTATCCGGCGACCAGGTATTCCCAATCCTCCACGGTCGCCTCATCGGATTCGGGGGTCCAGCCCGCCGCCGCCAAGAACCCGGAGGCCACCGATGCCCCGGGCTGCTGGGTCATTGTTCGGGTCAGTCGGATCAGCTCTTTGGTCGACCGATCCTTCTCTTTCGGGTCGTCCGAGGCGAGGTTCCAATCGGTCAGAGCACAACGGAGTTCCCAGAGCTTTCGCGACGCGAGATCGGGCCAGTCGGCCAGGGCGTCTCGGGCCGTACCGACGTCACCGATCCGCAACGAGACGCGGATCCAGTCAGCCCGTTGACGGTCCTCAAGGAGGTCATTCGACGGATCGATCGCTTCGAGGGTCGTCCGGGCTTCTTCGACATGTCCCAGCTCCGCCAGAAAACTGGCGCGGAGCAGTCGAACTGATATCGCCATCGAATCGGCATCGCTGCCCTCGTCGTTCGGCTCCAGGCCGTCGAGCTGAGCGAGCCCGCGTTCCCAGGCCGCGATCAGTGAGGCGGGATCGGTGGTATGAGGCGACCAGCGGGTCCGGGTCCAGAGGATCTGAGCGAGTCGGTAGCGGAGATCGCGACGGAGGTCTCCAACGACCGAGGAATCATCCCGCAACGGTTCGAGCGTTTCGAGGGCTTGGTCGAGCCGTCGGAGGGCAATGACGCGTCGGGGGTTGTCGTCGTTAAGGATCTCCGAGAGCGGTTCCCAGGCGGCAACGGTCGCCCATCGGAAGATCGCCGAGCGGATCCGGAACGGCGACGTCGAGGGATCCTCGGGATGCCGGGCCACGTACCAATCGATCAGCTCGACCGCCTGGAGCCACCTCTGTTGCTGGTCCTCCACAGAGGTCGCCTCGAGGGCACGGCGGTCGAACCGGTTGACGATCGCCTCCAACAGGGCGGTCCGCTGTTCGACCGAGAGTTGGGGGTTGGCCAATCGTCGTCGGAGGTCCTCCAGCGCCGAGTTTCCCGCGCGGTCGTCGTTCGGAGCGCTCAATGACCCCGAGAGCAGGACCGTGAGGAGTGCCCAGCGAAGCATGATCATCAACGGCGGCTCCTCAGATCAAAACGAAACGGACTCGATCTCGGCCCGAACGATCAGACGGGCGCACCGGCAGGTTCTTCCTTCGTCACCACCGGGTCGTCCAACAAGCTCTTGGCGCTTTTGTGGGACGTGTCACGGAAAAGCACGAGGAAGGCGAGGACGGCCACCGCCGTGACGATCGTCGGCAAGCCCCAGATGTACGTCCAATCGATGTTGCCTTCCGAATCGACGAAGGTCTCGACCATGGGACCGGTGATCTTGCTACCCACAACGGTGCCGATCCCATAGACCAAGAGGATCAGGTAGTTCTGCGCACTGGCTCGAATATCATGAGGCGCAGAGCGATCGACATACATGAATGCGGGCACGAAGAAGAACCCGAAGGCGAATCCGTGCAGGCCGATCGTGCCGATGATCAGCGTCCAGGTGAAAGACCATTCGGTCTCCATCCAGCTCGGATCGGCCATCGCGGAGATCCCGAAGCGGGTGATCCAGGCCGTCGCGCCCAGAATCATCGTCCACTTGATACCGAGCGTGAGCACGGCCACCGGGACCAGGAACATCAGGAACAACTCGGCCCCTTGGCCGATCGCCATAAGCTGGCCGGCCCGCTCCTCAGGAACGCCCAAGGCGACGAGGAACTGGTTTTCCAGCGCGAAGTAGAAGGCCAGCATCACACCCACCAAGGCCGTGACGATCGTCAAGGTCGCGAACGACCGGTTACCCATCAGGGACAGGGTTTGGACGAGCGTGCCCCGACGGGCACCCTCGCTGATCTGACCACCCTTCTCGGCTGTGGCCGTTTCCAAGGATGGTGGGGTATGCGGGAGCGTCAAGCAATAGAGACCGTAGACCCAGGACAGGACGGCCGGAAGCCGCAAGCAATCGCGCCAGGACGGCTCGCCGATCGTCCCGAACAGCGAGACGAGCCAGGGGTAATCGGCGACCTTGAGAAAAGGCTCGTCGCCGACGCCGAGTCCCACGAAGTATCCAAAGGCGATACTGGTGACGATCCAGCCGATCGTTCCCCAAAGCCGGACGTAGGCGAAATAATCGTTCCCCTTTGCTCCGATCGCCTGGAACGAGATCGACTGGGTCAGGCCCATCGTCGGCATGTAGAGCGTGCAATAGCTCACCATCAGGCCGAACAGCACTTCGAATCGGGTCGTGTAGGCCGCGGCCATCAGCAAGGCCCCGCCCATGATGTGGCAGAGGGCCATCAAGCGTTCCGAGGAGACCTTTCGGTCGGCAAGGTAACCGATCGTGAACGGACCAATCAGCGCTCCGAGTCCGTAGACGGTGAACATCCAACTGGTTTGGTCGGCATCCAGGCCGATCCCACCGCTATCAGCCGGCCCCAGGAACCGAGCGAAGACTGGGAGCCAGAACGCCCAGATGGCATACTGCAGAAACATCATGGCCGAGAGGCGAATGTAGAGCAGGGGACTCACGGTGGGATCTCCTCGGGCTCGGGCTGACCGCGTGACCTTTGCGTGCGGTCGACGGTTCGATGAGCCCTCGATGGCGGTGGGATCGAGCGGACGATCGCGGGGCCCGGGACGCTCCGATCTTCGCCCCTCGATCGGAAATGACTCGATCATGCGGCCGGATCGGTCCCGAAGCAAGGGGCCTCCCGAGCCTCCTCAGGCCAATCGACCGGTCGGCCCGTCATGAGGGCGTCGATGGCGCACCTCAACCGCGAGGCCATCTCGGGACAGCCGTTCGCGGCCGCGTACGCGATCCGCGACTCGGCCTGAACGCTCGACGCGGTCGACTCCGAACTCCTCGGATCGAGCAGACGTCCGACCGCCTCGACGAATTCGGGACCAGTGGAGGCCACCACCATCCGATCGTGGTGCAGTTCGCACTCCGGCAGCCGCGTCGAGACGATCGGCCGGCCGCTGCCCATGTAGTCCATAATCTTGGTCGGGCAACAGACCTGATTGAAGGGATGCGACTCGGCATAAGGGATCAAGCAGATATCGAAGCTTCGGATCCAGGCCCCCAACGAGTCTTGAGGCTGCCAGCCAACGGCCTGCACATTGGGCCGGGCGAGGCAGCGGGTCCGAGCAGCACGCCATGCCGAACCGGTCGGCGTCCGTCTCGAGGTGATCCGACCGACCAGGAGGATCGTCGAGTTGGGCAACGCCTCGGCCAGGCGGTCCAGCAACGCCCAGTCGACCCGGTCTTCCAGAGAACCGACGTAGCCCAGGATGGGTCGAGGGAGATCGCGCATGGAGGTCGAGGGGATCGGCTCGGGTCGCTCGGGGATCGGCTCGCCGCGTTCCCACGACGGATGCACGCTCCACGATGGCGCGCCATGGGGCAGATGCACGATCCGCTCGGCGCGATCGGGCATCGACGCCCGCATCCGGTCGCGTTGGATCCGCGACACGCAGGCGACCAGATCCGATTCGGCCAGCAGCGACGTCTCGAGCCGGAGGAGTCCGGATCGACTCCGGGGCCAATACAGGGCGTAGTCATCGACGTTCAAGTAGATGCTCAAGTCCGGATCGACCAGGTCGCGGAGGTACCGGTAGTGCGGGTAGGTCATCACCAAGACGAGCCGACGTCCTCGACCGTATCGACGATGCCAGTGCCGGATCGTCCGAGCCATCGGTCGCATCCCGAGTCGGGAGACCCGTTTCATCCAGCCGGGAGGAAGGACCAGATCGCGTCGCCACGTCCCCTCGGCCACTCGACGCGTCGGTCGATTCCAACGCCAAGGGGCGAGTCGACGGTTCCACGCGTTCCGCCAATCGATGCCCGTCAGCAGGAGCGTCGGACAGTCGCGCGTCGCCCAGGCTCGGAAGAGATGCTCCGTCGTGTACCAATTGATGTCGGCCACCGCGATGCAATAGCCGTCAACGTCGATCGGCGAAGTGACGGGCGGGCTCGCGGGCGATGGGTCGTCGCTCCCTGAGGGTGGCGGCATAGCAGGCTCCCGGTGTCATCCTTGAGGAGTCGACAGGGTAATCGGGTCGGTCCGGATGTCAACGGGAGAGCGAGGGAGCCTCAACGTGCTGCTTAGGTACGATCCACGAGGATCGTCGGCTTGAGGAATCCCTCAAGGCTCGGCTCGGACCGTCGCGAAGATCCGAGCCACGGCGACCGGACCGTCCTCCGGATCACTCTCCGAGCCGTCATCGATCCGGAATCGGAGCCGATGGTGCCAGGTGCCGATCGTCTCGGGGGCCTCGAATCGGACGAGGATCCGCTGCGTCGTCTGGGGCGGATCTTTGGGAAGAGAGAAGGCCAGTTCCTCGGCCGGATCGAGCACTTCGGCGATCCGGAACGGTTCCTCACCGCGGACGATCAACGCCTTGGTGATCCGATCCCCCGGCGCGATCGGACCGATCTTGAGGATCGACGGCGCGATCCGGAACCGTGGACGGATCTCCGCATGCACGGTCAGGGGGATTCGGGGCGCGATCTCACTGGTCGTCACCAACGAGATCCGTTCGCGCAAACGCCCGACCGGCGCATCAGGGGACAATTGGACCCGAATCCGAATCGGACGTCCCAGACCTGGACGTCGAGGTCGGCTCATCCGCGCTTTCAGATGAGGCGAGCCGGAGACGAGGTCGCTCAGTTCCCAGTCATTGTCATTTCCTAAATAGACCAGGTCGATGTCCCGTTCGGGCGAGTCACCCGGCGAGACCGGACCGAAGTCGACCAGGCCCGGTTCCAGGAGGATCTCGGAGCGGATGAAGCAAGTCACTTTCAGGTCGACCTCGGCCGAGCGGGGACGATCCAGGATCAGGGTGACGCCGGTCGACCATGCCTCGCCGTACTGGGACGTGTCGGCGGTCAACTCGACGTATGACCGGGTCCGCGGAGGCAGGACGCGGACGGGGAGCCGAAGATTGCTGCAACCACAACGGAGCCGATAATCGCGGATCCGGATGGTCTGGTCGGTCGAATTGACGATCGGGAAGCGATGTGACAGGACGCTCCCCTGCGCCACGTAGCCGAACTCGTGGATCTGCTCGGGGAAGACCGTACGGGTCCACTCCTGGGCGAAGGCGTCGGATGATCCGACGCCCAATCCCAATCCCAGCCGGAACGCAAGCGATATGAGGAGAAGGGGAACGGCCCCGATGTGCATCGAGAGGACTCCAAACCCGTCGACTTGGCGGAGATGTTGGCGACCGCTGGCGATTCCCCGAGAGATCGTTCGAGGACCGAGCCGATCCGAATCGCGTGAGACGGCCAGCCCGAATGGATTACCGATCGACACGGAGTCGTCAGTTCTTGATCAGATCGGATTTCGACCGGGAATTGATGCGGTTGAATCATGCGTCGCGTCATAAACTAGATTATCATCGCGAGGGCTCGATCGACCGAGAAACCCGGATTCGTCGTCGCCTGAAGGCCCCCACGATCCACGCAACCCTCCGCGGCGACCCGCTCGCCAAAGATCGTGTCGGCCGATGCCAGGTCACCCTAGGAGTCTCATCGGAGATCGACGTGGATGGCCGTCAGAACTCGGGGTGTGTCTGGAACATCGACATCGACGGTAGCGCAGTATCCCATTCGGCCCGCCCTTGGATCACGACCGGGTCGCTTGAAATCCCCGAGATTGCTCCCAAACGATGAAGGAATTCAGGAACGTGGGCCTGGTGTTCCGAATTCGCCGGCCGCTCGGCGTGTCGCCGACTGGTCCCGACCGGGCCATCCGCCTTCCCTATCGCCGTGAAGTGAGTGGTTAACCATGCTCAAGCCGCGTGTCGAGACACGGGTTGAGGACGGACAGATGTTCGCCGAGTTCTGGGATTGTTACCGGCTCGACGTTGCGCCCGTCCAGGATCTCCGCGACCAATTTGAAGCGCATCGCAAGTCCCAGGGCCGCCCGCATCTAATCCTGAATATGTCGGGCGTGACCTTCGCCGGCTCGACCGTACTCGGCCTGTTCCTACAAATGTATCGCTCGGCCAAGCCCTCGGGGGGGCGGATCGCGCTCTACAACGTCGACCACAACGTTCGCGAGGTCTTCCGCGCCAGCCGCCTCGACCCCTTCTTCGAGTTCACCGAGTCCCACGAACAGGCCGTCGAGCAACTCAAGGGGCCGCCCCCGGAATTGGGACGCGCCTCCGGCAGCGCAGGCCCGACCTCGACCCCGCTCCGACGGATCAAACGGGACAAGCCCGATACCCCCTGATTCGACCTGGACAGCGATCAGCCGGTCGCTGCTGGAATCGTCCACGTCTCGTTCCATGGCATTCGGCTCGCTCCGCCTTCGACATGCGTTCAAAGGCGATGGCGGCTCCACGAGCCTTCCAGGAACAGGGCGGCCATGGCCAGGCCACGGAAGAGCAGGTCCAGGCACATGGCTGTCCAGGCCACGCCGAGCCCGACGACCGGTCCGGCCTCCATCGGCATCAACCAGGCGGTCATCGGGATCCGGATCCCCAGGAACCCGACGAGCACGACGCCTAAGGTTGGTCGATTGATTCCCGCGCCGCGCAAGGCCCCTCGAAGCACGTCGAAGGTGGCCATCGCCGGCATTGCGAAGGCGACCAGGCGAAGCGCCGGCACCCCGGCGGCCAGGACGTCGGGTCGCCGATCCCAGCCGCCCAGAAACGCGGCGAACATCGCGGGTGCGCCGACCAGGAAGACGACCCCGATCAGGCTCAACGTCAAGACGCACCAGAGCCAGGCCGATCGCCCGCAACGCCGGGCCCTTGGGGCATCATCGGCCCCCAACGCCTGTCCGACCATTGTCGAGGCCGCCACGGCGAACGCATCAGCGCTCAGGTAGGCCAGCGACTCGCAACGGATCGCCAACCCGTGGGCCGCCGTGGCCACCTCGCCCAGTCGGTTGATCATCGACAGGAACCAGAGGTGGCACGAGACGCTGAAGACCCCCTCGATGGCGGCCGGTAGACTGATCGCCACGATTCGCCTCAGCCGCTCCCAATCGGGTCGCAGATCGCTCCAAGTGATCCGGAGCCGGAGCCAGCCGCGGAACAGTCCGGTCAGCAACAGCCCCGCCCCGACCAACTCACCGCAGACCGTCCCGCAGGCCACGCCGAGCAGGCCCAGCCTGGGGAGGCCGGCCAGGCCGATTGCCAAGGCCCAACTGACCGGCACGTTGATCAGGTTGACCAGGACCATGATCCGGAACCCGGTCCGCGTATCGCCGGCGCCTCGGAGACAGGCGATCCCCGACTGAAGCACCGCCAAGGCCGGCGCGGCCAGGAGGATCAGGCTCCAGTAGCCGATCGCCGCATCGAGGGATTGTCCTTGCAGATTCAGGGCCTCGAGCAAGGTGGCGGCCGTCAACAAGCCGATCAGGCCGCTAGCTAACCCGACCAGAACCGCCAAGCCGATCGCCTGTCCGGTGACTGCCCGCGCTTCGTCCCAACGGCCCGCGCCGATCCGTTGGGCGACCAAGGCCAAGGCACCGGCCGTCGTCAGGAGCCAGACGTTGCCCAAAAACCACGAGAGGTAGCCGCAGACCGAGACGGCCGCCAACTCGCTCCGACTCAGGAAGATGCCGGTCAAAATCGTGTCGGAGAGCCCGACCAGGTAGAGCATCGCCTGTTCGGCGAGCACCGGCCTCGCGAGGCGAAACAGGGCTGCCCGGACCGGTTCGGGCTGAGTCGAGCGGTTCTCGACGGCTGGTCTCAGGCTCGATTCGACGGTCGGCGCATCGGTCGGCGCGACCTGCTTCGGCTCCGTCATCCTCGAGCCGCCCGTCGTGTCTCGTCGCGGTCGTCCACGGTTCCCCCATCCAAACGCGATGCGACGCCGGGTCGCCGCTTGCTCATCCCCCAGCGATCCGCATAATGGCGATCCTGTCCCGAGCACACAAGCCGCGATCGCGAACAGTCCGCCCGGTCGGGTCACCTCCGTCTCGACGGCGTACTCGACCCGCCGTTCGCGTTCAGGCGTGCGGCGCGTCGGGAGTCTCGCGTTTCACCCGAAAGGACGGCAGACACGTGTCAGCGCGTGTGATCGATGGCAAGGCGCTCGCAAAGCGGATCCGCTCCACCATGACGCGGGACGTTCAGCAACGCCTCGACGTGCGCGGGACGCCGCCGGGGCTGAGCGTGATTCTGATCGGCGAGAACCCGGCAAGCCAGGTCTATGTCCGGAACAAGCAGAACGCCTGCGTCGAGGTCGGGATCCAGAGCGACCTGATCAGCCTGCCCGTCGAGGTCCCGGAATCCGAGGTGTTGGCGCGGATCGATCGGCTCAATACCGATCCACTGGTCCATGGGATCCTCGTCCAACTGCCCCTACCCGCCCACATCGATGCCGACCGCGTGACCCGCGCGATCGATCCGCGCAAGGACGTCGACGGCTTCCACCCCGAGAACGTCGGCCTGCTCAGCATGGGTCGGCCCCGGTTCATCCCCTGCACACCATTGGGCGTCCTGACCATCCTCCAGGACATCGAATATCCGATCGCCGGCTCGCACGCGGTCATCGTGGGACGTTCTTCAATCGTGGGTCGACCGATGTCTCAGTTGCTCCTTCAGCGCGGGGCGAGCGGCGACGCGACGGTCACGGTCTGTCACTCCAAGACGCCGGACGTGACCCGATACACCAGCCAAGCCGATATCTTGATCGCCGCCATGGGACAGCCTGAGGCGATCGGGCCGACCTGGGTCAAGCCGGGCGCAGTGGTCATCGATGTCGGGATCCACCGCCGCGACGACAACTCGCTCTGTGGCGACGTCCAGTTCGAGCCGGTCGCCGAGGTCGCCTCGGCCATCACCCCGGTCCCCGGCGGCGTCGGCCCCTTGACCGTCACGATGCTCATAAAAAACACTCTGCTGGCGGCGCGTTTGGCCGACGAACGGGGCGAACGGCCCCCACTCTGATCCCGTGATCGAGGAGATCTCCAACGATGATCCGGTTCGGCATCTGTAACGAGTTGTTCGTCGACCAAGAACTCCCTGAGATTTGCACATTCGTTAAATCCCTGGGATATGATGGGCTCGAACTGGCCCCCTTCACTCTAGCCCCGACGATCACCGAACTCTCCTCCGAGCGTCGCGCGGAGGTCCGTCGGATCATCGCCGACGCGGGCCTGGAGACGATCGGCTTGCACTGGCTGTTGGCGAAGACCAACGGCCTCCACTTGACCTCGACCGACGCCGGTGTCCGACAACGGACCGCCGATTACCTGAAGGCTCTGGCCGAGGCGAGCCGAGATCTGGGAGGAACCCTGATGGTCTTGGGCTCGCCCGACCAACGCAACCTGCCCGAAGGCGTCTCGTATGAGCAAGGGGTCGACTATGCCCTGGACGTGCTCGGCCAGGTCACAACGACGCTCGACGCGGCTGAGGTCGACCTCTGTTTCGAGCCGCTCTCGCCCAAAGAGACCGATTTCGTCAACACCTGCGCCCAGACGGTCGCCCTACTCGATCAGCTCGGCCATCCGCGTGTTAAACTGCATATGGATGTCAAGGCTCAGTCGGCCGAGCCGAATCGGACCGTTCCCGAGCTGATCGGGCAATTCGCCTCTCGAACCGGCCACTTCCACGCCAACGACGTCAACCTGCGTGGGCCGGGTATGGGCGCGATCGACTTCGACCCGATCCTCAAGGCGTTGGTCGCTTCGCCTTATGATGGTTGGGTCTCCGTCGAGGTCTTCGACTTCGAGCCGGGCGCTCAGGCGACTGCCCAACAGAGCATTGCTTGCCTCCGATCGGCCTTCGAAAAGGCGTCTTGAACGCCTCACAAAGCGGTCTGTGTGACCTGATTCATTGATTTAAATGCATGTTTTTGGGTTGTTTCGAAGATTGGTAATCAATGAATCAACGAGGCCTAAACGAAGAAGATCGCCGATGTTCGGGTCAGTATTGTAGGCTTGTTCTAAGTTTATAGATATATTATAGAAGGTCTATTTCATGTTCTCAGGGGGGCAGCAGAGTGGCTTCTGTCAATAGCGCCGCTCTGCTGCCGGCAGTCATCGTCTCATATCGATTCGACCATCGTGACCGATCGGGATCCGGGGTTGGTCAGATGGCCGCGTCGAAGACTCTGGAGGGTCGAGATTGGTATTCGAAAAGGAGTGAGGATTACCGACCTGATTGTGGTTCGAGCGCACGGATTTGGATGTGACCCAGGATCGTCGTGGCTTTGAGCAGGGCGTCGGGTTCGGAACGGCTGGGGCCTGGCCAATCGTTGCGGACGCCGCCCATCCGGGATGAGGTCTCCACCTCGAGGTTCTGGTCGGGCTCCAGGGCGATGTTGAGGCGGCCGTTCTTGGCCGAGATCTCATGCCATGCGTCTCCGGTCTCGGATTCGCTGAGGGCCCCGAGCCGACCGCGGAACGTGACCGGTCCGTTGTTCGATTGGATCCCGAGCTTGCCGATGTCGCCATCGACGGTGACCGGTCCGTTGTTCGAGGCGACCTGCAATGTGCCGATCGCACCCTTGGTCGTCACCGGACCGTTCCTCGTGTCGATCGCCACGGCGCGGGCATCGCCCTCGACCTGGACCCCTCCATTTCTGGATTCGACGTCGATTTTATCAGTAACGTTCTTGAGGGTAATCGGTCCGTTGCGCGACTCGGCCGTGATCGGCCCCTCCAGATCGCTGGCTTGGATCGGACCGCTGCTGGTGGTCAACCGCAGGCGAGCCCGGACCGGGACTCGGACCGTGATCTCGCCGTTGAGGCGATCCTCGGAGGTCATCTTGTCGGGGCCGTTGGCGACGATGCTCAGCTTGTCCTTTTCCGGACTCTCCTCGAAGTCGAGCTGGATCCGGTTCAGGTTCTCCCGAGCGGTTTGCTCATCGGTCCCCGATGCCTTGAGCGTGATCTCGACCTCGACCCGATCGGTCGATCCGCCCGGGGTCACGATGATCTGACCGGGGATCTCCTCGATGATCCGGACCTCGACGTTCGGGGTGACCTCGAAGGAGCGGGTCACGACGCGACTAGCCTCAACGCGGGCGACGGCCGTCGTAACGGGACTATCCGGCGGCTGGGATTCCGCCGGGGCTTCGGGCTGTTGGATCGCCAACGCCAGGCCGAGGATCAGGGATGTGATGGTCAGGGAGATCCCCGAAAGGATCGTTGTTGTGCTGAAGAGCATGGAGGGTTGAGTTCCTGAAGCGAGCGCCGCGACGGCCTTGGGGATCGCCAAGGTGATCTCGCGCTGGCCGACGGTCGCGGTTTGGACCATCGAGGTGATGGCCTGGCGGGTTGGGGTGACCAGGACCGTCGGGTCGAGCCGGAGCACCGGCGCGATCAACGCCAGGTCCCGCGCCTCGATCCCTCGACGCTCCAGATCGTGCCGAAGCCGAGCCCGGGCCCGCGCCAATCGGCTCCGGACCGTCCCGATCGGACAGCTCAAGCGTTCGGCGGCGACCGGGTGGGTGAGCCCCTGCAGGTAGCAGAGTTCGACCGGGATTCGGAGCGAATCGGGCAGACGTTCCAGGGCGTCGAGGACTGCGGCGACTTCCTCATCGGGTGTTCGGCTCACGGCCCGCTCGGGGATCGCCGCCAAGGTTTCCGGCTCGGCCTGAGCCGGACCGCGTCCTCGACGGCGCGCCGCCCGACTGGCCACCCGCTTGGCGACCCCGAAGAGCCAGGACGCCAAGGAACGGTGGGCCCAGAGCCGGTCGGCCTTGCCGATCAGGACCACGAAGGTGGCTTGCACCACGTCATCGCGGTCGTGGTCGTCCAGTCGGTAGCGTCGACAGGCCGCCTCGACCAACCGCAGATGCCGTTTAAACAGCACCGCGATGGCCAACTGCGCGCTGGCGGTGTCCGACGCCGTCGCAATCCGTCGGAGCAGCGCAGCGTCGTCCAGACCGGCCAGCGCCCCGTGCTCGTAGATGGTTTCGGCGAGCTGGGGTCGGTTTCCCCGCAACGCTGAGGCGGACATGTGCGTCCCTCGTTCGTGATCACCCGGACGACCCCCCGTGGGCCGTCCAGCACTGCCATGCCGCGAAAGGCTCGACCAATCGCGCCGGCATTTTTTTTGTTTTTTTGGCAACATCGACTTTTTTAGTGACATATGCGGCAGATTTGGTATATTTGCCAACAGCTTTGGCATCTCCACTTGCAAGGACACCGTACAGCTCCTTCAGGTCGAAGTGGCTGTGGCCTACTGCGGTGCTCTCTGAAAACGCCAAAGCTTCTCCCGGTGGGCACATCTGGCAAACTTAGGGGCTTGATGAATCCTAATTGTCCCTTTACTTCCGTGGAAGAGCGGGGATCTCGACGAACCACTTCTCCAAGGAAGGCAGGCGGACGACCTCCGACTCCAACGCCTTAATCTCCTTGGCATCGAGCCTTACGCCCTGGGCGTACGCCTGCTCAACCAGGGTGACCGCCGGGCCCGCCCCGGCCCATCGCCCGGACAGTCCTGGCCATGTACAGTCGCCGCCTGGGGCCTTTGAGTTCCTTGGCGGTGTCGTTGAGGACGGGGATCATCTCGGGTGAGGGCGGGACCATCTCCGTATCTCCTGGACTCCTGGTGCGGAGGCCCAGGGTACGAGATAATTTGGCACTTTCAAACCCCTTAGTTGTCTGGCGTCCTTGGATGCCAGCGGTCTTCCACGTCTATGCGAAAAAGCATTGCCATGGCTTGCTTTCTCGTTGTGTCATTCGTTGTCACGCTGAACCTGTTAGTGATAACCGAGGTGAGCGCATAGCAGTATCATGTCGTGTGGCAGAAGCCGGACCGCGATGCCGTTGTCGATGCCGACAGCATTCCGATCGAGGCCACGATCAAGTGGTTAGATGGCACCGATCCCGATGTTGTTCACAGCACGGTCAAGATTACGGCAGCAAACGAGAATGCAACCTCGGATTACGGAATTACGTTTCCGACAGGCTCCGGGCATGCGGCTTCAGGTGTCGACGGTGCGTTCGAATTTTTCAAAGTGGTGGGGACGTTGCAGGTTGAGAAACCAACGGCCGTCGGCCTTCCTCAGCGATCGTTCTACTTTCTCACAATCCGTTACAAAAACATCTACGATGAACAATACGTTTCGCAGTTGCGGGTGAAGGTCGTCGACTAGCGTCTCTCAATTGCCTTCAGGGCCACTGGGTATCAATCCAACTCTTGAGTTTCCGGGCCGCCTAAAAATGGAGGCGGCCATGCTTCTCAACTATCCAAGAAAGGATTCACCTGATGACTCAATCCAAAGCGTGCGGATGGAGCAAGGGGTTTACCCTCATCGAGTTGCTCATCGTCGTGTTCGTTATATTCCTTCTGGTCGCCATGCTGCTGCCCGCCGTCCAATCCTCACGGGAAGCCGGGCGTCGGCTGAAGTGCGCCAATAACCTGCGCCAACTCGCCCTTGCGACGCAGAATTACATCGCATCGTGGAACGTCCTTCCTGCAGGGCGGCCCAGCCCGCCTTTTTCTCCATTCGCCGTCATCCTCCCATATCTTGACAGGGCTTCCCTCCATCACGCGATCAATTACGATGTCGGGGTCCTTTCTTTAATGCCCGAGACACCGGTAGAAAATATGACTGTGTTCCAAACCAAGCTTGATGTTCTTCTTTGTCCAAGCGATAGTATGTGGCAGTTTTCAAACATGACGAATTATGCGGCAAATGTTGGGCATGTTTTTAAGGATGGTCCATGGACCGGTGCCTTCGTGGATGCTCCGATGAGGAGAGGCGGTTTCATCGGTCCTGAAGCATTCCGAGACGGCTTATCGCAAACGACGATGTACGCTGAATGGCTCACTGGAGACCATCCCGAAAGGGGAGCCTCACCCTCTCGAAGCATGCGAGCCCGCACGGACTTTGCCCAAATGTCACCAACCAGTCCGACTATCTTCTTTCAAGAATGCATCAAGTTAGTAAATGTGAACCTAAACGCTTATGAATTTAGGGGGAGGGAATGGTTTCATGGAAAGTGGCAGTACACGCTGTATGACCATGGCGTAACGCCCAATTCCTCAACGTGCCTGCCTAGTATCGGTTCCATGCATAACATCCACGGAACATGCCCGGCCGGGAGCTTGCATCCAGGAGGAGTTAATCTGGTGTTTGCAGACGGTCATGTTCAATTTCTTCAGGATTCGCTCGATCTTGAGGTATGGCGTGCTGTCGGGACTCGGGCAGGCCGAGAAGTCATATCAGCCGAACGTTATTAGCCATGCATCGTGGTCTTGCTTGAGGGTAAGGGATGAGTGCCTTACCCTCAAGCGAATACCCTTTGTGCTCGACAACCACACTATTCTAAAACTGCCATATTTCTGGTGGGTGTCCACTCGGGCGAATAGCCCCATGCTCGAACTTCTATGACGATCCTGGCAGAATCTCGTGATCAGAAAACTCCGCCACGCAAGCTTATCGTCGGACGCATTGCGTGACGCTTTGATAGTCTGATCGCGAGACTCAAGCCGTTGCCGCTCGAATTCCGATCTGTAGCCAACATGCAGGGGGCTCCGAACGTCCCGGTTGGTCGGGTGTTCGGCGTTGACCACGCGTGGGCGACTTGAACTGGTCGACGGGTCGATGTCCGGGATACGATAACAAACCAACCCAGAGTAAACTCGCGTACACCTTCCGCTCGGCGAACTCCCGATCGACCCCCGCGTGATGCGAGATCCGTCGGATCGCGGCGACGGTCGTGACGCGTCCGGCCTTCGGCGAGGGACCACCGGTCAGGACGGTCCGCCGGATCGCCCCGCCGAGCCAGTCAGAAGGATCCCGTCTCGATGGCGAAGCGCAGTCGAACGCGCGGTTCGAACCCTCGAGGGCCGGCCCGATCGCCGGCCCGCACCCTCGGTCAGGTCGAGGAGGTCTCGCTCGGCGAGGCCACTCGGGTCCGCTATCTCAACTATGCCCTCAGCGTGATCTCCTCGCGCGCCCTGCCCGACGTCCGCGACGGGCTCAAGCCCGTTCAGCGCCGGATCCTCTACACGATGTGGGCCGACCTGGGGATCCGCCCCACCGGCGGCTACTCCAAGTGCGCCCGCGTCGTCGGCGACGTGATGGGTCGCTACCACCCGCACGGCGACCAGTCGATCTACGATGCGCTGGTCCGGATGGCCCAGGAGTTCAGCTATCGCTATCCGTTGATCGATGGCTTCGGCAACTTCGGTTCGATCGATGGCGACCCGCCCGCGGCGATGCGGTACACCGAATGCCGCTTGATGCCGATCGCCGAGGAGTTCCTCCGCGAGATCCGCCAGGCGACCGTCGACTTCCGGCCCAACTACTCGAGCACCGCCGACGAGCCGGTCGTGCTGCCAGCGCGGGTCCCCAGCCTGCTGATCAACGGTGCCAGCGGGATCGCCGTCGGCATGGCCACCAACATCCCGCCTTACAACCTCGTCGAGGTCTGTAAAGGCTTGCTCGCCCTGCTCGAAGACCGAGAACTGCCCGTCGAGAAGCTCACCAGTAAGATCAAAGGACCCGACTTCCCCACCGGCGGCGTCATCCTCAACACCAAGGACGAACTGGTCCAGATCCATCGCGAAGGGCAGGGCAGCATCGCCCTCCGTGGCGAGTACGCGCCCGATCCCCAGAAGTCCGACCGGATCCTGATCAGCTCGATCCCTTATGGCGTCATCAAGGACAACCTGGTCGAACGGATCGGCGAGGCGATCGCCAACGGCAAGGTCCCCCAACTGGTCAACGTTAAGGACCTGAGCACCGAGGATGTCCGGATCGAGTTGGAACTCAAGCCGGGCTCCAAGCCCGACGCCGCGATGGCTTACCTGCTCAAGCACACCCCGTTGCAATCGAAGTTTCACGTCAACATGACGTGCCTGCTGCCGCATAATGAAAGCGACGTGGCCGTCCCCGATCGGCTCAGCCTCCGATCGATCCTGCTCCACTTCCTCGACTTCCGCCTCGAGATCGTCACCCGTCGACTCCGACACGAACTCGAGGAACTCCGGCGCCGGATCCACATCCTCGAAGGCTTCAAGATCATCTTTGACAACCTCGATGAGGCGATCCAGATCATCCGCAAGAGCGACGGCAAGGCCGACGCGGCCCCCCGACTGATCAAGCGGTTCGAGCTGTCCGAGATCCAGGCCGACGCCGTCCTCGAGACCAAGCTCTACAAGCTGGGCAAGCTGGAGATCAAGGAGATCCGTCAGGAACTCAAGGACAAAGCGACCCGCGCCCGTGAGATCGAGCGGCTGCTCGGCGACGAGTCGGCGCGCTGGGAGATCGTCCAGCGCGAGATCGAGGAGATTGCCAAAGCCTATCCCGACAAGCGACGGACCCGGATCGCCGGGCCGGATCAGGACGTCTCCTTCAACGAAGAAGACTACATCGTCGACGACGATGCCTGGGTCATCGTCTCGAGGGACGGTTACCTGAAGCGGCAGAAGTCGTTCACCGATGTGGAGAACATCCGGGTCCGCGACGAGGACCAGGTCGGCTGGATCTTCCGAGCCACCGCGCGTCGGACCTTGACCCTCCTGACCGACCGTGGAATCGCCTACACCCTCCGAGTCAACGACATCCCGATGACCGGCGGCCACGGCGATCCGGTCCAGAAGCTGTTCGCCTTCGACGACGGCGAGACGATCGTCGGCTGCCTCTGTCACGACCTCCGCTGCCTGCCCACGCCGACCCGACGTCCGCCCTCCCGCGACGAGCTGGTCCAAGGGCTCCTCGCGGTCGAGGAGAACTCGGCCAACTCCAACGGCGAGGCGACCAACGGCCACGACGAGGGCAAAGGCGAGCCCACGCCGCCCTATGCGGTGGCCCTCTCTGCGGGCGGCAAGGCGATCCGCTTCAGCATCGCCGCGCATCAGGCGGTCTCGACCAAGAAGGGCCGCGCCTTCATGCGGCTGGACCCCGACGATCCGGAAGACCGCGTGCTCCGCGTCGAGGCCAGCGATGGCGGCGAGAACCTCTGCCTGGCCACGGCCAAGGCGCGGGTCCTGATCTTCCCGGTCGACCAAATCAAATTGGTCAGTGGGGCCGGCCGCGGCGTCTTGGCCATTAAACTGGACACCGGCGACCGCGTTCTTGGCTTCGCCATGGCCGAGAAGCTCCGCGAAGGGCTCCAGGTCCGGACCAGCCGGGGCGCTGTCCAGACCGTCCGGGCCACCAAGTACGCCGTCACCAGTCGGGGTGGCCGCGGGACCACCATCATGCAGCGCGGTCAACTCACCGAGGTCATCCCCGAGCCCGTCCAGCCCGTCCCGCCGGCCGAGACGATCGACGAGGGTGCCTCGAAGTGACGCGACGCCCCCGATCGAGTCAGGATGTACGCCATCGATGGCGGCACGGCATGCGGACCTGTTCCAAAGCAGCAACGACCGCCCGGACGTCCGATCACATCGAGCCGACGGTCGCCAACGGGACCCGTTGACCTTACGATCCGTTGATCGGACCTCGACGTTCATTTGATGGGAAGGACCACGAGAGAGGCCATGGCCACCGCGACACGCGATTACGATTCCGATGCGATTCAGGTGATCGAGGGGATCGAGGCGGTCCGCATTCGACCGGGTATGTACATTGGCGGTACCGATAAGGACGGCTTCCATCACCTGCTCTGGGAAATCGTCGACAACGCGATCGACGAGGTGATGAACGGGCACGCGACCCGGATCATCGTGACCCTCCACAAGGATCTCCGGACCGTCAGCGTGGCCGACAACGGTCGCGGAATTCCCGTGGCGATCCACAAGGAGAAGAAGACCAGCGCCCTGGAGCTGGTCTTCACCACGCTCCACGCCGGAGGGAAGTTCGACAACGACGCTTACAAGGTCTCCGGCGGCCTCAACGGGGTCGGGGCGAGCGTCGTCAACGCGCTCAGCTCCGAGTTGGCCGTCGAGGTCAAGCGCGACGGGTCCCTGCACCGCCAGAGCTACGAACGCGGCAAGCCGCTCGGCCCGGTCCGCAAGGTCGGCGCTGCGCGCGGGACGGGAACGACCGTCTCCTTCTCGCCCGATTCGGAGATCTTCGGCCGGAGCCGGTTCGATCCCGAACTGATCGCCGAACGTCTCGAGATCAAGGCGTATCTCAACAAGGGGCTCTCGATCACCTTCGAGGACCAATCGAGTGGTCAGACCCGTGAACTCCACCACGAAGGTGGCGTGGCCGACTACCTCACGCATCTCCATCAGCGTCGAGGCGACACGGTCATCGCCGCCCCCTTCCTCCTGGAGCGCGACGATCCCGACTCCCAGTTGCGGGTCGAGACGGCGCTGGCCTGGGTTGAGGCCAAGCCGGAGTCGAGCGGCGAACAGATCGTCTCGTTCGTTAACACCATCCCAACTCGGTTCGGCGGCACCCACGAGCAGGGGATCCGCGAGGCGATCCGCGCAGCGGTTCTCCGGCACATGACCCAGCACGGCCTGATGAAGAAGGGCCAGGAGGTCAAGGGCGAGGATATCCGCGAAGGCCTGACATGTGTGCTCTCGGTTTGCGTCCCGGAGCCCCAGTTCGGTGGCCAGACCAAAGATAAGCTGAACAATGCGGAGGTCCGGACCGTCGTTGAGTCGATCATTCGACCTCGGCTGGCCGACTTCCTGCTGAAGAACCCAAGCGCGGCCGAGGCGATCGCCCAACACGTCCTGATGGCCGCCCGCGCCCGCGAGGAGAGCCGCAAGACGATCAGCCAGGTCCGTCGCAAGAGCCCCGTCCATGGCGCGCGGTTGAACCTGCCGGGCAAGCTCGCCGACTGTGAACTGTCCGACCCCGAGCGCTCTGAGCTGTTCATCGTCGAGGGCGACTCGGCCGGCGGATCGGCCAAGATGGGGCGCGATCGTGAGACCCAAGCGATCCTTCCGCTCCGCGGGAAGGTGCTCAATGCCGAGCAGGCGGGCAAGTCCAAGGTCCTCGACAACAAAGAGCTGGGTGATCTGACCAACGCTCTGGGTTGCGGCCTGGGCAATCAGTACGACCCCTCGAAGCTCCGATACGGCCGGGTCATCCTGCTGACCGATGCTGATAGTGACGGTCACCACATCGCCACACTCCTGTTGACCTTCTTCTACCGTCACATGCCGGGGTTGATCCGTGACGGCCGGGTCTATCTGGCCTGCCCGCCGCTTTATAAGATCAGCCATGGCCAGCAGACCCACTGGGCCGCTGACGATGCGGCCAAGGACAAGATCTTGGCCGGGTTGCCCGAGAACGCGCGGTTCACGATGACTCGGTTCAAAGGCTTGGGCGAGATGACCGCCAAGCTCCTCTTCGAGACGACCCTCGATCCGAAGCGCAGGCGGCTGCTCCGCGTCATGGACACCGACGACGACCGGCCCTTCACCGAGAACACCGTCTGCGAACTGATGGGACGCGATCCCGAACCCCGGTTCCGGTTCATCATGGCCGAAGCGTATACGGCCCAAGATATCGATATCTGAACAGAGCCCGATCGGCGCGGAACGCTTCGAATCGAGGGCGTCCGCGCCTCGGGAAACCAGGCCGAGGTCCTGGGCCATTCCCGCCATACCGAGCCATTGGCCTTCCGGATCGATGTCGATCCCGGTTGCTTGCCGAGGATGTGACGTACGTGATCGCGTAAGGGCGCGGACGAACGACCACATTTCGTCCGCCATGCGGACACAACGGCCGACTTCGTCTGGAACCCGAATGCGGACCGTTCGACATCGTCGGTTCGTCTTTGAGATCGCGGTCATCCCGCCGACCGGCAGGAACGTTCCGATTCTGACGGGGGAGAACGGGATCGCAGGTCACAAGCCGAGGGACTTCTTACCCCCCGCCTCTATGCTTGAGATAGAGGTCTGTCAGCATGCCATAGCCCCAAAAACCCCTTGGACCGCTCAGTCGTTGTCCCGCAGAACGTTCCGATCTCGAAAGGATCCTCATCGAGCGACGTCAACAGAATGATTGACATTCCAAGAGGTTGATGGTACGATCATGTTAATTCCCTCTCGCGCTTTCGTGGTCTCCCACAAAGCCTCCTGACCTTCTGGTCGACATCCTTCTCGGAGCTACGCATCACCATGCCTACCACAAAGACCAAGTCTACCAAGGGTGCTAAGTCGAAGGCGGCGACGACTTCCAAGACCAAGGCGTCGCGGACCTCGAAACCCAAATCGCCGGTCACCAAGAGCAAGCCACAGCGAGCCCCCAAGGCGGCCGCGCCGGCACCCACTGTCGTGACTGCCGAGGATGATGAGCTTCGCGATGCGGGACCGACCCGCGAGATCAAAGAGGCGGCCCAACTCCTCAAGCAGGTCTCCGATCCCACTCGGCTCAAGGTCGTCCTGCTCCTCAGTGATAAGGAGCACAACGTTGGCGGACTCTGCGAGGAACTTGGTGGCCAGAGCCAACCTGCTGTCAGTCACCACCTCGCTCTCTTGCGTCACGGTCAGTTGATTGAGCCGCGACGCGATGGCAAGAACAACATCTATCGCCTCACCGAGCGCGGTCGAAAGTTGGCCGACGCCATCGAGACGCTCGTTGAGGAGTGAACGGTTCGCGGGCCGAGCAACACCCCTTAGATGACCGGCTGGTGTCTCTTCGTAACCCGGCCGGTCCCTTGATTTCTGTTTCAAGCAATACTTGTCTCGATCGATGACGATCAGCTAACTCTCTGTCAATGCCATCTATGGCGACTTGTCAGTTCAATCCGGAACATCGCATTCGTTTCGGGACTGAGGAACCTGGGTGTCCTCATATCAAGCTGATTGAATCCTCGAAGGATTCCTAGACGATCAATAACGTTCGATAAGGAACGACGATGAACAGTTTGTCGTAATACGTAACCTTGTCGTTACGCATTCTTCGTTATGCGTCGAATCTTTCAGACGATAGAGATCTGTTCTGTTTTGAGCTGAGAAAGGGCCAGCCTGTCGCTCCATGATGGTTGGAGTTGCTGACCCCTCTCGAGCGTCTTGGAACCAAGCGATCATAAACAGATGATCAGCGGATCGAGGACGGATCGATCACCATCTCTCCGAGGTCTAAGGTCTGACCCGCTTCGACCGTGACCGCCATACCGCGAGCGCGTCCTTCGTTGACGTAGCCGGCCTTCTCCTGCCAGACGACGAGGTTCTGCGTGCCCGCCGGAACCCCTTGGATTTCGAACGAGCCGTCCTCTTGGGTGACGGCGAAGAACGGATGGTCCAGAACCATGAACCACCCCTTCATCCACGGGTGAATATCGCAGAAGACCGGGGTCGGACGACGCTCACCGGCTTTGAAGCTGATCGTGTCAGAGCCCTGCGGCGGCAGGATCTGGTTGTAGCTGCCGATCGTGAACCCGGAGTAGCGGACGTTGTGGCTGACCGGATCACTCGAGGTGAACTTCAGCTTCTGATCCTTGTAGATCGCATCGATGTAAGGCAGGAACTCGCAGTTCTTCTGGTCGATGACGACCTCCGCGTTGCTGGTGACGATCTGCTGAACACGGCTCGGATTGGCGCCCTTGGGACGGAACAGGAAGGCCAGGCCGTAGCGAATCCCCTTGGTTTCCGAATCGACCGACAGCGAACGGTCGAGGAGGGTCTCGGCGGCGCAGACTTGCGCGTCCTTGATGCTGGCGTCGCCCTGCTTGACGATCACGTTCGGCTCGGGCACGGTGTTGCCACCCCAGACCAGGCGGCCGGTGATCGTTCCGTAACTACCGGACTGAGCAGCCGTTGTGGTGGCGGGATCGGCCGAATTCGCGTTCGAAGTTTCGCTGGTGGCCGTCAGGACGGCATTGTCTTCGAGGGTCACCGCAACGGCCTTGCGTGGCGAAGCCTGCTCGCCACATCCGGTCGATAGCAAGAGGCCCATCAAGCTCAGGGCGAACAGGGCCGAACTGGCACGAGTCATGGTCACAATCTCCTGGTGCAAGGATGAATCCGGGTCGGCTGGTGAGAGGCGTTTGGGCGGCGTTCAGTCTCCGTAGTCCGAAGATGGGACGGAACGGAGAACCATTCTCGTTTTACTCGTTCGGTAGCGCGTCGGGGAAGGCGACCCCCGTGTGAGATCTAGCCTTCCTGTTCTTCGGAACCTGTGTTCTCTGCGGCCGGAACCACGATGGCATCGTTGGGCCGATCCCCCTCGGGTCGCGAGCAGCCGACGCTGAAGAGGCTGAAACCGCCCACGAACATCGATGCGAGGAGGATCCCAAGCCAACCTCGCTGCTTCGAACACTCAAACATCGGCATATCAAGCTCCTCAAAAATCAGAACGACCACCAAGGCGACGTCTTCCGAACCGGACCGAGTGGTCGCGGGCACGGGGCGACCGTGGGACTTGTGGAGTTCGTACTTCCGGTGCGCGTTGGGAGTGCGCGGAAATGGTGAGGTCGTTCCGATTTCTTGTCTTCAAAGTGGGGTCGAATCCGACTCAATGGCTTGACCGGAGATGGTCAGGTCCGGACGATAGCCGATCATCAGGCCCTCCGGAAACAGCAAGCCTCTCACCTGCACGATCGAATCCGAGAAAACGGCTCTCCGCCAGCGAGATTCGATCGGGTCATCGTCCTCTGATTATGATGGGTTTGTGGTGGTCAGGCTGATCCCACCGGATCCCCATCCGACAGACCGACAGAGTCCAGGCTCATTGGTGCCTTCCCCTCCCGCGGCTCGCCTCGTCGCTCGCGGTCAGTACGTGACGACGCCCCCGCTTCCGCCTCCCGCTTGTTTACGAGACACCTACGCATGTCGACTCGCTCGATCACAACGTCCCGGGAAAAGACGATCGCATGGGGTTCGATCATCCCGATCGGAATTATCCACATCGGAGCCCTCTTCGCCTTTTTACCGTCCTTCTTCTCCTGGCAAGCGTTGGCGCTCTGTGTGATTCTCCATTGGCTGACCGGTGGAATCGGCATCTGCTTGACGTATCACCGGCTCCTGACCCATCGGAGTTTCGCGGTCCGACCGTCTTGGCTCAAGTACGTCTTGACCGGGATCGGGTGCGCTGCGTGCGAAGGAGGCCCTCTGGGCTGGGTGGCCGACCACCGTCGCCACCATGCGCACAGCGATGAAGAGGGCGACGCCCACACGCCGCATGAAGGCTTCGCGTGGGCCCACATGTTCTGGTGGATCACGCCGGAGGTGGAGACCCTCCACGACGAAGAATACTACAAGCGCTGGGTGCCCGACCTGATGAAGGATCGGGTTCTGGTCTGGATGGACAAATGGAACGGACTTTTCCCGATCGGCCTGGCAGTGATCCTGTTCGCGATCGGCGGCTGGCCGTTCGTCGTCTGGGGCGTTTGCGTTCGGACCGTCCTGGTCCTCCACGCCACCTGGCTCGTCAACTCGGCCACGCATGTCTGGGGTTATCGTTCCTACAAGACGCGTGATGACTCGACCAACCTTTGGTGGGTCGCCCTGATCACGTACGGCGAAGGCTGGCACAACAACCACCATGCGTTCGCGACCTCGGCCCGCCACGGTCTGAAGTGGTGGGAATTTGACATGACGTTCCTGATGATTCGCCTGATGAGTTTCGTGGGGATGGCCACCGACATCAAGCTCCCCAAGGAGTCTCAGCTCGAAGCTGCGGCGATCTCGAACGGCAACGACGAGGCTCCGACGGATCACTCGGACCAATCTGCGGACGGTCGCGAACCCGAACCAACCCCAGCGGTGTCGGAACCAGAGTCCGACGACGCGCCGGCTGAAGAGGCTGGAGTTTCGGACGTTGGTGGTCCGGTCGAGTCGCCGCAACCGGCAGCCGCCTTGGCGACCTCACGCGCCTGAGCGATCGGTTCGGCACTCCCTGAGTCTCTGACATCAACGCGACCGACGCCGACGACTGATTCTCGCTCCCTCCGAAATGGCTGGGTCTCCTTAACCCTTTCGTCCCAGCCCCAGCCAGCCAACTGTCTGTCGCAAATGGCGATCGCCTCGAATCGTCGATCTCCGAATCGAACGATTGGGCGACCGCCATTTCGCGCGTTCCGGAGCAATCGAACCGGGGCAGAATCGATTGGCTCTTGCTGATTGTTCGCGAATTGGTCAAGCTCAGAAGTGACCCGATCTCAGGCGGCCTTAGCTCAATGGCAGAGCAGGGGACTCATAATCCCTAGGTTGCAGGTTCGAGTCCTGCAGGCCGCATCCCCGACCGAAGCCGACTCGGGTCGACAACTCCCGACAGAATCAGGAGTTGCGGGCGTTCGACCCGAATCCGTGTCTTCCCCACTCTCCGACGCAAAGCGACAGCTTGCGACTCCCTCGGTGGACAAATCGTGGGCAAGAACATGACCAGATATCTCAAACTCATTGGTTTCTTTTGACCCAATTGTGTTGTGGCTTTTGAGGAACTCAAGGTGATCGACTGCCCCTTGAATATCATGGGGTCGCGTATGGGCATATCGGCTGATCGTCAGAGTCGGATCGGAATGGCGTAGGAGTTCTTGCGCGGTCTTCACGCTGGCCCCTCCGGAAACCACCATCGTTTCGTAGGTGTGTCGAAGCGCGTGGAAGTCGACGACCTCTTTATCGGTCGCGATTGGAATTCCTGCGCTCTGCAAGTCGGCCCGGAGCATCTTCGCGGTCTTGTCGGTCAAGTACGCAAAGACGGGCTGACCCGTTGCTTTCTCCTCGAGCCACGGACGGAGGTCTTTCATCAGTGAGGAAGGCAAGGGTTGGATCGCCTCGCGTCCGTTCTTGGTGTATCCGGCGGGGACACGGACGGTCGGCATCTCATCGCTCAGGTGAAAGGGTCCCGGGATCAGCGATCGCAGTTCACTGGCGCGCAAAACGGTTCCCATCGCGATCGCGTCGAGCAGGGCGCGCTCACGTCCCTCCAATCCGATCGAGACAGTTTCCGATGCAGCCGTTACATTAATCAGGCGTGAGAATTTGTCGGGGATCAACGCCCGTTGGATCCTCCGCCGGTCGCGCTCAGAATTGGACGCTGAATGTGGTTGCAGTCCGGTCGCACAAGGAAGAGAGCAGGCCACTTAGCACTGGAGGGGCTTCAGAATATTGAATAGTTCATGTATTAGGTGCAATCGCTACGGTTTTTTTGTGATATCGCTTCGTTTTGGCTATTGATCGCCATATCGAGAGATCGGCGACGCTTCGGTTCGCCGGCGGGTGGCTCTCGCACACCCGCTCGGACGACCTTCGCTCGTGAAACTCTGCTCGAGCAGTGCATCTGGTCCTGGCGTGAGCTGGGAACTGGACTTTTTCGTTTACCAGCCCGACGGGACTGCGGCGACACGAAAGCCCAGAAAGTAGAGCCGGCTTGTCGGCGTGTACCCGATGCGGTTGGCTGCCCGGCAGAGCTGGCCGAAGTCGCTCCAGCTCCCGCCACGCATCACGCGGTACGAAGCCTTTGAAGGCCCTGCAGGATTAGAGCTAGGAGAAACGGCATAATAGTTAATACCATGCCGGTCCCGGCACCACTCCCAAACGTTCCCATGAAGGTCATGAAGACCCCAGGCGTTCGGTCCGTAGCTCCCCACGCGTGTCGGACGGCCCAAATCCGGACCCTTCGACGCCCCGTTGTAGGGACGATCCCCATCGAAGTTCGCTTGGCGGCTACTCAGGCTGGAGCCGAATGAGGTCGCCGTGGACGTCCCGGCACGGCAGGCGTATTCCCATTGAGCCTCCGTCGGAAGACGGTATTCCCAGCCCAATGGAAGTGTGCCTGTGCGACGGTCTTGTTCCGTCAGCTTCCGGCAAAACGCTACCGCGTCCTCCCAAGAGACACTCTCCACCGGGAAGACCGACGTGTCCTGATCAGCTACCTGAGAACTGCCCTTGCTTGAAGAGGAGAAATAGCTCGGGTTGGTCCCCATCACCGATTCGTACTCCGATTGGGTCACCTCATACTGACCGAGCCAGAAGCCACGCGTCAGTCCGACCCGGTGCTGAAGCTCGCCGGAGCCGCGTAACCGTTCGTCTTCTGGGCTGCCCATCAGAAACGCTCCGGCCGGGCACCAGCGAAACGCCATCTTCAAGCTGTTCTCCGACCAGAGGTCGCCCGCCTCGGTCCCTTCGAAACCAGCCGAGAGTTCACCGAGGATAATTCGAGGAACCGCGCCACTTGAGAGCGGGTCTTGTTCTTCGCCCCGGAGCAAGTCTCGGATCTCCTGGCGGCTCATCCGGTAATTGACATGCGCGACCAGATCGAACCAGGAGATCTCCCGTTCTCCGGGTCGCGCCGCCGCCCCTCGGAGACCATCGAGCAGGCAGTAGGTGAACAGGCCGTGGCCGATGGCGTCTTTCTCGAAGGACTGTTGACCCGAGCGGCAACTGAAAAAGACCGCGATCCCCTCGGGCAGGCTGACGGTGCGTCCTTGGATCCCCCGCGCCCCCTTGTCTTCTTTCACACGTCGGTCACGGCAGGCGTCGACCAGGACCAACGAGCGGCCGACGTTGGGCGCCAGGATCCGGTCGGTCAGCTCACTCAAGGAGAACAGCGTCCCGGGTTGCTCGGAGACCGCGTTGACCGGACAGTAAAACTGGTCGGGGACCTTGGGGCGGACCTCCAACTCCTGGCCATGCCCGGAAAGCATCACCAGGGCCAGGTCCTCATCACCGAGGGGGCGAACCAGCCGACGAACGGTCGCATCGATGGCCTCTCGGGTGGCGCGTTGGCCGGTCAAGACCGTCACCTCGAAGCCTAACTTGCGGAGTTCGACGCCGATGGCCTTAACGTCGTTCTCGGCATACTTCAGATCGTTGAAGAACGGCTTCTTGTAGTCGTTGATCCCGACCAGGAACGCCACCTTCCGCACCGACCCGGTACTGGACGGGATCGGCGCAGGGGGCTCATCGCTGGTGGAACGGGAGCCCTGTTCCGAGTCGATATCTGAGGCGTCGTCTCGGTCCGCTGGGGAGTGAGTCGGAGCGCAACCCGAGATGAGCCATCCCAGCCCGAGAAGGATCACCGGGATGATACGTGACACAGCCGATCACCTCCGATGGGGCATCACGGGTGGGGTGGGTCGGTCCTGGGAACAGTCTGAAAACATCAGGAGAACAGCATGGGGATGATCGTGGGGACCGGTCGGCGGGGACCAGTCCGCACGATGGGAGACCTGGACGATCACCGGCTATACCGGATCGCGACGGCCTCCAGGGGCGGATCGATGTCGGCACGAACTTCGACCTGTTCGTCGCGGCGATCGGGTCCGAAGCCGGTCTCGGTCTGGGCCGTGGATCGGGCTCCCGGCGCCAACTGGCGGGCCTTGCAGAACTCGACGAAGATCACGCCGACCCGACCGGTGGGCTTGATCCCGTCTTCGTTCGAGACGACGCCCTTCCCATGCGCCTTGACCAGGAACGATCGGACGTTCGCCTCGGGGTCCGCGATCGACTTGTGCCAGCCCTTGACCAGCATCGAGGACTTCGGCGGCGCGATGAAGTGGGTGTACTTCGGCGTGCCGTCTTCATTGCGATCCTCGCTGAACTGGAAGATGTCGATGCCGTCGATCATGACCCGTGCGGCGATTTGTTGGTCCGACTCGTTGTGGATCAGGATCTCATAAAGGTCGTCGAGGTCGAGGTCGATGAAGGCTTGTCCGTCCTCGTCGCGGACCGGACGCGAGCGAGGGTCGACGCCCTTCTCGAACTCCGAAAGCGGGCAGGCCCGGACCTCGATCGAGAACGGGCTGGTCCCTTGATCACGGACCGCCGAGACCCGGGTCTTGCCCGGTCCGTGGATGCGGACTTTGGGGTCCAGGACGCTTTCCTGCAGCTTGCGGTTCCGATCCTCTTTGGAGACGTCGCTACGCGCCGGGTCGGGCAACGCGACGGTCGGTTGGACGATCTCCATGATCGCCTTGGTGAAATCGAACTGGGCTTCGAGGTCGACCTTGTTGATCTCTTCGCCGAAGGCATCGAGGATGGTGACCTTGAGCTTGACCACCCGGAAGTCGCTGGCGGTGCGGCTCCGTGGCACGAAGCTGTAGGTCCCTTGGACGAACAACTGGGCCCGCTCGTTGACGCTCCCGCTCCGAGTCGCCTCCAGCATCTCGATGAGGAGCTGTTCGAGGCCGGCGCCACTGTTGGCGTCGTCGGTGCCGACCGAAGAGACGAACTGGAGGATCTTGACCGGCTGGCCGCGTGTCTCGGAGAGGATGTCGGAGGCCAGGTCCTTCAGCTTGTCGCGGAGTTCATCGGCACGCGTCGCCGAGCAAGCGGAGAGGCACACGAACAGGATGGCGATCGGAATCAGATGTTTCATCGTCGAGTCATTCCTACCTGTATGGGGATCGTTGTTGTTGGTTTATCGGACGAGCAGGGGGGTGTAGATGGCGGTGGAGCGGGCGAGTTCCTGCATGAGCGAGTCCAGGCCGTTGACAGCCTCCCACTCGTTGCGGCTGACCTTGCCGCCCTCGGTGAGGAGAACCTCCAGGCCGAGTTGCCTGATCCGTCGTCGGCCGACGTCGGCGATGAGCTGATCGGGATCGGCGAAGTGCAGTTCGGCCGCGACGCTCCGCAGGTCGAGGAACCGCGTCCGGTATCGCTCGGCGACGTAGCCGATCGGTTCCAAGATCGGGGTCGCTTTGTCGTCCTCGTCGTCCCCCGCCTCGAAGTAGACGCCGATGGCCTGGTCGTTGGCCTGGCGGAATCGCTGGCGGTCGCGATCGATCAGGTCGTCCATGACCTCGTGCTTCGGGTAGAGCCGACGCATGAACTCCTCGGGTCGACCGGAGATCGCGCTGTTGTCGCGGACCTCATCCCGGAAGGCGATCATGCCTTGGGAGTGACAGGCCATGCACGAGAGACCGTTGACGATCGCCGGCGTGCCGGAGATGCGCTGGTCGTCGCTGACGATCGGGATCGGCCCTTCGTCGATCCGCCGGTCCTCACCGTCGACCAGGAGATATCCTTGGAGACCGTTAGGCAGGTTATAGATGATCTCCCCGCCGGCATGGATGAAGGCCTGGAAGGCGAAGGGGTGTTCGCCGTCGGGGAACAGGTTGAGCGGACCGAGTGGGAACCGGTTCAGCTTCGCGAGGCCGGCCAACGGCTCGAAGTCGTACGATTTCCAGTAGGCCCCGAACTTCGACTCGAGGCGTTCCAGCATCCGGTTCTGGTTCGACACCCCACTGTCGGTGACGGCGCCTCGGGCGATCCGCTCGGGGCGGGGACGCTCGAAGGCCGCGCGGATATCGATCCCGAGGAACCGTTCCAGGTCCTTGGCGGTCATCGCTTTGCGGTTGGCCGGGTCATCGACGTCGCGACGGGCGATCAGGTCGGGCAGGACGGTGTCGTAGACGATCTCGTGATAGAGCGGCGGCCGTGTGGCGGTGGCCACGAACCAGTCGGCGCGGAGCATCGCCAAGGGTTCGCCGGTCATCGCGGCGATCTCCTCCTGGAGTTCGTTCAGGTCGTCGCGTGCGCCGGTTCGGACCTCCAGGCCGTACGGGTAGGCTTGCTGGAGGATCCGCCAGACGTCGGCCCGGTCCCACTCGTAATCGCGGAGGTCGATGGCGAAGACGACCTCGTTTTCGTCGACGGCTCGGGGTCGGACGACCCGGGGCGCCCAGCTCATGCTGTTGATCGCCTTGGAGAGCGCAGCGCGATGGTAACGGAGGTCCTCGTCACTGAGGCTCGGGTCGTTATAGACCTCCACCAGGGTGAAGTAGCGGAGGAACGGCCGGTCGTCGCGGTCGACGTCGTCGAGGTCGTCCCGGACCGCCTCTAGGACCGTCTCCAACGGGAGAAAGTCGCGGGACTCGGCCTCGGGGAACGCCGGGGCGCCGGCCTCGATCCAGGCGCGGATGGCCTCGATCTCGTCGTCGGTGGGCCGCTCGCGGATGGAACGGGGCGGCATGAACCCGCTCTTCGGGTAGTCGTAGATGTCGGACGCCTCGGCATCGCCGGGCACCAAGACGCCGTAGTCGGTCATGCCGGCGATGTCGGTGGCGGCGAATTCCGGATTGCTCGAACCCGGCCCATTGTGACACCCCTGACAGTGGCGTCTGAGAACCGCCAGGGCGTCGGTGGCCAGATCATCGGGATCATCCTGCTGGGCGAGTGCCGTGCCGTTGGCGGTCAGACAGATCCCGAGTGCGAGGAGGCTCGGGATCATGAGCGGTCGTCGGGTCATTGGGAATTCTCCAAGGTCTCGTTCCTGATCACGCGGAGTTGGTCGAACTCGGCCGCGACGAGGCGGTCGGTGGGGATGGGTATCGGGGTTGGACTCCGAGAGGAGAACGATCGGCGTCGCGAATTCTCGCGAAAAACCTCGAAAAAATGCGATCGGGTCGGAGTCGGACCTCGTTTAGGGCCCCCCCACTCATGAGACGGATCGGGATTTCCTTTGGAATGCCTCGATCAGACCGAAATCCCTCTTGTTTCGCATAATCGTTACAATCGGAACAGGAAAAATGGGTCGCGAAATCCGCTCCGCCTCACGCTACGGCACGACACATGGGTGGCTAGCGCACACCCATGCGTCAGCCTGCGCTCCCGGGCTTCGCTCCAAAGACCAGAACTTGATCCCGTACTCGATCGTGTTCTGGATCTCGCTTCACCCGCCCGACGGGACTGCGACGGGTCGAAACCCGAGGAAGAAGTTCCGGTACTCGGGCGTGCGGCAGTCCCGAAACGCCGCGCGGCAGTACCGGGGGTCGACGCTCCAGCTACCGCCCCGGATCACGCGGACCGAAGCCTTAGGAGACCCTTGAGGATCAGAGTCCGGGGACTCGGCGTAATAGTCCGAAGCGTACCAATCCCGACACCACTCCCAAACGTTCCCATGAAGGTCATGAAGACCCCAAGCGTTCGGGCCGTAGCTCCCCACGCGTGTCGGACGTTTCAAATAAGGACCATTCGACGCACCGTTATAGGGGTAATTCCCATCGAAGTTCGCTTGGCGGCTGCTCAGGCTGGAGCCGAACAAGGTCGCCGTAGTCGTCCCGGCACGGCAGGCGTATTCCCATTGAGCCTCCGTCGGAAGACGGTATTCCCAGCCCAATGGAAGTGTGCCTGTGCGACGGTCTTGTTCCGTCAGCTTCCGGCAAAACGCTACCGCGTCCTCCCAAGAGACACTCTCCACCGGGAAGACCGACGTGTCCTGATCAGCTACCTGAGAACTGCCCTTGCTTGAAGAGGAGAAATAGCTCGGGTTGGTCCCCATCACCGATTCGTACTCCGATTGGGTCACCTCATACTGACCGAGCCAGAAGCCACGCGTCAGTCCGACCCGGTGCTGAAGCTCGCCGGAGCCGCGTAACCGTTCGTCTTCTGGGCTGCCCATCAGAAACGCTCCGGCCGGGCACCAGCGAAACGCCATCTTCAGGCCGTTATCTGACCATTCGTTGCCCGCCTCGGTCCCTTCGAAGGTGGAGACGCGGGCCAGAACCGGCACCGCGATCAGGTTCGTCAAGGCGTGAGGCGTTTGAAGGGTTCCGTCGCGGCCCACCGATTGATCCGGCAGCCACTCCTGGGCCTGGAAGTCGACGTTTTCCCGGACGTAATTGACCAAGGCGCCCCAGGTCACCAACCCCCGACGGTTGGCCGCCTCGCCGCGCAACGCCTCCAAGACGTGGTAGAAGAAAATCCCGTGGCCCCCGTCGGCCCGTGGCGTCTCGAACGACTGCTGGTTGGCCGCACAGCCGAAGAGGATCGCCGTGTTGCGCGGCAGGCGACCGTTCAGCTCATCGCCGGAGATCGTCCGCCCCTTGCCCGGATCGGTGGGCCGGTCGCGGCAGGCGTCGACCAGCATCAGGTTGATCCCGCCCTTGCGGTCTAACTCCTCGACCGTCCGGGTCAGGCTGATCAGCGTCGAGGGCACACTCGGCACGCCGTCGACGGGGCAGTAGAAGGCGTCCTCCAGGGCGATGCCACGACCGTCACGGATCGGCCGACCGCGCTCGTCGGTCAGGGGCAACTGGGTGCCGTGTCCGGAGAACCCCAGCAGGACGATGTCGCGGGCGTTGCGTCCTGGGCCGAGCACATCGTCCAAGGCCCGCTCGATGTTCGCCTTCGTGGCCCGATCGTTCCCCCGTCCGCTGCCGGTGAGCACTCGAACGGTGAAGCCCTGACCTTCCAGGACCTCCTTCAGTTCCAGGACGTCGCGTTCGGCGTAGTCCAAGGGCCGCTCGGCGAGTGCGCGTTTGTCGTACTGGTTGACCCCCACCAGCAAGGCCACCTTGGCCGGCCTCGGCTGAGCCGCCGAGAGCGACAACGACGCCAGGACGATTCCAATCACAAAAGTCCGCATCGGTTAAGTCTCCTCGAATCAGGGGTGATCTTCAGGATGACAAATCATTCAAACTTCAATTTGAAAGAGCTTTGTATGTTTTTACTGATCGCCTTCTGGATCGCGTCCTGTTCCGCTTCAAATTGCTTGAGTTGCCGCTCTCGTTCGGCGGAGTTTGCCAAGGCACGGCGCCTTGGGTCGACATGTCCGAGGATGGTGCGTGGGAGGAATCCGGCTGCGAGGGGTTCCTGGGATTCGCCCCGGAGCAATCCTTTGATGTCCGGTTGGCTCATCCGATCGTAGACTTGGCCGACGATCCCGGTCCACGAGATCGCGTTGCCCCGCGCCCCGGCGCCTTGGAGCGCCTCGACGAGGCAGTAGGTGAAGACGCCGTGCCGGATCTCGTCCGTCTCGAAGGATTGCTGGCCGGACCGGCAACTGAAGAAGTAGGAGGTGCCCTCGGTCAGGCGGACCTGATCGCCCTGGATGCCCCGCGAGCCCTTGTCGGACCGGATCGGGCGGTCTCGGCCGACGTCGACGATCACCAGCGACCGCCCCACGTTGGGCGTCAGGACCCGGTCGGTCAGCTCGCTCAGCGAGACCAACGAGGTCGGGTCATCGGCGATCGCGTCGACGGGGCAATAGAACTGGTCGACCGATCGGGTCCCGTCGGGCCCGGTGACCGGCAACTCGCGACCGTGTCCGGAGAGCATCACCAGGACCAGGTCCTCCTTGCCGAGCGGACGGACCAAGCGCCGGACCGTCTGATGGATGGTATGCCGGGTCGCTCGGGGACCGGTGAGCATGACGACCTCGAAGCCGAGGTTGGACAGCTCGTAAGCCACGGCGGTGACGTCCCGTTCGGCATACTTGAGGTCCTCGAAATTGGGTTTCTTGTAATCGTTGATGCCGACCAAGAAGGCGACTTTGCGTGAGCCATCGGTTAGCGCGACGGCCGTGACCATCACGAAGCACGTGGCCAGGGTGACCAGATACTGACGCAGGGTTCTCATCCGAGGGATTCTCCCGAGATCGTCGATGCCAAGCGGACAGGGATGAGGATGCGGCGGAGGACAAGGAGTCGGACTGTTCGAGTCGGGTCTCACCAACAGAACGTGCGGCGTTCCGGTTTTTCGCGAGAAATAGCCCGATCTCGAGGAGTTGGTGTCGGGATGGGGGATAGGGGATGGGTTGAGAGCGAATCCCGGAGCGTTTGCCGATGGAGGGCGACTTGCGCGGTTCGAAGCCTGGGCCGACCGCACGCTCAAATCTATCAAACTAGACGCGTGATCGCCAGCGATCACGCGACACACCAGCCCCGGTCGCGAAGGCCCATAGGGCGGTCTCGACGGTCGTCAGATCCGAATGCGATCTCGTCGATGCGGCGATGAGATCGGCACTGCTTCTTCTTGGGCGGTCTGCTTGCGCCATTCCTTCAACGAAACGTAGCGGGCGAACTGGACCGTCGAGAGCCGTTCGCGGTAGTCGACACGGTTCCCGGCCCGCCCACGACGATCACCGCCGCGCGTCCCCCCCGATTCGAGGAAGTCCACACAGAAGGTCCAGCACGATTCGGAGCCCCGGTCCAACAGGCACTTCTCCACGCCCAGGATCCGATGCCCGCGCAGGAAAGCGTTCAACTCCTCCTCGGCCGCGTCCGGATCGCTCAAGGGGACCATGAAGATCCGAAACGCCATCCGATCACACCTCCGGGCTTGAGCCCGCACAATCGCTACAACTGACAAAATCGTCACCCAAAAAATGGGCCGCGAAGACCGCTCCGCTCGATCGCTCCGGTACGCCGGCAGGTGGCTCCCGCACACCTGCCGGGCGACCTACGCTCCAAACGCTACGCTCAAAACTGGAACTAGAACTGGATCTGGAACTTGGCTCGACCTCATCCCGTACTCGCTTCCTGATCAACCGCCCGACGGGACTGCGACGGGACGAAACCCGAGGTCGTTGCTCCGGAACTCGGGCGAGTTGCAGAGCCGAACCGCCGCGCGGCAGGCCTGGGGGTCGTCGCCCCAGCTACCGCCCCGGATCACCCGGTACGAGGCCCCAGGAGACCCTTGAGGATCAGAACCAGGAGAGTCACCATAATATCCCGAAGCGTAACCATCGCTACACCACTCCCAAACATTCCCCAGCATATCCTGAAGGCCGAAACCATTCGCTACATAACGCCCCACTGGGGCCGTGTAGAGATACCCATCGTCGCTGGAGATCGTCGTCCAACCCGCATGTTTCCGCTTGGCCGTTGCATCAGCCACGTTGCCGTGACGCGCCAATGACTCCGGATCGTCACCCTCTGGCCAAAGCGTTGTCGTCCCACCGCGAGCCGCGTATTCCCACTCCGCCTCCGTCGGCAAGCGAAACGTGTACCGATCGTCCTCTTCGCTTAGCCACGCACAGAAGGCCTCCGCGTCGCGCCAGCTCACATTGCTCACCGGATGGACATCACTCTGAGAAAACCCAGGATCTCGCCACGAATAACGTGGATCCTGCTCGAACTTGCCCGCTGACTCGTTCCAGCCAAAGCCACCTTTGCCGTCCTTCTCCGCGTCGGTCCGATAACCGGTCGCATCCACGAAGGCCCGGAACTGACCCACCGTCACCTCGTGCCGGCCCAGGAAGAACGGTCGGCTGATCCGGACCCGATGACGAGGCTGCTCGTCGGTCAAGAAGGAGCGCTTCGCATCGGGATACAGCTCCAGAATCCGATCGATCTCCGCGTCGGTCGAACCCATAAAAAACGACCCCGAAGGGATCGATACCAGCACGATCCCCAGCCGTTCGGCGAACGAACGACGCGGGGCCGGAGGAGATCTATCGGGAATCACTCCCAAGGTCGTGAACGACAGCAGGTCCGCCGGAATCGGGTCCTGGCGGTTGCCCCTCGGGATGTACCCGCGGATCTCCCGAGAGGCCATCCGACGCTTCACATAGCCGGCCAGCTCCGACCACGACAACGCACCCACGCCGTCCTTGCCATCGAGCGCCTCCAACACGCAGTGTGTGAAGATCCCCTGCTTCAGTTCCGCGCTCTCGAACGACCGCTGACCGGCCCGGCAACTGAAAAGCACTGCGGTGTCCTCGGGCAACTCGATGTAACGCCCCTGGATCCCGCCCAGGTCCTTGCCTTTGCCCGGATCCGGGTCGTTCCGGCAGGCGTCGATCAACAGGATCCGCTTGCCTACGTTCGGCTTGAGCACATCGCGAATCACATAGCTCAGCGAGACCATCGAGGAAGCCCGATTCTCCACCGCATCGACCGGGCAGAAGTAGGCATCGCCGGCTGAGGTCTGCATCCCATGGCCCGAGAACATCACCAAGATCAGGTCGTCCACGCCCAACGGTGAAACCAAACGCTCCAGGGTCGACTCGATGGTCCGCTTGGTGGCCCGCGCCGATCCCCGACCGCTCCCCTTAAGCGTCGTGACCCGGAAGCCCAGCTTGGCCAAGCGTTGTCCCACCGCCTCGACATCGTCTTCGGCATAGTCTAGAGGATTGAATCCCGGCTTGTCGTAGCGTTCCACCCCGACGACCAAAGCCACCTTCCGACGAGGCTCCTGCACCAGCGCCAACGGCTCCAGCGCCGAAGCGGACCACGTCGTCAGACCGGCCGGCTCCCCGATAAGCAATCCCAACAAAGCCAACAACCAAACACGATGTGCCATCGATTCGCCTCCAAATGAAGTCGATCAGACAAGGCATGGACGAGATCCGGAAGACGCCCCTATCGTATCAATCCAACTCCGGAACGTCCTCTCCATCAAGGGAACGACCCGTGCGTCCCCTTTTCGCGGAGATCGGACGATTTTCTCTCCGGTTATTGGGGGAAATTTCGGTCGATGGATCGTTCCCCTCTTGACCACCACCGGTAGGCGACCCCGCTCCCACACTCGGAGACACGCCTGATGAAATCGTTACGAAGGTTCCTGCTGACCGTTGCGCGGCTGATGACCGTCGCCATCCTCGGGCTCTACCTGGTCGCCCAGACCGGCGTGATCGCCTTGCCCAACTTCCAGCTCTTCGGCAACGAGGGGCCGTTGATCGTCTTCAACACCAACGTCCAGAACGGCCCTCCTCAGGACGATCGCGGAGAATCCTCGGCGAAGACGACCCCGGAGGAGAACCCCTCGAACCCGGTCGAGGCCGAGGACTGTGATGAGACCATGTGGCCGACCTCGGGCGTCGGGGCGAGGCGCCGGCAGTATTACGAGGCGGCCTGGTCCTTCGATGAAAACTCCGAAACCTACCTGGCCCGCTACTACTTCCTGCCCGACGTCGATGCGGAGGTCTACCGGTACCACATCGTGATCTACGACCCGTCGCAACCACAGTACATCTACTTCTTCAGTCCGAAGGAGGACGCCTATTGGGGGCGATACGCGATCGATGGCCGGGTTCGATATCGATACTCGTCCTTGGACGAATCCGATCGCGTTGGCTCGTTATCCGCGATCCCGGAGTCAGTATTCCCCATCCCAGGCCCCATGCCCGCGATCCCGGGTTCGAAGGATGGCACCCCGATGATCCCACCAACGCTCCCCATCCCCGGAGATGCTTGAATGAGCCCGAAAGTCCCCGACAACGACCTCGATGAGCTGGGCGGTGGGCGCCACTTCCCTCGCTCACGGATCGGCCTGTATATTCAGGCCATGACCGAGCCACCCCCCGACGAGTTCTCACGCGATCCAAACGATGTCCCGCTCCAAGAGCTGAGCGATCGGGATCTCATGCGCCGAATCGCTGAGGCCAAGGATCGAGGTGATGAGGGAACATGCAATGACGCGATGACCGAGTTCCGCAACCGATATCAACGGATGCTCGTCCTCATTGCTGCGCGTTATCTCGACCAGAACCAGGCTGAGGACGTCGTGGGATCCACCTGGCTCGAGTTCTGGAAACACTGTCCGCTTCCCGAGGCGAGTGATCCGCGAGGCTGGCTTATCCTGACAACGAAGCGGGAAGCAATCGATCTGTGGCGAAAACGCAAACGACAACCGCAGTCCTTCCCTCTGAGTACGGATCATGATACGGACGATCCCAAGGCCTTAGGAGCCTTGGCGATCCTGATTCAGCAGGAACGCGTTCAAGCAGTGCAGGACTGTCTGGGCAAACTCGGGAACAAAAAGCCATCATGGGAAGTGATTTTGAGAGAAAAGATGCGCGGAGCAACCCTAAAGGAGATCGCTGACAAATTACAAATAACTGTGGAACAAATCTACAGGTATACAGACCGAGCAAAGAAGTTGATGAAATCCTGCTTGGAGGGCAAGCTGAGATGAGAATTCCTTCCCTCGAAGTCCCCGAGTCGGACACGGAACTCGCCGCCTGGCTGGAACGGGAACTCCTTGGACCCGACCTAAGCGCCCTCGTCGCCGAATTAATCCAGTTCGGAGGCGGCCATAACGATGACATACCCGGGATCCGCAGGGTCCTCGGCGGCGACATCAAGCGGATCTTGGAGCAGGGACTTTCCGATGTCGAGCCGGGCTGTCTCCGCGAGTTGCTCGCCTATCCAGCTCTCCTGCTCCAACTTCAGGACGCCATCTTCCTCAAAGGTGGACCTTACTGGACCCGCCAACTCTACGGAGCGCTGGTCGAAGACCACGAAGGCCGTGACTCGGAATTCTCGGCTCTTCCTCGATCATCCGCGCCGCCTCGTAAAGTCGATCCGACTGAGGTGACTGAAGCGCGACTTGGATCCACCGAGGTCTCGGACATACCAACGCGATCCAAAACACGACGACCGCCAAGCTACTGGCAGCGACGGGGGAAGTTCATTGCTGCGCAATTCGCCATCGCAGCCTTGCTGTTGACGATCTGCACACCGTTGGGGATTTGGATCGCCAGTCTCCAGTCGCAAGTCGAGATCGCCCGAGTCCAGATCAATAGTCAACGCTGGGGTTGGCTTCAGCCGAACGCCTTTGATCCCGAGCTTTCTGCGGATCAATACTTGATCCATCTATCGACTCTGGCTGAGGACTGGTTCGATCGCACCCCTGAGTCGGCTTCCGAACTGGCCCTTCGGATCGGTCAGTTCCGCTCAGCCTGCGCCCTGCTCATCCTGGCCGACCACGAGCAACTCGACGAGCAGGATCGCGACTGGCTCCGCGAGCGCTGCCGGATCTGGTCCGGGAAGTTCCAAGACCAGCTCAATGCCCTCGAACAGCCCACCCTTGAGACGGAACCCGAAGTCGACTTCGTCCCCATTCGCGATCAAGCCGACGAGACGGTCCGAACTCTCATCCGACTCCTCAACGAGCGTGCCCAAGAGATCAGAAACCGGACCATCGCGTGAGCCTCGATCGGGCGTTCGACCGGGATCGTCATCGTGCATCCTCATGACCGACCGCTCACGACCTCCGGGCCGACAAGCATGAGGATTGCCCGCCGAACATGCTTGGGGAGGTGAGGCCACGCCTCAATGACCTGAAGGAGATCAGGGGGCCACTCGGCGCCGGTGGGCAAATGGTGGGCAACGACTTGGTCTTGTCCACCTAACTCCTGACGCCGAAGAGATTTATACAAATGAGATTGGGGACTCATAATCCCTAGGTTGCAGGTTCGAGTCCTGCAGGCCGCATCCCCAACCGAAGCCGACTCGGGTCGACAACTCCCGACAGAATCAGGAGTTGCGGGCGTTCGACCCGAATCCGTGTCTTCCCCACTTTCCGACACAAAGCGACGGCGTGCGACCCCTTCAGTGGGCAAATCGTGGGCAAGACCATAACCTGGTATTTTCGAATAAATGTATTCTTGTAATAAAATCTTATAAATTTGATAAGAGTAATTTTTAACGTTTTTATTAATTTGTTATATTTAATAATAAATACTATTTTATAATTCACTCAAGATATTGAACCCAAGCGATCACATTGATCGCAGTGTCCACATCGCGTGTCGATAAGTTCGTCCGATTCGAACGCCCGCAAGATCGCTTTCCATCGACAACTCCGGTCCTCTTGTTCCAGTTCGCAGTAACGCTCGAGGCGAACGAGTTGATCTTCTTCGCGGCGTCGACGATCACGGAGCGAATCGCTGAGCGCGCAGAGATCCTCCATCGTCAGAGCATCGTCGCGAAGCGTGTAGCCATCATGGCCATCGCGTTCGACGATCCGTTGACGTTGGAAGATCGTCAAGCATCGCTTCATTCGGGTCGCAGAGATCGGCGAGATCGGCTTGAGAGACTCCAATGTGATCGACGTGTCCGCATCGGCGAGTCGCGACAAGGCATGATAGGCCGAGTGTAAGTCCTGGCCGTCGGGCGTCGACTTCGGCGCCTGGAATCGGACCTTGCGCCGATCGGCCGTGTCGTAGAGGAGGGTGCATGTGGCCGACTCGAGATCGCGGCCGGCTCGGCCGATCTCTTGGTAGTACGACTCGATACACCCGGGCATCTGATGGTGAATCACGAAACGGATGTCCGGCTTGTCGATCCCGAGCCCGAAGGCGTTGGTCGCGACCATCACATCGATCTGACCGTCGAAGAACCGGGACTGCTGCTCATCGCGGCGTCGGGCACTGAGCCGACCGTGGTAGATCCCGATGCGTCGGCCGGACCCGCTGAGCGAGTCGGCCAAGTCTTCGACCGCCTTGATCGTGGCACAGTAGATGATGCCGGTCCCGTTCTGCCCGTCGAGCAGCCGGGCCACGGCTTCGCGTTTGCTAGAGGGGCCCTCGACCCGCTCGACTCCCAAGTGGAGGTTGGGGCGGTAGAATCCTGTGCGGACCAGGCGAGCGTCGGGGATCTCCAGGTGTTGGAGGATGTCATCGACGAGATCGGGTGTGGCCGTCGCCGTTAGGGCCAGTACCGTGGGTCGTCCCAGTCCGTCAACGAACCGTGCCAGATCGAGGTAGTCGTCCCGAAAGCTCGGTCCCCACTGACAGATGCAGTGGGCTTCGTCGACGACGAAGAGGGCGACCGGGATGGTTCCGATGATCTCCAGGAGGTTCGGCTCGGCCAATCGCTCCGGCGTTGTGAAGAGGAGCCGATGTCGACCCTCGACAACTTCGGCCAGGATCCGCCCCTGTTCCTCGTCGGGCATCCCGCTGTGGAGCGCCTCGGCGTCGAACCCGTGGCTTCGAGCTTGGGCCACCTGGTCGGTCATCAAGGAGATCAATGGGCTGACGACGATCGTTAGGCTGGCGTTGTGGCGGGCCGGCATCTGATAGCAGAGGCTTTTGCCCGAGCCGGTGGGCATGACCACCAGCGCGTCGCGGCCGGACAGGACCGAGCTGATGGCTTGGACCTGCCCAGGTCGAAAGGACTCATGACCGAAATGGTGTCGCAAGAGGGTCCGAAGCTGGGCCTCTGACGGTTGGCCGATCATAGGGAGTTGCTCAGATCGGCGTTGAACATGGCCCCAAGGATCCCGCCCACGAGCGCCGCAGTGGCTGAGAGCACAGCCGTGCCGAAGGCCCACCAAGCCGCCGAGGCCGCCACGACGCGCGCCTCTTCGGCAGCGTGCAAGGCTTCATCCCGAGCGGCCTTGAGCTTACGCCGGACCTTGTTCTTGAGCCGCCTCGCCTTGGTCAGGGCCTCGTCACGGATCGATTCAGCCTCGTCGAGGAACCGTTCGGCGTCCTGCTCGTCCCAGTCCGAGCGCGCTGAGGCGATGATCGCTTCGAGGGTCTCCCGGTCCATCGCCTTGAACCGCTTGACCAGGGCGTCCGCGCCGGACTCGGGGTCGTCGAAGAGCAGTTCCAGATCGTGTCGGATCGCGTCGTAGTTCAGCTCGGGCCGGTCCAGCGAATTCAGGTAATTGCGGGCCTTCGACTCGATCTGAATTTTGGCCTGCTCGAGCTGCTCGTGTGAGAACTGCTTGGTCTGTTCCTTCTGATCGGTCAGTTCGTTGAGCAATTCGCTGGTCGTCTGTTCGATCTGACCGACGAGCTGCTCGGCCTCTTGTTGATCGAAGTCGTCGCGCTCAGCCAGCAGGGCCACGACGGTCGAGCGGTCGAACTGCTCCAACCGCGACTGGATCGCCTGGACCCCCGCCTTGGGTCGCGTCACCAGCGCCCTCAGATCAGACTTGATCGCTTCGGGATGAAGTTCTTCTTTGTCGGTGTCACGGAGATAATCTTCGAACCGATGTCGGGTCTTCTCCGCGTCCTGCTTCGACTGACCGGCCAGACCTTGAGCGGCATCAAGGACTTGTTCTTCGGTTGATTTGTCGGATTGGGCCTCACGTCGGATCCGGTTCAGTCCCGAACTGAGCCCTTGTTCGACCGCCTCGGCATCCTCGGCCGTGATCTTGCCGTCGTCGCGCAGTTGGGCCACAACGCGCTCGAATTCAAAGGGTTCATTGGCGTCGCGGGCGGCGATCGCATGGACTTCGAGATCGTCGAAGAGCTTGAGGAATTCGCGACGGATCCGGCCCGGCTCGATTCGCTGGGGTTCGAGCTGCTCGACGTACTGACGGAACTCCCGACGGAGGTTGGCGAAGGCGTTGTCGGAGGCCAACTCGTCGGTGATTGCGTCGGTGATGCTGGAGGCGATGTCAGCGGCCCGTTGCTCGGTCGACTTTTCGAACAGCGAAGCGGCCGATTGGTAGGCCCCGCGAACGCCGTCCAAGGCGAATCGGCTGATCGAGCCGACCATCGTGGAGACCGCCGCGGCCTCAAGGACGAAGAGGACCAGGTACGACAGGCTCCAGATCGTCAGGCCCAGCAGGGCGCCGGCGACGACGTCGACGGTGAAGCCCAGCGAGATCGCCGCCCAGGCGGCCAGAAACAACGAGAGGCTCGTCGTAATCGTCGACCAGAAGCCGAACCGATTGGTGACGCCGTGAATCTGTTCCTCGAACGACGAGCCGTTGGCACCGTTCTGTGAACTCGTCGAGCCGTTCCGTTTGGAATCCTTCGACTTCTCATCAATCGGCCCGATCATCGAAATTCCCGCGGCGATCGAGAACTGCGTCAGCAGCAATTGCAGTCCGAGGGCAAGGAAGAGCCCGGTGAGGATGACCGCCAGGAACGAACCTGCGCCGGCCAGTGGTGCGGGGGGCACGACCACCGACGCGGCGGCTCTGGGTTCGTCGATCAGCGCTGTCGAGGCCGTATTCAACGATGATTGGTCCGCTGCGGGGACTGGTGACCGTTCGGCAAGCCCCGTCGCAGGCTCATCGGTCGCGGTCGCTGGGACCGACTCGGGCGCGTCTCGTCCGTCCGTCGAGGGGCTATCTGGAACTTGTTCGATGCCGATCGAGTCTTGAGCAGTGGCCGGACTGGCCAGGAGCATCAGGGCCAGTAGGGTGGACGCGAACGGCCAGGTCGTCTGGGCGGTCATGGTGAGAGAGTCTCATCTCAGGTGTTTTGTGATGGTTGATTTGGCCGGAGAGTCGAAGCTTGGTCGGGAGGGTGGCGGCCGTCGAAAGGATCGGCCGATGCCCGGCCCTGATGAGCGACCGGCGCTTCGGCTCGATGGAAGGGAAGGGATCCGAGCCGGACACCACCCCACGCAGGGCGGATCGCCGGCTCGGAATCGATCAAAGGTTGGGTCAGTCGTTTCCGTCGTTCTTCATGCCGAAGTGGCTGTAGATGGTTTCAACGAATGCCTGGTCCTTCAGCCGAGAGTAGTCGTCACCCTTGAGCATCGGGGCGGACTCGAACTGCGAGTCGGTGACGTTGACCTGCACCAGGGCCTTCGAGCCGTCGTTGGCCGTCTCCATGTTGACCACGGCGACGGGGACTGCCAGATGGTCCTGGCCGAGGCCGAGGACACCGCCCTGGCCGGCGATTACGAAGGCGATTTGGTTGTTCTCGATCAAGAGGTCGTCGACCTGGCCGAGTTCCACATCCGAGTCGTTGCGAATCCTTGTGCCGATGAGCACCTTGGCGCGGATCAGCTCGGAGTGCGGCTTCTCGTCGGCCTTGGTGCTGAAGAACTCATGGTTTCGCTCGTGGAAGCTGGCGTTGGCCAGGTCGCGGTAGTTATCCCGATTCAACACCGGGGCCTTGGCAAACTGTTCTTTGGTCATCGTCAGCCGAACGACCATGGACCCGTCTCGCTGGGTCGCGATGAAGGCGTCGCGCGGGATAGCCACGTAGTCGGCATTGACTCCAACGATCCCGCCACGCTCCGCGACGATGTACTCGAGCCGGCCCTCAGTGCTGAACAGAACGTCCTCGACGTTGGCCAAGTTCTCCTCGCCGGTGCCCTCGATCGCGCTGCCCAGGAGGTCATTGACCTTGCGGATCTCCAACAGCTTGGCCGGGCGGTCGGCCTGGTAGTCCTGACTCGTCTGGCCGATCTCGTTCTGTGCCGAGGGTGCGACGATCATGCAGGCCATAGTCAAAATCAAATCAGCGATCATTCGGAACTCCTCGAAGTACTCAAGGTTGCTTGGAAACTTGGTATCCGCCTTCCGATACCCTTTTGGGATCGGACAGGCCGCAGACCTCCCGGGCAAAACGTATTCCAAAACCAGAGAAACACGAGTCGTGTAACCGGCCGGGGGGCGTCCTTGCTCGAGAACGTCCGGGGGCCTCAGATGATCATGGTTCGGATTGTTGACAAGTCCGGACTGGCTGGGAGGATCCCGGTCCTCCCGAGAACTGGTCAAGAATTGGTCGATGAGCGCGTCTTTGAGGCCGGCGCTCATCACCGCACACTCAGCGTTTTCTGAAGGGCATCAATCTTGCTATTGTGTCTGTCGGACACCGGATGATGGTCGTGTCCGGGGTCAGCACCGATCGATAATCAGAAACCCCTGGAAACAACATGGTTTTCACAGAAATCGGATCGTCACAATGAAGGGTTCATGGGTGCGATGTCGCGATCGTGGCTTGAGCGTTCTCCTGTTGCTCACCTCCGGTTTCTTGACGTCGAGCGTCTCAGGCCAAGAGGGTCAATCGAGCGCGGAAGCCTTCGATGTGGCCGGAGGGACCTGGAATAGTGGCCTGTCCGGTCCCATCGATCGGCGGTCGCTGGAGACCCCTTGGGCCACCTTGGACAATCTGATCGGATCGGTGCATGAAGGGGATCTGGATCGGGCGGCCTGGTCGCTCGATCTTTCCGGCTTGCCCGATGAGGAGCAGGCCGAGCGAGGTCCGGAGCTGGCGCGGAAGCTTGTGGAGGTGATGGACCGTGAGGTCTGGGTCGATTGGAACCGGCTTTCGGATCGGCCTGACGGGCGGGTGGATCGGCCGAGCCTGAAGCAGCAGGCCTCCGGTTCGAGTGCCTCGGGGCCACACCGGAGCATTCTGCTGGGCGCGGTGTCACTGGAGGGTCGGGATCGCGATATTCGGCTCCGGCGGATTGCCCCCGAGCAGGGGGCTCCGGTCTGGGTCATCTCGCCGAGGACGGTTGGCTATGTCGAGCCGCTGCATCGCGTCTATGGTCCATCACGGTTCGAACGTTGGCTGCCTGAGCCGTTGACCGAGCACGATTTCCTCGGCATCGAGGTCTGGCAGTGGCTCGGTCTGTTCGTGTTCTTGGGACTTGGTGTCGCGATCGGATTCGGGTTGGAACTGCTGATCGAGCGGATCCTGATGACAAGTCTTCCCGATCGCTTCAAGCCGTACGCCGGCACGGTCCGGATCCCCTTGACCATCGCCGTCGGGCTGTTGATCTTCCAGCAGCTCACCTCACATTTTCTCAGGCTGGGGGGTCCGGTGCTCGGCGTCCTGGAGCCGATCCTATTGGTCGTGGTCAGCCTGGCGATCGTCTGGACGATCCATCGCTTGGTCTCAACGATCGCCGAGCGGTTCCGGAATCGGCTGGCCGACGAGCCCGGCCATAGCGCCATGATCACCCAGATCTCGGTGGCCAAGCAGATCGTCTCGGCCCTGGTTTTGGTCATCGGGATTTGCCTGACGCTCAGCCAGTTCCAATGGTTTCAATGGATGGGCCTGACCCTGCTCGGCTCGGCTGGGATCGCCGGCCTGGTCCTCGGCGTGGCCGCCCAACGGACGCTGAGCAACCTGATCGCTGGGATCCAACTGGCCCTGACCAAACCGGTCGTCGTCGGTGATGCGGTCGTCTTCGAAGGGCAGTGGGGCTACGTCGAAGAGATCGCGATGACTTACTTGGTCATCCGGACCTGGGACCTAAGGCGCTTCGTCGTTCCGCTTAACTATCTGATCGACCGCCCGATCGAGAATTGGTCCAAGTATTCCGAGGCGTTGATCAAGCCGGTCTACGTGAAGGTCGACTACCGGACCGATGTCGGGGCCGTCCGTAAGCATTTCGACGAGATCCTCCGCGACAACCCGCTCTGGGACGAGCAGACCGAGCCGAAGTTGCAGGTCGTCGACACCGGCGAGACGACCATGACCCTTCGTGCCCTCTGCAGCGCCCGGGACTCGTCGGAGGCCTGGGACCTCCATTGCCAGGTCCGCGAGGCGCTCCTGGACTATCTCGCCGAGCGGGCCGACGGCCGCGACCTGCCCCGAAGGCGGCTGGAGCTCGAGCCCTCCGAGGCCCTGTATGAGTTGGCCTCGTCCTCTTCGGAGTCGCCTGACGGCGCAACGAGCAATCGATCCGGGGGGGACCGGAAGGATGAGAATGATCGTAAATCGAGCAAGGGCGGGTCAAATCGAAACCAGAGTGGTCCGAAACGGCGCAAGGCATCCCAAGGATCCGAGTGATCCTGATCTCACTCGGAAGCTCACTTGATCAACCACTAGCGGTGCGGCGGGCCTCGCGGAGCAACCGGAGGTTTCGCGAGGTCGCCTTGAACGAAACATCAAAGAGGTCGCCGACCAATGGGATGGCGCCCAACGTCGTCTCCAAACCGACGTTGCCTAACATTCGCAGGGCTGTCCATCCTGAGACCCGTGGATCGCGCCAGGCGATGAGGATTAAGCTCGACTGGATGAGTCCGCTCACGGTATCCCCGGCGATCGGAACCAATCCGAGCACCGCATCCAGCCCGACACGCACGGATGTGCCTGGGATCGTGATCGCCTCGTCCATTATGTGAGCCAATAAGTCGAGGCCGTCGCCGCCTCGGTCCGGGTCTCGGACCATGTCCTGCGACTCAACCGTTTTGTCGTTATGATCAATTGGAGTCATAGGGAAAAGTACCTCTGTATTACAAGGCTGATTTAACGATCGTCTTAGGCAATTGATGACAATTTCCAGGCCAAACCGGGAACGAACTGAACCAATTTCGCGTTGTCGCTGTGACCGATCGAATCGGCACGACGGTTGCACCGGTTTGAGATCGTCGCGAGACGTGAGAACGATCCTCGCTACGGTCGTTGACGATTTACCACTCGAGTTTCCCTCCTGAATCGATAGGGGAGCAATACCATGTTGGGATGGGCCCTCGCTTTCTTGGTTATTGCCTTGATCGCCGGTGCGTTGGGGTTTGGTGGCATCGCCGGAGCCGCCACGGGGATCGCCAAGATCCTATTCGTGGCCTTCCTGATCCTGTTCGTTCTGGCCCTCATCTTTGGTCGTACCCGCAAACCGGTGGCCTGATGATCATCGGTTGCTCTCACGGTCGGCCGGTCGAGCCGGCTGGCTCTGAGAGCACCGAAAAAACTTTCATGAGAAACTTGAAACACCCTGATTGAATTAACGAAGGAGGATTTGTCATGTCCAACACAATGGAGCCTGGTCAGATTGCCGCTGTCGTCAGCCGGCTGCAAGCCCTCAACCGCGATGCGGCCGCGGGCTATGAAAAGGCTGCCCAGGACGTTCAGAACCCGACGCTCCGCGAGCTGTTCGAGGCCCATGTGCTGCGGCGCTCGAACAACGAAAGCGAACTCGGCCAAGTCGTGTCCCAACTGGGCGGCGATCAGCAGGCCGACCCGAGCCTGACCGGCGCTGTGCACCGGGCCTGGATCGACGTCAAGTCGGCCGTGGCCGGACGTCAAGGTGATGAGATCGTTGACGAGTGTCTCCGAGGCGACAAAGCCTATGTCGAAGAATACCAAAAGGCCTTAGAGCATCCCTTGCCGACGGCGGTCCGCAGTCTGTTGCAGGGTCACTTGAACGAGGCCAAAGAGACGATCAAGGCACTCGAGACGATCAAGTCGCTCGAGACGTTGCGGGATCAGCATGTGGGATCCCCCAACTCTTGAGGAAGCGAGATCTTGACGATGAGTCAAACCGTGCGCAGCGTCCATGTCGTCCGTAATCACAACGGGGGCTGGTCGGTCAAAGATGCCGGTTCATCCGAGCCACTCGCCTCGACCGCCACGCAGCGTGAAGCGATCGATCTGGCTTGGGAGCACGCACAAGAGATCGAGGCCGACCTGGTGATCCATCGGCGCGATGGATCGTTCCGCGAAGTCAAGAGCGTCGGTGAGTCCCGGGGCAACGATCGGGCCGGAGCCGCCGGCAAGGGGAGTTCGGAGATGAGCGAACAGATCGGTGTGGAAGACGTGGTCTCGGTAGGCAGTCGGGTGAGCTGGGCCGCCCTACTAGCCGGCGCGGTGATCTCCCTGACGGTCTACGTCACCCTGGGGATCCTGGGCGTGGCCATCGGCCTTTCCGTGACGCCTTACATCGAGGGACAAGAGTTCGCCATCGGTGCGGCGGTCTGGGCGGCGATGACGCTGATCGTCTCGCTGTTCATCGGGGGATTCGTCACGTCTCAATCGACCGTCGGTGAGAAGAAAGGCGAGGCGATGATCTACGGGACGCTGCTCTGGGGCATCCTGTTCATCGGGCTGGTCTTCCTCAACGGTGGTGGGTTGGACCTCGGCTTCGGTGGCCTGCTCAACCGGGTTCAAGCCGCTTCGATCGACAACGTGAGCGATTCGGCCTCGGCCGATCGGGTCGCGGCGGCCTGGTGGACCTTCGGCGGTCTGGTCCTCTCGCTGATCACCGCCATGCTCGGCGCCCTGGCTGGTGCTGGTCCCAACCTCGTCCTGCGACGGGTGCGTGGCACACGACGTGCCGTTGTTCGAACCGAGACTAACACCGCCTGATCGCTGACGCTTACACGCCGTTTGCGCCGTCGACGATTTACTTGACGGGTGCAAGCGTTTTCTTCTAGTTTCTCTTTGCCACAAATAGCTAAAGGAACGTCATGGATTTAATCCGCCTGATCTTTTCGGTCCTGGTCCCCCCCTTGGGTGTTTTCCTCCAAGTTGGCCTGGGCGGTCAGTTCTGGCTCAATCTTCTCCTGACCCTTTTGGGCTACATTCCAGGCGTGATCCACGCGGCCTACATCATCGGCAGCGCCTGATCGACGTCCCCCCAATCATCGCGCTTAAGTGCGATGTGTTCACTGTTCGTTTTCACTCAACAGAACTTCGATTTGAGAAGAGGATCTACGATGCGTAAGTCTCTCTGGACCTTTCTGATGTTGCTCGGCTCGACGCTGATGTTCGCGACCCTGGGTTGCGAGGGCGGTGTTGAGGATAACCTCGAGGACGCCGGCAACTCGATTCAAGACGCGACTGAAGATGCCGGCGATGCGATCGGCGACGCGGCCGGCGATGCTCAGGACGCCGCCGGCGACGCCATGGATTCGGCCGGCGACGCCATGGATGATGCTCAGGATACCGCCGAAGATGCTGCCGACGAGGTCGGATGAGGCACCGATGGCTGATCGTTCATCGATCGGGAACCAATCGAACGGGGGGTTGTACGTTCTTCACGATGGATCGTAACGTCCCCTAGCGATCTCCTCAGGGGTGAGGGACCGGCCGGGCTTCGAGCGAGTTCTGCTCCTCGGGCCCGGCCGTGTTTGTTTCATTATGTGATATTACGATTTGAATCGGAACCTGATGGGACGCCGGTTTGGCGCGGAACGCGATTTGCAGCGATGGCTGTGCTGGTCTGTGCTTCTCGGGGGCTCTGTGATGGGGTTTTCCTTCTATTGACTTCGCGGATCATCCTGCCTATCAGTGAGTACTCGGGAAATCTTTCACCTCTCCAGCGTCGTTGCTTGGTTGGATCGCGGTTGATGAGATCTTTATTTCCGAGCCGGTTCACCCATCCCAACGCGCCTTCTCGACGGTCCCGTCGGAGGCCCGCACCCGATGACCACATCTCCGAATCCTTCGTACCGTCCCGGTCACGACCCGACCGAATCACACGGGGAGCCATCTGAGATCTTGGGGTTCGTCGGCCTGGGTGCATCGGCCGGTGGCCTGACCGCTTTGGAGCGAGTACTCCAGGATTTCCCGGGGCAGACCGGCTTGGTCGTGCTGATCGCGCAGCATCTCTCGGCCGAGCAGCCCAGCATCCTTTCAGAGCTGCTGGGACGACACAGCGCCATTGCGGTCGTCGAAGCGTTCGACGGAATACCGCTGCAGGCCGATCACGCTTATGCGATCCCCCCCGATGGCCTGATGTGGATCGAGGGTGGTCAAATTCGGATCGCCAAGCCACACCGAGGGCGTGACCGGCTGCGGACCATCGATCATCTGTTCCGCTCGATCGCGCGACAATCGGGCCTGATCACCGCGGGGGTGATCCTCTCGGGCACGGGCACCGACGGCACCTCCGGCCTGTTGGCGATCCGCGCGGCCGGCGGCCTGGCGATCGTTCAGGATCCGGAGACCGCCGAGCACCGCGGGATGCCCGAGAGCGCCATCCAAGACGGGGCGGCCGATCAGGTGCTCGCACCCGAGGCGATCGGCTCGGCGCTCCGGGACTTCGCGCGGAACCCGCTGATCCGCGCCGTCGAGGACCCGTCCGTGGAGTGCCAGAACAACTCGTCGGTCGACGAGTCGGTCCTGGTCCAAATCGGTTACTTACTCCGCGAGCGCGAACGCTTCGAGATCGAGACCTACAAGCCCGAAACGCTGAGGCGACGGATCACGCGGCGCGCCGGTATGGCCGGGCTGACCGACCCGTCGAGCTACGTGGATCTGTTGCGCGAACGGTCCGAGGAGCGACGCCAACTGATCCGCGATTTCCTGATCGGCGTGACCGAGTTCTTCCGCGAGCCGGAGTCCTTCACCGTCCTCGAGCGCGAGGCGATCGACCCGTTGTTGGAACGGACCGGAGGCGACCAAACCTTACGGATCTGGATCGCCGGCTGCTCGACCGGCGAGGAGGCCTATTCATTGACGATCCTGTTGCTGGAGGCGCGTCGGCAAGCCGGTCGGGAGTCGGACTTGGACCTTCAAATCTTCGCCACCGACATCGATCAAGAGGCATTGCGGACCGCGCGACGCGGCATCTATGACGCCGAGTCGGTCGCGGCGATCCGTCCCGAATGGCTCCGCCGCTACTTCGACCCGATCGACGGCCAGGGTTATCAGATCCGGCCGACGGTCCGCGACCGAATCTCCTTCGCGATCCAAGACCTCTGCAGCGACCCGCCGTTCCCCAGGACCGACCTGATCAGTTGCCGGAATGTGTTGATATACTTCCGATCCGAGGTCCAACAACGGGTTGTCTCTGGCTTCGGCTTCGCGTTGCGGCCTGAGGGGTATCTCTGGCTGGGCAGTTCCGAGTCCCTGCCCCGCGATGAGCGGGCCTTCCAGACCCTCTCATCGAGCTGGCGACTCTACCAGAAGGTCGGCCAGTCGATGCCTCAATTGCCGCAACCGTTGCGCTTGCCCGCCGGAGGCTCGGGCCATGCCCGGTTCTCGGCCTCATCCGCCTCGCCAACGCAGTTGGCTCAGCAGATCTTGATGGAGGATTGTCTGCCGCCGTCGCTGATCGTCGACGGGCGGGATCGGGCCATCTATCTTCACGGCGATCTGGAGCCCTATCTGCGGTTGCCCGAGGGCGAGCCGAACCCGGACGGCCTGGCGATGATCCGACCGCCGTATCAGATCCGGGTTCGGTCGGCCGTTCAAGAAGCGCGTCGCGAGTCGCAGGTGGTGGCCGTCGAGGCGATCACCAACGGATCCGGCCCGCGGACCCGGATCGTGGTCCGACCGACGCGTCGCGAGTCGCTGGGCGTCGACGCGGTCTCGATCACCTTCGAGGCATGGCCCGAGCCGTCGATGCTCGACTCGAACCAAGGGGATCGCGATCGGGAGGACGACGGGCGATCGTCGTCGCGGATCGAGCAGCTCGAACGCGAGCTGCACGCGACGCGGATCGACCTCCAGAACACCGTCGTTGAGCTGGAGCGTCGCAACGCCGAACTCCGCATGATCGAGCAAGAGAACATCACCCATACTGAAGAGATGCGCTCGGCCAACGAGGAATTGCAGGCCTCCTCCGAAGAACTCCGCTCGCTGAACGAAGAGTTGACGATCGTCAACGCGCAGCTCAAGGAGAAGATCACCGAGGTCCATGCCGCCCACGACGACCTAACCAACCTGTTCCACAGCACGCGTGTGGCGGCCGTCATCCTCGATCTCGACCTACGCGTCCAGCGGTATACGCCGACGGCTGCGGACCTGCTCCATCTGGGCGAGGGGTTTATCGGCCGGCCGATCTCCGAACTCGACTCACCCCTGGTCGATGACGAACTGATCGGGCAGGCCCACGAGGTCCTGGATGACTTCAACGTCCGCGAGCGGAGCCTGAGCACCGAATCGGGCCGTTGGTATCGCCGGCTCGTCCTGCCGTATCGGACCGTCGATCGTCGGGTCGAGGGGGCGGTGGTCACTTGGACCGACCTGACTGACTTGCACGCGGCCAACCAGCAGGTCCGGCTCCGCGTCGAGCAGCAGGCCGCCTTGGTGCGCTTGGGCCTTCAGGCCTTGGCCATCGAGGACCTCGACGACCTGCTCCGCCTGACCGTGCGCACCGTCGCTCAGGTGCTCGATGTGGAGTTCGCCAAGGTTCTCCAGTGGGACCCGAGTCGACGCGCGTTCCTGCTCCGCGCTGCCGTCGGGTTCGCACCGAGCCTGGTCGGCACGGCCTGGATCTCCGGTGAACTCGACTCGCAGGCCGGTTACACGCTCAGCCAGGATGCTCCGGTGATCGTCGAGGATCACGCCCGCGAGCGCCGATTCAGCGGACCGCCGATGCTCCATGATCACGGGATCGTCAGCGGGCTGAGCTGCACCATCGGCACCTCCAGCGGTCCGCACGACCTCTCTGGCCGAATCTCGGGGAACGGCCAACCGCCGTTCGGCGTCTTGGGTGCTCATACTTCGAGGCGTCGCCAGTTTACCGTCGAAGACGCCGACTTCCTCCAAGCGGTGGCCAACCTGATCGCCTATGCCGTGCAGCGCGAGCAGGCCCGGGACTGGCTCCGGCAGGGTGAGGCCCAGTTCCGCCGCGCCTTGGACGAGGCTCCGCTCCCGACGGTCCTGATGACGCGTGACGGCCAGATCCTGCTGGTCAACCGCGCCTGGTGTGAGATCACCGGCTACTCGCCCGAAGAATTGCCCAACATCTCGGCCTGGACCGCTCTGGCCTACGGTGAAGGATCCGGCCCGGTCCGTGAGGGGATCAACCAGTTGTTCCATCGCGAGGGTCCCATCGACGAGGGCGAGTTCCAAATCCGGACCAAGTCGGGCGACCATCGGATCTGGAACTTCCACACCACACCGATCGGTACGCTCCGCGATGGCCGCGAGGCATTGATCAGCATGGCCCTGGACGTGACCCAACGCAACCAGACCATGGAGACGCTAACACTGCGCGAAGAGCAGTTCCGGATGGCCACCCAGGCGGCGCGTGTCGGTATCTGGAACCACGACTATCGGGCCAACCGGTTCCAGGCCCTTGGTCAGGCCGCCGAGATCCTCGGCGCTGTCGACGGCGTGGTCACCGATGAAGCCTTTCGACGGATGGTGCCGCCTCAAGACATGAAGCTTGTCGAGGACCATGTCCAACGCGCCTGCGATCCCCAGGGCGATGGCCGGATCGACTTCCAACATCGCGTCGTGTTCCCCGATGGGACGACGCATTGGGTCGCCGTCAGCGGTCAGGTCCAGTTCGAGTCTGACGCTCAGGGCCGACGCTCCGCCTCAACGGCCACCGGCACCCTGATCGACGTCACCGACCGAGTCCGTGCCGACCGGGCACGTCGACGGAGCGAGACACGGCTCCGGACGTTCATCGACGCCTCACCCGACGATATCTATGCCCGCGACGATCAGGGCCGTCTGATCTTGGCCAACCGCGGTTATCTGGACGCGCTCGGCATTCGCCGCGAGGCGCTTCCGCAGATCATCGATGATCCACGATTGACTCCCGATCAACACCGTCGCGAGTACGAATTCGACGCGCTGGTCTTAAGCGACGGCCAATCGCGCTCCTACGAGGAGTCGCGGGATCACGACGGTCGACAACACCTGGTCACCAAGTTCCCCCTCCTGGACGAGAACGAGATGGCCGTGGCCGTCTGCTCGATCGTCGCCGACATCACCCCGCAGAAGGCCATCGAAGACGACCTGATGGCGATGGACCGCCGCAAGAACGAGTTCCTGGCCATGCTCGCCCACGAGCTACGCAACCCCCTGTCGGCCATCATCGGCGCGTTGGAGCTGATCCACGTCGAGACTGAAGACCCCGATCCCTCCGATGTCATCGACCCAGCCGATACAACGAGTGCATCGACCAGTCCGAAATCGATCGATCCCTGGGCCTTGACGATTCTTGATCGGCAGTCCCGACAGATGCGCCGGCTCGTCGACGACCTGATGGATGTCTCCCGCGTCTCGCGCGGTAAGATCCAGCTCCAGACTCGGCCGCTCCGGCTCGACCAGGCCATCCGCGACGTCGCCGACGAGTTGGCCGAAGCCATCGCCGAGCGACGGCATGACCTCCGGATCGAATTGGGCTCGCGGACTGCCTGGATCCAAGGCGATCCCCATCGTGTACACCAAATATTAATCAATCTGCTCGGTAATGCGATCAAATATACAGGGCCGGGCGGTCAAATTATACTGACTCTTCAATCACTGACGAATCCGCCTGTGCATCGCCTCTCAGTACGAGACACGGGCATCGGCATCGATCCGGAGATGCTTCCTCAGATCTTCGAGATCTTTTCCCAGGCCGATTTGCGGGACCATCGCCAAAGCGGCCTGGGGATCGGCCTGGCCCTGGTCCGGTCGCTCGTTCAGCTCCACGGCGGCCGAATCGAGGCACACAGTGATGGGCTGGGCCACGGATCCGAGTTCCGACTCGACCTGCCTTCCATCGCGAATCCGACCGCCGACGCCCTACGCGATGCTCCTGGTCACGATGCTCGAGCGGAATCCGATCGAGTCGACGAAGGCGTCCCATCCTCATCAAAGCACATTCTGCTTGTCGATGACAATCGGGATCTGGCATATACCTTGGCCGAACTGCTCAGGCGCCAAGGGCACCACGTCGACCTGGCCCATCTCGTTGACGAGGCGGTGACCCGTTACCAAGAGGACCGCCATGAGGTCGTGCTCCTGGACCTTGACCTGCCCGACGGCAACGGATTCGACGTTGCCAGAGAGATTCAGAGCCTTTCCGACCCCGAGGGTGATCGGCCCAAACTGATCGCGATCTCGGGTTATGGCCAAGCCCGCGACATCGCAAGGACCCGTAAGGCCGGCATCGACGAGCACCTGGTCAAACCGGTTGACGCTGAGGAGATCCGACGGGTCCTGGCACGATCCGATCAGGGGCCGAGATCGGGCGAACCGGGCCCATCCGTCTCGATTGATCCGCAGCATGTTCTGGTCATCGACGACCAGCTCTACTTCACCTATCTAACGCAAAAGATGCTGGACCGATACGGTTTCAACGTCGATACCGCCTCAACAGCCCGTGAGGGCATCGCCCTGGCCCAGGCGCGACGGCCCGGTGTGATCCTTTGCGACCTCGGGCTCGGACCCGAGATGGATGGCCTATCCTTGGCCCGACAGCTCCGCCGTTTGCCCGAACTGGTTGAGACCCGGCTGATCGCCATTTCCGGTCGCGATCACGAACGGGACCATCGTGCCGCCCGCGAGGCCGGATTCGAGCGGCTCCTGGTCAAACCCGTCGACTATAAGCGGCTTGCTGAGATCCTCCGCAGCCCATCTCAGGACAATGCGCACTGAGTCATCGGTTGCTCCGAAACATTTCGTTTGTTCATGTTTAAAAACCATGCACTTGACGGGACTTCGATGAGAAGACGAGCCGATCGCGACGCACCGCCTCGCGCACCATCGCCAGCTCCGACTCTGACCAACGAATTCCCGTTGTGAAGACGTGCCACGACAACCGAACGAACGCACCGATCGCCAGACCAATCGGGTTGCCTTGGGCTCGCCAAGAACGGGACGGACAACGCTCCAGGTGGCAGCTTTGCTTCAACGCCCAAGGGTATTCCTCGATCGTCCAACCGCAATCGGCCAAACCCAAACGCGTTCGTTCGCCCATGCCCAAATTATCGGTGGCCCAGGACTCCGCGTCTCCGTCTCGGGAGACCGGCTGGAAGACGCGAATCGGACCAAAGCCCTGAAGATGAACGACCCCACCGTCAGGCACGATCGGGATCTCTGAGATCGGTCGATCGCTCTGAGGTAGCCAATCGACCTTCCGGTTGGTTGGATTTCATCCGGGTCAGAAAGATCTCGCCGAAGCCCTGGATCCGTTGGTAGTTCTCCGTCGAGCGGTACCCGCGATCGCAGAGCACCGCTCTTGGAGCAAATCCTCGTGGGTGAGCGGTCTGAAGGATCACCCGGCAGTAGTCGTTATTGATCCGAGCATCGTGGGGTTTGTCATCGACGCGATCGTCTCAAGGTTGGATGTGATCACCATCCGTCTCGACCAGGCTGATGAGGTTGATCCCGGAGACGACGGCCTTGGGTTTGCCGGACCAATGGCGGCGGACCGGATCGATGGCCGTCGCGTCGGGCTTGTCGATAGTCGACCCGTATGAAGAGCGCCCGGTCACAGACGATCACCCCGAGCTGGTCGCGTCGATGCGGATCCAGCTCCGCGACTGGTGGAGGCAGTGCAAGGTCGACCGCGAGTACGATAAGGACCTGCGGTCATTTGTTGCGTTCCTGAGGCTGATTGGGTGTTGCTTTTGACCCCAAACCCCATGGGCGCTGTGCCCGGGTGGCCAGAGCCCCCGATTTCGCCCCATGAGCCCATTCGGCCCGACATTCGTTGACCTTGGAGTCGTTGAGGACACCGAGGTCGGCTGAACCGCTCTTCGAATATCTCCCCAGCGCGGAACGATCAGGAATCGGACGGGTTGCTCGTGATCGGTTCCGACCGTAGACGGTGCGGGAATCGTCCGACTCCAACGGTTCCTCGGTGACGGTCTGACGGTCAACGCTGACACCGCGGTCGGCTCGACCATCGTCACGTTCTAGGGTTGATCCTGGCTGGGTCCAGGAGTCCTCGACGACTTCGTGGATCCGCGCTCGTGACGCCTGCCAAGCGAACGCCGACGCATTATCCAACAACCGAGCGGAGGTTTCATGCGACGCGCTCGACGATCTCGCCCATCTCTCGTCCGTACCCTCCGGACCATCGTGTCGACCATTGCGATGATTACGTTCGTAACGCTCACCTGTGCCTTGACAGCATGGGGGCAATGGAATCCAAACCGTCCCAACGTCGTGATTATTATGGCTGATGACCTCGGCTATGGGGACGTTGGCTTCAACGGCTCGTCGGTGGCACGCACACCCCATCTGGACGACCTGGCTCGATCCGGCTGCACCTTCACGCGATTCTATTCTCAATCGCCGGTCTGTAGCCCGACTCGGGGGGCGCTGTTGACCGGCCGCAACGCCTATCGGTACCTGATGGAGGGGGCCAACAAGTATCACTTGCCGGCCGAGGAAGCGACGCTCTCGGAACTGCTCTGGTCGCGTGGCTATGTGACGGGTCACTTCGGCAAGTGGCACCTGGGAACACTTTCACGGACCATCCTCGACAGCGATCGCGGCGGTCCGACGGAGCAGGGGATCAAACACTATTCCCCGCCTTGGGAGCACGGCTTCTTCCAGTCGTTCTCGACCGAGAGCAAGGTCCCGACCTACGACCCGATGCTCAAGCCGATCTCCACGTTGCTCTTCGGGCCGTGGTGGGACCCGATCTCGCATCCGTCGCAAGGGATGTTCTTCGGGACCTATTACTGGTCGCGGGGCTCGATGGTGGAGACGAACCTGGCCGGTGACAACTCGCGGGTGATCACCGATCGGGTCGAGTCGTTCGTCCGGTTCTCGGTCGATCAGCGTCGTCCGTTCCTGGCGGTGGTGATGTACCACGCGCCTCACCGACCGGTCGTCGCCGGACCCGAACACACCGGGCTCTACCCGATGCTCGGACGTTTCGGTCGCCACTACTTCGGTTGCATTACGGCGATGGATGAGCAGATCGGTCGGATCCGACTCTTGCTGCGACAGCTCGGCGTGGCCCACAACACGATCGTTTGGTTCAGCTCCGACAACGGGCCCGACGCGATCTCGGCCAACGCCCCGGGGTCCAGTTCCTTGTTCCGAGGCCACAAGGCGCAAGTCCACGAAGGGGGCCTGCTCGTCCCTGCGGCGGTGGAGTGGCCCAATCGGATCCCGCCGGGCCTCCGTACGTCGATGCGGGTCTCGACGGCCGACATCTTCACGACGGTCCTGGAAGCGACCGGGACGCCTGCGCCGGCCGACCGCGCCTTGGACGGGATCAGTATTATGGAGGTCTTCCGAGGCCGGATGAATCAGCGTCCGACCCCGATCGCCGTCAAGTTCTGGGAGCAGTTCGCCCTCATCGATAACCGGTACAAGCTCCACTGTGATGGGGAAGGGGACTTCCAAGGGTTCCCCCACCGGAGACACTTCGATCTGTACGACCTGATCGATGACCCGTACGAACAGCGCCCGATCACCGACCAACACCCCGAGATCCGCGACGCGATGCGTGAGGAACTCCGGGCCTGGTGGAAGGACTGTAAGCTCGATCGCGAGTACTACCAGAGCCGGCGCTAACCCCCCAATCCCGCCTTGTCGGCCGCGTCGATACGCTCTGTGCTTTCGACGCGGTGCCCACTCGCGATCGTCGACGATCGCGGGTATCGTCGTTCCTTCCCGGGCCGACCCGTGTCCGATCCCTCGGAGGAACGACCGATGTGTCCGCGATCTCTCATCAACGTCGACGCGATCCCCAGACCGAGTCTCGATCGGCCCGTCCGCCGTACGTCCGGATCATCCTGGGCGATCGCTCACGCGTTGGCTGTCTTGTTGATCGTCATTGCGATCGTCAACGGCCACGCGACGGCCGCGCAGATCGATCGTCCCGTCGACCGCCCAAACATCGTACTGGTCATGGCCGACGACCTGGGCTATGGCGACGTCGGGTTCCTCGGCGGTGAGGCGATCGCCACGCCGCACCTGGACCGCTTGGCCGCCGACGGGATCACTTGGCGACGGTTCTATGCCGGGTCGCCGGTTTGCAGTCCGTCGCGCGCGATGGTTCTAACCGGTCGACATGCCCATCGACTGGGGATTACCGGGGCCAACGCTGGTCACATGCCGGGCGCGGAGATCACCCTGGCCGAAGCGCTCCGCGATCGAGGCTATCGAACCGGCCACTTCGGCAAGTGGCACCTGGGCACCTTGACGACCCAACGGCCCGATTCCAATCGCGGCGGTCCCACCCCACGCGGCCGATCCCACTTCGCTCCCCCTCGCGAGCACGGCTTTGACGTCAACGTCTCGACCGAGGCCAAAGTCCCGACCTGGGATCCGTATTTCGAACCGTTGAACAACCGAAACCGATCGTGGTGGGATCCGCTCGGACCCAATGACCGGCGACAAGCCTACGGGACCGCGTACTGGTCGCGGGGTCAATATGTGCCCGGCCTGCTGGAGGGCGACGACTCGCGGATCATCCTCGACTTCGCCCTTCCGTTCATCCGCGACACGGTTGCTGAGCAGAGGCCGTTCCTGGCCGTCGTCTGGTTCCACAGCCCGCACCGGCCGGTCGTCTCCGGTGATCGCGATCGTGCCCCCTACGACGACGGTCGAACATCCCACGCGCAGCATTACGCCGGTACCGTCGCCGCGCTCGACGCTCAGATCGGCCGGCTCCGCGATGAATTGCGACGCCTCGGTGTCGTTGACGAGACCCTGATCTGGTTTTGGTCCGACAATGGCCCTGAGGGGTTCTCGAAGGTCAAACCCGGCTCGCCCGGCCCGTTCCGAGGCCGCAAGGCGACCCTTTACGAAGGCGGGATTCGTGTCCCCTGCGCCCTGGTCTGGCCCGAGATGGTCCGGCCCGGTCGCGTCATCAATGAACCCGCCGCCGGGGTCGATGTCCTCCCCACCCTCCTCGAACTGCTCGGCGATGAACCGATCGACGACCGGACCTACGACGGTCGAAGCCTCGCCGGTTGGCTGGTTGACCAGCCGACACCGCGCGACGAGCCCCTCGGGTTCCTCTACCGAAACCGAGGCGCCTGGGTCCTTCGACGCCACAAGCTTATCGTCGAAGGACTCGCCAACGACATCGTGACAGCGGACCTGGCCGATGCTCAGCCGTCCGATCTCGAGGTCGAACTCTACGATCTCCGCGACGACCCGGCCGAATCCCGCAATCTCAACAATGAACGTCCCGTCCTCCGCGACCGACTCCTCCGCGCCTTCCTCGACTGGCGCGCTGAGGTCCTCCGTGATGCCCAGTCGATCGAGGAACCGTCATGAACCGACAATCGAGACAAAACCCACATTTGCTCGCTCGGAATACTTCCATCGTTTGCTTCCTCGGTGTCGCGTTGGGGCTCGTCCTCGGGGCATCGCGGGGTTCCGCGTCGGCCGTCGACGATCCTCGATCGATGCGTCGTCCCAACATCCTCTTGGTCATGACCGATGATCAGGGGTACGGCGACCTCGGCCTGCATGGGAACCCGATCCTGGAGACACCGGTGCTCGACCGGTTCGCCGTCCAGGGGGCGCGGTTCGACCGGTTCTACGTCAGCCCGGTCTGCGCGCCGACCCGAGCCAGCCTCCTGACGGGCCGCGACCACCTCCGGACCGGCACCTGGTGGGTCACCCGCGGTTACGAGACGATGCGCGCCGACGAGTTGACGATTGCCGAGTCGCTCCGTGACGCCGGCTATGCCACCGGAATCTTCGGCAAATGGCACAACGGCGCTCACTGGCCCGAGACCCCCCAGGCCCAAGGGTTCGACGAGTTCCTCGGCTTCTGCGCCGGTCACTGGAACAACTATTTCGACACGACCTTGCAACACAACGGTGCCCCCGAGCCGACCGAAGGGTACATCAGCGACGCCTTGACCGATGCGGCTATCGAATTCATCGACGAGCACCGCGAAAAGCCCTTCTTCTGCTACATCCCCTACAATGCACCCCACGCCCCGTTCCAAGTCCCCGACGACGTCTATGACAAGTATCTTGCGAAAGGGCTCGATCCCAAGTTGGCCAGCATCTACGGGATGTGCGAGAACCTGGATACCAACTTCGGTCGGCTCCTCGATGCGCTCGAGACGCGCGGCCTGGTCGACGAAACGATCGTCCTGTTCCTGACCGACAACGGACCCAACAGCGATCGGTACAACGCCGGGATGCTCGGGCGCAAGGGGAGCGTTCACGAAGGCGGCGTCCGCGTCCCGCTCCTGGTCCGGTACCCCGGGGTGATCCCCGAAGGACTAGTCGTCGAGCCGATCGCACAGCACATCGATCTCCTGCCGACGCTCCTGGAGTTCGCCGAGGTTGAGCGGCCCACCGAGGCCCCGACCTTGGACGGCCGGAGCCTTGTCCCGTTGCTGACCGACCTCGGAGCGGCCGACGACTGGACCGACCGGGTTCTCTTCACGCATCAGTCGCGTGGAGGTCGCGTTGAGGTGACTCCGATCGCGGCCCGGACCCAACGCTGGCGGCTTGTCAACACCGGGCGCGGCGACCAGCTCTTCGACATGCAGGCCGATCCCGGTCAGATGTCCGACGTCGCCGACGAACATCCCGAAGTCGTCGAACGGCTCCGACGCGCTTATCAGGACTGGTTCGCCGAGGTCCAGACTTCGGCCTCCGAACCGTTGCCGATCACGATCGATGAGCGCGGTGGGTCGACGGTCCGGTTGCCGGGTCATGAGGCCGATCTCGGCGACGGCGTCCGCTACTTCGGACGATCCGGTTGGGCCCACGATTGGATTACCGGCTGGGACGAGCCTGGCGAATCGTTCTCATGGTCGCTCGACGTCGTCACGCCGGGTCGATATCGCGTCGCACTGCTCTACCGTGGCGATCCGGAGAACGTTGGGTCCACCTTCCAGATTCGGTTCAATGACGAATCGCTAACCGCTGTGATCGACAGTGCCTTCGCGTCCGAGCCGATCCGACGCCCCGAGCGCGTTCCTCGGACCGAGGTCTATGAGCACGACTGGGGCCGCCAAGACTGCGGCGTCCTCGAACTGACGACCGGCCGCGGGTCGTTGACCGTCCGCGCCGAGGAAGTCCAAGGTGATCGGGTGGCCGATGTCAAAGGGGTCGAATTGCGACGGATTCCTTGAACCGAGGGAGACGGCGATGCCTCCGCTTGCGCGACTCGTTCTCGTCTGGCAGATCACATGCGCTTGCTGTGCTCTAGCGACCGCGGAAGGGTCCGACCGGGATCCGCCACATATCGTCTTGATCGTCGCCGACGACCTCGGCTGGTCTGACCTGAGCTGCCAAGGGTCGTCGATGTATCGGACGCCATCGATCGACCGATTGGCGGCCGAGGGGGTTCGCTTGACGTCGTTCTACAGCAACGGCCCCAACTGTGCACCGACGCGGGCCTGCCTGATGAGCGGGCTCTACCCGCCGCGCCATGGGGTCTACACGGTCCAGAACGGCGATCGCGGGCGATCGGAGTTCCGGAAGCTGGTCCCACCGCCCAATCGGACCGAATTGGCCACACGGTTCGCCACGCTGGCCGATCGGCTCCACGAACGGAGCTACACCACCGGCCACTTCGGCAAATGGCACCTCGGCGCGGCTTCGACAGGACCCACCGCACGCGGGTTCGATTTCAACATTGCGGGGAACTTGAGGGGTGCTCCAGCCAGTTACTTCTCTCCGTACCGCAATCCGGACATCCAAGATGGACCCGAAGATGAGTATTTGACCGACCGTTTGACCGATGAGGCGATCGCCTGGCTGGATCGCTCGTTGAGGGCCGACCCCGAGCGCCGCGTTTTCCTGTACGTGCCTCACTATGCGGTCCACACGCCGATCCAAGCCCGGCCCGAGGACGTCAAAACGGTCAAGGAGGACGGACTCGAACCGATCAATCTCGGCTACGCGGCGATGATCCGGAGCCTCGATCGAAGCGTGGGGCGAATCCTCGATGCGCTCGAAGGACACGGGATCGCCGAAGAGACACTGGTTCTATTCGTCTCGGACAACGGCGGTGTGGGCGGCTACGAACGGCTCGGCTTGAAGACGCGCGACATTACTGACAACACCCCCCTTCGCGGGGGGAAGGGGATGCTGTTGGAGGGCGGGATCCGCGTCCCGTTCCTGGCCCGTTGGCCTGGAGTCATCCCCGAAGGCACGGTCGGCGACGCCCCGGCGATCACCCTCGATTTGTTCGAAACCTGCCTCGATGCCTCCGGTTTGGATCCAAGGCACGTTTCCTCCGACGGGCTCAGCCTGCTCGACTACCTTCAGCAGGCCGATCAAGTCCCGACGACCTTGAGCGAGGAGCTTAGACAACGTCCGCTTTATTGGCACTTCCCGGGCTATCTCCAGGCCAACGTCCGGGAGGGCACGTGGCGGACCACGCCGGCCAGCGCGATCCGGGTTGGGACCCACAAACTCATCGAGACCTTCGAGACCGGCCGAATCGAACTCTATGACCTCGATGTCGACCCCGGCGAAACCCGCGATCTCACCGAGGAACGCCCCGAGTTGGCCGAGGAACTCCATGGGCGGCTTCGACGTTGGCGTGCGGAGGTCGACGCCCCCATGCCCACGCGCGTCGTGTCGAACCCGGACCGCTGACTCCGACGACCCGAAACCCTTCGACCGTGCCTTCATCGCTGCTGCTTCAGAACTTGGAGGACATCGTGATGCTTCGGAACTTGGTGATCGTTGCTGGTCTGCTCATGTTTAGCGATTCCACGGCTGTCGGTGCCGACGAACGGCCGAACATCGTGCTGATCATGGCCGACGACATGGGTTACTCGGACATCGGCTGCTACGGCGGGGAAATCGCCACGCCGACCCTGGACAGCTTGGCCGACTCGGGCGTCCGGTTCACCCAGTTCTACAACACCGGCCGCTGCTGCCCGACCCGGGCCTCGCTACTGACCGGGCTCTATCCGCACCAGGCCGGCATCGGTCATATGATGGAAAAGCGCTTGCAAATCGGGTATCAAGGTGATCTCAACGACCGTTGCGTGACGATCGCCGAGGTCCTCTCCGAGTCCGGATACGCGACGTTCCTGAGCGGCAAGTGGCACGTCACCCGCCAGACCGGGTACTGGTCGGGCAACCCGAGGCTGACCTCAAAGCACAACTGGCCGCTCCAGCGTGGATTCGACCGGTTTTACGGGACGATCCACGGCGCGGCCAGCTTCTTTGATCCGATCTCGTTGACGCGCGACAACACCCCGATCATCCCCGAGGGGACCGAATACTACTACACCGATGCGATCGCCGAACGGGCCTCGCGGTTCATCGGCGACCATGCCGACGGACCGCGCGGTGACGACCCGTTCTTCTGCTATGTTGCATTCACCGCCCCGCATTGGCCGTTGCACGCGCCCGAAGAAACGATCGTCAAGTACCAGGGTCGCTACGCCGACGGCTGGGACGCCCTACGGGCCGAGCGCTATCAACGCATGGTCTCGCTCGGGCTGATCGATCCGTCGTGGGTCTTGACCGATCGCGATCGGTCAGTCCCCGCTTGGGAGGACGCTGAGAACAAGGCCTGGCAACAACGGCGGATGGAGGTCTACGCCGCGATGGTCGACCGGATGGATCAGGGGATCGGCCGGATCGTTGACACACTCAAACAGAACGGCCAGTTCGAGAACACCTTGATCCTGTTCCTGGCCGACAATGGCGGTTGTGCGGAGAACCTGCGTACGCCACAAGAGAACCGTCGACGCTCGATCCACACGCCGTACCGGACACGCGACGGCCGACCCGTCCGACCGGGCAACGATCCGTCGATCATGCCCGGTCCGGCCGACACGTATCAGAGCTATGCGACCCCATGGGCCAACGCGTCCAATACCCCGTTTCGGCTTTATAAGCACTTCGTCCACGAAGGTGGCATCGCCACACCCTTGGTGGTGAGCTGGCCATCTCGGCTTGACGAGGTTGGCGGCCAGCTCCGACGCCAGCCCGGTCACCTGATCGACGTCATGGCCACCTGCGTCGATGTCGCAGACGCTTCGTATCCCACGACCGTCGGCGGCGTCGAGATCACCCCGATGCAGGGCCGCTCGCTGGTCGGCGCGATGGTCGACGACGCCCCGATCGAACGCGAAGCGCTCTACTGGGAACACGAGGGCAACCGCGCCGTCCGGGTCGGCGACCTCAAGCTGGTCGCTCGAGGACCCAAGGGTCGTTGGGAACTCTACGACCTCCAGACCGATCGCTCCGAGACCCGAGACCTCGCCGGCGAGATGCCCGAGACCGTTGCGAAGCTCACGCGGATATGGACCGACTGGGCCTTAGAGGCCAACGTCCTCCCGTGGCCCTGGAAGACCGACTGATCTCAGCAGTTACGGGTAGCCCACGGAGCTGGGAGCGCGAGACGGAGATCTGCCGACCGTTCTCGAGAGTCGACTGGGGTAGTCGAACAAGAACGTGATTCTCGCTTTTATCAACGACATCGACGTTGAGCCACCCTTCGACGGATTCGTCCGCGGTCGGGGCCTGGCTGCACTCGACTTGTGATACAGAGACAAAAAAGGAAAATGTGCAGCCGTTGAAGAAGCGCACCACGACGGAAAACTCACTGCTAAATTGTCTCGGAGACAAGATGCACTGTAATAGGACCGACATACAACTCCCTCCAACGCTTGGTGTCCAAAAGTATGGGATACCTCATGCCAACAGCAGCGCCAAGGTGCGAACCCAATGGTGACCAATCGGAAATCCGGCGCCGGGCTGCGTCTGCAATCGGTGGTTCCTCTTTTCAGGGCTAACCGAGGGTTTGGGTGGCTGGGAACTAGACCCCGGTGCCGATCTGGGTGAGTTAGTTGATCGCTCGGGCGATGGGTTGGCCGATTCGAGACCTCATGCCCGGGGTCTGCTCCGCTTCGCGTCTCAGTCCCCAGCCACCCGGTCGGTTGGCCATGTGGGGTTATGTAAGTAATTGTCATATTAAATCGGTCGTATTGCATTCGGTCGTCAGACGTGATGGGTGGCTGGGGACTGCGAGCATCGCGAGCAGACCCCGGTGCCAATCGTTTTG
>CAZSSM010000005.1:0-142279 GCA_964609385.1 uncultured Planctomycetia bacterium
GGGCGGGAGCGCTCTCCTGCGGGGGGGTCGCGGTCGATTGTGCGGATGGCGCGGAGGCAGAGGAGGCTGCGTTCTTCGGGGCGGGGGAGGCTGCCCCCGACGTTTTCCGGGATGAGCCCCGGCTTTTCCGCTCGCGCGTCAGCATCGTTTCGACCTTTCCTGATGGATAGACATTCCGAGCGTCGCCGGGACATCGCCCTCCATAAGCCAACTCGACGCCATGCTGCCACAACGAGCGAGCGTGAGGGACGTCGGGGAGGCTGGGGCTCGCGATGGATGCTCGGCCCGGACAGATCGAACGATTGTCGGGGACGGAGCGCTTGGCCATCAATCCCGCTCCGTCCGAAATTCGGGAGCACCCGGGTATCAAAGCCCTGAAGAGCCAGCCCCCCAAATCGTTCGACTCGAGGATGTGAGATGATGTTGGTATCCGACATCGGACACGACAGGGGCCAATCGTTGACCCCCGATAGGATCGTTCGCTCAGCGGATGAACCGGATCTGTCGGAGATCGGGCAGCCAGTAGGCGGGCTGGCCGAAGACCTTCAGGGGAACGACCTGGCTGGGCAGGTGGACCAGGAACGGCTTACCCAGGAGAAGGTGGCGTCGGACGACCGGCCCCTTGGCCCAGAACCGCGAGTCGTTCGACTCCGCGCTGTTGTCGCCCAGCACGAAGAACTCGTCATCGCCCAATGCGAATGGCTCGGAGACGGCGAAGGCCTTGACGGGGCTTGAGGCCAACCGATCGGTATAGTAGACATCGCGATAGATGCGGATCCGTTGGAGGCGGATCCCATTGCCCTCGGCGCCCAAGGCCAGCGGACGCGCCCACTGCTCACGGGAGCGTATGGGGCGCCCCGAAGGCGGCTCCAGGTCGACCGGCTGAAAAAGCAACTCGCCGTCGACCACCAGAGCGAACCGTCGGTCGATCAGGGTCGCCTCAATGGTATGTTCAGTCAACGCCTGAGGACCGGACTCGGGATCCGGACCAAACCGGCGATGCATGGGGGCTTGGCCGACCTCTGAGCCGTTGAGCCAGACTTGGACGGGGCCGGAATCGAGGCGGGTCGGGATCCGGACGACGAATCGGTCGGCCCCATGCCGCATCGCCAGGTGGACGGCGCGGGCGTTCGCCTCGACCTGGACCTGGGCCTCGACCATGACGTCGGCGACCCGATTCCGCGGATGGTAGTCGGCGCCGTTGTAGGCGTGAAAGTCGAGGATCGGTCCAGGGCTAATCTCACCGGGTGACCGATGCTGGTAGACCAGCCAATCGACGCGATCGGACGAACCGTCCTCGTCGCGAGTGAGGACGAAAGCCGCGTCGGGATCACGTGACCAGCCCGTCTCACCCTTTCGGAGGGAACCCGTTCTGACCTTGGGGAATTGACTTGCCGTGCCAACCGTGCCGAGCCAGCGATGGCCGACCGTCTCCTCGGGGTTGCGATGGCTCGAATCGTGAATCAGGATCCGCATGGCGCGCTGGACCTCCAACGGCTTGCGGGCCAACTCACCATTGATGTAGATGTCGCCCCGTTTGATCTGGATCGATTCACCGGGCAGGCCGACGACGCGCTTGACGTAGGGTTGGTCGGGCTCGGTGGGGCTCAGGAAGACGATGACTTCCCAACGGTCGGGTGATCGGAAGTCATAGAGATATTTCTGGACGAGGAGCCGGTCACCTTGACAGGCGCGGGCCCCCTCCAGATCGATCCGCGACTCGCCGCAATTGGGGCAGACTGGCCGTCCTCCGCGATCGACCTCGTCGTCTCCAACATGGAACGGGTGGGCGCAGCCGGGACAAACAACTGTGTGATGGATGCCTAGAAGGGTCGGAGCCATCGAGCCGGTGGGGACGACATAGGCCTCGGCCGCGAAGGTCCGTAGCACCATCACGCTAATTAAGAGGAGCACGAGGAACTCGAAGACCTGTCGGAAGACGGCCCCCTGAGTTGTCGGTTCCTGGCCGAGGCCGAGACGGACGCGGAGACGACCATCAGGGTCCGTCGAAGTCCGTCGGTTCGCGCGATCATTCATGGGGTCCGCCTCGGACAATCCGGTCGGGTGATCTGATCGGCTTCGGCAAGAGGGAAAAGATCGGCTGTCTGTCGAGGCCCCGCCTCGACGAGGGATGCGGCTCGGACTGTGTGACCAAGCCGGATAACCCATTGCTGCGGACGGCCTCCAGGAGGATGAGACCTACCTGGGACACAGAGTCTATTCAGATCGCGAGCGTTGGCCCCGGCCGGTCGATGTGGATCCCGCGATCGATCGGTTGATTTTGGTCTCCGGGCTCCGGATCGCGTTGCCTCGACTTCGACTCAGGACTCGCCTGAATCGAGGACGGAGAGGAAGGCCTCCTGTGAGATCTCGACATTGCCGACCTGCTTCATCCGTTTCTTGCCTTCCTTCTGCTTCTCCAGAAGCTTGCGCTTGCGGGAGATGTCGCCGCCGTAGCACTTGGCGGTGACGTTCTTTCGGAGTGCCGAGAGAGTCTCGCGGGCGACGATTCGCGAACCGACCGCGGCCTGGATGGCGACCTCGAACTGGTGCCGATCGATCTCCTCGCGCAGTTTCTTTACCAGCTTGCGTCCACGCCGCTCGGCCTGGCCTCGGTGGACGACCACGGAGAGGGCATCGACCCGGCTGCCGGCGACGAGGATGTCCATCCGGACCAGGTCGTTGGGTTGATAGCCGATCAACTCGTAGTCCATCGTGCCGTAGCCACGCGTGGAACTCTTGAGTCGATCGTAGAGATCGTAGATCATCTCGGCCAGGGGCAGCTTGTACGTCAGGATGACGCGGGTCTGCGTGAGGTATTCGGTCTTGACGTAGGAACCGCGCCGATCCTCGCAGATCTGCATCAACGCCCCGACGCAGTCATGGGGCAGCAGGAAATTGACCCGCGCCACCGGCTCGCGGAACTCCTCGATCTCTCCGGGATCGGGGATCCGAGTCGGGTTGGAGACGTGGATGGCGCCCTCCTTATGGGTCACGATCTCGTAGGTGACGTTGGGCGCAGTCTGAACTAGGGCAATCCCGCTCTCACGCTCGAGGCGCTGCTGGATCACCTCCATATGGAGCATCCCCAAAAACCCACAGCGGAACCCGAAGCCCAGGGCGTCGGAGGTCTCTGGCTCGAAGGTGAAGCTACAGTCGTTGAGGGCGAGCTTGCCGAGGGCCATCCGAAGATCTTCGAACTGGTTGTGGGTCGCCGGGAAGAGGCCGCAGAAGACGACCTGCTTGGGCTCTTGGTAGCCGGGCAGCGGCTCGATATCGATCTTGAGCCGGGCCGGGGTGATCGTATCGCCAATCTTGATGTCGGCCAGTTCCTTGATGTTGGCCACGACATATCCGACCTGACCGACGCTCAGCTCGTCGCAGGACATCTCGTGAGGAACAAATCGGCCCAGGCTGATGACCTCATGTTCGGTCCCACGCGCCATCAGTTGAATCTTCTGGCCGACCTTGATGGTGCCGTCAACGACCCGAACGTAAGCGACCGCACCTCGATAGTCATCGAACTTCGAATCGAAGATCAAGGCGCGGAGCGGGCCGTCGGGATTGCCCGCAGGCGGCGGGACGCGACGGATCAACTCACCGAGCAGTTCGGGGACCCCATCGCCGGTCTTGGCGCTGACGGCCAGGACCTGGTCTCGCTCGAAGCCCAGCGAGTTCTCGATCTCCTCCTTGATCTCGTCGGGCCGCGCCATGGCCATGTCGATCTTGTTCAAGGCGGGAACGATCTCGAGCCCGTTGTCCAAGGCCAAGTAGGCGTTGGCGACGGTTTGAGCCTGGACGCCCTTGGTCGCGTCGACCAGCAAGATCGCCCCTTCACAGGCGGCCAGGCTCCGTGAGACTTCGTAGGTGAAGTCGACGTGTCCGGGCGTGTCGATCAGGTTCAGCTCGTAGGTCTGGCCCTCGAATTGGTAGTTCAGGACGACCGCCCGCGCCTTGATCGTAATGCCACGCTCGCGTTCTAGCTCCATGTCGTCGAGCAACTGGGCCCGGAACTCACGCTGAGTGATGGCGCCGGACTGGAGCAAAATTTGATCGGCCAGCGTGCTCTTGCCGTGGTCGATGTGGGCCACGATCGAGAAGTTACGGATGTACTGGGGATCGAAGGCCATAGACGGAAAGTCCTGGGCGAGCGAACGAAAGGGCGGAGCGAATCAGTGGGGGTTGTCGGTCCAGACTGACGAGGAGTCGAGGTACCGGAGCCGGTCTCGCTCAACTCAATTTGCCGAGTCTCGATGGGGCGCGTGTCCTCCGACACGAACGATCCGCAGAACCATGGCCCCTGGACTTGGATGGAGCATGTCAGTGGCGATCGGCCAACCAACGCTGGCGGGCCCACCCCGCTGATCCGATGAACCCGGCCCGTCCCCCCAATTCCGCGTAGACAATTTTTGTCTCCCGGGCGGGAACGGGAAAGGCCATCTCGCGGATCCCGGCTCGAATCTGTTCCAGCAAGGCGGGTCCAGAGGCGATCATGCCGCCGCCAAAGACGACGACGTCTGGGTCGATCGTGTGCATGAGGTTGACCGCGCCGACGGCAAGATAGCGCGCTGTCTGTCGCATCAGGCGATCGGCGAGCGGGTCGCCCTGCTTCCAGGCCTCATCGATGGCCTCGCTGGTCAGGTCGTCGCGGGCGGCCAACACGCGGAGTTGAGTATCGAGATCCGGTTCTTGCTGCAAGGCTTCGTGAGCCCGCTTGACCAGCGCTGTGGCCGAAGCGTAGCCCTCTAACCGACCATAGAAGCCCACGGGCCATTCGCGGCCACCGTCCATCTGAATGATGATGTGGCCGCACTCGGCCCCATGGCTGTGCCGCCCTTCCAAGATCTGCCCATGAAGCACGATCCCACACCCGATCCCGGTGCCTAAGGTGAACAGCACCAAGCTCTCGTGTTCAGCACCGACACCGGCCCAGTATTCCCCGAAGGCCGCCGCGTTGGCGTCGTTCTGGAGCACCGTCGACTTTTGCAACCGTTCGCCTAAAAGTCTCGCGATCTCCAGGTTATCCCAACCGGGCAGGTTGTGCGGGTGGATCAGGGTGCCGCGTTGCAGATCCATCGTGCCCGGAGACCCGATGCCGACCGCCTCGATCGCCTCCCAGGCCACGCCGCTTTGCTCGAGGGCGCGTTGACCCGCGTCGGCCAAGTTTTCCAGGCCCACTTTGGGTCCACGCTCGGCCTCAGTCGGCCGACTGATCGCGCTGAGCGGTCGCCCTCGATCATCGACCACACCGGCCTTGATGTTGGTCCCCCCCAGGTCGATCCCGAGAAAGTAGGGCGCTTGGAAACCATCGGCGACCATGCCTTGATCCCTCATCAACGGATGCAGTCAGGCCGATCGGATCTCGGATTCGGCGATCGATGGGGCTCGGGCCAAGCCGACTCGTTGGTCCGAGCGGTGCTCGTCAGTCCACGGCCAAGCAATGGATTTGGTGCAAGCTAACCGGCACACCAGGCCCGGTCAACGAGTCCATTGTAGAGGCTCGGGATCGAAACGTCTGATTGTCCTCGTCCGGAACATTGAACCGTTACGAGTTCGCGATTACCGTTGCTCAGCAGGTGAGGGCCGCCTCGATCCGATCGCACCTAGGCGATCGAGCGGCGAACACACGATTGGGAACGATGGTTGGAAGCGACCTGCGCTGATGCGACGCGTATGCGGAGGATCTGGACTGATGCGAACGAATCTTCGGGACGAACGACCTCGCGATCCCTTTGTGACCCGCCCCATACTCCTCTTGGGCTCAATGAGGGCAAGCTCACAGGCGATCCTCACCATCATCGCTTCGGCTGCTCTAGTTCTCGGGATGCTTCCCGGTCGGTCCGTCGATGCTGCTCTGGGATCTGAACCTACGAGGGTCCAACAGGAGCAAGACCAGGATTCGGATGCGGAAGCCGCGCCGAGCCCGAGCGTTGAGGATGCAGACCCGGCAGTGCTGAAAGAGCGGATCGCCGAACTAGAGGCCGAGGTCGCCACCCTCCGTGGGACGATCCGTCGACTTGAGTTGGAAAAGCTTGGCGCGACGATCCAGATCGAACAACCCGAGGGTCAGGACGCCTCAACCCGAGTCAGCCTGCTCAAGACTTGGACCGGCGATGTGGAAAGCCTCAAAACCCTTGCCGAGTTACCCAACGTCCGCGTCGTCTACGTTGACACCGAGACGGTCGGTGATGCTGTCGTCGAACCGATCGGTCAGCTCACGACGCTCAACTCGCTGACCTTGATGAGCCCCCAGATCACCGATGCGGCCTTGACTCACTTGAGCGGCCTGGAGGAGTTGGAACTTCTGTTTTTGACCGGCACACAGGTCACCGACGCGGGCCTGGAGAACCTCAACGCTCTGAAAAACCTGAAGGTGCTGGCCCTCAGTCAGACGCCGATTACCGACAAGGCTGTGGAGACGCTCAAGCAGCTTGGTTCGCTCCGCGCCCTCTATTTGATCAAGACGGAACTGAGCGACGAGGCGATCGAGGCCCTCAATCAGGCCTTGCCCGAAGCGGCCATTTACCGCTAAACCAAAACAACGAAACCGCTCGGCAGACGACCGGCTCTCAATTCGTCCGAGCGCGCAGGAAGTCAATCGCTTCTTCACAACTCAACTCCGACGTCCGACCCGCTCGATTGAGGTCTGAGCTTGCTGCGCCTCGATACCGAGTTCCGAGCTTGGCTCCGCACCAGCCTAGAGCAGTATGCCCCGATCCGCGACCCTCGGTCGGCTGAGCCGCTGATGGTGGCTGCGGACCGGCTCTTCGAAGCCGGCGAACTGTTTGCCAGCACCGCGCTTCGGCTCCTGATCCGCCGTACCCTCGCCCGCAATCGCATTTATCTCCCCCAACCGAACCCGCGCCATTTGGGCCTGGAAATGCATCCCCTGCTTGGGGTGAGCCTCGATGACGACGAGTTCCTCAAGCCAGCCCGACGACTCGCCCTTCTGTTCGACGACCCCTCCATGCGATCTTCGGTCCGGATCGTCCTTACGAGGCCGATCGAACCGACGCCCTTGGAGTCGGCCGACCACCTCCACTCGATCGAATCAATGGTGATTGCTGGACGTCCCCCCGACGTCGCTGATCTGCTGAGTCGGGCTACTTCGCTTGATGGGCTCCGATCCTTGACAATCAAGCCGACGAGCCATCGCGATGAATCTGGGAACGACGTTGGGGCGATCAGTCAATTGGGCCAGGCAAGGCATTTGTCCAACCTGGAGTACCTCAACGCGACTCGATACCGCCTCGATGGTCATGTCGTGAGTCGATGGGCGCACGCGCAACGCTTCGGAACATTGAAGGTCCTGGTACTGCGAACCAATCCGATCGGCTGGGCGGGTTTACGGGCGATTCGTGAGGCGTCGGCCTTTCCCGCCCTACGTCGACTCGACCTGCTGGGCTCCGGGATCGGCTCGGACGGCCTGATCGAACTAGCTGCTTCGTCACACTTTCGCTCCTTGGAGAGCGTCAACCTGATCGGCAATGAGATCGACGACCGAGGTGCCTCAGCCTTACTGGAGAGATTGGACTGGCCGAATCTCCGACGGTTGGATCTGGACGGCAACCCGATTGGCGATCAGATGCGTAGGCTTCTGGTGACGGCCCCCCATCTCCGTGGACGCATCTGTCTCGCCAGCGATAATGTTCCGGACGATTGAGGTCGTTGCAACGAGCGACCAGAAGAACGGCCAAAGCTCAGACACAACCTCGGATCGATTCTTCAACGATGCTCCCAATTGGTGGGACAACGCGCCGACGGTCATTCCAGACTTAAGAGATCGCCGCGAATGATGTGGGCGGGCATGCGATTTGGTCTCCCGCCATCGATGCCAGAGCCCTCCAAGATGAGACACAGTATGGCAAAGCCATCAAACGAGAACACGCAGGACAATCCGCAACCGGCACCTCGATTGGCGAAGCTGAACTATGAGGTGGTCCGCCCGATCGGTAGCGGGGCTGGAAGCACCATCCTGCTGATCCGCGCCAAGCCGAGCGGACAACGCTTTGCCTTGAAGGTCGTCAAGCGGCTCGGGGCCGAAGATGATATCTACATCGACCAGGCACAACACGAATTCGCGATCGCCGGCCGGCTCGATCATCAGGCGATCGTTCGTATCTTCGATTGCCGAATCCACCGAAAGCTCTTCAAGGTTGTCGGGGTCGACCTGCTGATGGAATATCTCGACGGCCGGCCGATCGACGACGTTGAAGGTCTGGACTTGGGCGTCCTGCTCATCCTGTTCATCCAGGTCGCTTCAGCCTTGGGTCACATGCACCGACGCGGAATCTATCACGGCGACATCAAACCATCTAATATTATGCTGACCCGCACGGGTCGGGTCAAGGTGATCGACTTCGGAACCGCCTGGATCCGTGGACAGGACAAGAATCGCGTCCAGGGCACGCCCGAGTACATGGCCCCCGAGCAGATCGGCGATAAGACCGTCGATGTCAAAACCGACGTTTATAACTTCGGTGCAACCGTCTACCGTCTGGTCACCGGTGCCTACGCCAATGTTGGGTTCGCCGGCCTGGGAGGCCCCTCGGTCACGCATCCGCCTCGTGACCTCAACCCTGACGTGCCCGAGGCCCTCGAAGAGATTATCCTCGATTGTCTCCAACCCCGACGTCGCGAACGGGCTGGTGACATCCTTGAGATCCGCGAGCGACTCGTCGAGTTGGCCCGATCGCTCCATGTTCGCAAGCAGGAACTCCGTGACGCGGCTCGCCAGGCCTTGGGCGATGAGGGTCATTGAACCGCCGTCGATCTCCCCGATCACATGCGGGACCAGGGATCGCTCCAGCCGACCTTGACCGCGATCGCTGGTCCCCGACAATGTGGAAACCGTGACCAACTTGGGCGGTTCGAACCGGTCGTCGGGACACCCCGGATCGATGGCCAACGAACCCGACGATGCTCCGGAGAAGGATGCCGCGACGCTGACGGCCAATGCAGTATCACCCCGATAACCCACTGATCGTTCAGGGCGACCGAACCATTCTGATGGAGGTCGACAACCCGCTTTACACCGAGGCCCGCGACGCCCTGGCGCCTTTCGCCGAGCTGGAAAAGAGTCCCGAGCATATCCACACTTATCGACTTACCCCCCTGTCACTCTGGAACGCCGCGGCGGCCGGCCTGACTGCCCATGAGATGGGAGAGGTTCTCCAGCGTTACACTAAGTTTCCCCTGCCTCCCCACTTGCTGACCGACTTGGCCGATCAAGTCGCCCGCTACGGCCGGGTTCGCTTGGGACGCTTAGGTGAGTCGCTCTGCCTGATGACCCGCGATGAGCCCTTGTTGGCCGAGTTGGTCCGTCGCAAGGCCGTCGTCGAGCACCTTGGGGCTCCGGTCGACTTGCCCGATGGCTGGCATGGCTTTGCGGTCGAGGAGGGCCGTCGCGGCGTCCTCAAGCAAGCCCTCATCGCTTCCGGCTACCCCGCCGAGGATCTGGCCGGCTACACCGAAGGGGCTGACCTGCCGATCCCGCTCCGAGAAACCACCCGGGGCGGGACGCCCTTCCTCATCCGCGACTATCAACGACAGGCCGTCGACGCTTTCCACGCTGGCGGCGACCTCCGAGGTGGTTCCGGCGTGGTCGTTCTGCCTTGTGGCGCTGGCAAGACGATCGTTGGAATCGCCGCGATGGCCGCCCTCAACAAACAAACGCTCGTCTTGACCACCAGCACCACCTCGGTCGAACAGTGGCGGCGTGAGATCCTCGATAAGACCGACCTCCACGACGATCAGGTGGCCACTTACATGGGCAGCCAGAAGGAGTTGGCCCCGGTCACCCTCGCCACCTATCAGATCGTCACCTACCGTCCGCGCAAGAACGGTCCGTATCCGCACTTCCGGATCTTCGATGACCAGGACTGGGGCCTGATCGTCTACGACGAAGTGCACCTGCTGCCTGCCCCGGTCTTCCGAGTCACTGCGGAGATCCAGGCGCGTCGACGGTTGGGCCTGACGGCCACCCTAGTTCGGGAGGACGGCCGCGAGAGCGATGTCTTTGCTCTGATCGGCCCGAAGAAATTCGATGTTCCCTGGCGCGCTCTTGAGGAGCGTGGATGGATCGCCCAGGCGCTTTGCCATGAGGTCCGGATCCGCCTGCCCGAGCCCGACCGGATCGTCTATGCCACCGCGGAATGGCGCGCCAAGTATCGGCAGGCCAGCGAGAACCCGGTCAAGGAGGACCTCGTCGGCGCGATCCTAGCCCGACACGACGGTCCCGATGATCGAGTCCTCGTCATCGGCCACTACCTCAGTCAGCTCCGACGGATCGCCGGCCGCTATGGATTGCCTCTGATCACAGGACAGACTTCCAATGCCGAACGCGAACGGCTCTACCAGGCGTTTCGGACCGGCGAGACCCGCAACTTGGTGCTCTCTAAGGTCGGCAACTTCGCCGTCGACCTACCCGACGCCAACGTGATGATTCAGGTCTCGGGCACCTTCGGCAGTCGTCAGGAGGAGGCGCAGCGGCTCGGCCGAATTCTCCGGCCCAAGGGCGGTGACGACCCAGCCCACTTCTACTCCTTGGTCAGCCGCGATACGCGCGAGATGGATTTCAGCCATCACCGCCAGCTCTTTCTGACCGAGCAGGGTTACACCTACGAGATCCTTGACGAAGCTCAACTGCTCGATCCATCCCCTCCGTCGTCCGCCAGTTAGGGTTTTCCGATTGGACCGATTCGACCATGGGAAGCGGGCCATGCTCCGATCGAACAACCGGACCGTGGAGCTTGCCCCAAGCTGCTCGGGACCGGGTTCAACGTTTCGGGGTGGCCTCCCGACCGGTTCTCGCCACAGAATGGTGGACTGGTCCTTACGAGATTGGTCGTATCGAATAATTCGCGATCCAATCACGTGACCACCGTCTCCGCCCTTAAGGCTCGGAGCCCTCGACTCACTCCGCCTGACCGAGTCCCCATGATGACTCCAATGACCGCCCGTGGTCGGACCCCCGTCAAGCTCCACAAGCAGGTCAGTCTCATCGTGACCCAAGACCCCCTCATTGCCGCCGAATTGTTGGCGCGTAAGCCTCTGGCCCGTCGGATCGTCGGCCGCCTCTCAGAAACGGCCCTGTTGATCCATCCTGACGATGAGACGGCCGTCCTCGACGAATTGAAGCGGATGGGCCATACCCCACGCGTGGTCGACTGACCTAGACTCTCCCCCGACGATCTCGACGCGAACATCCCCGACGACTCGAATCCGCCTCGCGAACACGCCAAAGACGCCCGCGCTTCGCGTTCCTCTACGCTCCGACCGTTCCCGGCCGGACGACTGGACCGACCATGTCTTCGACCCGATCGAGCCCCGACGCACTCCGCGAACCGGTCGGAACCACAACGGCCTACCGTCGCGGACTCCGACGCTATCGGACCGCTGCGCTCCGACGGATCGCCCACCAGCTCCGCGTCTTCGTCGAGTCCGACCCGGCCGATCAAGCGGCCAAGTTGCCCGGACGCATCGAGACATATTTGTGCTCTACAGAGGGGCTGGGGGCGTCGATTCATGGGCTCGACCAGACTGCGCACGTCTGGCTCGGCGTGATCGCCGTCGTTGGCTCGGAGAGCCTGCCCGAACTCCAAGCCCGGGCCGCGATCCGGATGCTCGGCGGCGAGCCCGATGCGGTCCTCGAAGCGCTCCTGATCCGGGGCCTGATCGTCGTTCTGCCACCGCCAATTGAGGCGATGGTCGAGGACCCGCTCGGGTTCCTCCGAGACCATCCCGGTGTTGAGCTTGCGATCGCCCCGATTCTGCTTGACAGCGAATTCGCGACCGATCTGCCCGTCGAGGAGCCTTGGTCGGTCATTGACGAGGTCGAAGCGATTCGATGCAGTGACGGACTCGAGCCTCTACTCCGACTGGCCGTACTCTGGCAGCGGATCGCCTCAGGGCCAGCTCGCCTCACCCAAAACGGCCAGCTCTACAAACGGGATCGCGATCGGATCTTCGACGACCCGACCTTGACCAATCCGATCGCCGATGCGCTCCGGACGCTCCCCGAGACGAATGCCTTCTGGTTCGACCTGGCCTTGGAAGTCGGCCTCCTTCGTCGCGAAGACGATCCGATCCAGATCGTGGCGGCCCCGGCCGATTTTTGGGAACAGGCACGTCCGCCATGGCCAATCCGGATCGCTTCGGCCTGGCTCTCTTTGGGGACTTGGAACGAGGTCGACGGGCTTTGGGATCCACATCGCCTTTCCTTGGCTCGGGTCGTGACCGCGCTCCGGGCGGTCGCCCTACTCCGTCTCTTGACTGTCGGATCGTCCGGTTGGGTCGCCCTCTCCGACCTGGCCGCACGGATCGGTCCCGATACCACTGAGATCGTCGAAGCCTTCGAGGAATCGGCCGTCGATCTAGAACTCGAGGAACTTCTACGGGGCATCCTGCTCGGGCCGGCCTACCTTCTCGGGCTGGTCGAGGTCGGCACCTCGAGGTCCGAGGGGCGTGAGGTGATCCGGGCCACGGCGACCTGCCGGGCGCTCTGGCGTCGCCCAGTCGAACCCGACGACCCGGCCTCTCCGGAGATCGACCGCTTCCTGATGATCCAGCCCAACCACCAGGTCATCGCTTATCGCCAGGGGCTGACACCCTCGGTGATCGGTCGGCTCAGCGAAGTCTTGCGCTGGTCGCAGGTCGGAGCAGCCTTGGAGTTGGAACTCGACGGCGTCTCGGCACAAATCGGCCTGGAACGCGGGCTCGACGCTGAGGCGATCCTGAAGTTCCTTCAGCGTCACAGCATCCGCGATCTCCCGGCCAGCGTCGTCGAGTTGGTCAAAGGCTGGTCGTCGCGACGCGAACGAATCACCTACTTCCGCGATGCCACACTCCTGGAGTTTGCCGACGAGGCCAGCCTCGAGGCCGCCCTGGCCCAGTGGATCGCCCGACTCGAACAGAGCGACGACGAGGCGGTCGAACCGATCCGAGTCGCCGATCGGATCTTATTGGTCGCTGACACCTCGGCGATCCCGTTCGACCAATTTCGCCTCACCGGTTCGCGTGACTACCGGCGACCGCCCGAGTCGTGCGTCGAAGTTGAGCCCGACGGCTTGACCTTGGCCCTCGACCCGTCACGCTCGGACCTCTTGGTCGAAGGCGAGCTAGGCCGGTTCGCCGACCCCCTTCCCGTCGAGACGTCGGGCAATCCCCGTCGACGTTACCGGCTCACCCACGAGAGCCTTGGTGAGGCGTTGGCCAGCGGGTTCGGCGAGACGGCATTGATCCGTTGGTTTCGCGATCGTGCCGATGCGGAACTGCCCCCGGCTGTCGCCCTCATGATCCACGCCCGCCTCCAGGATCAGCAACCATTGCGAACCCGGACCGTTGTTGTGCTTCAGACACCCAGTCCCGAGTTGCTCGACGGTCTCCTGCAGCATCCCCTGACCCGTCCCTGGTTGGACACTCGGCTTGGCCCCACGTCGGTCGAAGTCCGGGACGACGGGTTGACCCGCCTCACCGAAGCCCTCCATTCCTTGGGGATCCGCCTCGATGCATGACGAGAAAGAAGCAGGCTCACCATTCCCTCAAGGATCCGTCAGGTGGTGACGGCTGAAGCGGTACGCTTTCAAAACCGAGGGCGGGTGCTCGGGACCCATTGCTGGGTCATCGATCCGCCTGACGGCTTCCGGCGGGTCACCCGACGGTCCGTGCCCGCGTTCGACGAGCGGCCGGTGGGTGGTGAGAGGGGCAGTGGTTCGGCTTCGTCGGACAAGGACGATGTGCGACCCGGCAGTGGGCGGAACAAACCCTCCAACTCTGAGGGTTCGGGCAATCCGAGTTGTGTGTGCGACGGCATCGGCGGCATCGTCGAGCGACTCGAGGCGATGGCCCGCGGATCATCATCTGAGCCCGGTCTCCTTGAGGGCGACTTGGGAGGTCCTTGGGTCCGAATCTCGACCTCATATTCATTTGCTCGTCGACGATCGCTGACGGCAACTTGCACATCACGACCGCGAGACGGCGAGGAGCGGAAGGCCAGCATCTCGGGATGATTACGATTCTCGCCAATCAGTCGTCGGATCGATGTCGGGTGTGCATACCATCCCGTGTTGGTCCCGGGGCTAGCGAAGTTGCAGACGCCGACCAGGTAGCCGTCATCGGTGAACAAGCCGCCGCCGGAACGACCCTGTATGGGGGCCTCCCGGCACTCAATCGCCTTGTAGATGCCCTGCTTGTACCTGAATTGTCTCTGAATTACAGGAGCGACGATCTCGGTCGTCCAAGCCGTCGCATCCCGACCTTGCGAACACCCGGTCGTATGCACCCGCATCCCGGCAACCAAAGTCACATTGGACGGCAAGAGCGGCGAGGCAGGCAATCGCCTGCGCGGTCGGATCTTGATCAGGCCGACGTCGTCGTCGACGTTAAAGTCGATCACCTCGGCTCGGAAGCGTTCGGCGGTTGGACGGACTTGATCGCGGTCCCTATACCTTCGGATCTTGCCATCGAATAACTCGACCTCGACCAGGTAGCCGCGTCGACGGAACTCGTCTGGCGTAAGCCGTCGGCGTCCTGAGTCTTGAAAGATGTGGGCACAGGTCAGGATGAGGGATTCCGTAGGGGTGCTGGAGATGATCGTACCGGATCCAACGCCCTTCTCACGGCCCGTGTTTACATTGATCCGGACCACCGTCTCCCAAGGAAAGGGTGGCTTGGTTGCGGGTCGTGCCCGGGACTTGCGATCGGAGTTCGACACAAGTTGAGTGTCGCCCCTTCGTTCGGCTCCGTCTCGGACGGCCGAACGACCGGTCCGCGTCCGGTCGAGGATCTCGTCGTAGAGATCGGCAATCTTCTCGTAGGGCTGTTTGCCGACGCGTCGAGCGATCTCGTCGCTTTCGGCGTCAACGATCAGGAACGTCGGAGTGTCCTCGACGCCGTAGCGGTCGACGTAATCGTACCCCTCGGGGGTATTTACATCGATCCGGACGATCGGATACCCCTGTTTACGGAGGACGTCCAAGCCGGGCTGCATCTGTCGGCAGTAGATGCAGTCCTCTGAATAGAACTCGTAGATCCGCGCGCCCCCGTCAGCAACGGAGAAGTCCGAGGCGGGAGCATCGGCGACGGCGACAGACAGGACGGCGAACAGAAGAACGGTCGGGGCCATGCCGATCGGACTCCTTTCCCTCAAGGCGAGGACGGCCGCACGCGTCCCGCCGGCCAGACGGCGAGACGCAACCGACGAACGTACCGCAGACGTACACGACGTCCATGGGGCAGCGCGTTCGGGTCCGAGACGTCCGAACGTGCAGACGCCCGAGCAACCAGACGGATTGGGACGACAAGGGTGCGTATGACGGCTCAATGCCGATCACCATGCCGTCCGCGAGACGTTGGAACCGCCGAGACACGGCCGGGAGCGGACGATTCGCCGCCAATGGCCGATTCGACGACGCCATACCCGTGGGTCGGGATGGGCCGGATCGTTCCGGAGAAGGAAAGAAGAGTGAGGATGTCGTCGATGGGCGTCGGTCTCCCCGCGATGCCGTCAGAGCGACGCGCGTCGCGGCCCTTCCCTGGGCGACCTGTGAGCCTGACATGCCGACGACGGGTCGCGTTGGGAGCATCGCACTCGTCGACCTGCCGCAACGGGCCGGTGATCGCCACGATTCACCCCACGCCGTAACCGCCCCTGTCCGCACGTTCCGAGAGCTCCGGTTAACACGCCAAAGCCCGTCGGCCGCGTCGTCCAGCAACGATCGTCGGCTGCGGGCCAAGTCCTATCCGAGTCCCCACATGATGCCAAGTCCGTTTTCGACACCGGGCTCCCCGGGACTTGAGCCCTTTTCGATCTCGATCCGATGTTTTTCGATCCATTCGTGACCCCATCGGATCGACCAGGCCCTCGAAACGCTCCAATGGGACGCTCATCGGAACTTCTGGCGATCCCCATGGATTCTTGTTGGCCATGAGGCAGGATAATGATTTCGGACCGCCCTCAAGCGCAGTCGCTCACCACGCTCGGTCGACGTGTCGAAGCCTCGTCATCGCGCGTCACGAATCCCAAAAATAAGGAGATCGTTCGACGATGGCCGACGACTACGCTGACTACCTGCAACTGGCCCGACGATTGGCCGTGATCGCCGAGGATCAAATTATGCCCCGGTTCGATCGCGTCGCTGTGATGGCCAAAGAGGACGGTTCGGAGGTGACCGAGGCCGACCGGATTGCCGAGGAAGTCATCCGTGACGTCCTGGCTCGTGAATGCCCCGACCACGGCGTCTGGGGGGAGGAATACGGTGGCGGTTTCGAACCGAGTCGTCGGTTCACTTGGATTATCGACCCGATCGACGGCACGGCCAACTTCACACTCGGCCTGGCCAATTTCGGCGTCCTCATCGGCCTGACCGACGGCCAGGAGCCGGTCGTTGGCATGGTCCACTTCCCCGCTCTGGGCTGGAGCCTCTTCGCATCCAAAGGGCATGGTTGCTTCTACCAACGCGGCTCCGACGAGCCGGTCCGGGTTCGGGTCCAGACGGTCGAGACGATCGCCGAAGCGGCCGGCAGTTCAGCCGGCGCGCGAGCCTCCGACATGATGCTCGGCTTTACCGAGACCCGCTATAAACTGGCCAATCTGGTCGACTCATCACGAAAGTTCCGGTTCGTTGGCGATTGTCTCCAGCATGCATTGGTCTGTCGAGGACGGCTCCAAATCGCCATCGACCCGGTCCTGAAGGCCTGGGACATGGCCGCCCTGATCCCCTGCATCATCGAAGCCGGCGGCGTCGCCTGCGCCCTCGACGGATCGCCGATCGACCTGGCCACCACCACCAGCCTCGTCTCGACCTGCGGCGGGTCAATCCACGACAAGCTCATCACGATGATTGGCTTGAATTCAGTAATATAAAACGAGCGTGTTGCAACAACACTATTTCTCGCGAGCACGATCCGCCAGACCGAACGGCCCGACCTGGCAGATCGCACTGTCGTTTCGCGCGAGACTCAGACCCCGACCGGTTCGGCCATGATATGGCGGGACGAGTTGTGCTCGGCCAGCTCTGAATGCTTGTTGGACGGCGTGGGGTGATCCGCCTCGTCTCGATCGTTGCGTCGGAAAGCAAAGACGATGCTGAGCAGCACGGGGACCAGGACCAGCGTGAAGACGGTCGAGAATAGGAGTCCGCCGACGACCACCGCACCCAGCCCCCGATAGAGTTCACTGCCTGAGCCGGGCATCAGGACCAGCGGGAGCATGCCGCCGATCGAAGTCAAGGTGCTCATCAGGATCGGCCGCACCCGACTCTTGACAGCCAAAGCAATCGCTTCCCGAGCTGTCAGCCCGCGTTGCGTCGAGGCGTCGACGTCCTCGGCACGACCGGAGAGCAGGTTCAAACTCTGGTGGACCAGCAGGATTGCGTTGTTGACCACGATCCCGGTCAGGATCACAAAACCGAGGATCGTCAGAACGTCTAAGTTCTGGACCGGCATGTAGCGGTCGGCCTGCGACCAGTTGTGAACCAGGGCCAAGCCGAGGAACCCACCGAAGGTCGCCAAAGGCACGGTGACCATGATCACCAAGGGATACGACCAGCTCTGGAAGAGCACGACCATGAGCAAGTAAACTACCATGACGGCCAGGAAGAGCGAGCTGGTGATGATCCCCAAGACGCTACCGTCGCCGAGCAGGGCTTGCTTGACCTCGGCCAACTGCCCGGCCGAGCCGGCCAGTTGGACTTGGATGTCGGGAGAGATGACCTCCTGTTCGCGAAGCCCCTCGACGAGACCATTGACCTGAGTGATGGCCTGTTCCAGGGGGAGGCCCGGCGGTGGGGTCAATTGGAGCGTGATGGCCCGTTGCCGGTCGACATGCTTGATCTGATTGGTCTCGGTGATCCGAGCGACCTCGGCGATGCTCTCCAAGTCGACGGCATTGCCGGTCGGCGTAGCCAGAGGCGCCTGGAGCATCGCGGTGATCGGGTCGAGGCTGAGAGCGTCGCGATTGATGATCTTGAGGTCCTTCAACTCACCGTCCATCTCGAATTGGCGAGGCAGCAAGATCCCATCGCCGCCAGCCTGGACGGCCAAGCCGACGTCGCGACGGGCCATACCCATCTCGCGGAGCCGCTCGTCGTCGGGTACCACGCGAATCTCTGGAGTCGGGAGCATAAAATTGGCCGGCTCGGGCGTAACGCTGTAAGGACCGAACTGCTCGATTAACGCTCCCATCAAGGCCCCTGCGCCTTGACCGACCCGATCGAGGTCATCGCCGATCAGGTCGACCTTGATCGCCGATCCGGTCGTCCCTCCAGTTTGGAACAGGGGCATCTGGAAGGCGAAGCTGATCACGTCGGGTGCGGCCTCGTCGGCGACGCTATAGTTGAACAACGGCAACGCATCGACAACCCGCTTTTTGTCCGCCGAGATGGCCACTTGGAAGACCCGTCCCTCCCAGGCCACCAGGAAGTAGTGCTCTAAAACTGGGGGGACGACCATCGGGGCATCCGGTTCGAAGCCGGCCGGAACTGCGATCCGGTTGTCCGTCGGCTCCTCGTCGAGCCGGCCGGCCTCCTCGAGCTGGCGCTCTTCGATGCCGAATTGCGGGCCAGCGAGTTCCCAGGCCGGGCGGATCCGCTCCTCCATCCGCCGACCGACCTCCGAAAGCTGCTCGACATTGTAATCTGGTGGCGGTATTAAAACGCTGAATACGACGTTTCGGTTGCCTTGAGGAAGGTAGTCTAGCGGCGGCATCAGCATCCAGATCCCGCCCAGGGTCACCACAGCGAAGCTGACAACCAGGGTGAGCCGGACGATCCAACCGCCGGTCAAGCAGGTCACGCCCCAGGCGACGAACTCGGGGAACCGCCCGGCCCAACGGATCGGTGACCAGAGAAAACGCCCGAGTCGGGCCAGCGGGCCAGGGCGTCGATCTGGATCATTCGGGTTCGTCGACGAAGTAGGTCGCTTCAACAAAAGCGCGGAGGCTGAGGGAATGACGGTCAAGGCGACGACGAGGCTGAGCCCGACGGCCGCCATGATCGCCAAGGCGATGTCGCGGAAGAGCTGGCCGGCCTGCTCTTGGATGGTCAGGATCGGCAGGAAGACCACCAACGTCGTCAAGGTCGAGGCCAAAACCGCACCGCCGACCTCGGTCGTGCCGTCCTGTGCGGCCCGTCGAGGCGATTTGCCCATCTCGAGGTGGCGGAAAATGTTCTCGATCACCACGATCGCGTTGTCGACGACCATTCCGACGGCGAACGCCATCCCGGCCAGCGAGATGATATTGACCGAACGGCCGAGCAGGACCAAGACCGCCACCGAAGCGACCACCGAGATCGGGATCGCGATCGCGATCACGCCGATGGTCCGCAGCGACCGCAGAAACAACAGGAGCGTTAGGGTAGCCAAGGCCCCACCGACCAGGATATTGTTCTGGACCAGGGTCAGGGCATCCTCGACATAGCTGGTCGCATCATAGGTCTGTACTAATTCGAGTCTGCCGTCGAGTCCCAGAGTTCGTGACTTCTGCTCCAGGATCCCACCAGGCTCGTTCATCTGGGCCGTGATTGCCTTTAGCTCGGCCATCGTCTCCAGGAGATTGGCCCCCTGTTCCAACTGTGCGTTGAAGAACGGCATCCGATGGCCGCGGGCGCGGACCCACTCCAACGGCTCCTTGTAGGTCAGGGTGACCTCGGCGAGGTCGCGGAGATAGATCGGACCGGAGGACTCGCGTCGAACGACCAAGTCCTGAACCGTCTCGGGGTCGTGAAATCGGCCGACGGCACGGATCCGGATGTCCGACTTGCCCTCGGGCAACTTGCCTCCAGAGTAGTTCTCGTTGCTAACCTGGATGGCATCGACCAGTTCGGCATAGGTGATTCCGCGGAAGGCCAACGCCTCGGGGTCGACGCGGATCTGGACCTCCGCCTCTCGGGCTCCTCGGATACCGATCTCGGCGATGCCCGGCACACGCTCGAGGTGAGGTCGGATCCGGCGCTCCATGAAATCGTAGAGCGTCGAGGGATCGAAGTTTGGGTCGGTCGAAGCCAGACCGATCCATGCGATGTAGTCGACGCTCTCGGGGTCGACCCCCTCAAGAACCGGCTCGTCGACCCCCAACGGGTAGCCGGGCACCTCGCTGAGCTTCTGGTCGACCTCGGCCAAGGCCTGGTCGATGTCGGTCCCGGTCCGAAACTCCAGGCGGAGTTGACCGCGACCAGCCTGACTCAGACTGGTCAGGGCAACCAGGTTCGAGAGGTCGCCCAATCGTTGCTCCTGCTCCTCGATGACGTCGCTCTCGATCTCCTGCGGCGAGGCATTCTCCCAAGCCGTGCCGACAGAGATGACCACCGATTCGACCTCAGGCGCCATCCGGATCGGCACGCTGGTCAGAGCCAAGATTCCGGCAAGTACCGCCAAAATCACCCCGACGGCCACAGTGATCGGCTGGCGGACTGCTGTGTCGACGATTCTCATGCGCGCAGGTCTCCCAAGAAAACATCCCCGGAGAGGGGGATGTCTGGAATGATCGCCCCGTAGAAATTTGCTGATTGACCGAGACTGGTTACAGGTTGTGAATTCTAAAGAGTTGATCAAGCCAAAATCTTTGAGATTTGATCAATATAATATTTCGTAAGAGGTCTTAGCGTGGTGGGTTCGGAGCTGAGTCAGCGTCGAGAGGCAACGCGTTCCTGGCTCGACCCATCAGCCTGGTCTTCATCGCGATCGGCATCGGGGCGGACGGCCAACGGCGTCTGCGGGAAGAGCCGTTCGTTCCCTTCGACAACAACAAGATCGCCGGGTTGGAGCATCGGGGTCTCGACCGCAACTCGGTTCCCTGCCTCGAAGAGGACTCGGACTTGGACCGGAACGGCTGTGTGCGGCGCGGGTCCGCCTTGGCTCGGAGCAGCCTTGAACAGCGTGGCACCCAGGCCAGTTCGTCGCAGCGCGTCACGGGGCACGGTCAGTTGCGTCGCACGAGGGCCGACCGGCAGCCAAGCCTTCACCGACATACCCGGGATCAACACGCCCTCCTCGGAATCCAGTTCGGCGATCAGATGAAACGTTCGCGCTCGCGAATCGACCTCGGGGACACGCTCGACCTTTGTTGTCTTCCGAAGGCGGTCCTCGTCCCCAACGACGACCTCGATCCCCGTCTCGTCCAAGGCCAGTTGCGAGGCAAACCGCTCAGGCACTTCCAGCCAGGCTTCGATCGAGCCGCTACTGACCAACGTCACGACTGGATCACCGGGACGGACCCATTCGCCCGGCTCGACGTGGCGCAGAACGACTCGACCATCGAACGGTGCGACGACCGTCGTGTCCTCGAGGCGGATCTGGAGCAACTCCAAACCGCTCTCGTGGCGGGTCAATTCTTCCTGAGACGCCAACACCGAGGCCTCGGCGACGCGGAAGCTGGTCCGGTCGTGTTCGAGGTCTTCCGTCGTGGCCGCCCCCCGTCCGAAGAGCCGACGGGTCCGCTCCAGGTCCTGGCGGGCTCGCTCTCGCTCGGCCTCCAGTTGGCGGATCCGGGCTTGGGTGGTGCGCTTGGCCGCCTCGATCTCGTGGATCTGAGCGTAAATCCGTCGCGCGTCTAAGGTCGCGAGCACCTGACCCTGTTCGACCCGTTGCCCCTCGTTAATTGGGACTTGCTCGACCCGACCGTTCTCTTGACTGGCCACATCGGCACGAGAGATCGCCCGAAGACTGCCGGTGACCTGATGTCGCGGTTGCAACGACTCGCTGCGGACTTCGTCGGCCCGGACCGTGACCGGCATGCCCATCTGAGCCGAGGCGTCGGAAACGACCACGATGGATCCGGAGAGGAACCCCAAGACAACGGCCAATCTCACAACACTCCAATGGCTCGTGGACGATTCCAGCCTCAGACATCTGTTCAACAGCAACGACATAGCCGATCTCCTGGATAGGTTCATTGAAATCTCGGCACCACGAAGCATGTCGGGGTCGCCCGGCACCACTTGTATTAGACCAGTCGTTTCGTCCAGGCAACCACGATCGAGCGCTTTCCGATCGTCGCAGACGATCTTGATCAAACTGCGGAGCGATGCGGCAGGAGAACCTCGAAGAGGTAATGAAGGCACTGGTCGATCGGTTCGATCGATCGATCGATCTGCATTCGGCCCGCGGCACCTTCCCAGGCATTGTTGATGAAGTCGGCGAGCGTCTCCGGATCGTGTCGCGGATCGACCTCACCGGCGACCTGAGCTTCGCGTAAGCACTGGGCCACGAGGGATTTCCATTGATCGAACGCGCATTTCACGGCTGCTCGCATCGGCTCACTGGCTTGGGAAACCTCCATACCCAGCTTGGCCACCACGCACTCGCGGCTAAGCCCATGCTCGGCATAGTGGTCGCGGCAGCCTTCGAAGAGTTTGCGGAGCCGCTGCAGCGGGGGACGCGAGCGGTCGCTGAGGGTTCTTCGCTCTCGATCCATGTGCTCGTCCGCACAAGCCTCGATGATCGATAGGCCCAGCTCTTCCTTGCTCCGGAAGTAATGGTAGAAAGACCCTTTGGGCACGCCCGCCGCGTTTAGGATCTCTTGGAGCCCGACCGCGTTGTAGCTCTTAGCCACAAAGGCCCGCGTCGCCGCGTCGATCAATCGCTGACGCGTCTCACCACGCGCCGTCGTCGTCTTCATGCTGGGCCCTCCTTTCTGACCAACCCTATCATATTAGACCGGTCGTCTAGAATGTCCAGGCCCGGATGGAAACCCCTCGGTTCGACGCTGACGATCGATCGAGAGAGCGCAGTGTGAGGCGGACTTCGAAGTTCGGGCGATCTCGACGCAGGCCCGACGACGATCGATTAGGAATCGAGGCGTTGCTCGAGCGTGACAGGGATGCCGTCGACGGGTCGGAGGGTCATGGTCGGCCAGAGTTTGGGGGCGAAACCGGGATCGAGGCGGAGTCCGTATCGGCGCACGATGGTGGCCAATAACAGCTTGGCCTCCATCAAGGCGAAGGTGTTGCCGATGCAGATCCGGGGACCGCCGCCGAAGGGGAAATAGGCGTAACGCGGCAGGGTCCGGGCCAGGTCGGTGTCGATCCAACGCGTGGGACGGAACGACTCCGGGTCATCGAAGAACCGAGCATCGCGCTGAATGACCCACTGGCTCATATAAATGTTGGTCCCTTTGGAAAGATGATAGCCCCCCAGTTCGAAGGGCTCGACCACCTCGCGACCAAGGAGCCAGACTGTCGAATAGAGGCGAAGCGTCTCGTCGATGACCGCCGAGGTGTAGGGCAGCCGTGCCAGGTCATCGAGGCCGATCCGACGATCGCCCGGGAGGTTCTCATGAAGCTCGTCAACGAGGCGGGCCTCGACCTCAGGATGGGTGCCGATGAGATACGTGGCCCAGCAGAGCGTCATGGCGGTGGTCTCGTGACCGGCCAGAAATAGGGTGATGACCTCGTGGCGCAGTTGACGATCGGTCATCTGCGTGCCGTCGTCCTCGTCTCGGGCTTGGAGCAGAAGCGAGAGCAGATCGGTCCGAGCGGGATCGTCCCCCTGAGCGCGTCGCTGATCGATGAACTCCTGCAGCAACGCCTCGATCTTGTCGAGCGCGCGGTTACAGCCTCGGCTGTTGAGGAGACGACGGATCAGGGCGGTCAGCCAACGCCCGTTGAGCCGGCTGGTCCTGTCGGCGAACGCCTCCATAAGGGTCTCCATAGCGTGGGAGACCTCTAAAGCGCGGTCGCGCATGTCGCCGCCGAATAGGGTCCTCGCTGCGATCTCTAGGGTGACCTGCATCATTTCGGATTGGACGTCGATCCGTTGGCCATCGGACCATCGCGCCAACATCGATTCGGCCGAATCGACCATTGCCTCGGCGTAGCCGTCGACCAGGTCTCGGTGGAAGGCCGGTTGGACGAGCCGACGCTGCTTACGCCAAAACTCGCCCTCACTGGTCAAAAGGCCTTCCCCGAGCGTCTCCTTGGCCAAACGAAGCGCGAAGTGCTTGATCACCTTGCGATTATTGGTGACCAAAACCTGCTCAACAAGGTCGGGATGGTTGACCACGACGACCGGCATCGATCCGAATCGGAGCCCGACGACATCGCCGAAGGTCTGGGACTGCTCGGTCAGGTAGTTCAGCGGATCGCTGCGGAAGTCATAAAAGTTGCCGCTGAGCCAACGCCCCCTCGGACCCGGCGGGCGTCTCGTCCGGTTCGAGGTTGAAGGGATCCGAGGCTCGGCGATACCCGAGGGATGTTCGGCGCTGACGGTCATCGGATCCCCCCGACGGCGTTAATGTGGGAGCGTTGGTGAGAGATGATCGGATCGCCTAGTCGAGTTGCACGCAGCGACCTTCAATCTTCTTTGCTCATGATAGGCAGCGAGGAATTGGGCCGACAGCGCGCCTGTCCGCCGGCCTCGAGCATCTCCTCGCCTCGAAACGCTCAGGGGGTGTTGGGCGTCGGGATCTCGGAGTCGTTGTTCAAGTCCTCGCCGACGAGGTCATCCACGACCGAGACCTTGACCTGATCACGTAATGTTTCGTGGAAATGCAGGATGGACTCGGTCCGAGTGCCCAAGATGCCCCGGACCCGCCCGTCGCGCTCGAATGTGGCGAGGAAGTCGAGTGCTTCGACGTCGCCCTCGAAGCGGAGCGTGTCGTCTCCAGAGAACCTGCCAACGCCCTTCAAGGCCATGTCGTACTGGTTGGTCCAGAAGAAGGTTGGCTCGGCGAACTGCGTGGCCCAACCGGCCATAACACGGCCGGCAACGCGACCCATCTGCTGGGCGACCCTCCAGTGCTCGACACGGGTCGGTCGATCGTCCTGGAACGGATCGGGGTAGGTTGCCAGATCCCCGGCGGCGAACAGATCATCGCGACCATCGACACGCATCTTGTGGTCGACGCGGATCGCTCCATCGTCTTCGAGGTCGAGCCCCACAATCATGTCGGTGGCCGGCTGGATCCCGACGCCGATGAGAACCAGGTCGGACTCCAACGCATCGCCATCGTCGAGCAAGACTCGCTCGACGCGATCACGACCGACGACCCTCTCGACTTTCCGCCCCAACCGGAACTGGACTCCGTTCCGCTCGTGGAGTCCTTGGACTGCGCGGCCGACACGTTCGCCGACGATCGACTGCAAGGGAACGGTGTTGGGGTCGACGACGGTGATCTGATGGTCGGGCTCGTCCGATGCCCAAACCGAGGCCGCTTCGAGCCCAATGAAGCCGGCGCCGATCAGGATGATCCGCTTGGCCTCAGTCGTCGCCTCGCGAAGTCTCCGGGCGTCGAGGATCGTCCGGAGCAGATGGACCCCAGGCAAATCAATCCCATCGATCGGTAAGGATTTCGGCGTTCCCCCTGTGGCGATCAGGATTTTCTCAGCGGTCCGTTCGGTGCCATCGTCGAGGCGGATCCGACGGTCATCGGTGTCCAGTTGGGTCACGCGAGCGTGAATCCGGGTGATCCCCAGCGCCTCATCGTGTCCCTCGTCACGGAGTTTGAGGAAGGTCTCGCTGGCCTGACCGGCCAGGTAGGCCTTGCTGCAGGCAGTCCGGTCGTAGGCGGGGCGCTCCTCCTGACCGATCCAGAGGATCGTGCCACGGAATCCAGCATCACGGAGCGCGTTGACAGCCGAGTCGCCAGCCGCCCCGGTTCCGAGAACCGCGAAGGTCCGGTGATCGGGGCGGTCTTCCGGATCCCAGGGCGCAGGGGGCTCGGGACGGATGGGTCGACGGGGGACACGGACATAGATGCCACCGTCCTCGATGCGGACCGGATAGGTTGGCAAGCCTTCCAATGCAGGCGGATCGAGCAGGACACCTGACCGGACGTCGAAGGCCGCCGCATGCCAAGGGCAGACCAAGCGGCAACCGTGGAGCACGCCCTCCACCATCGAAGCCCCTTGGTGCGGGCAGGTCGCCCCCAGCGCAGAGATCTGTCCCCCGACGCGGACCAGCAAGACCTTGAACCGCTTGACCTTCACCTCACGCATCGTGCCATCAGCAAAGTCATCGACTTCACCGACCCGTTCTTCGATCCAATCCACGACAAGACCTCATCGAGTTGCTGGGGCATCGGCCCTGGTGATCTAACGATATAGCCAGTACGTGCGACTTGCCTCGAAAGCGAATCACCTGGGCCAAGGAAAAACGCGTTGCATCAACCTCGCAGCAAAGCGGATGCCCGACTTTGTTCAACGGGCCGATCGAACCGGGGTGGTGCTGCCCTGTCGCCATCATTTTTCCTGACTATAGTGTGAACGAGGATCAACACTGCCGATCCTCTCGATTCGTTGGATCTGCTTCGAGGAATGTCATACCCGATGCGTTGGCTTCTCTTGGGACTTCTGGCTTGCTTCCTGATCGCTCTGGTGATTGGGTTGGCGATGCCCAATCGCTCCAAACGCGTGCTTCGCTCGTATAGCCTCGAGGAGGCCGACGCCTATTTCGAGGCGGAAAACTGGCCAGGCGCGGCGCTGGCTTATGAGTCGGTCACTCAGGCTAATCCACGCAACACCCACGCCTGGCAACGTTGGGCTGATGCGTTAGTTCGGATGGAGTGCTACCGCGAGGCGATCCCGATCTACGAGAGGGTCGCTGGGGGCATGACCCACCGTGACGATGCACACTGGGCGATCGCCCGCGCCGCCGCACGGATCAACGAACCCGATCGAGCCCTTATGGCGATCGAGGCGTTGCTCAACGCCAACGCACTTACTCTAGAGCAGTTCGACAACACACCTGAACTCGATCCACTTCGCGATCGGCCGGCGTTTCAGAAATGCCGAGAACGATTGGTCGAGCGGGCTCGGCAGATCGAGCAGACCCCTCTAGCCCGGCAACTCGACTTCTGGATCGGTGATTGGGACATCTTCGATCCCCAAAACGGCCTCATCGGCACCGTCTCGGTAACCGCGCAGGAGAATGGGCGGATCATCCACGAACACTTTCAGTCGAACCAGTTCGGCCAATCGGCCCGGAGTACCAGCTACGTCGACTTCCGGAACGACGCCTGGAAGATGCTCTGGCTCGACGTCTCCACCCAGGTCGAACTTCAAGGTCAATTCGACGGACTGGCGATGCGTTGGCGTGGAGAGGTCTACCACGACGATGGGACGACGATTCGGACCATCCGAACTCTCAAGCCCCTCGACGACGGGCTGATCCTCCACACAATCGATCATTACCAGCCGAGCCAGGATGCCTGGGAACAATACTTGACCTGGATCTATGCACCGACCGATGAGGGTTGGGATCGCCGATCGATCGCCGAACGGTTCGGTGTCATTCTTCAGAACGTTGCCGATCCCATAGCTTACTTGGACGCATCGTCCCAATCAGGAGATGAAGTGGCATCATTGCCCGATGTTCCCATAAGAGTGTCGGGGGCATCGGCGGAATCGGCGTCCCCGACCGACTCTCCTGCATCCAGATCCGCTGCGCCGCGGTAGTCCCGAGGCGTTCCCAGGTCGTATTGGATCGCCGAGGCGAGACGGATCAGGGTTGGGACGTCGAGCGTCTCGGCCCGGACCATGCCCACATGCCCCTGACGTTCCAAGAAGTCATCGATCACCGAACGCTCGTATCGATCACGGTAGTATGAGTGTAAAACGCGTCGGAGGTTCTTGCGGCGCTGGAGGAAGATCATCCGGGTAATCCAGTGGAACCAAGGCAGGTCGCCGATGGCCTGACGACGCGATGGGTCGACGTCGATCCGGACGATCGCCGAATCGACCTGGGGGCGTGGCCAGAAGACCGACGGAGGCAATTCGCGGATCATCTCGGCCTGCCCCAGCGACTGGACGAGAACCGAGAGACCGCCATAGTTGTTCGATCCAGGTGCCGCGAGCATCTTGCGAGCCAGTTCCAATTGGATCGTGATGACCATCCGACTCGGACAAAGCGTCGGCTCGTCGAGCACCAAGAGGTTGCTGATCAGGGGAGTGGCCACGTTGTAGGGCAGGTTGGCAACCAGCTTGATGGATCGAGTCGGATCGTCCTGCTTCGCGTCGCGAAGCGCATCGAGGACTTCGGGAGCGATCCGGCTCTTGCGGGCCAGGGCGTCCAGGTTGAGCACACGCACCTGGGGCGCTTCGGACACCGTCTCCGAAGCCAATCGCGCCATGGCCGGATCGATCTCGACGGCGATTACGCGTCCAGCCCTCGTGGCCATCGCCGCGGTCAACGCGCCGGTTCCAGGTCCGACTTCCAACACGATATCCTCAACGGCCAGTTCGGCCGCCTCAACGATCACGTCGTGAATATTGAGGTCGATCAGGAAGTTTTGCCCGTAACGCTTCCGCGGCGCGATCCCGTGACGATCGAACAGTTCGCGCAGATAGGAAAGCGTCTGGCGATGGGCCCTGGGCATCAGCTGGGGACGCGCGATCGGGGCAGGACGACCCGAGGCGGATCCTCTCAGTGTGGGGGGACGAGTCACAGGCCCCAGGTCACGACGAGACGTGGGCTGTCGTCGATTAGGTCTTGATGAATGACGAGGACTCTCGGAGTTCATCTAAGCAGTTGACCACGCCCCAACCGGGCGCTGCAAGCCGAGTTATCGGGCCAACCATTCCGGAAAATCCCCAAAACGGAGACCACTCCCGATCCAAGATGATCGCGAACCCGGTCGATTCGCGATCGGACATTGGTGTGGCCCCGATCACAGATCAAGGATGGGGACCGGACAAGTGGTTGGGAGATCAGCCGACCAATTCGGGCAACGGGATCTGCGCCGTCGGATATTGGGGGCGGCCCTGTGGGTCGCGGACAGTGACTTCCCGGGGATCGATGCCCAGGTTGTGATAGAGCGTCGCGACGACCTCTTGAATGTGAACCGGGCGATCCTTGGCGTGTTCGCCGAGCCGGTTGGTCGAGCCGATCACCTGTCCAGTCTTCATGCCGCCACCAGCCAGGAAGGCCGCATTGACCTGCGGCCAGTGATCGCGACCGGCCCCCTTGTTGATCCGAGGCGTCCGACCGAATTCCCCCCAAGCGATCACGGTGACGTCGTCGAGAATGCCCCGCATATCGAGGTCTTCGATTAACGCGCTGAGGCAGCGATCGAGCTTGGAGCCGTGATCCCGGACCAGATCGAAGTTCTTGCCGTGACTGTCCCAGCGACCGTATGAGAGGGTCACGCAACGGACACCGGCCTCGACGAGTCGACGAGCCATCAACAGGTGCTCATTGTCGGTCGGCGCTCCATCATACTGGAAGTTGAACGGCTTGCCGGTCCCATATCGTTCGCGGACCCGCGGGTCCTCCTTGGAGAGATCCAACGCGTCGACGAGTTTGCTGGAGGTCAGCACGTCGAACGCCAAGGCGGTGTTTGAGTCGACCCCCTCGACGGCGCCATGGGCATCGATCTCGCGACGAAGTGAGTCGAACCGGCTCAGCAGGCGTCGACGGTCATTGAGGCGTTCCAGGCTGATCCCGTCGAGCACCATGTTCTTCATCATCGAGCCGCTGGGCTGGACAGGCGCGAAGGCTTGGCCCAGGAAGCCGGGCTTGCCCGGATCACCCCAAGGGGCGTGCCGCGTCGATGGGCTCAGGCCGACGAACGGTGGGACGGCCCGATCGACCGGACCGAGCACCTTCGAGGCGAACGACCCGATGCTGGGACGCCCGCCGATGTTGTTGAGGTCGTTGAAGCGATAACCGGTAAAGCACTGGACGTTGTCGTGTCGACCATCGTTGCCCACGATCGATCGAATGATCGCGGCGCGGTCCATGACTTTGGCCAGTCGTGGGAAGACCTCGCAGATCTCGATGCCGGGCACATTGGTCGCAATCGGACGGAACTCGCCGCGGATTTCCTCAGGGGCATCCGGCTTGAGATCCCACATGTCCTGGTGCGGCGGACCACCGGCCAGGAAGACGTTGATGACCGCCTTGTGACCCAGGCGACCACAGCTCTGATCGATGCCGGACTGGGATACTGCGTCGGCTCGCGCCAGATCGAAGTCCGACAGATTTAGGGCGGCGGCGCTCATCGTCAGGCCGCCGATTTGCAAGAAGTTGCGACGCGAGAGACCGTCGCAGTGTCCGCGACGCGAGCGGCCAAAGATCGTCAACATCGGTACCGACCTCCTGATGAGTGCAAACTCAGACGCCCCATCGAAATCGAATGCGCCTTGCGGCTGCGAAAGAAGACACGCAACCTCGAAGGGCTCGACCCCTCGAGATTCGCCAGATGACCTCCGATCAGCCAGGCGATCATGCCCCGATTGATCAGTGCCTGGCCAATCCAATCCAAGGCGACTTGGGAAAATGGCTCGTCATGTAGGGATCGAGACTCTGGGAACCAGGTAGGGTGCCGATGTTCAACAATTGGCAAAAAACACCCCAGGCCGAAGGATACGCACCCTTCACGGAGCGGTCAACGGACCACCATCCTTTTTTCGCGTGACGGCGAAAGATCGGCTCGTGAGACCTTGCTCGTGGACGCGATGCATCAATGCGACGTGAGACGGACCAAGCTGGCGAGGACCTCGTCCCGTTTGCCGAAGAGCACGGCGATTCGGAACCGGTATGGACCGATGTCGATCCCTTGGGCCTCGCGGACTCGATAGACCACGTTCCATTTGGTCACCCCTTGGGCGGGAAACCGGAACCGGCCATAGCCCGGTCCTCGACAACGATGATCGACCTCGAAGGCGAGCGCCCCCATGGCATACGACCCATCCTCAGTGCTCAGGACGACCGGTAGGGCCTGCTCACCCGGTCCGTCATTGAGTTCGACTAACTCCTGACTTTCCTCGTCGAAGCCGAGGAACACTCCGAACTGCGACGGCATGTACCCGGTCAGGACCTCGAACTGCCCGAACGTGTGATGCTCGGTGTCGGGCACGTGGAAGGTGACTCGATAATCGAGGGCCTGGGGAGTTCCAGGAAGCCCGACTCGAACGGCTTTTTCCAGGATGTGATTGGAGAGCTGGGTCGTGTTGCGCGCGAGTCGACCGGCTGAGCGTTCGCCAGGAGCCAGCCAGAACGCCATCCGGGTCCGCGTTCTCAGGCGACCCAACTCGGGATCGCACACCAAGTCCAAGAGCTGGCTGGTCGAAGTGGGGCCATCGCCATCACGTCGGCTTCCCGCTTCCGTCGGATTGAACTCTTCGGCCACGTAGGGACGATGGCGATCGCCGGGATGATCCACCCCGAAACTGCTGGCCGATTGGAGTTCACGACCGTGGTCGAAACGATCGATAAACTCCACCTCGTCCCAAACCAAAGAACCGATCGCCCCAGCCAACCGGTCTGAAGTCCGGATCACGACCTCAGAACGACCAGCCGAGGCTTGTAGCACCGCATCACCAGAGACCGGTCGTTCGCCCGAGCCCTGCTGGCCTTGAACGGTTGATCGCGATAGCCCGATTACGAAGCCCAGGACGACGATCCCCATCCATCGAGACCATTGCATGGCCAAGCCCGGACTCCAGTCATTCACAGAGACTCTTCCCAACCGACCCAAAGACACCAAAGTGTGAATGGTACCGCGTCTAATCACGGTAACGTCAACACAAATCTCGGCTCTCAGGTCGGCTGTCTGGCCTCGTCCAGTTAAGAGTTGAAACCATCGATCAACTCACGGTCGGGGAGGATCTCCCGTGTCGAGCAAGCCTCGGACGACGGCACGGACGACCAATTCGATCTGTCCGCCGTGGACTGACTCGGAAGTAATCAGGGCCGGATGGATAAACGGCTGGGTGGCCAAAAACAGGGCACGAACGCGCAGCATGAGTTGCTCGGAGTCCAGCGGACGGCCCCGCGCGTCGAACGAGTCCCGGAACGCATCGGCGACGATCCGCGATAATTCCAAAAAGTAGGGGGCGATCACGTTCTCCGCCGAAGTGAACAGTTTGGACCGCAACGAGTCATGGACCGGTTCGTCCCGGATCCAGGATCGCCAACGCATCGTTAAGGCCGTCAAGGCTAAGGCCAGCCGATCTTCCAATGGCCCCTCGCCGCTCAGGTGGAGCCGGACCAATTCCAAGGCACGCTCGCTCCAGCGATCCAGAACTGCCTGAATGAGGGCATCTTTGCCCCCCACATCGCGGTGAATCTTGGAACGCGCATGACCGGAACAGTCCTCAACCCGCTTCACCTGGAAGTCGTGCAGCCCGTAATGGATCAACACGTACTCGGCGGCATCGAGGATCTGGGTCCGAGAGTCCGGCGCCAATGGAGAGCCGAACGGCCCATCGTGCGAAGGACCGCGCAAATCTTCTTCCAACAGTTCCAGCATCAAACATCTCTCAATTCGTTGACGTCTAGGGGAACTTGTCGGAGTCTGTCCGACTCCGTTCCGCCACGATCCGACGGCGGATCGTCCCGAACTATCGAGCAGCCGTAGCATCCGACCCGGCATTGGGCCTGACGCACGGCCTTCGCGTGAGAGCTGTCCGCATCGTCACACAAGGCTGACGGCGATGCCGCCTTTGCGCAAAAACACGCATGTTTGAGCGATCGGAATGGCCGCTTGAGAGAGGCACGCGAGGAAGAGATCGGGGCGTATCAGAAGGAATGGGGAAAACGAGAAAAAAAGCGCAATATTTTTTTCCGCAAGCGCGATTTTCGAACGGAGCGGGTCGTCAACCGGACCTGTTCCTGCATCGCAAGGTTGACCGAGACACGTTCCTAGCCAGCCCAAGGCGAATCGTTCACCGAACGATAGGTACCCTCTTCCTTAATCCGTAGGCGCACATGCAATCGATACAGCCTACTGACCGAATTTTTGATCATTGCGTCTGCGCGAGAGATCGCAGGAGAAAGAACGTGCGGAACGTCCAGGGAGTAATTGAGGGTGAATCTGCTTCTGTCGGTGTTTAGCCAGAGCTTCGCAACCGATGAAATAGGAAGAGCAAGCCGGCCAGTCCGATGCCGATCAGGCCGAGCATGTTTGGCTCAGGGATCGCTGCGATCGAGGCAGTGACCATGAGCTGGAGCGAATGGGTCCGTTCACCCGGAACGTCCTCATCGGAAAAGTTCAGCGTGATCGTTGAGGCGAACTGACCGACCTCTGTCGTATCCACTGAGATGGTATACGTTGGGCCGTTGGCGTCTGCCTCCAAGCCCCCGAACGTATCGAGACTGGTCGAGAACGGCTGCGACGAGGCGCTGAAGGAGTCGAGGTCCATCCGAGCCGTGAGGACTTCGCTCGAGGCTGAGGGTAGGTTGAAGATCCGGAAGGACTGCGAGGCGTGGCCGGTGTTTTGAGAAAGCGTGCCGAAGTCGATTTGGAGGGTATCGACGTCGCTCAGGCGGTCGAACGACGCGTTTGAAGAATCGAGCACGTCGAGGCGGATCGTCCCCTGGAATTGACCATTGAAGACCCCTTGACTGTCGCTCCTGACATTGACGAGACCGGTCTTCATGCCTGCCGTGTTGGTGTTGAAGGCGAGTCGGACCGTCTGGCCCTCCTGCAACGCGAAGGCCTGGCCCGTGAAACTGCCGGACAAGTCGTCATCCGTCTGGTTGTCGGCGGAGACCTCGAAATCGAGTTCGTCAGCGCCTAGGTGGGCCACAACGTCGGCCTTATTAGAGACGATCACCTCGGCCTCCACCGGGCCGCCAACGATTGCCCGGGTCGGGCTCATGACGGTCACGTTCATGACCGCAGGAACTTGATAATCGACGACGACCGGCAGGTGGTCACTGGCCTCGGCCAAGGCTTCTAAGATGTCGGTCGGCGCCCCGAAACCCGACGTGATTTCTCCGTTGAGCGGATGGGTTCCGGTGTTGCCGAAGGCTCGGTAATTCGACTCGATGACGGAATGTCCGCTCTGGTCGAAGCGAATGACGCTCAGTCCTTCGTTGTCGAACAATTCGCTAGTGACCAGTTGATAGTCGAAGCGGTCGTCCATCCCGCCCGTGATCTGCCCGCCGTATCGCGCTGAGGTGACCGGCGACTGGGTGTGGAGTCGGCGGAACGCAGCATTGTTGTTGTAGTTTTGGAAGGCGTTGGATGGGTTGACTGGATCGATTGCTTGACTGGCGCCGGAGCTGGTCAACACGTTGAAGAAGTCTTCGCGATTGTCTCGATTGTTCAAGTCGCCGGTGTAGATGATATGACGGTTGTTGGGCAGGAACAGATCGGCGTTGTTGCGGATCGCCTGGGCTTCGACCAAGCGTCGCGCCTCGTCCGAATTGGATGTGCCTGCCTTGAAGTGGCTGACATAGATCGAAATCTGATTGTCGAGGCCCTCGTATCCATTGAGCCTGAAATCATAGCGGAAAGGCTGACGTGACGGGCCATCCGTCGATACTGAAGTCACATCAAACTGGCCGGTTAGGGTCAGCGAGTTGGTGTTATAGATCACACCCACAACGCCACCACCGGTCGTGCTGGGTTTGAATGTATTGCGCGCGTAGAAGCCCGGCCCATGGATTCCGTTAAGGATGTCGACGATATCCTGGGTCGATGTCGTCGGAGAGTCTTGCTCTTGAAGCGTAATGATGTCGGGCGCTTTTGCAATCCCATTGACGTCTTCGTTGCCGATGGCGGCCAAGACCGTCTCGATCGCGTTGTCACGGGTCGTGTCAGCCCTCGCCGCATCGTAACCAGCGGTGTTCCAGGAAACGATCCGCAACTGGGCCGAGACGTTTCGCGCACCAACCAGGCTCATCCCCATCACAAGCAGAATGACGAACGCCGACAGGGGCAAGCGGATGGCGAATCTCTGAGATAAGAGCAAGCACATCATCATGATCTTCCAGGTGAGGAACGATCCGGATCTCAAATGGGGGAAGAGTCGACTGGCTTCGACGATCAGTCTGCCGAAGGGTATTCAATCCCAATCCGCTCGACAACACGACCATCTCGTGGCCATTCGTGAAGAAACGCACTGCCGCAAACATATTAATGAGGATTCATCCAGGCGCCTTTAATTTGTTCATCCATCGCGAACTCGAACCGTTCTTTGGCTCGGACCATTTCCATCCCCAACCCTCTCTGTCCCGTGACAATCACTTTCGGGGATTCGTCTGCATCATTCTGAGCCTCTGACCCTTCCAGTCGAACGGCGGATAGCCCGCGATCTACTCGATGAGCAGCTCTTTGGATCGCCAGGGAGATGTGGAGCTTCGCCAGGAAGAAACTCGGAGTCGTCTGAGAATCGCTCTGGCAATTCGTGCGGTCCCATGAGGCCGAGGAGACTTGCCAAGAAAAGGGTTGGTCGAATGGGTCTCGCACCAAGTCATGATGAGGTCGCGCAACGTCGGTTGATCCCCCAACAAGGCGCTGTAACGAATCATCCAACGACGCGTCAAAGGGTCGAGGATCGAATCGTCGTCGAACCCACGGGCCATTCGTTCTAGCACATCGGCATGAAATGTCTGATCGATTACCAGATCGGAACCGGACCCGATCCGTTGGAGAAGCCAATGGACGATCCGACACCGGATCGCGTGATCGACATCGGGGTCGATGGTGAAGTCAAAGAGTCCGAGGGCGGTTCGATGGACCCAATCGCCGTCGACTGGATTGGCGGCCGGCCGTGGCCACACCGTCTCTGGGTTGCCGTCGACTTGCTCACGGATCATCTGGATCCAATCGCGATGCGTGCGGCGGTCTCGCTCGACCATGCTCAATACCAAGAGGAGGGACTCGATGGCCTGCTGACGAACATGGATGTCCTCGTCGTTTCGAGCGGCAGCCAAGAGTGCCTCAGCGACACGATCGGCCTGATCGCCGATGCGCCAGGGCATGGGGAACGCCTTCCAATTCGGCAATTGCTTTCGAGCCGTCGAGAGGAGTTGATCCAGTTCAGCATCGCGGTTGCGTCCACGGCAATCGGTGACGATCAGGGCTGCGGTCCTCGCGGCGCGTCGCCTCATCTCGACATGCGGATCATCACGAATCACCGAAAGAACTTCAGAGAGGGCTGGCAACCCATCGTGCCCCATCTCCTCGAGCCGCCCCAAGGCCATGGATCGATCGATAAGCTCCCCGTTCCGCAACAAACGCATCTGTAACCAAGGCGGTTGTCGTTGCTTATGCAACGACCAATGACCCAGTAAGAGACCAGCCAGGAGGACCAACAGCATCAACGAACGGATCTTGACTCGGAATATGATCATGGGATCGATCTCTGAACCGAAACCACGAGCAAACCGATCCGTGACGGGGAGAACGAACCGCAGCCCGTGAAGAAATGTTGGGAGAGATTAGGTCTGAAGCCCACAGCCCACCCGTTCTCCGTCACGGACGATCGGATCGCCAGTGCACGATTGGTCCACACAACATCCTCGGCAGGTTGAGTGGAGACCAGGAATCCGACTTGATGGGAAGAGGGCGCTCGCGACCCAAACTGAGAAAATTGTCTAGGCACGCGGACTAAAGGAAACATAAGGCGCCGGGTCGAGCCTGTCGATTCGATGGCCATACCATCAGCGATTTCGATCGGAACGATCTAATCTCATGAGGACCTGTGGCGGAGACCGGTATTCTTTAGGCTCGTCTGGCAGGGTCATGCCGATGCTGGCTCGTCCGTCCGTCGGGTGCCAACGACATTAACCCCACTGCCGACGATCAGGTTCCGGCGATAGGCCCAGTCGTAAAGCGATCCAGAAAGGGCAGGTTCGAGGTCACGGAGGTCGGTGAATCCCTCTTCAAGGAACCAGTCGCGGAGTTCTTCGAGCGAGTGGTGCGATTGGTAGCGTGGGGCATACCAGTCGAAGTTGTCGCAGACGCGAAGGGTCCAGTCGGGGTGGTTGGAGAAGTTGACGACCTTGTTGAGGGTCTTGTTGAGAATGGGAATCCCGCCGAGCAATCCCAGGGCGACGCAAATCGGCTCGAGAACCGGCGAGGGCAGTCGGGTCGTGACGACGCGAAGCAAGGAATTGATTACTTCTTGCGGCCAGGAGTTGCGTCGGTAGAGCCAGACGGCCAACCGCCCTCCCGGTTTGACCTTGCGGGCTACTTGGGCGAACGCGCTACGCGGGTCGGGGCTGTGGTGCAGCACGCCGATCGAAAAGACAAAGTCGAAGCACGCGTCGGCTACCGGTAGATCGAGCAGATCGGCCTGCGCGATGGCCACGCCGGGATAGTCGCGACACGAGGCGGCGGCCTTCTCGACGGCGTCGCTCAAGTCGACGGCCAGGACCGATGCCCCGTGGTCACCCAAGAGCCGCGCGTAACGTCCGCCTCCGCAACCGGCATCCAGGACCAGCGCTCCGGCCAAGTCGGCGGGGTCCGAGCCCGTCTTGACCCGAAAGACCGCCGCGTCCTCCTCGGTCCGCACGACGTCGTAGCGGTTCCATTGCCGACCGAAGCTGGCCACATACCGCTCGCCGGCCAACCTCGGGATCCCCCCCCGGATCGGATAGAGACAGCCCCCCTCATCGCATCGGAGGAACTCCCGATCGTCCTGCTCAATCGGGTGCAACAGCCCGGCATGGACCGGACAACGGAGACAGGCACGAGGGGACGTGGACTCGCCGACACTCATCGGGGTTTCCCAGACCAAAGCAACGTTTCGAACGAAGGGCGGGATCGCACATCGGCGACGCCTCGATCGAGCGACCCAGACAGCCATGCCCAAAGACGCGTGATCCAGGAGGCTCATCCGCATCCAAGGCGCTGAGCTTCGGGGCGGTCAAGTGTTCCGCGTTCCTTCTGGGCAATGCAGTTCCTATGATCCCCAATGTTGAAGGGGATCCGGCGATCCCGCCGATCGATGATGGATTGCGAACGCAGTCGCGACCTGGTTCAGCGTATCATGACGATCAGCGATCGTGACAGGCGGACCACGTCCGGGAAAGGAGACCTGAGCGTGAGCCAAGGAGGAATCGGTTGGGTTCCAACGAGTCGAGTAGGCCGACTTCGACCGACCGCGATGATCGCGGCGGTCCCGATTGGCAACGAGCAATCCATCGACGATTGAGGCGTTGGTCTCGACGGGGAATCGGGCCTCGTCTGATCGTGGCCGTTTCGGGTGGATCGGACAGTGTCGGTCTGCTCCGATGTCTGATCGAATCAGGTTCGTCACTGTCCTGGCGATTCCATGTCGGTCACCTGCATCACGGGACGCGTGGCGAGGAAGCTGATGCCGATGCGGCGTTCGTGACCTCGTTGGCCGAGCAGCTTGGAGTCCCTTGCACGATTGGCCATTGGCAACCGAGTCGTGCCGGTCATTTCGAGGCCGACGCGCGCTCGGCGAGACTGGCATGGCTGGAGAGCCTGGCGCGCGACCAGGGAGCCAACGCGATCGCAATGGGACACACCCTCGACGACCAGGCCGAGACGGTCCTGCATCGGATCGTCCGGGGAACCGGTCTTCGAGGCTTGGCCGGAATCCCAGCGATCCGGCAGACCTCGACGGGCTCAACGCTCATCCGACCGCTGCTGTCGGTGCGTCGGCTTGAGATCCGTGGCTACCTCGAAGCCCTCGGCCAGCCGTACCGCGAGGACGCGACCAACCTCGACGTCGGCGACCAGACTCGAGCCCGGCTCCGACTCGAGATCGTGCCGACGCTTCAGGAGCGACTCAACCCGCAAGTCGTCGAGGCCTTGGTCCGACTCGGCAACCAGGCGCGATCGGCCGAGACTGCCCTCCGTCGTCGAATCGAGGCCGATCTGGCCCAAGTTACGAGCGATCCCGAGTCGACGATCGGCGTGATCGCCTTCGACCACCACGCCCTTCGCGAACTCGATTGCAGCGACTACGAGGTCGCCGAGCTGTTCCGACTCGCCTGGCGTCGACGAGGGTGGCCAGAACGGACGATGACCGCTCGACGCTGGCAACGCCTGGTCTGCTGGGTGCGTCGCGACGCTCCTCCACTTCAGGTCACCGCCACGGTTCGTGCGCATCAAGCCGACGGCCGTATCCTCCTGGAACAGGTTCCCCGAACGACGCCAAAGGCACAGCGTGAGTCGACCGGAGTCGACCCGCCGTTCGAGGCGATCCTCGATGGTCGAGGAGCGATTGAATGGCCCGGCGTTGGGACGCTTGAGGTCCGTGAACTGAATCCGGGATGGGATCCGAGACGAGACATCGAGGATCGTTTCGTCGAGGTCATCGACGCGGAGGCGATCCGATCCCCGCTACGATTGACCGGGCTGCGTCCTGGCGATCGGTTCCGTCCTCTGGGGATGACTGTGGGGGCGGTCCGAGTGGTCGAACTGCTCCGACGCGCTGAGGTCCCGCCGTCACGTCGCTCCGGGGTGCCGATCCTTCGGGACAGTGACGGGATCGTCTGGGTCGTCGGGCATCGGATCGCCGACCGGGCCCGCTGTGTCGAAGGAACTCGCGTCCGCCTCGAGTTCCGCTGGAGCGAGGCCGAACCGGTTCAAGGTCTCGGCATGTCTTCAGGGGATTCGAGTGTTGAGGCCGAAGGGAGGCTCGGTGCCGATGACCTTGGTGCGTGAGGCCGATCCGGACCGCAGATGGTGGCGTCGGCTCCTCTGGATCGCCGAACTGGCCTTGGCTGTCCGGATCATCGGAGCGTTGGGGGTCGAGGCATTCGCCGAGCGATCCGACGCTTTGGGGCTGTTCGGCGATACGGCGATCTATTGGGAATTGGGTCTCGACATCGTCCGGGGCGAGCCGTATAGCGTCACGCAATGGGGGATTCCGCATCAAGCCCTGCGGACACCTGGGTACCCTCTGTTTCTTGCCGGTTGCCAGGCCGCCTTTGGCGCGCGGACTTTGCCGGTCCGACTCGTTCAGGCCGCGATCCATGCGGCGACAGTCGTCGCCCTCGGGTGCTTGGCGGTTCGGATGGGATGCCGACTCGGTCTGGATCGACCGCGAAGTCGAACCGCGGCCCTAGGAGCCGCCTTGGTCTTTGGTCTCGAGCCCTACAGCGTCGGCGCGTCGGTCGTCCTCTTGACCGAGGCATTCTTCATCCCCGTCTTGGTCCTCTGTCTCTGGGGTCAGGCCTGGCTCTGGTCGGCTCCGGATCTCCCAGCGAACTCATCAACGGATCCGCGAGCAGATGCTGATCCCAGCACCGGATCTGATCCCGATCCCGCATCGGTCCGGAATCGTGAACTCCGGCAGTTCGGTCGTTGGGCGATCGCGCTGGGCACCGGCGCGTTGACTGGTCTAGCCATCCTGATCCGTCCGTCGTGGATCCTCGCCCCGCCATTGATCTGGGCGGCCTGGATCGCGCTCGCCGGGCGTCATCGACGCGTTCCGGCATTGCGAATGGTGTTCGTCATGGCCCTGATGACCGTCTTGGTCCAAGCCCCTTGGTGGATCCGCAATGCGTCGGTCTTCGACGCGTTCGTCCCCTCAGCGCTCTGGTCTGGTGCGAGCCTTTACGATGGCTGGAACCCCGAGGCCGACGGGGGCAGCGACCTGAGCTTCCTCAACGACGAGGCATACTGGTGGCTCCCTGAAGTGGAGCAAGACCGAGTCCTCCGACATGACGCCTTGCAGTTCGCCGCCTCGAATCCAGGTCGGGTCCTCGAGTTGGCCGCAATCAAGTTCACCCGGTATTGGAGCCCGTGGCCGAACCTTATCGGCTGGCCCTCGTGGCCGGCCTTGGCCTGCTCCCTTTGGACGGTTCCGATCTATGCATTCGCGTTGATAGGGCTCTGGCGAGGGCGTCGCGATCCGGCCGTCTGGGTCTTACTGGTTGCCCCGGTCCTTTACTTCTGCCTGATCCATTTGGCGTTCGTCAGCGCGATCCGATATCGGGTCCCGGGGATGATCCCGATCTTCGTGCTGGTCGGTTGGGCATCCGAAGCGGACTGGACGCAACGCCTCGCTCGACGCATGGTAGGCCGCGATCCGGCTCCGACGTCGGGGTGAGTCGTTGACGATCGCTGGTGCCACGCGCGATGGCATCGGGCGTCCACGCGTCGCGGTCATAGTCGACCTCGACGAAACGATCCCCCTCCAGCGAACGAACGGAGCCGTCGCTCGATCCGATCGCGTTGCGCGTCGGGCCGTGTTCGGGGCATTGGAGGGATCTAGGCCGTCATGACCGAAATGAATCGTGTTGGATCCGAGCGTCCCGACCGAAGTGTGGAGCGTCGGAGACGTCGACGACGACTTCTGCGATGGGCGATCACCCTCTTGATTCTGGGACTGGTCGGCGGCGGCGTCTGGGCCTACCGCCTGTTGACCGACAGCGATCGGTTGATCGCCTTGATCCAGAAAGGGACGCCCCGCTATTTCCCGTCAGCGCAGTTACTGTTGGACCGGGTCAAGCTGAGCCCCTTCGGCGGCGCCGTCGAGATCGAGCGGGCTCGGATCCGCCAGCCCGAACAGCGTCACGACCGCACCATGCCAAGCTGGGAATCGACCCTGGAGGTCGCCTGGTTGAAGATCAAGCAGCAACGCAAGGCATTGCTCCACGGTCGCTTCCAGCCGGTCGAGGTCTTCATCGGGCAGCCCAGGCTGGTTTTGAGGCGTCGGGCCGACGCGACCTGGAACTGGCAATCCTTGTTGGCTCAACCCTGGCCCGACCCTCCACCCCAGTCGTTGCCGCGCGTCGTGCTCCACGACGGGACGGTCCGCTGGTCCGACCTGGCCACCTCGATCGGCGGCGTCCTCCTCCGCGACGTTGAACTCGGCCTCGAGCCGGAGAACTTGCCCGACGGCCGTCGTCGGTTTCGGATCGTCAAGGCCGAGGCGCGTGGAGACTTGTTTGAACGACTCGACCTGCACGGCTGGTTCGACCCCGAGTCGAAGGCGTTCCGGATCCAAGGCAAAGTCATCGGGTTCCAGATCAGCGACACCCTGGCCGATCGCCTTCCCCCCGAACTGGCGCACTGGATCGAGACCACAGGCCTCTCCTCAGGCCAACTCGACATCACTCTGGATCATATCACCAACATTGATCCGACGTCGAACCCCGCTTCGCCCGCCTTGGAACCGGCCGATTGGGACTACCTGGTCCGGGTCCGGGTCCGTAAGGGACGCTTGGAGACCTCCAACGGACGACTCCCGTTCCCGATCGACGACATCACCGCGACCCTGGTGATCCAGCCCGGCTTGGTCGAGGTTCTCGCGATGGAGGGAACCCATGGGCGGACCCGGATCCGGAATCTGACCGGCGTATTCGATCCTCAAACGATGGATCAGGGCGCCTGTCACCTCGATGTCGAAGTCCAAGACCTCCAGATCGACGAGGCATTGATCGCGTGGGCCCCGGACGACTTGACCCAGCTCGCCGTGAGCAACGGATTGGGTGGCCGACTCGATCTGCACGCGCGGATCGAACATCAGCCTGGTCAGCCCCCCAAGATCGATCTCGAGGCCGACTGTCGCGACATTCACTTGGCTCCCGTCTCGCTCCATCCCTATCGCTTCGACCAGGTCAACGGCCACGTGCACTGGGATGGCAAAACCCTTCGGTTCCATGATCTTCGATTCTTGATCGGCCGTTCCAATCCGGGAGTCTCAGACACGAGCGTCGATCTCCAATGGAATGGGATTGAAGGGACCACCCTCAGCAACGACCCCGCGCCCCGAGCAATCCAGGGTGATATCGCCCTGATCAATGGTCGTCCGGCCCGACTGAACGGGCGGATCGAGGATCCCGGCCTCGACGCCCGTGCCCAACTGGAACTCCAGATCGAGTCCCTGCCCATCGACCAGACATTCCGACAGGCCCTGCCACCCCAAGTCCGCAAGGTCGTCGAACGGTTCGATCCGTCCGGACAGGTCTGGGTCTTCTCCACGATCACCCGAGAGCCGCCCACCCCGATCGAGCCCGAGGGACGCTGGCGGATCTACGCCGTGGCCCAGTTCCGCGAGGACGGCGATTGCCGGATCGTCTACGACGGCTTCCCCTATCCGTTGATCAACCTGACCGGGTCGCTCCTGATCGAGCCGGGCCGCTGGGAATTCCATGATATGAACGCCCGCAACGGTCAGGCCGAGATCTCCGGCCATGGTCAGGTCTGGGTCGCCCCCCCGCCCGGTCCTCGTGAGCCGGTCCAATTCCCAGCCGACGCTTCGAGGACACGGATCGAGATGAAGGATGCGATGGTTCAAGACGATTCGGAGTTAGCCGTCCACTTGAACGTCTCCGCCCAGGACTTGCCCTTCAACCGGACCTTGTATCAAGCGATGGATCCGACTTGGCAAGCGACCTGGGACACGATCAATCCCGAGGGCGGTGCCTCGGTCGACGTGACCATCGATGCTGGCCGGGTGCCCGTGGCTCGGACTGCGATCACGATTCGGCCCGTCGAGAACACACGGATGCGGCTGAAGCTGCCACCTCTACCCGGCGCCGAGTCGAATCGGACCCGTGAGCCGGTCGTACTCCCACCGATGAACGAGGTCAAAGGCACCTTCACGTTCATCAATGGGATCGTTGAGGTCATCGATGCGGATTTCCGGTTCTGGGACGCGCCGGTGCGGATCCCCCGAGGTTGGATGCAGATCGAGGACGGTGGTCGCTTCAATCTCGTCGTCGACGACCTTTCGCTGAAGGATCTTCGGGTCGACGGCGAGCTGCTCCATCGCCTGCCGGCCAGCGTCGCCAACTTCGCTCGACGAATCGCCGGCCAGAAGATCCCCCGGATCTGGACCGATTTGAAGATCGCCTGGGACGGTCGCTCCGGCGTGCCGGCAACCTGTCAATGGGCCGAGGGCAAGATCGTTCTGGCGGACAACACCGTCGATCTCGGCTTGGAACTCGACCAGATCCAAGGCGCGATCAGCGACCTCCAGGGTGTCTTCGACGGCGAGTCGATCGCCATGAGCGGCGCTGTCGAGTTGGACTTCCTTCAGGTGCTCGGCCAACCGGTGCTTCACTTCTCCACGCCGTTGGTCATCCGCGACGGCCGTGCGGAGCTGAATGACATCCGAGCCACCCTGCTAGGCGGTACCCTCCGCGGCGGAGCCTCGACGAGTTTGGAATCGCCGCCGCGCTACGCGCTGAACCTCGAGCTGGGCCAGGCCGACCTAGAGGAGTTCACACGGACCATCCCTGGTCGCCAGGCGTTGAATGGGACCTTGTCAGCGCAATTGGAACTGCAAGGGATCGGCGAGAATATCCGCGATCTCCAAGGCGGTGGTTGGGCGACGATCGTCGATGGCGAGCTAGGCGAACTGCCACCGCTGGCCAACATCTTTCGGTTGCCGAACTTCAACCCGATCGAGTTCCGCGAGCCCGACGACGCGGCCTTCGACTCGGCCCAGATGCGGTTCCACGTCCAGGATGGTCGGACTGAGGTCGAACAGGTCCAACTCAGCGGACGCGCCCTCAGCCTAGAAGGGGCCGGCACCTACGACGTCCTGGGGAACCTCGACCTGCTCCTGACGATCCTGCCAGGTCGACGCCCCTGGTCGTCGATCACCCCCATCGGTCCCCTCTTCAAGGGGGCAAGCCGTGAACTAATCCAGTTCCGGATCCACGGACCCTTCGCCGGACTTACCTATGACCCGATCTTCCTGCCACGCTCCCGCGCCCTCTTCAACCTCGGCGCTCGGTCTAACGAATCCGAAGTGCTCCGCTAACCTCGAAGCAGGGACTCGGGAGACTTGAACCACTAACGCAACAATTATTGAAATTGCATGCCCAAGTCCCTGAAGTAAATTCTCGCACTCTTGAATTGCAATGATGTTTTGGTTGCCTTTTCACTCGGATCAACCCCAGGTCGCAGGTGAACGGACCTAGCCGGCTGGTCCCCTGCGATCGGGATCATCAAGTTCTGGCGAGTGAAGCCAATGCGGTGGCGATCTCGAACATGCTCGCCCCAGGCATTTTCTTGCACCTCGGCGAACCGCGCTCGTCAAATCTGTTTGACAAACTCACCTTCGAATCATGATTCAATCAACATTTAGAACATAAGCTTTCGTAATTAGACCGAGATAATCGTGATGATGAAGCCATAACCAAGCGCCCGTCATTACTGAAGCGAAAGAGGGGTCCTGGGTCGGACGACAGCTCGAAGCTTGGACAAGAAGAATGAGGGTAAGACGTGGTCGCCCCGCGATCCCACCTCGAACAGGCATCCGCTCGACTTTCCGTCCCCGACTTTCCGGCCGTTTTTACTCGTCGATGACGGGTCGCAGCCGTTACAACCCGAACCCGTTTTCCGCCTCGGCGCATGCGAGATCCCCACGGCTGATCGTATCAGAATCGGCCGATATCTCAATCCGTGTGATCCCGAATTGCCAAAGAGTTTCCGCTCCTCGCGAGCGTAGACCCGATCTCGGGTCCGCTCCAACGCCCCCTTCCAGCCGATCTCCACGCGCGACGCGGGCATCGTGTCGACATCTCGACGCGTTTGCTCGACCCCAAACGGATGGCGGGTCGGCCACGTCGAGCGGTTCCGATGCGCGGTCGCTGGCCCGGCGGTACTCCGGGGCGTCGAGCCGATTATTCGCGCTGAGGCAGCGAGCGTCCTGTCCACGCCAACGCGCCGAGACTCCGATCAGGTCGGACGATGAAGATCGATCGATACGCGGTCCCTCGCGATGCCCATGCGACGGGGCACGGGCACCACTCGGCTCCTTCCCCCCAAAGCGCCTGGAGGCCGGCCCGCCAACGGGAGGCCAACGCCAGGGCGAGCCGGATCGGGCCGACCACGATGAAAACGGTCGTCGCGATCAGGATCGTCGCGGCGATCATCGCGAAGGTGGCGATCAGCAACACCAGCTTGATGATCAAGGCCACGAGGATCGCCCAGGTCGGCACATCGGGACTCGAGCGTGTTGGCTCGGCCCCATCGAGCCCTGAGGTCGCAGCCTCCGCCGGATCCGAAGACTCGACCTCGGTCACGACCGATCCGGTCGCCTCGACCGCGACGGGTTGCTCAATCTCGGGTCGATGTGCCGTGGCGACCCGTTGCGGCTCGGCATCGGGTCCGTAGACCCATACCGGTCGCGTACGGAGGACGATCTCGATGGGCGCTTCGGCGACGACCAACCGGGTCAGCGGAACAGGCTCGCTCGAGGGACGGGTCGCGGGATTACCGGAAGACCGCGATTCGGAAACATCCGAAGCCCTCGAGGCCGGCCCGTTGGATCTCCCAAGGTGCCCCGACGATCCGGTTGGCCTCGACGTGTTCGTCCCCTGCTCGCGGAGCCCGAGGCGGTACCCCGAGGCCCGGGCCGCGTTGCAAGCCCGTCGAAAGGCGACATAGAGGATCGCGTGAGGGTCCTCGGCCCGACCCGCCTGGTGGGCCACCTCGCCGCGCGCCATCCATCGTTTGATGGTCGGCTCATCGACACCGACGGCCATACAGGCTCGGGGGACGCCCCAGCCTTCACGGATGCCTTGGCAGATCGCCGCGATGACCTCGCGACTCGGAACCGCACCATCCATCCCGAACCATCCCCCCGATGCGCCCAATCCCAACGACGAGCCGCCCGCGCATCGGCGCGAAAAGCGGTGCTCCCCAAGTAGGATCAGGTGATCGGGTCGAGGCGTTCACGGGAATTTCTCCGGAACCTCGACGACCTGGTGAGTTCAGTCGTTTCATCGGAACGATCGGGACAATCGGATCTTGCTACCCGGCAGTTCGTGCACGATAATCGTCGTGATCTCATCGAAGCGAAGAGCGAGAGAACCTGGATATCATCCTCGGTGATTTATTGTAATTAGATTAGTGCAATTTATTTGTAGAAAATTCAAGTAAACATCTGCGCTGAAACAAACTCACGGGAGGAAATGCTAGGCTTCCGGATCGGTTCGAGGATAGCCCTAACGGATTTATGATATCAGGATTATTAAGGGGATCCTGGTTCCAGGAATCTATTTGAATCGGCTTCGGGATCTTGAACAAACGTTTCAATCGGCGATCCAATCTTGGTGATTGAGGCACGTCGGGTTTTCGACATCAACCAGATCTCGGGAGAGAGCATTGTGAATCAGTCAGCAGACAGGCAAGTCCTCCTGATCGGAGCCACCGGGATGCTCGGAGGCGCGATTCTCGAAGCACTCCTGAATCGTGAAACGCTTCATGTGCGGGCGTTGCTTCGACCGGGGAAGCCGGGGGTCGCTGAATCGCTCAAGGCCCGAGGAGTGGAGGTTGCTGAGGGTGACGTGATGGACCCGAAGTCGTTGCCGTCCGCGATGGAGGGCATCGATGTGGCTGTCGTTGCCCTCCACAACGACCCGAACCTCTTCGTACCAGGGCACAAGAACCTCATCGATGCTGCGGAAGCAGCCGGCGTGGAACGCTTGATACCATCGGACTTCTCTGTAGACCTCTTCAAGATAGACGAGGAGGAGAACTTCAATCTGGCGATGCGCAAGCAGGTGGTCCCCTGCTTCGAGGGCAGACGAGTCCGGCCCATTCACGTCCTCATCGGTGCGTTTATGGACACGATGCTCGACAAGCGGTTCCCGCTCGTGGACTGGGAGAGGAGGACGTTGCCGTTCTTCGGGGACGGGAAGCAACCGTGCGATTTCACAAGTGTGGAGTATGCGGGACGCTATGTCGCAGCGGTCTGTGCCGATCGGCAAGCTCCCGAGGTCGTCCGATTCGCCGGGGATATGCTGACCATGCCGGAGCTGGCAGGCGCGATGACCCGAGCTTTCGATCAGGCCATTACCCCCGAGCCCCAGGGCACTGTGGATCAACTGGCTGCACTTATCGAGACCAAGAAGGAGACAGCAGAGAATCCGCTGGAGTGGATCGCGCTTCAATATCATCACAACATGGTGAGCGGCCGGGCGAAGCTCGACCCACTCGATAATCAGCGATATCCCGAGGTGAGCCCCCTCCCGTTCGAAGCGTTCGCGAGGAAGACCGGAGAGGGGAACGCTCACGGCATCGGCAATACATCGATGTAAGTCTAATGGTTGCCAACAGGGTCATCGGATCTCAGCGCTCGGGAGTCCGTGCGGGACAATCCCCTCGACTCGGGAGGTGACCGCGATTCAGGGTCGGAGGTGACGGTCGAGGAACTCAAGGCTCATGCGGATGGTCCGATCCAGTTCCGGGTCGGGCCAGCCATGGCCGGCGCCGATGAGCAATTCGACACGCCCATCGACCTCCAATTCGGTCATCGCATTGGCCAGGAGCGTCGCCTGGGTCGGCGGGACCAGCGGGTCCTTGGTCCCCTGGAAGGTCAGGATCGGCGGGTCGTCAGGGCTCAGCATCGTGATCGGTGAGGCCTGCCGGACCAATTCTGCCTTCTCATCCAACGGACCGCCGACGAGGGCGTCGCGGAGCGGGATCGAGACCAACGGAATGTCCGCTGCGGCCAAGTCGGTGGGACCGAAGTAGTTGATCACCGCTTGAACGCGAGAACTGGGCACTTCGGTCGGATCGCCATCACCGTCGAGACCTTCCAGACCGTCGTCGGGATCGCTCACGCCCAGCATCAAGGCCAAGTGACCGCCTGCGGAGAACCCGAGGGCAGCGATCCGATCGGGGTCGATCCAGTACGTTTCGGCATGGGTCCTCAGCCAACGGACCGCCGCCTTCACATCGTGGATCTGGCTGGGGTAGAGATGATCGGGCACCAGCCGGTATTGCGGTGAGACGGCCACATAGCCCTCCCCGGCGAACCGCTCGATTGCCGATCGCATGTTGCCCTTGTTACCCGCACGCCAGGCGCCGCCATGGATCGCCAAGACGACCGGGAACGGCCCTTCTCCTTGATTCGGCACGGCGATATCGAGCCGCAACGCCACACCTTCCACCTCGCGGTAAACCACATCCTCGTGGATCATCACCGGATCCTGGAAGAAATAGGCGAGGCTTGCGCTGATCAATAGCACGACCATGGAAGACACTCCTCACAATGCTCTCGATGAAGGTCACGACCGAGCGTCCGACAACCGTTTCGGCCGATTCTGCGCGGACCATCAGCTTAGCCGGTTCCCCTGACGAGCGAACCCCAACGGCGGCTATGCTTGTCATTTGGAACAAATCGAGTTGTCGAGGCCGTCCAGGAGGATCCGGGACGTCTCGGGAGCGTTGTGGTCGAGGACAGATCACACATGTCCGCTGGGTCGTCGAGTGAAAAGGTCGGGCCGTTTCGAATGAAGAAGATCGCGGGCCTGCTCAATCTAGAGAAACCGACGGGGATCACCTCGAGGGACGTCGTCAATCAGGTCAACCGAGTCGTCGGTCGCCATCTGAAGGTCGGCCACGCCGGCACGCTCGACCCGCTCGCCTCGGGCGTCCTGGTGGTCTGCCTGGGCTCGTGCACGCGCCTGATCGAGTATGTCCAGCGCATGGCCAAAACATACCGGACGGTCATCCGGCTCGACGCGACCAGCGACACGCTTGATGCGGACGGGACGGTGACCCCCCTGCCCCAAGCCGAGCCGTCGTCTCTTGATGCGGTTGAGGCCGCCGTCGCATCACAGGTCGGTCTGATCGAGCAGGTTCCGCCGGCCTTCTCCGCGTTGAAGGTCGAGGGCCGACGCGCCTACGACCTGGCCCGCGCTGGTCAGACGGTCGAGCTGAAGCCGAGGACGGTCCGCGTCGACGCGATCCGAATGATCCGCTACGCCTGGCCCCACCTGGAGTTGGAGATCGACTGCGGCGCGGGGACCTATATCCGCTCGATCGCGCGCGACGTCGGCGACGCCTTGGGGCTGGGCGGGGTCGTCGAGGTCCTGGTCCGGACCCGGATCGGACGGTTCACCTTGGATCAAGCGATCACTCCCGAGACCTTGAACTCGGAGAACCTCGAAGGCCACCTCCGACCCAGCCTCGATGCGGTCGCCGACCTGCCGCGTTGCTCGCTCGACGCCGACGAGGTCCAGGCCATCGGCCAGGGCAAACCGGTCCACCGACCGCCGATCGTCGACGCGACCAGTGAGGTCGCCCTGATCGATCCCGACGGTCAGTTGGTCGCCCTGGCCCACGCCTCGCCGAGGACCCGACGGATCCAACCCAAGCGGGTCCTGCTCACCTGATCGAGGCCGTATCCAATTCGAACCATGGGTCGAGACGTATCGGTTCGGCTCGGCGATTCGTGCTCTCGAATGACTGAACGGATCTCCCGAGGACGCCTGAAGCGGGGCGACGGGGGTCTCGATCGTTGTGTCGCCCAGAATCCGATCGTCGGTCGACGCCGTGAAAATTCATCGGTCGCTCGGTTCCGTCGAGCGACAGACTCTCCCCACAGGACCGTCCGACTCAGAATCTTGCGTCCGAAAGACTTCGACATCGTTCACTTGGCGCCGTGATTGTCCCGCATAGGTTTACTTCGCAGCCGCTCGTGTCATCGGCTCCGACCGCGACCCGAATTGTGAGACACGGATCACAACACGACAGCGCCCGTTTCGTAGGGTTCTTACAGAGGTCCGCGTCCCTCGGTTTTCCCAAAAGGGAGATTTGTAGGGCGCTTGTCCCCAAGAAAAAGACCGCAGGGACGCGGCACCCACCTTCGTCCACGCCGCAGCAGGGACGCGAACACTTTTCGTGCTCGTCGGGGCGAGGTGGGTTACTTTTCTCAATTTGGCGCGATGTCCCATCACTTCTCGATCCTCGGTCGATGATAGTGAGCAAAAGGGTCGTCAGCCGATCTGTGGACTTCGCCGTCATCCTGGGCGAATGGGATCCTTCCGAGGGAGACGTGAGCTGAGTCCGCGTCCGCTTGGGATCAAACGACCCTCATCCCGGATGAATGGTGACGGGCGCGGATCGGGACACCCGATCGAAAGAGGATGCCGACAACTCTAACTTTCGCCCGCAAACCCCGGATTGGAGCAACCGCTCTTGAGAGCCGCCTGGCACTCAATCGATGCCGTGTCCATTTCTGAGAGGCGGGTGCAAGGTCGGACCACACTCAAAAACGTGAAAATATTTATTATTCAAACTATAATGAACAAAACCACCTTTCTCAGTCCGTGGGAACCTCAAAAGCGCAGAGACGCTCAGGATTTCTATTTTATCCAGATAGACCAGCACCTTTCTTGATTGCCCGATACGAACGCTATATGATGGACAAAACGATCCAGGTTTTCGAAGCGGTCGGGTCTTGGCCTCGTTGTGGTCGGAAGTCCTTGATTCCTATCGCTGGTTCCGATCGCAAGAGAACGGGTCCAATCGCAGATCCTTCATCTAAAGACCTATCATCACGCCAATTCCCTGACACGGCATGAGTCCAACGATGAAATCCCAACGCACGATCCTCCAGCGTCTCGACTGTCGCATCGGCAGGTTCTTCCGCGAGCATGGTGTTAATTGGCTCGTGTTTCTCGTGGTCTATGGCGTTTTGGTGCTCGGCTACGGGTGGGTTGGCTACACGCTCTTCAACGATGCGGGGGAGCAGTCGGCATCGCCTTTGGACAACCTCTACCAGACTCTCCAATTGTTCGTCCTGGAGTCGCCCGAGACGGCCAAGAACGTGCCGATTTGGCTCGACTTGGCACGATACCTCGCGGCGTTCTTCTCGTTCGCGACCATCCTCAGTTTGCTGAGCGTCGCCTTCTCGGACACGTACCACATGTTGAGGCTCCGCGTGTTGGGAAACCGGCACGTCGTGCTCTGTGGGCTTGGGGAGCGCGGTGTGAAGTTCGTGGAGCGACTCCGTCTTGACGAGCGATTCGTCGTCGTCATTGAACCCGATGGAAATCACGCCGACCTGCCGCTCTGCCGGTCGTTGGGTGCGGAGGTGCTAATCGGGTCGCCCAACGAGCGGTTCCTGCTCCGACGCGCGCGGGTCCAGTTCGCCGAGGCCTTGCTGGCCCTTTTCGGCGAGGAGGATCGTCGGAACGTCGAGATCGCTGTCCGTGCCTTCGAGATCAAGCGGGACCACCATCAGTCCCTTGGGCAGGACGACGGAAAGCCACGCCCCAGGTTCCGCGTCGGTCATCGGCGCGTTGACGCTCCTGTGGCCGGCAAGAGCGGTCCGAAAGACCGAGACCACCTCGCTTGCGTCCTCCAGATCGCCGATACCGACCTCGTCAACGTTGTGAGAAAGCACGATATTTACAAAAACGTGAGCGATCGCTTCGACCTCGAGATCTTCAATATGTACGACGCCTGTGCACGCTCGATGCTCCGTGAGGCGTTCGTCCAGCATGAGGGCAAGCGTCCCACCCACATGATGGTCGTGGGTCTGGGCCAGTATGGGCGGCTAGGGGAGACTCTCATCCTCCGTGCTGCCAAGGACCGGCATGTGCTCGAGAGCAACGCGATCGGCAAACTCCGCATCGATGTGGTTGATGAGGATGCCGAGCGGACCATTGAGGAACTCCGCGCGAAGTACCCCGAACTCGACGAACTGGTCGACCTCCGCTCGCTCCCGTACCGTCACGATGACCCGCATTTTCTTCGAAGAACCTATCATCCCAACGTCTCGGGCCCGGCCGATGCCTTAGACGGCAGTTGCCCGCAAGCGGCGTTTGTGTGTGTCCCGGACGAAGCCGAGGCCCTGGCCACCGCCGACCACCTTTGCAAAACGTTGCCTAACTGGGTCCCAGTGATCGTCCGGACCCTCGAGCGCGACGCCGGTCTCGGATCGCTGATCGATCGACAGTTTCAGGATGAGGATCGGGGCGAAGAGGACAACGACGTCATTCCCATCGGGCTCAAGGATCTCGTCTTCCAGCTTGCCGACGACCTTCAGCCCGAACTCGACATCCTGGCGCGGGCGGTCCACCACGTCTACATCGAGAACGAGCGCAGGAAAGGTCCGCGCCCCGAGAACGAAAAGCCAGCCCTCCGGTTCTGGGACAGGCTTCCCGAAACCTACCGAGACTCCAGTCGTGCCCAGGCCGAGGATCTCTTCCGAAAGCTGAAACAGATCCATTGCCACGTTGTTTGCGTCCCCGATCGGTTCCCAACGGTCCTCAGACTCGACGACCGTGAGGTCGAGACGCTCGCCCGCGACGAGCACCTCCGCTGGCTCCGCGAGCGGTTCGACGCCGGATGGCGATTCGGGACGACGCGCGACAACGATAAGCTGCTACACCCCAACATCCTTCCTTGGGACGAGGCCCAGTACCAGGAAATTCGCGGCTTCTATCCCGGTGTTCCTCAAGAACACCTCGATGAGTCCGACAAAGGAATCGACCGCGAACAGGTGAAACGACTCCCAGAGATCCTCGCCCTAGCCGACTACGAAGTCCGCCGCGGCACGCCTCCCAATGCCTCGAGCAAGATCAACGGTGCACTTCGGCCCGAGAACGCAACCCATACAACGATCTGACAACCACGAAGCTCGGCACCAGGTTCCTCGCCGAGCAAGTTGGGACCGAAGCGTCTCCGCGATGAAGTTCGGGTTAAAATGACGCGCGTCATTTTCGCTTCTTGACGACGAATGGCGCGCGTCATATGATCTCAAAGCTTGGAGGTCGTGCCGCTGGTTGAACGACCTCAGGGTTGGACTGGTTGCGTGTGAGGTCGATGCGTTACCCACCGGGTCAGAAAGCGCGGACGCGGGAGGCGATCGTCGAGGCGGCGGGGCAGATGTTCCGCGAGCGCGGCTATCGTGCCAGCAACATTCGGGGGGTCATGCAGCAGGCCGGCCTGACCGTCGGCGGGTTCTACAACCACTTCGAGTCGAAAGAGGACCTGCTCGCGGCAACCTTACCGCACATCGTTCACGTCTCTCAGGAGATGCATCGTCAAGGGATCGATCAGCTCCCCCCACGCGAATGGTTGCGGGTAGTCATCGATCGCTACCTGAGCCACGAGCATCTAGAACTGCTCCGTCAAGGGCTCGGTTGTCCGATGCCGGCGATCACTTCAGAGATCGCTCGGGAGAGTCGAGAGACCCGCGCCGTCTTCGAAAACGAATTTCGGGCGTCCAGCAAGGTGTATGCCGACAAACTCCGCGAATGTGATCCCGGTCTGAGCGAAGAGGAAGCGCTGGATCGGGTCATCGCCACCTTCGGCCTGCTCAAAGGTGGGGCGACGTTGGCCAGCGCGGTGGCCGACCACGACTTCTGCGATCGGATCCTCAAGGCCTGCCGCGAGATGGCCTATCAGCAGATTCCGCCCGAGATGCCGATCGACGACTCCGAAGGCGAATCCGGCTGTCGCTGATAACCGGCCATCCGAGGTCGTCTCTCGACCCGGTGAGCTTGCACCACATCCCAAGTGCTCAACGTCCTGTTTCGAGCAATCGACGATCCGTCCTGTCCGTTCTTGTTGTCCTTTCCCCAATCACTCTCCGCCCGATCGGTCGCCCTCGAGGCCCCGGTCGTTTTTTCATGGCCCATAAAATGACAAGCGTCATCACAAGGGCCGTAGTCCCTCCGATTTGTGGAGTCGCGAACCGATGTCGAGTGCCTTGGATGTGAACACGGCGATGCCGACCTCGGCGGTGGAACCGTCGTCGACGATCCGGCCGCGTCGCAGTCCATCGTCGCCAAACTTGGGCGGTTCGAAGGGGACGAGGCTGGATCGGCGACGCGGATCGCTGCTCCGGATCACCCTGGCGACTCTGGGACTGCTCGGCGGTCTCGCCGCATTGATCGTGGCGGGCCTGAGTGTCGCGGGTTCCGGTCCGGCCCCGGTCGCCGAGCCACCCGCGCCGGCGATGACCGTGACGACCGCGTCGGTTCGCTTCGAGCCCGGATTTTCGATGCGTCGCCCGTTCGTCGGTCAGGTCGAGCCGGCGCGCGATAGCGACTTGGGTTTCGAACGAGCCGGTCTCGTCGTGGCTGTTCTGGTCGACGAGGGCGATCGGGTCGAGAGGAATCAGGAGGTGGCTCGGCTCGATACCCGCGACCTCGAATCGCGACGCGCTGAGCTGGTCGCCCAACGCGCCCAAGCTTCCGCCGTCCTGGCCGAGTTGGTCAAAGGTCCGAGGGACGAAGTGATCGCCGCGGCCGAGGCCGAAGTGAATCGCTGGACCGCCGAGCACGCCCGCCAGCAACTGGCCGCACGACGGTCCCAGATGCTCTTCAAACAGCAGGTCATCAGCGATCGGGAGTGGGACGAGGCGCGTTTGATCGAGGAATCGACCGAGGCGCAGCGGATTGCCGCCCAGGCCCGACTCGCCGAACTCCGCAACGGGACCCGGCCCGAGCAGATCGCCGCCCAACGCGCCCAGGTCGTCGGGCTCGACGCCCAGATCGCCACCATCGACGTCGCCCTCGATAAGTCGATTCTTCGAGCCCCGTTCAATGGTACGATCGCCCAACGTCAGATCGACGAAGGTGAGGTCTTGGACGCCGGTCGCGCCGTCGTCACGCTCCAGGAGACCGATCGGTTCGATGTCCGAATTGGAGTGGCCGGCGATGCCTTGGAGACCCTAAAGGTCGGCCAGGCTCATCCCTTGACCATCCGCGAGACCACGCACCAGGCTACCGTCTGGGCCATCCGACCCGATCGCGATCGACGGACCCGGACGGTCACCGTCCTGTTCCGCCTCAACCAGCCTGATCCTCGGCTCCGATCCGGCGATCTGGCCACGCTGTCACTCAACTGGCACGTCGAGGAACAGGGCTTCTGGATCCCGGTCGATGCCTTGGTCGAGGGGGTCCGAGGACTCTGGTCCTGCTATGTCGCGACCGAGTTGAATGACTCCGACAACGTCGAGCCGCTCCGACCGGGTGCCTCGCATCGCTTGACGCGTCGGAGCCTAGAGCGGATCCACCAGTCCGGATCGGAGGTCTTCGTTCGCGGCGAACTGGAGCTGGGCGACCGCGTCGTCGTCGACGGCGTCCATCGACTCGTGCCGGACCAAGACGTGTTGGTCGTCGAGACTGGTGCCGAAGCGGGAGATGTTGCGGCTCGTTCTGTGGCTCCGCTGTCGATGCGGACGTCGAACGGTGGGAGGATCGATCGATGAGCGAATCACCGACTCGTCGAGGCCCGCTGTTCTATCGCAACACCCATCTGCTCGCGCTCAGCCTCGTGATCCTGATGGTGGCCGGACTGTCGGCTCTGGGCTCGTTGCCGAGGTTGGAGGACCCCCGGCTCAGGAACCGGAACCCCTTGATCCTCACGACCTTCCCAGGCGCCTCGGCCGAGCGCGTTGAGGCCTTGGTCTCCGAGCCGATCGAGGAAGGTCTGGACGAGATCGACGAGATCAAGCGGATCGAGACGACCTCGCGGGTGGGCGTCTCGGTGGTGGCCTTGGAATTTCAGGACAGCGTGATCGATGTCGACCGGGTCGTCGCCAAGGTTCGGGACAAGCTCGGTGAGGTCGAGCTGCCCGAGGGGACCAGCGAGCCGACCGTCGACGACCAGCGCGGCGCAGCGGCCTTCACCCGAATCGTCGGCTTGACCTGGAGGAGCGAGGGAACGCCGCCCTTGGGTCTGCTGGGGCGGCTCGCCGAGGAATTGGCCGATCGGCTCCGCGCGATCCCGGGCACCGAATTGGTCCGCGTCTACGGCGAGACCGAGGAGGAGATCACCGTCACGATCGACCCGGAAGAGATGGCCGCGATGGGTCTGACCGGGGATCAAGTCTCTTCCAGGATCGCGCAGGCCGATGCGAAGTCACCGGCCGGCCTCTATCGCGGCGAGCGGTCCGACCTGACCCTGGAGGTGGCCGGCGAACTGGACTCGCTGTCCCGCGTCGCGGCGATCCCGATCCGCGACGCCGAGATGGGGCCGATCGTCCGGCTCGGCGACATCGCCGAGATCCAGAAGCGCTGGACCGATCCGCCTCGCGAGGTCGCGCTCATCCAGGGCGATCGCGGGATCATGGTCGCCGCGCGGGTCGGTGACGGCTACCGCGCCGACGTCTGGACGGTCGAGGCCGATCGGGTCGTCGAGGAGTTCGCCTCGACCTATGCGACCTACGAAGGTGGCATCCAGGTCAGGGAAGTCTTCGACCAGAACCGCTACACCATGGCCCGGCTCACCGGCCTGCTCAGCAACCTGGTCACCGGCGCCATCGTGGTGATGCTGGTCGTCCTGCTGACGATGGGCTGGCGATCGAGCCTGTTGGTCGGCCTGGCCCTACCCCTGACCATGTCGTCGGTTCTCTTCGGATTGGCTTTGTTGGGGTTCCCGATCCATCAGATGTCGATCTTTGGCATGATCATCGCGCTGGGCCTGCTGATCGATAACGCGATCGTGGTCGTCGACGAGGTCCGTTCGCGACTCAAACAGGGTCAGAGCCCTCCAGAGGCCGTTTCCCAGACGATCGATCACCTTAAGGTGCCGCTGGGTAGTTCGACACTGACGACGATCCTGGCCTTCATGCCGATCGTCTTGCTCAACGGCAACGTGGGCGAGTTCATCGGCACGATCTCGGTGAGCGTGATCCTGGCGGTGTCGGCCTCGTTGTTCATCTCCTTGACGATGATCGCGGCATTAGCGGGTCGGTTCGGTGGCCCTTCGGCCGATTCCCGAGGCCCCACCTGGCTCCGGACCGGTCTGACGATCCCGCCGCTGGCTCGGGGCTTCGAACGGCTCGTCGATGCGGCGGTCCGTCACCCGATCGCGGCGATCATCGTGGTCGCCTCGGTCCCGGCGACCGGCTTCGGCCTGGCCAGCACGTTGGACGACCAGTTCTTTCCAGGCGCCGACCGCGACCAGTTCCACATCCGGATGTGGCTCAGTAGCCACGCCTCGATCGATCGGACCGTTGAAGTGGCCCAAAGCGTCGAGCGGGTCGTCCGCGACCACGAGGAGGTCGAGGAGGTCTATTGGCTGGTCGGCGGCAGCATCCCGTCGGTCTATTACAATATGCTCATGAACCAGGACGACCAGCCGGCTTATGCCCAGGCGGTGATCCGCGCCGACTCGGCCGAGGCGGTCCGCCGCCTGATCCCTGAGCTTCAGCGGGAGCTGGACTTCGCCTTCCCCGGTGCGCGGGCGGTGGTCTTGCAATTGGGCCAGGGTCCGCCGATCGAGGCCCCGGTCGAGTTGCGGATCTACGGCTCGAGCCTCGATCGGCTCCGCGAGTTGGGCGATCGGGTCCGCCGAGTCATGGCAACCTTGCCCGAGTTCACCCACTCGCTGGCCAGCATCCAAGGGGGCGAGCCGAAACTTTGGGTCGACGCCGACGAGGATCAGGTCCGCCTGGCCGGTCTGACCCTCGACGACGTGGCGCGTCAGCTCCGCGACGACCTGGAGGGCCGGACCGGTGGCTCGATTTTGGAGCAGGTCGAGGACCTGCCGGTCCGCGTCCGGTTCGGCGATGCGCGGCGGGCCGATATGGACCGGATCGCCTCGACCAACCTGAGTGCTCCAGCGACCGACGACTGGATCCCGCTGACGGCCCTCGGCGAACTCGATCTGCGGCCCCAACTAGGTGGGATCACCCGAGACGACGGCGTCCGCTGCAATTACTTGCGGGCCTACCTGGTGGCTGGAACGCTGCCCCCGGAGGCGACCCAGCACCTCATGGAAGCGCTTGAGGCCGACGGCTTCGAATTGCCACCGGGCTATCGGATGGCCATCGGTGGTGATGCCGAAGAGTCCAGTGAAGCGATCGCCAACCTGGCCACCTATGTGCCGGTCTTAGCCGTCCTGATGGTCGCCACCGTCGTGCTCTCGTTCCGGTCGTTCTTGCTGGCCGGCCTGCTCGGCGGCGTGGCGTTCATGTCGATCGGCCTGGGGATGCTGGCCCTCTGGTTCTCGGGATTCCCCTTGGGGTTCAACCCGATCATCGGCACGGCCGGCCTGATCGGGGTGGCCATCAACGACAGCATCGTTGTCTTGGCCGCCTTGCGGGCCAACCCCCGCGCCGCCGCCGGCGACGTCTCGGCGATCGTTGAAGAAACCTTGGGCTGTACCCGGCACGTCCTCTCAACGACCTTCACGACCGTCGGCGGGTTCCTCCCCTTGATCCTCTCGGGAGGCGCCTTCTGGCCCCCGTTGGCCGTCGTCATCGCCGGCGGTGTCTTGGGAGCGACCTTCGTCGCTCTGATCTTCATCCCTGCCGGCTATAAGCTCCTGGCCCGTTGGGTCGAACCCTCAGCCGACGATGACGCGGACGAACCCGAATCCGACCTCTCTCTCGAAGACGATTCGGCCGGTCTCGGGTTCGACCAGAGGAGCGACTCGGACCAGGACCCGTTCGAACTCCATGTGACCCGGTACGCTACTCACTGACCCCTGGACTGTTCGAAAGGCGGAGGCCTCGACCCCAAGGGATCACTGGGGCGAGGTCTCCGCCTCTTTCTTTCCGATCTCACCGATTCGCTTGCTCGTCTCGCGAGATTCCCCAAGCGTTTCCAAACCAATCAGGTCCAAGGAAACGCGAACGGCATCGAGCCTCCCGGCTTGCCGAAGACGATGACGTCGGTCGCGATCGGGAAGCGATACTGCTGTTCCTCGGGGTGGAAACAGGAATTGAGATAGCCTGAGGTCTCAGGTGCGGCCCGGAGCTGTTCGAGCGAGATCGCGTCGTCGAAGGCACAGCGCTGGAGGTATCCTTCCAGGACATCGAGCCGATCGGCCTCAACAACCCCTTCGTAGTGCAACGTCCGGACCTGGTGCTCCACGCCGAGACGGTCGAGGCCATCGCGGATCTGCTCGGCCGAGAGGTACGGAGTCCCCTGCCCGTCGCGAAACACCTTTAGGTAGTGCCGATAGAATTGCAGATAGTGGGCCTGCTCGTTGGCGTGGCCGATGACGGCGAGGCCGTCGGCCTTGAGGACATCGAGGAGCCGCTCCAACCCGACTTGCAAATCCTCAGGCGGCACGCAGTAGATGGCATGGGTGGCCCAGATCAGGTCGTAGGTCTCGGCCGGGGCCTGAAGATCCTGGATCGTCACGCAAAGCTCAGCACCAGGTTGAAACGGTGGTTGGAGCTTGCCCTTGGCCTCTTGGATCGAGAACGGCGCCGGGTCGAGCAGATCGTACTCGACCACGAGGCCTTCGTCGCTCAGAGCAGGGACATCGGTATGGAGCAGCAGGGCGCGGGGGAACTGCCCACTCCCGCAGGCGACATCGAGGAGCCGTAACCGGTCCGAGTCCGAGTCACCTTCAGTATCCGCTTCGTTGCGATCAGCCAACGTGTGGAGCAGGCGAGACCAGTCGGCCACGCCGGCCAGTTGGCGATAGTCCTCGGTGGCGAGTTGATAGAAGGCCTCCATCTCGCGACGACCGCGCTCGCTCCAGTGATCGCAACTGCGCTGGAAGGTGTCGCCCGGGGCGGGCTGAGATCCGGGGGTCGTCATTGCGGATCGCCCTCGGAAACCATCAAAGAGTCGGCATCGTGGACGGCGTTCACGGGATAGCAGACCGGATTGTGGGGGCTGTCGATGAGTTGTCCGGCCTCGACCCCGGGCATGAACTTCTTCCAGTCGCCGGAGACCATCGTGGGCCGCTCGACAACCTTGGCACCGTCGGCGAAGTAGGTCGTCGCCAACACCATCCGCTGGATCGAGGTCCGATTCGATCCGGCTGCATGACAGTTTAACGTATGATGGAAGCTGACTTCACCAAGTTCGAACGGATCGTCATGGATCGAGATCCCATGGTCCTCGATGACCCGAATAATTTTCGAGTCGTAGCTGGTATCGAACTTGTTGAACGGGATCGCTTCGACCGCCTTATAGGTGTCGATCCCCTCGGCGAACATGAGTGGTCCCATCTCATGTGGAATGGCCTGTAAAGGGGCCCAGAGCGTCAAGACATCGAGCGAATCGATGGGGAAGTGGGTGGCATCATAGTGCCAAGGTGTCCGACCACAGCCGGGTTCCTTGGAGAGGCCGTTGTCATGATACAACCGGACCGCATCGACACCGATGAGCGCAGCGGCGATCCCGCCCAGCCTTGGGCTGAGGGCGAACGTTCGGCAGATCGGGCTCTCCAGCCACATCATTTCGAGGCTGCTGAATTTTCGGGTGGGGTCATCGGCCAGGGCGTCGCGGAACAACCGCTTCAACTCGACTCGGAGGACATGCATCACCCCGGGATCGAGGACACCCTTCAGTTTGATGTAGCCCTGCCGTTGAAAGAAATCGACCTGCTCGTTCGAGATGGGGTAGGGTTCGTTCAGGGCGTTGACGAACTCGTCGAGACCGCCAATCCGTTCGGGCGGCGGGGGATCCTGATATCCCTCAGGGCCGATCGACCCCGCAGCCGATGATTCCGAATTGTCGGCGAGAGAGACATACCAGTCCCACCATTGCTGGTTCCCTTGATCCCACTGAAGATAAATATCTTCGGTTTGAAGATGATCGTTGGACAGGAACGCGTTTGTGGCCTTGGGTCGTTCGCTCACGGGCTCGTCACTCTCGGAGGTGGAGAACGGTTCGGTCGTCGACATGTCGCCGAACCGGGTCCCATCGATCGGAAAGGGGAACTGGGCATCCCCCTGCCCCTCTTGTTGTACTCCCTGATCGGCTCGGAAGCGAGCGTCAAGCAACCGGGTCGTTGCGGCGGGCCTCATGAGATGGCAATGTGGATTGCGTTGTTGTCCTTCAGCACAACACCGATCCAACATCGTGATCGCGGCCCTTTCAGCGATCGGACATTCCGTTCAGCCATCCCAGGGAGACGAGACCTTCATGAACGCGCAGCGCCCCGTTGGACGTCCCACCCGTCGTCAGTTCCTGCAATGGTCGGCCTTGGCGGCCGGTTCGGGCCTCTGGGGGATCCGGAGCGTCCAAGGCCGTGCCCGCTCTGTCCAGGAAGAGATCCGCTTCGCCTGCATCGGTGTGGGCGGCAAGGGGTCCAGCGACACCGATGCGGCCGGGGGACACGGCATCGTCGTGGGTCTCTGTGACATCGACGATCAGAAGATGGCCGAGAAGGCTGCGGAGTTCCCCAAGGCCAAGCAGTACTACGACTTTCGGAAGATGCTCGACGAGTTGGACGGCCAGATCGACGCGGTGACCGTCAGCACGCCCGACCACACCCATGCGCCCGCCGCGATCCGCGCCATGCGTCAAGGCTTGCACTGCTTCTGCCAGAAGCCGCTGACCTGGTCGGTCGGTGAAGCCAAGTTGATGCGGGAACTCGCCGCCGAGAAGGGTCTGGCCACCCAGATGGGCAACCAAGGGACCGCCCAGGACGGATTCCGTGCTGGGGCCGAGATACTCATGTCGGGCGCACTGGGCGACGTCAAGGAGATGCACGTCTGGACCAACCGGCCGATCTGGCCGCAAGGCCAGGGACGCCCCACCGAAGCCCCAAAGGTGCCCAAGTCGATCCACTGGGATGAGTTCCTCGGACCGGCCCCTGAGCGCCCCTACCACCCGTCCTATCACCCGTTCAACTGGCGTGGCTGGCTCGACTACGGGACCGGCGCCTTGGGCGATATGGCCTGCCACACCCTCAACGTCGCCTTCCTCGGCCTCGATCTGGTCGACCCCCTCTCGGTCGAATGCACCGATACCTCGGGCATCGTCGACGAAGAGACCTACCCGCTCTGGTCGATCATCCGTTACGAGTTCGGCGCCCGCAACGGTCGCGGCCCGCTGACCCTCTACTGGTACTCCGGTGGCGAGGACCTGCCAACGGACCGTCGCCCGTTCGTCGATATGATCGAAGACGAGGAGCTGCCGGAGAGCGGCCTGCTGATCGTCGGCGAGAAAGGCAAGTTCTTCAGCAAGAACGACTACGGCGCCGAGCATGTCCTGCTGCCCCGCGCTGAGTTCGCTGACTTCGTCCCGCCCAGCCCGACGCTGCCCCGATCGCCCGGCCACTTCACCGAGTTCGCCCGGGCCATCAAGGGCGGGCCCAAGCCGATGTCCAACTTCGACTATGCCGGCAAGCTCACCGAGACCGTCCTGCTCGGCGTCGTCGCGCTCAAGGCCGGCACCAAGGTCGAGTGGGACCCAGCGGCCTATAACGGCCGCAATGTCGATATCTCCCACCTCATCCACCGGGATTACCGGAAGGGCTGGGAGATCTGAACAGTCTCGGATCGACAGTCGGGGCCGACAACGGCCCTGGCTACCCTGAGTTCTGTTGTTTGTCGAATGACTAAGCAAGCGTCTGCTTCAATCTCAATCACTCAATCGCGGGTTCGGTCGTCTCGCGGAGCCGCTGGGCAACTCGTTCGGCCTCGGCCAGGGCGCGGAGCACGTTCTCGCCAAGGATCTTATGGATCTCCTCGGCGGTGTAGCCCCGGTCCAGGAGTTCCTCGGTCAGCCGTGGGTAGCCGGAGACGTCTTCGAGGCCGACCGGGGTGATGCCGATGCCGTCGTAGTCGCCGCCGATACCGACATGGTCGATGCCGGCGACCTCGACGATGTGATCGATGTGGTCGGCGACGGTCTGGACGTTGCCCCGAACCTCGACGGCGGTCGCGGCCCAATCGTCGTAGGCCTTCTGGTAGTCCTCCGAATCAGGGAACTGCTCGCGGAGCTGTCGGCGCTTGGCCGTCAAGGTGCTCAGGGCGTCGGGCACGAGGAAGCCGGGGAAGAAGTTGACCATGATCACGCCCCCGTTGTCGGGAATCCGCTTGAGGATCGCGTCGGGGACGTTGCGCGGATGCGGGCAGAGGGCGAAGGCGCTGGAGTGGCTGGCGATGACCGGTGCCTCGGCGATCCGGAGCACATCGTCCATCGTGGCTTCGGAGACATGCGAGATATCGACCAGCATCCCGAGTCGGTTCATCTCCACGACGACGCGCTCGCCGAACGCGGTCAGGCCCCCGTGTCGGGCCTCGTCGGTGGCGGCGTCGGCCCAGTCGAGCGTACCGTTGTGGGTCAAGGTCATATAGCGAACGCCCAGGCGGTAGAAGTTGCGGAGCAAGGCCAAATCGTTCTCGATTGCGATGCCGCCCTCAATCCCGATCAGTGAGGCGATCCGCCCTTCGTCGACGACCCGTCGGACGTCCTCGGCGGTCAGGGCCAGGCCGAAGGTCTCGGGATAGCGGGCGATCATCCGATGGACCAGGTCAATCTGCTGGGAGACCGTCTGCGACGGCTTGGGCTGCTCGGTCGGGATGTAGACCGACCAGAATTGGGCCTTGAGCCCACCCTGCCGGAGCCGAGGGATGTCGGTGTGCGTGGCCTCGACGAGCGAACGGGCCATGTCGAACCGTCGGAAGCCGACGTCACCGAGATTCCGGAGCCGCCAAGGCAGGTCGTTGTGCCCGTCGAAGAGGAGGCCGCTGCGATGAACGTCCTGAGCTCGTGGTGAGATGGGATCGTTCGAAGGCGGTTGCGGCGTGGTGGGTTGGTTGGCGTGGAGGGTCAAGATCAGTCCGATCCGCATAAGAAACGACGGAAACATTGTGATCGATCTCCGGCAGTTGGGGAATAGAGGGAAACCGCAATCGGGGTCGACGTTTCGATCACGAATCCGCCTTGTCGGCCATCCGGGCCGCGACGAGGGCATCGTCGAACCGTCGGGCAGCCAATGCGGTGACGGCCAGGAGTCGGGCCGCCTCGGCTCGGGAGTCGAGTCGGAAGCAGGTCCGGGCGTGTTCCCAGGCGGTCGCCGGATCACCGCGCTGGAGGGCTTCGCGAGCGCGGCGATCGTGGTCGTCGTAGGATCGCGTCAGTCGGGCCAGCAGATCGAACTCGCAGCCACAACGGCGACACGTCTCGGACCAGCCTTGACGCGCGCCGCAGGTGGGACATCGGAGCTGGTTCGAGCGTCGGGTCTGAGCTTTGGGATTCACGTTGGCGTTGGCATCTGCAGACATGGGGAGGGGATGTGAACGAAGAGAGGGGATGAGCATCGAGGCGATCAGCAACGTGTCGATGGCTCTGCGACTGTTAACGGTCTTCGATGTAGAAGAGGATGTTGTCGATCTCGCCGAGGATCTGGTTGACTTGCTCGGTGTCGGCAGAGTCGATGGCCTTCTGGAGTTTGTCTTTCAGCTCCCCGAGTTCGGTCGCATCTTCGTCGGTCGCCTTGTCGCCGAGCGCTTCGATCTTGGCCAGGATGGTTTCGGCCTTCTGCTGAAGTTCACGGAGCGCCGGATCGATGGTCTCGGGTTCGGGCGTGACGTCACGGACGTCGCCGGGCGACTCGGTCGCGGCTGCTTCACCGACGGCATCGACGAAGATCTGTTCGATCCGGTCGGCTGCATCGCTGCGCTGCTGGATCTTGAACCGTTCGGCGGCGTTGTCGATCGTGACGGCCTTGGCCAATCCGGTGGATCGCTCGGTGGCGGTGACCTTAAGGATCCCGTCGAGGTCCAGCTCCAGTTTGACGACGATCACGTTGCCGGCCTTGACCTTGGCCAGCCCTTCGATGGTGAACTCACCGACGAGGTCGTTGTTGCGGACGTCACCCGACTCGCCTTGGTAGACGTTGATATCGACGGCTTCCTGCTCGTCGTAAATGGTGTGATAGAGTTCGGTCCGGACGGCCGGTAGGGGTGTGTTGCGGTTGATGATCGGCGAGAAGGCGTACTGGGAGAATCCCGAACCATCGCCGACCTCGCCAACGATCTGAATACCGAGGGTCCTGGGTGTGATGTCGACCAGCACAGCGCCGACGTCGACCCCAGCGATCAGGCCGCCCTGGACGGCGGCGCCCATGGCCACGGCCAGATCGGGCTCGATCTCGGTATGGACCGGTCGGCTCATCCGCTGGGCCAGCAAGTTCTGGATCAAGGGGGTCCGCGTGGCGCCCCCGACCAACACCACTTTGTCGATCTCGCGAGCCTGAAGCCCCGAGTCGGTCAGGGCTTGGTCGACACATCGGAGGGTCCGATCGATCAACGGTTCGATCAGGTTCTCGTAGGTGTCGCGGGCCAGGGTCATGTCCAGGTTGATCGGGACGCCGTCTTTCTCGACGAGGAACTCCTCCTGGACGGCCGCCTCACCCTCGTTGGAGAGGAGCTTCTTGGCGTCCTCAACGGCGCGGAGGAGCCGCGCGCGGGCGGCGAGGTTGTCTTGAAGATCGATGCCGTGTTGGTCCTGAAACTGCTCGCAGACGTAGTCCAGGAGCCGTTGATCGAAGTCGTCGCCGCCGAGGTTGTTGTCGCCTTGGCTGGCGAGGATCTCCACGACGCCGCTTTCGACGCGCGCGATCGAGACGTCGAAGGTGCCACCGCCGAGGTCGTAGACCAGCAGGCGTTGTTGTTCGGGCGGGTTGGGGTCATAGGTGAGGATCGCGGCGGTCGGCTCGTTGATGATCCGCAACACCTCGAGCCCGGCCAGTTCGCCCGCCTGACGCGTGGCCTGGCGCTGCTGCTCGCTGAAGTAGGCCGGCACGGTGATCACGGCGCGGGTGACCGCCTCGCCAATCTCTCGCTCGGCGCGCTGCTTGAGCGTCCGGAGGATGATCGCTGAGATCTCTTGGGGAGAATAGGTCTTCTCGCCGAGATTGACGGTCATCTCCTGGCCCATCGACCGCTTGATCGAGCGGACGGTCCGTTCCGGGGCCAGCGCCGCTTGGTTCCGCGCCGGCTTGCCGACGAGCAAGCGGCCCTCCACGTCCAGGCCGACGACCGACGGCAGGATCGGGTCGCCATCCTCATCGGTCAGGACGACCGGCTGACCATCGCGGATGATCGCCACTTCGCTGTTGGTGGTTCCCAGGTCGATCCCCAGGATGATGTCGCTCGGCATGGGCGGGAAGTCTCTAGGCCATGGGGATGGCGGTCTCAACAATGATCCGAGTCTGGATCGCACGGCGAAGACGATGTGTCATGGAGTCCATCATGCCAAGGCCTGACGGTTCGATCGAGATCGACCCGTCGCACCGGTTGGTCTGGAGCCGCTCCGAGTCCTCAGCTCCTCCAGGGAACATCGGGGAGCGTGCTTGTTGGTCGGTTCGGCTCGAGTCGTGGTCAGGGGGACGACGGGCGGTTCGTCTCGCCCGAGGCATCCAGGGCGTCCAGCTCGCCGGGCTCGAGATCATCGGCCGGTGGGCTGAGGCCACGCGAGGCACGGACCTCCGCCGGACGGATGACCCGATCGTTCCAGATGTAGCCGCGTCGGAGTTCGTCGACGACGCGACCGGGCAAGTGATCGGCCGCCTCGACGACCTCGATGACGGTCATCCGCTGGGGGTCGACCGCCTTGCCAACAGTCTCGATCCGCATGATGTCTAAGGTCTTCAGGGCGCGTCGGAGCCGGTTCTGGAGCAACCCGTAGCCTTCCAAGAGCGCATCGAGCACCTCATGTCGGGTCCGCTGGACGTGGTTGTCGAAGAGGTTGAGGACGCGTCGATGGTAGCCGCGGATGAGGAAGCGAGTCAGACCTCCCTGGCTCTTAAGGAGCTGTTCCATGGCCTCACGGAAGGCTTGAGGGGCCTCGACGACGAGTCGATGTCGGGCCCGTTCCATCTGCAGATGTCCACGGTCCAACGCCTCATCCAGATCGACGAGGGCCTCGGCCAAGCGTCGGCCGGCCTTCCAGGCGGCCTGTTCCTCACGGGGCTCGACGTTCATGAAGTGGCGGGTCGCCTCATCGAGGGCGGCGATCGCCTTGTCGACCTGCTCGGTCTGGCCCCGCGCGCTGCGGGTCTGCAATTTCAGTTCGTGCCGGAGCGCGGTGAATTCCTCGGCGAACTGGTAGAGGCCCATCGGCCGGGGCTCGGGGACCCAATCGGCGACCAAGGGGTCAACCGAATTCGAGTCGGTCTGAACCTCGGCGAGCCATTGGCGCATCTGTTCGAGCAGGCGTTCGTCGTCGGATGGCATGATAATGTGCTGGGGTCGCGGCGAGCGGAGACGACGCCCGACGTTCGGGCTGGGACGTGATCCGGAGTTCGGTATTCGAGAGCGGGATCTCACGATGAGTCCGAGGGACTCTCCGGATCGGCCGATTGGGGATCGGTCGATGGAGTCGAACGGACTGGTGGTGTCGGATCGGGCTGAGCGAATGTGGCTAGCAGATCGCTGGTGAGTCGGACGCGTCGGAGCCGTCGTCGGAGGATCTCGGTGGCTTCTCCGAGGGGGTCCTGAGCGATGGACTCGAAGAGGATCTTACTCAAGCGGGTCTCGGGATCGTTGAGCGCCTCGTAGGCCGACTGGATTCGGGTGAACGTTTCGGGAGCGCGTTCGGGGGGAAACCGTCGGATCAGCTCGAGATATCGACGGCGGATCGTCGCGTCGTCGTCTTCAGGCTGCACACCCAGGACGGTGAAGGGGTCGTCCGAGTCGGCCTGATCGTCCAGGGGCGCTTCGGGATCGGGGCGGTCGAGTCGACTCATGACGGGCTCAACGGGACTTCCGAGACTTGGACTTCGACTTGGTGTTGGATTTGGCCTTCGACTTCCCCTTTCCCTTCCCTTTCGTCTTTCCCTGCGACTGGGGCTGAGACGCGGGGGTCGGCCCACCCGAATCCTCCCGGGAGTCTCGATCGTCGAGGCTCAGGTCTTCGTCCTCGAGAGCCCCTGAGTTCATGGCCGCTTCGATCAGATCGGCCAATTCCTCGAGGTCTTCGGGATCGGGTTCTTCGCCTGTTGGAGTCTTCCCTTGGGAGAACAGGTCGCTGATGCGGCTGTCGCTGAAGTGGCGTCGGTGTTGGCGGCGATACTCGGTGATCCAGGCCTGTGCTTCGCTGGCGATCAGGGTGTCTTCAGGGTAGGCCGGCGAGACAAGCTTGGGCTCGAGTTCGGAGATCCGCATCATAATCCGGAACGGGGTGATCGAACCGCGACCGACCTCGGATTCCAGCTTGGCCCGATGGTACAGGAAGTAGATCCGGTCGGGAAACTCGGAACAGCCCAACTCGAGCAATTTGAGACGGAACGACTGGGGCGCTTGGGCCGCGGCCCCAAGTTGGCTGATCGCGAGCAGCGCATCGTAGCTGGCACGAAACGGCTCGGACTGCTGGAAGCGTTCTTTGATGCGATCGATGAGCCGTTTGACGACCGTTTGAAGGCCACGGAACGTGCGGCCGGATCGGACCAAGCCCAAGAGGGTCAAGGCCGCTTCGCCCAGGGCGTTGGGATCGGATTCCTGGTCGACGGCCTGGCGATAGTTCTGATCGTAGGTGCGTGCCGGAGCCTTGAGATTGTGCTCATAGCATTCGATGGCCAGATCGAGCCAAACGGTCGTCGGTGAGGTGCCGACCTGAAGCGCTTGGTCAATCAGGGTGTCGGCCTGCTCGGGCTGGCTGAGCAAGGCCAGTATGGCGCGTCGGACTAGTGTCGCCGAGGGACGTGGCGGGCGCGGCACCTGCTGTTCGGCCTGATCGAGTGAGGCGGCGGCCTGCTCCCAACGGCCCGCCTTGATATGGCTTCGCGCGATCTCGGACAGGATCAACCAGACCCGTTCGGCGTAGGTCCGATCCAGTGGCTTGAGCTGACGCGCCGCGATCGCATAGGGCAACGCCTCCTCCGGCTGGCCCATCTTCAAGTGGGTGTAGCCCAGGTAGTTCAACGCCATGAGCGACTCGGGCTTGCGATCGACCCAACGTTTGGCGACCTTCAAGCCGAAGTTGGTGTCCCGGAACTCGCTGGCCAGCGAGAGGCGGAGCTGATAGGCCGCATCGTAGTCGGGGCATGCCTCCATGGACGCCTCCAGCGACTGGATCGCCTCGCGATACGATTGCCGGAGATAAAACATCTCCTGGTCGGTGTTCGACGACGGGTCAGACCCTTCGACCAGGGTCTTGAAATGGTGGACATCGCTGATATAAATCGATGCGATGTGTCGATGGATCATCGCGCGGGCGAGCGCGTGATCGCGTGGCGGGACGACCGGGAATTGATCCAGATCGGCCAGGTAGGCTTTCCAGGCTTCGGTAATCGCCTCCAAGGATTGGTCCAAGTCGGCTTCATAGACCAAGGCCCGAAACCGGTTCCATCGCGGATCGATGGCTAACGGCATGGTGACGCGCGTGAATCGGGTGAAGACCGCGCGGAGTCGCGGGTCGTCCTCGGCCTCATCGGCCTCGCGGACCAGGGCGTCGTAGAGGGCACGGGTGACGCTCTGGAGCAGCCGCGGGCTGATCCGGCTCAATTCGGTCCGACTGGAGACGAGTTGACTGAGGGCCGCATCGTACTGCTTCTGATCGAGGGCTTCGGCGAGCGACTGGATCGTCGTTAGCGCGGGACGTCCGAAGACGGCGTCGTCTAAGGCCTCCAGGGTCGGCTTCGGCAAGGGCATGGCACTCGGCGAAAACGGTTCGTCGAGCACGAGCAACCGACGCGCGATTCGGCTGGCCGGTCGCTCCGGATCGAGCCGCGACCAGTTGTGCTGGGCCGACTCGATCGCGCCTTGGTAGTAGGCGGCCAAGCCCCGAACGAACAGCCGCCAGTCGGCCAGGGGCGACCGCCTCGAGACGTCGTCGAGCTGGCTCAGGATCGTGTCGGATCCGGTCTGCTCGGGTCCATTCGAGGTTTCGGCCGACGTCTTGTCCGTCGAGGGACTCGTCCGCTCCGACAGCGCGTCGATACAGTCACGGATTCGAGCGGCTTGGACAACCAGTTCGGGATGATCCTGGGGAGCCATCGCGGGATTGAGGATCGCCTCATCGAGCACCCGACGCTCGAGATCGCGCCGACGCGTCTCGGGATCGATCGCTTGGTCGCCATTCGATTCAAGATCCAGGGCCAACGCGTCGTTGAGAAGACCCAACTGAGGCAAGAGGACGGATAAGCCTTGGCGGATCTGCCGATCGTCGATCGGGCCGCTGGAGAGTAGGCTTTGGGCCACGTCGCGGGCCGAGGGAGTCATCCCGAGATCGATCAGTTCGCGGATCCGGCAGAAGTATCCGCGCTGTAGGAGTTGGCGTAACGAAGCCGATGCGCCGTTCTGACGCATCGCCGTCTTGACCAGCTTAATCGCCTCCTTGGAGCGACTCCGGCCTCGGCTCTCGTCGAGCAGACGTTCAACGCGCTGGGTCAGGTCCTCGGACGTGTTCGAGGTCGAACGGGCCGTTTTCTTGGAGGAGCGTTGATTCTTCGACGCCATGAACTGACCGATCGGTCGGATCGGTACCACGTAGGTGGAATGACTGGAGCGTTCGCGAGCCGTCAACGCCAGCGAACCCCAGGGCTATCTTAACGGGTCTGACCGGAACCGATCGAGTCCGATCCCGAACCCCAGGCGCCGAGATGTCGCGCGACGCGATGCGAGCCGAGCCGACAAAAAGATTGGGTTTCGATTCAGAGGATCGGCCTCTAGTCACGGTCCGACGTTCGAAGGGGCTTTCGGTTGGGGTGCGAGCTTGGTCCGATTCGGACCGGGATCAGCCGACGCGTCGGACTCGGTTCGAAGAGGATTCGAAGCGAGCGGGGCTTCTCCCAGCGTCGTCGAGGGAGCATCATCAGGTATTGAGGCTGGATCGAGGCTCCAACGAATCGCCAACTGCCATTGCCGCGTTGAATCTGCTTGGACCGTCCAGTACGGCAACAGCGCGGTGCTCTGATAGACCCCTTCGTAGCCCCCCTCGCTCTGACTGACCGTCTGGATCGGAAAGGCCCAGAGGCCCGAGGGCACGTCCCAGGTCAGGGCCAAATGCAAATCCAACCACTCGTCGGTCAGATTCAGTCCCGAGCAGGAGTCGGCCTGGAGGTCGAGAGGGGTGTCGAGCGGTCCCAATCGCTCCCCATCATGGGAACGGCTCAAGTAGCGGTCCTCGGCGTGACCGGCCATGGCGGCGATGTTGAATTCGATGCCGAAGAGCAGCGGCACATCGACCGGCAGTTCGGACAAGACATAACGAATCTCAAGCGCCGATTGGTTCGCGGACAACTCGATGGATTTCTGGATGTGAATCACATGGCCATCGGCTAGCCCAGACCGTTCCATGATCAGCCGAACCAGGCTATCCTCGGACTGAACCTTCGACAGATAGGCACCCTGTACGAAGTCACCGCGCTCGACATCACGGCAACGTCGAAGATCATCGAGGGTCGTGCTGGACGCCAGGATGTGGTCGACCAGAGACTTCCGCGGATGGCGATCGTAGACCAACAATTGGTCAAGACCATCCTGTTTCATCACGACCCGACTCGGATCGAACCGGTCTTCACCGCCGAGCGATGAGAGGTCCTGGGACTGGGGACGTTCGAGGCCGGAGGCCTGAGCGATCGCTTCATGATAGGGTTCGGGACGGCGGTCGAGCGTGGCTAACAGATTCGTTTGCGAGCGGCGATCGTCCAGTTCGTAGAGATGGCCACCACAGGCCGGTCGGATGAAGGCGACCAAGTGCGCGTTGGCCAAGCAGGCCTCCTGACGCGCGTCCAGGTTGTAGTCGGAAGTCTCGATACTCAGACGCGACTGGGGCGAGGCTGGACCGATTTTCGGGTCGGCCAGATCGAGCGCATTGTGTGCGGCGATCAGGTGACGATAGATCGCGTTGCGGAGGTGCGGCAAATAGAGTCCTCCGAACGAGCCGTGCCAATAGGGGCAGTTGCATTGGCCTTTGTAGAGGTCGGTCCGGGCCGATTCAAGATAGTCCGGGTCAGCCTCGGGCTCGGTCTCGAGGGCAGCCAGCCGCTCGGAAATACCAAGCATTCGCGCGTACATCTCGTCGCACTCGGGGTACTTGGCCTTGAAGTTCCGCCAGTAGCCACCGGCCCGGACGAACCGTCGGAGCCGCGAGGGCTCCTCCACAGACTCCGACTGGCGGAGGGCTCGGTTGAACTCGACCTGTTGTCGGGCGGGCAAGACCCACTCGGTCATCTCGCGGTAGGAACCTTCGGGCAGATAGACTTTGCCGCGCGGGAGAGTCTCGTCGACGACGCGAGCCAAGGTCGTCGGCTCCAGCCAGTCCCGATTCCCTTGAATCATGTCGCAGAACCGATAGAGCCAGCCTTCTTCGTAAACATGCCGATGCGTATCGGGCCAGGATCCGAACTTCTCTCCGTCATCCGCGAACAGGACCGTCGCCCCCGGCTGACGCTTGGAGATCTCCCGGAGATGCTCATAGGTGGCGTGTGGTTCCTGGAACGGGATCAGGTAACGGAGCGTCTCGCTCGAGGGGAAGACCTTGAGGAGTCGGCCGTCGTCCTCGGTGAGATAGTAGCCGTTGAGGTCGTCGCGGTTGTCCAGACCGCTGCGCCCGAAGTGATAGTCGTCCAGGATCAGGTAATCGATACCAGCTTCGGCCAAGGCGGGCACGAGATGGGGCTCCCACACGCGTTCGGGAAGCCACATACCCTTAACAGGACGCTCGAAGAGATCATGCAGGTAGTCGGTGTAGGCCCGGATCTGGCCGACGCGATCGCGATGTGGGATCATCGTCAGGATCGGTTCCTGGAACGGGCCGCCAAGCAACTCGACCCGACCGGACTGCACCTGCTCGCGGAGCTTTGCCACGTAGTCGGGCTGGTTCTCGACCAGCCATTCCAACAATGGTCCAGAGATGTGAAGTACATAAGGGATCTCTGGATAGTGACTCATCAGTTCGAGGAAGGGGCCATAGCTGCTCTGGTAGGCCGCCTCGAAGACGTTGGAGAAGTTCCCGACCGGCTGATGAATATGCAGGGCCAGGACGAGACGAACACCGGGCATCTCGCGATTTCCTTGCCGTTGGAGAGGTCAGCAGGTGCGGTCGGGCGACCCGACCGGGGAGGATTCGACGGACGATCGGATGGTGAGAGATCGAGTCGAACGGCTCGTTCCGGACCATGCGACCGCGAGGCATCGGAAATCGAGGAGCACCCTCGAAGGCTGTCGACGCGACCTGCGAATTTGTCGTCTCGAGCCATTTCCAAGATCAATCAGATTCGATTCTTCGAAACCGATGCGGAGGCGTCAATCGCGGCGACAGGCTTTTTCAGGAGACTTCCGCTGGGATCCGTCGCGAGCTGATTTGCCGGTAGAGTTGAGCATACTGGGTGGCGCTTCGGTCCCAGGACCAATCGGCAGACATCCCGGCGATGACCAAATCGTCCCAGGCCCGTCGATCGCGCCAGAGTTCCAGGGCGCGTCCCAAGGCTTCCCGAAGCGCCTCCGGGGTGGCCGGACCAAACTGGATCCCGGTGGCCGATCGATCGACCAGAGCTTGCGGCGTGGCATCGACCACCGTATCAGCAAGGCCCCCGGTGGCCCGGACCAGTGGGACCGTCCCGTAAGCCAAGCTGTAGAGTTGGTTCAGACCACAGGGCTCGTAGAGGCTCGGCATCAGGAAGATGTCGGCACCCGCCTCGATCTGGTGGGCTAGCTCGGGAGAAAACTCCAAGAACGCCCGGAGCTTGCCCGGATAACGGCTTGAGAGATCGTTCAGGACCTCGTGATACCGGGGTTGCCCCACGCCCAGCACGACCATCTGGACGTCGCGTGCCAGGAGGTCGTTGGCCACGGCAACCAGCAAATCCCAGCCCTTTTGCGGGTCAAGCCGACCGATCTGGGTGAACAAGGGGACGTCCGGGCGCTCGGGAAGACCGGCTCGGCGTTGGAGGAAGGCTTTGCAGGCCGATTTGCCCGAGCGATCATCCCGATCGTAACGCGCCGCCAGATGGCGATCGGTCGATGGGTTCCAGACTTCGGTGTCGATCCCGTTGACGATCCCACTGAGGTCCGCAGAACGCCCGCTCAAGAGGCCGTCCAAGCCACATCCCAGTTCGCGCGTCTGGATCTCTCGCGCGTAGGTTGGACTGACCGTATTGAGTCGGTCGGCAAAGACCAAACCCGACTTCAACAGGTTGAGCTGACCAAAAAACTCCAACTGGTCCCAGCGGAAGAGCCGCTCGTTCAGGCCCGTCAGGGGATACTCCGAGGCGGGCATGAGCCCTTGATAGGCCAGGTTGTGGATCGTGAGCAGGGTCCCGACACCCTCAAAGTGAGGGTCTCTGGCGTAGAGTTCACGCAAGTAAACGGGGATCAGTCCGGTCTGCCAGTCGTTGCAGTGCAGGACGTCGATGTCGAGACCCAGTCGGGCGATCGCTTGCAGCACGGCGCGATCGAAGAAGACGAACCGTGCCGCGTTGTCCGGGTAGTCCTGCCCAGCCTCCTGGTACAAGCCGGGGCGGTCGTAGTAATCGGGATGATCGATCAAGTAGACCGTTACGTCGGTGTCGGGAAGGCTGGTCCGATAGAGGTGGCCGGCCACCAAGCTTGAACCGACCGGAACGCGGACGACCACCCCGGTCGCTTCGAGGCCGTCGGACAGGCTCCAGCAACGGGGGTAGCAGGGCATGAAGACCGTGACCCGAAGGCCCAGCCGCCTCAACGCTTTGGGCAACGCGCCGACGACGTCGGCCAGCCCACCGGTCTTCGCGAACGGCACAACCTCCGAAGCGATCATCGCGACGTGTGGCCTCGAGGCCATTGAAGACGGGCCCGTTCGGCCGATCCGATCCGACTGACTCGCTTCGAGCATGCTCATCGGCTCATCCCGTCTCAACCTCTGTGGCCCCAGCTCGGAGACCGCCCGGACCGTCGCTTCCGTTCAGCCTGGCACGAGTCTAGTCGTGTTGCCGAATCGGCTCAATCCGCATCGATCGGCCGTGGAGTCTTCGATGGCGGCTCGACACCCGATCGCCGCATCGTCGAAGCCGAACGCGCTCGGATCCACGAGGTCGCGATCAGGCCCAAGCACGCCGATGCCCCAAAAAAGCTCAACAGCGAGGCTTCGACCAGGCGAGTTGGATGATAAGCCAGTTCGAACCGAGTCGTCTGAATCGGAATCGTGCCGTCCTCTTGAAGATCGTTCGACGGGATGAAGACGCTTTGCAGGCCGCCGTTGGCTGTCCCCACGGGTCGCCAATCCGAGCCGTTGAGACGGAAGACCCAGCCGGGATATGATGTTCGTCGGATGACGACATGGCACGCCCCGTCGTGGAGCACCGTACCCCGGAGACCGACCGGGTCCCAGCGCGCCAGCTCGGCCGTCGTGGCGGGAGGCGATTCGTACGCCTCGATCGGCCAATCGGTCTCGAAAAACCAGGCGATCGCCGAATCCCCTTCCGGAACAATCAGGAGCTTCTTCGCCATCTCGGTGCGATCGCTGACGAAATCGGCCCGTCTCGCGACGATCAAGTCCGGGGCTGGATCGGGATAACGAACAAGCCGCCAGCGACCACGCTCTGACGGTTCCCCGTAGATTTGGGTCAAACGGTCGAGCATCGGGTCGGGCCCCTCACGAATGACCTCGACGTCGTCGCGGTCTAAAGCTGGATCCAGCCGTGATGCCTCCCAGACTCCGTGCGTCACGCCCAAACGTCGGAGCGTCGCGCCCGCCTCGTAGGTCGACATCAGACGGGGTTCTTCCTCCAGAACTTGCAGTTCTGGATGAGGCGGTGGCTGAGCAAACCCAATGTATGGTGTCGCTGTTGCCTGGCCGAGTCGGACCGGAATGTTGTCCAGTTGCCCCGTGACTCGCTCGACCCCATCGGAAGCGGCCAGTGCTTCCAAGGTTGGGCTGGAACTGGCCAGATCGCGCGACCAACCCCAACGCGTCGTGCCATGGTAGTACCAATAGCCCAGTTCCAGACCCGTTGCCAGGATCAAGACGAGGGGTCCCAGCCGGTTCCGATTCCGAGACCAGAAGACGAGCATCAACAGAGCCGATATCCAGGTCGCCGCCGCCACAATCAGGGCATCGCGGCCGTGACCGTCAACGAGACGTTCCCAGAGCGTTTCATCAACCCCAACGATCGACCAAGCAAAAGCGGCCACCACGTAGATCGCCGCCAATACGGAACCGATCGCGATGCGTCGGCGCGACACATTGGGATCTAGCGCTGAGCCGGCCAGCAAAGCGAGACCGAGATGGGTCCAAACCAGATAACGGGCCGGGCATCGAAAGAGTCCGAGACCGGGGACTTTGGTCACCCATCGATACCCGTCGAGCCACCAGGCCGGCATCGTCGCCAAAGCCAGCGAAACCACAACGAACACACGAATCAGGTGCAGCGATCGGTCTCCACGGCCTGGAACGAACCCAATGACGGCCAAGACCAACGGGATCGCGCCGATGTAGAGGCAAGCCTCAAAGCCCGACGTCCCCTTCCCATACCAATAGGGATCCTCGTGACCCTGCAAGAAGCCGCGATAAAGCTGAGGAATGACCGATTCAGGCCACGCCCAGGATGGATAGAAGTAAAAGGCCAACTCTCGAAATGGACGCTCGTCGAAGCCGACGAATCGGGCCAGTTCCCAACTGGCGTTGAGTTGAATCGCTGCCAAGGCGCTGGCCAAACCGACAGCCCCCATCAGCCCGAACACGCGTGCCCAAGTTGATCGGTTGATGAACCTGTATTTGAGATTCGTCATGAGCGATGATGCTTGAGTTCCGGTCCCCCCCTGACCTGTCCGGCCAAGATGCCCCGAGGCTGATTGATCGATTAACGCCCGCCAGAAACCAGTGACGATGACGGCCGCTCCTGTATACGTCTGCATCTGGAAGTGACCGAGAAAGAGCTGAACTCCCATGGCCAAACCGACGCCCCCAACCCAGCCGATTCGTCCGGATGCCAGATACCGTTCGGTCATCCAGAGGATCCAGGGGATGTAGGCGATCGAATGACAGAACATCTCATGGCTGGAATGGATCGTCATAAAGCCGGAATAGCAAAATGTGACCGAGGCGAGGCATGATCCCCAAGAAGCCAAACCTAAAACACGTGCATATTGGTACGTGCCCAATCCTAGCAAGACGACGTGGCACCACATCGAAATTCGATAGGCCGAATCGACGGGAAAAATCCCATAAACCAAAGTGTTGAAAGGATAGAAGGCGGCCACATGGCTCTCAGCGATGAGCGGCAGGCCGATCCCGAACGCGTCGCTCCAGAACGGCAGCGTGCCTTCATCGATCGCTGTGGCCAACGCTGCCTTGATCGGGCGATAGATCCGCTCTGGATCGCCGCCCACGGGTTGCCAGCCGATCCAGAGCGGGCTCACGATGCCACCGACCACGATGAACATCGTGATCAAAGCCGGGTGGCACGGCCATGCCTTCAAACCTGAATGCAATAAACGACCCATCCCCGACATCGTCTCCGCACGTCGACACCCTCGGATTGGAGATTCCCATGACACAATCGAGCGTAGTCATTCGATATGGGGCTCGACAAGCGACTATCTACGATTGCGTGAGAAGGAACATTCCGAAGGGGGCCGACGAGGTCCCGAAGCTCGCGTCCGGACACGAGACGACAGGACCGAACGTCGGCCTATTGCGCACGCAGGTGTTGGGGCCACAATCCGTAGCGCCGGTCTGGGCTCAGTTCATCAAGGCTTCTTCACGCATTTGAGACGTTCCTGAGACCTCGTCTTGGACGATCCGCGAGGCTTCCTGGTAGCCGAGCCGGACCTGTTCGGCATCCCATTCGAGCATCCGGCTGGGGAACTCCTGTTCGCTGCCCCAACGATCCAGTTGGCTGAGCAACTTGATGCCGTGTCGTTCTTCCTGGTCGCGGACCCAGGCGAACAGCGCACGACCGGTCTTCGGCGCCGTGCCGTTGCCTCGTGGTGAGGCTTTACGGGCCTTCGGTGTCGGCGTAGAGACACCTTCATCGGCTCGGACCTCAGACCGTCTGGATGCTCCCTTCGACGCGTTCGATCCGTTCCGTGTTGGGGGCTCCGGGGTCTGCTTCGATTCATTCGTTGAAGTGCCCGACCTCGAGGCGACCTGGCTACTATCGGCCGAAGTCGCGACATCTGATGCGGCCGAGGCTCGCGGCGGAGCCTTAAGGAACGCCTCGGGCCTTGCCGGATGCGTGACGAACAGGCTCTGTTCTCGACCGAAGTCGGGCACCCCGTCCTGGTAGAGATAGCGCCCGACACCGAATTTCGCGGCGGCACGCTTGAACGCATCGGAGTACGCCGACTTATCGTCGTCGCCCGGATCGGCCATCCCTGCATTACCGCCGGCATCTTGTTTGGTCAGGATCTGACCATCGGGTAGGCGGATGCTTAATTCGCACAGGACCGAGTGGTTCGACGGCGTGAAGCGATCCCACCAGTTTTCGGGGCCGAGCACGTTGTCGAGTCGATTCATTGCGGTCCGGGCCGTGATGTAGCTGAACTCACGTCCCGACTGACTCCGCGTTTTCACTTCGTCGTCGCCAAAGCGGGCAGCGAGGGCTGCGAATAGGTCTGGGTAGCGCGTCATGGAAGTCTTGCCCCCCGGAGGACAGTCCAGTCCGGTTTCGACGCGGGCCATCACCGGCCCGACACGCCAATTTCGAAACCGACCGACTCCCTCGGATGTCGGACCGGGTGCGAGTGTCACGCTTCGAGTTCCCACTCGGAACGAAACACGATCGATTCGTCCTTGGTTCGAACGGAAATCCGAACCCTCAACGAACACCCAGATTATAGTGAACCAATGATCAGTATACAAGGGCCATTTTTCGCGGTGTCGCTTTTCGAAGAGCTGGGTCAACTGAGCGATCCCAATCTCCAGGCCGATCCTTCGACCGTGATGTGGATTCCAGCAAACGGCGCGATCGAGGCAAAATAGGCGGGGAGATCGTTGCGCACGAAAAGAGCCCGACCAGGATCGATCCCGGTCGGGCTCGTGAGTGGAGAAACGCTACGTCCGTGAGTCAACGTCCGACTTAACGACGAGGACGGGAGTGGCCCACGATGTCAGGGACTGAGTTGGAACTCGTAGCGATTCAGCAGCAGGGCCAGCAGGATGATACCGAGGAGCAGGCCGCCCAGAGAAACCGACAGGAGCGTCTCGTATGCGCTCCAGGCGGGCTTCTCAACGCTGATCTGACGGCCCTTGAGATTTTTCGGAGACGGTTTCTTAGCCACGGTCTGCTCCCAAGACTTGTGGACGCTCTGGAGATGGAATGAGTGGGTCGAGGAATCGTGACGAGACGCATTGTGTCAGTGTGTCGAGACCGAGCGACTCGATCGCGATTCGGTTCTCGGCAGAACGACCTCACTGCGAACGAACCAACAGCCATCATTTGACGGTGATCTGCCCGGAGACGGTATCGCCGGACGCCACCTTGGCACCGCGGTAGGTTCGAACGACTGAGGCGATCGCGCGGTTTGGCTCGACCGTCTCGATTCGAAGCTCTCCGACGTACTGGGGTCGCGGATCGAGCCGGTAGATCTGCAAGAGGTGGCCCCGGACCAGACCTTCATTTTCGCCCAGGGAGATTTGGACGAGATCGTCCTGGACGGCCAAGACTCGACCATCGGGAAGATCAGACGGAAGTGGCGTATCGCGGACCTGCGAAATGTCGACGGTCACATCGTTCTGCTGGAGCAGGGCCAGATAATCGAGGACTCGGGCATTCAGCTCGTCGTTCTGACTCGAAATGGTTGCGAGGTTTCGTTCCATCTCCTCGATTTGGCTGTTCAAATCGGTCAGTTGGATCTGGTACTCCTCAACTTCGCCTTGGAGAGTCCGGATCTGCTCATTAAGTTCGTTGGTTTCTTCCCGACGAACACCCACTTCGTCGAGCGCACCCTTGGTCTGCTCGATCGCGACGGCCAGTTGTTGCTGGATGTTGTCACGGCTCGCTCGGAGCCGCTGAATCGACTCTTCGAGGTTCCGGACCGTGCCATCGCGGACGGCGATCTGGTTCTGTAACTCCTGGGTGGTCTGAGCCGTTTCCGCCCGAAGATTATCGAGTGCTGTGGTCAGCTCTCGCTTCTCGGTGTTCAGATCACTCAGATCAGCCTGCTTTTGATCGTACGCTTCCTTCCAATTCCTGGCTGTCGTGAAGACGATCACCGAGCCTGCCAGGAACAGCATCGAGCAGGCCGTGATGATGATGACAAGGATGCGACCGATGAATGTCATGGTTCCAACCTGCTAGGATTCCTCGAAGGGATGACCCGATCACACAGGAAACCGAGTCACGACTAGCGACCATCTCCGGAATGATCCCGACCACCGTTCGCATCGGACCACGAGTCAACCGAGACGCCGATCGACTTTCCGCAATCGACGCATCTTCGACAACGTGATGAGCGGTTGCTTGGGGTGACGGCCTGGGGCCACGCAATCGACGGGTGAAGTGATGGGGTTGCGATCAGGCGCGACGCGTAGACCAACAATGAAGAATACCGAGCCGATCGGGGGCTCGGCAAGTTGGTGGCTCGTCGCAGGCCTTCCTCTGGCCCAGGTCAGATGAAACTTACCCCATCAACGGGGAACGGGCAAATGGGCTACTTCGCGGCGATTCGAGGGTCTGGGCGATCCGAATCCGCCGGCGATTCCGAAGAGTTTCGACCCCTCTCAGCACGAACTTCGCGCGGACGCGAGCCTGGTCGAAACCGTCGGAGGTGGGTGGCGACCAGGAACAACCCACAGCAGGTCAGGCTGACGGCGCCCGGCCAGTCGCCCACGATCGTGTAAAGCCCCGCCCGTGGATCCAGAGGAACATCGACGATCAGGACGTCCTCAACGCCGGCCTCAAGCCGTTCACGAATCTGCCCGTTGCCGTCAACCAGCGCGGAGATCCCTGTGTTGACCGCTCGGACCAAGGGAATCCGGTTCTCAACGCAACGGAAGACGCTGATGGCCAGGTGCATCGGCTGTTCGTCGGTCCGCCGGAACCAGCCATCGTTGCTCAGGTTGATCAGGAGATCCGGTCCCCGACCGTCCGCATCGTTGGACCGCATTCCTTGGCGAACGACCCGAGAGATGGTGTCTTCGAAGCAGATCGCCACGGCGAATCGATAATCGCCCCAAGTGATCGGCGTGGAATCGGTCCCGAAATTGAGACTGGGGATCTGTCCGGGCGGGTAGGGCGTCAGTTGAGCGAGGACCGGGAACGTCTCGAGCAACGGCACATATTCCCCGAACGGGACGAGATGCCGCTTGTGATAGAACTGTTCGATGGCTTGGCCAGGCTCGACCAGGATCGCCGAATTGTACTTGCGGAGTCCCTCGGGCGTGATGTGCCGGCTAATCGCGGCGACGAGCATCGGGGTACCGCCGGGGTCTTGGGAGGTGCCGGCCGGGAAGAGACCGGCCAACCGCCGCAACTCGCCCTCCACAGCGACCCGTCGGCGCCGCCATTCCTCCAAGGTCTTGGCATAACCCTCGGCCAATGCTCGATTGCGCACGGTTTGATCGAGATCAGGATCGATCGCTGTCCGGAGTGTGGAGGGGTAGGACGTCTCAGGCCACACCATCAGATCGGGGCGTCGATCCGGGTCAGCCGTCGCCTTGCGCATCAGCTCGACGTAGGTCTTGATGATCTCGTTGCGATCGCGCTGTGAGTCGAGTTGCTGGACCAAGTCCGATTGCAGGAGGGCGATCCGGGGGCCGGGCTGGAACCCCGACTCATCGCAGCGAATGATTCCGTATCCGACCATTCCGATCAGGGTCACAGCCGTCACGACGAGCGAACCGATCGGACGCGGTCGCGACCCGTCCAGTCGCGTCGAGGAGAAGGGTGACCAGATCGTCCAGGCCTCGACCAGGCAGGCGTTGACCATCACTAGGACGAAGCTGATCCCCAAGGAGCCGGTCAGATCGGCCATCTGGATCATGATTGGGTAACGGTACTGGCTGTGTGCCAAGTCGTACCAGGGGAGTCCGGTCAGCAGATAGGCGCGGATGTGCTCCATGGCAACCCAAGCCAAGGGCGCTGCCAGGACCAAGGGGATCCGCCAGGAGCGGGTCATCAGTCGGATCAGGCCCACGGCCACGGGCCACTCATAGGCCAGCACAACGGCCATGAGCACCCAACCAATTCGCGTCGACGGGTCCGCGCTGGTGACCCAGTTGAGGCAGAGCAGCCAGAAGGCGACGCCCCCGAGGTAGGCTGACGGATAGACCCACCAAGCCGAACGCCCGCTGACGGCCAAGCCGAGGAGCGGAGCCAGGCCGAACCAGCCGAACCACCCCCAGTCGTGGGTCGGGAAGGCCAACCAGAGCAAGAAAGCCGAGGCCAGCGCCAGGACTAAGCTCGGCAACGACATGCGTCGACGGGTCGGTTCCTCAAGGGAAGACGGCGCGTTATGGCGATCTTCGAAGGATCCCGAAGCGTTCCCGGTCGACGAGGGGACCGGATCGGGTTCAGACTCGGCAGCGGTCATGGCGAGGCGGTCCTTGTGTGCCTTGCTTGGTGGTTCCAACCCGGCCGGGCAACGGGCCGACCGATCGTCGCAGGTGGATCGAGGTCGGACCGCGCCGTGATTCAGGGATGACCGCCAAGGTCCGGCTCCCCATCGTCCGCAAATCCGGGCGGAGACGGTGACCCCGTTATGATCCAGGGCAGGAACGCAATCTCTTGCCCCTCGGAGTAGATTCGTTCGCCTTCCGGAAAGATTGCGAATCCGTCGGCTTGAGCAACGGTCCGAAGGTCGGCCGAGCCGGCCCAATCCAGGAGCACGACGCGACCCGTGGCATCCGAGCTGTGGGGGTCGACCCGCCAGCGGGCCGGATAGTACGTCGGGCGCGGCCCGCGATGGGTGAACGAACCGGCCAGACGACCGGTCCAAGTCCGCCTCGTGTCCGCCGACGGATCGCGCCCGACCATCGCATTGAGGGCCGGTTCGATCAAGACGAGGAAATTGACCAGACCGCTGACCGGATTTCCGGGCAAACCGAAGACCAATGGGCCCGGTCGTCCTCCCCGACGCGACGACCCGACGCCGAACCAGAGCGGCTTGCCCGGTTTGATCCGAACCTTGTGAAAGATCGGCTCAACCCCCAGGCCGACCAGGGTCTCGGGGACCAAGTCACGCTCACCGGCCGAGACCCCACCGCTGATCAGGACGACGTCGGCCTCCAGAGAGCGTTGAAGCGCCTGGCGGAGCCGATCGGGGTCGTCCGGGGCGATCGGTCTCGGGTCGGGGCGGCCCCCCCAGTCTCGAACCAAGGCCGACAGAACCGTCGCGTTGGAGTTGCGAATCTGGCCGGGACCGGGCGCCTGGAACGGCTCGACCAATTCGTCACCGGTCGGCTGAATGGCCACCCGAGGCATCGGCATGACCGACACCGAGGTCCTGCCGACCGAGGCGAGCAAACCCAATCGCGCGGGGTTGAGCCGGTCTCCGGGTCGGAGAATCACGTCGCCTCGGGCCATCTCGCGACCACGGGCCAGCCGATTTTGGCCCGAATCGATCGGCGTCACGAACCGGACGAGCCGGCCTTCCCGGAGCACGTCGATCCGCTCATGCATGACGACCGCATCGGCCCCCGGGGGCAAAGGCGCCCCGGTCATGATCGAGGCCGCCTGACCGGCTTGCAGCGGCCCGGTGGGAATCTGCCCAGCGGTAATCGTTTGGGTGACCTCGAGATCACAAGGGGCATCGGCTCGCGCCTTGGCGACGTCGACGGTTCGGAGGGCATAGCCGTCGACGGTTGCTTTATCGAAGGGGGGCAGGTCGAGATCGGCGACGATCGGTTCGGCCAGGATCGCCCCTAAGGCCTGGTCCAGGTCGGACAGCCGGGCCGGAAGCACACGGACCCGTTCCAGGATCGCCCGCTGCGCTTGCTCAATACTCAGCATGATTCGTGGTCCCCCGTCGTCCGGAGCCGCCCGCGATCGGGGACATCGGAATCGTCAGCCGATCCGCGGTTCGGCCACGAAGGGTCGGTCCAGAAAGTTGGCCAGCAGTTTCGTCCCGTACCCGGTCAGGAAGCTCTCAGGATGGAACTGGACCCCCTCCAACGGATACGTCTTGTGCCGGATCCCCATGATTTCGTCCTGATCGGTCCGGGCGGTCACCTCGAACCGATCGTCGAGCGTGCCCGGCCGAATGATCAAGCTGTGATAGCGAGTCGCTTCGAAGGGGTTAGGAAGGTCTTGGTAGACGCCTTGGCCGTCGTGATAGATCATCGAGGTCTTGCCATGCATGATCCGGTCCGCACGGACCACCTGGGCCCCGAAGACGTGGCCAATGCACTGATGGCCGAGGCAGACCCCAAGCAGGGGGATCTTCGGGCCGAACCGAAGCACCACCTCGTTGGAGATCCCAGCCTCCAGCGGAGTGCAAGGACCCGGCGAAATGATGATCCGCTCCGGAGCCGACGCTTCGATTTGGTCGAGTTCAATCTTGTCGTTGCGGACCACCTGAAGTTCCAGACCGGGATCGATTTCCCCGATCCGCTGGACCAGGTTATATGTGAACGAGTCGTAGTTATCGATCATCAGGATCATCGGACCGACAACCTTCTGCTCCTAGTCGAAGGATGAGTTCGAACCGGGCCGTCGCGGAACGTCGAGATATGAAGTCGTGTCGTTTAAGTGTCGTGTCGGTGAATCTGACCGTTTTCTCGATCGATGGCGATCGCGTCCGGAACGACTTGGCCGAGGTGTCCAATTGGGCACAGGTTACGCATCGTAGCCGGTATGCCGTTGGGGCGAAAGGTGATCCCCGATGCTGGAGACTCGCGAACGCTCTCGCGCAGTTAACCTCAATCCAGGAGGTTGTCGCCCGCATGGTCCGGGTGACCGATCGCGTGTTGGGAATCTTCAACCGAAGGCCCGGCATCGCCGAGATCCCCGAACTCGCTCGGGACGACCTGGACGATCCGATCGCCCGCGTTCGACGGCTCGAACCGTGCTGACCTTGCGATCCCTCGGTCTCCCGAGACTCGAAATGGAGTCCGTTCACGATGACCGGTTCGCTGCTCGCCCTGTTCCTGATGTCCGGGACGTTCGTGTTGCCACCCCAACACGCACATGTCGCCCACATCGAGCCGCCCAAGACGGCATCCCTACGCCACGAGCATACCAAAGAGCCCAACCATGGCCGCTCGGTCCGGGGATTCTTCCGCAAGCCCGGTCCGTTTCAGTATGTTCCTCAGCAAAGGATTCGCTTCCTGAAACCGGGGCAACTCAGTCCGGTTGGTCGCATCAACGGGAACCCCGACGCCTACGGCTGGGTCGATTTCACGTACAAGCTGCCCCTGGGTGATAACCGGACATCCGAGTACTACTTTCCACGCTACCTGACCGTGCCCCCTGAAGTGATCTTCCTGCCGACCTACTACAACCCCTACCGAAGCCGTGGCCAGTATTACACCCCCTACACCGGTTGGGGCGGTTACCATCGTCTCGGGATCCCGGTCGTTTCTCCCTATCTTACGCCGAAGACCCCCTATCGCGAGAGCTTGGCAGCCAACCCGAACGGTCCCAACGCACCCCGGTTGATCGGGACCGTGGAGTCGCCGCCTCAGACCTCGTCCTCGACCGGATTGACTCCCTGATCGGGCCGGCCCTCAGCCCGCCGTCGACCACTCCGTCGATTTCCCAGCCGAGGGACGTACCAGTGAGTCGGTGCGCCGTCGGCTTTTTCCGTGTGCGGCGAACCGGCCTTCCAGACCCTTCGTAGACACATTGCCTCTCAGACGGTCAATGGCGATCAACGCACACGGCCACCACTACAATACTGAAGGACTCCGCTCCGGATCGGCCCTCAGCCGTCGATCGTCAGTTGGGAGGTGGTGACCAAATCTTGTCGCCTCGTCGCCCCCGGAACCACATGGATCCATCCCGCTCCGGACCGGTGACACCCGCATCAGCGCCGACCTCGATCCAACGAGGCCACGCGGGATCCCCATATCCCAACTCGGCGTGTGTGATCCATGTCTGACCCTTTGACGTTCCTTCCATAACGGACCCGCGTACGCTTTGACGGCCCCGATGGCCCTGGACGAGGCATCGTTTCGATGAGCACCAGCAACGACAACGTCGTGATCGAGACCCGCAACCTGACCAAGGTCTACCGCGACTTCTGGGGCCGCTCGAAGGTGCAGGCCCTCAAGGCCCTCGACCTCCAGGTCTACAAGGGCGAGATCTTTGGCCTGCTCGGGCCTAACGGCTCGGGCAAGACGACCACGATCAAGCTGCTGCTTGGCCTGCTCTTCCCCACCGAAGGCGAGGCGTTCATCTTCGGCGAGCCGACCACCGATGTGGCCAAGAACGAGCGGATCGGCTACCTGCCCGAAGAGTCCTACCTCTACAAGTTCCTCAACGCCGAGGAGACCCTCCACTTCTATGGTCGGCTCTTCAAGCTCCCCTCCAGCGAGCGCAAGAAGCGGGTCGATCAGCTCATCGACCTGGTCAAGCTCGGTCCGGCCAAGCACCGTAAGCTCCGCGAATACTCCAAGGGGATGCAGCGCCGGATTGGCCTGGCCCAAGCCATGATCAACAACCCGGAGTTGATCCTGCTCGACGAGCCCACTTCGGGTCTCGACCCGATCGGCACCTCCGAGATCAAGAACCTGATCGTCGAGCTCCGGGACATGGGCAAGACGATCGTCCTGTCGGGCCACCTGCTGGCCGACATGCAGGACATCTGCGACCGGATCGCGATCCTGCACCGCGGTGAACTCCGTGAATTGGGCCGCGTCGACGAGCTGCTGACGGTCAAGGACCTCACCCAGCTTCAAGTCCGTGGTGATCTGTCTGAGCCGGCCATCGCCGAAGTTCGCCAGATCCTCGAACGTCACGGGGTCGAGGTCGATAAGATCAGCCACCCGACCACCACGTTGGAGGAGCTCTTCCTCCGGATCGTCCGCGAGAGCGATCGGCAGCCGGGTCTCCGCAAGGTCGCCAACAACGTCCAGGCCGCCCTGGGACCGGCGGCCGTGGCCAAGACTGAGTCGAACGAGACCGAAGCCCCGTCCGAGCAGCCGGCTGAACAGATGGCTGAGACCCCCGCGTCCAACGCCTGATCGACAGCGGTCCCGCGTCCGAAGCCAACCGCGGCTCTTCTCCAATCTCAAACCGACGTCGGTCCTCGAACCCACCCGTGATCCGGTCCTCTTTCTCCAGAGCGGGCCGGATTTCGCCTCGACACCGATCCATCTCGCCGCCCTTGGAGTTGTTCACACCCATGGATCTGTCGTTCTTCCCCCCTCTGTTTGCCTTCGCCAGCACCGAGGCGGCCGGAGCCGTCGAGGCCGGGACGCAGGCGGTCAGTAACCCTTGGCCGCAGCCTCTCCGAACGCTCTGCCAGTACCTCTACATCTATGGGAATCCGCAACTGACTTTCTCGGGCGATTTGCGCGTGCTCGGGAACGTTGCGAGTTGGATCACCACGCTCGGCCTCTTTTCGCTGCTCGGCTGGTTTGGCTACCTGATCGTCGGCTCGTTCCAGCAGCGTCGAAAAGCTGCGCTGGATGCCCTCGATTACGTCGCCCTCACCGCATTAATCGGTGTGCTCGGCACGATCTTCTATCAGGTCTACTTGACGACTCAGATGGAGGCGACCTCTACCGAGATCCCCACCATCTCCGGCCTCAATATCCCGGTGACACTCGGTCTATTCCTGCTCTTCGGTACCTTCGTTTTTGTCTGGGTCGAGCGAGCGATCTGGACTAGTGCGGTCAGCCAGGAATCGAAGTTCGATCGCAACCTGTTGATCTTGACCCACGTGCTCGCCCCGATCGGCCCCACCTTGGCGGTTCTCCTGCCCAGCTTCATTTCGATGAGCTACCTGAATGAGAGCCCTCCACTGACGCGAGTTGCGGAGGCCGGGTTCTCAGTCTCGGCGACTTACATGGGCACAGCGATCCTGCTGTCCTTATTAGGGAAGCTCTTGGGCGAGTTCGCGAAACTCCGAGGCCGTCGGCTCTACAGCATCGCCTGGCTAACTGTGGCCGAGTCGAACCGCCGGATGCGAGCCCTCTGGATCATGCTGGCGGTCTTCGGCGTCCTGCTCCTCTTCACCGACTGGTTCCTCGTGCCCACCCGCGCCGCTGAGACCGGTAGCCTCTACACCGGCACGATCGCCTTTACGTGCTCCTTGCTGATCATGAGCATGGTCATCTTCCTGACCCCGCTCAGCCTGCCCAACGATATTCAGAACCAGACCATCTACACGGTCGTTTCCAAACCGGTCAGCCGACTCGAGCTGGTCTGGGGCCGGATCTTCGGCTTCATGGGTTTGATCACTCTGCTCCTGGTCATTTTCGGTATCGTTAGCGCCCTCTATGTGGTCCGGAACGTCCAGATCCAGAAGGACCGCCTTGCAGAGCAGCAAGCTGAGGCGGAGGAATTGAACAACGAACGGCTCGTCGAGCGAGCCAAGTTCTCGCTCCTCCAGTTGGAGAAGCGGATGTCGGCTCGACAACGGATCGACGGCATCCTCACCTTCATCGATTCCCGAGGTCAGCCCCAGCCGATCGGCATCGACGTCGGCAGCGAACTGCGGACCCGGAGCCACATCGAAGGGGCGACCCAATCGGCGGCCATCTGGCAGTTCGCCCCCAAGATCCGCGACCCGTTGGACGGCCGTCGTGTGCTCAACCGTCGGGTCCCTGTGGAGGATCTGCTCCGACCCGGCTCGATCGAAGCACTGCTGAACCGCCAACTCCTGCTTGCCTTCCAGAACCGTGAGGCGGAGAGGGCCCGTGCGGCGGCGAATCTCACGGCGGAGCGGTCGCAAGAATTGGTGCGCGGCATCCAAGAGAACGATCAGGAAATCGAGCAGCTCCAAGGCCAGATCGATCAGCTCAAGCGTCAGGAAGACGAACTCCAAGAGCAACTGACTGAGGCCCGGCAGTCGGGAGATGGGGGTGCTCAGGACCGAATTCAGCGCCAGATTAATCGGCTTCATTCGCCGCCGATTCCGTTGGAGATGACCTTCAACGTTTACCGGACCACCAAGGGCGACCTGGGTAAGCCGGTCTACGCCAGCTTGGACGTCGTCAACGAACTCACCGACACCCGCGAGCGGGTCGTCTTCCCGGTCCGCGAATACTACACCAACGAGCTGTTCATCCCCGCTGAGGTCCTGGCCGGTTCCAATGGTCAGCTCCGGGTCGTGGTCCGTTGCCTGACGCCACAGCAGTACCTCGGCATGGCCGCGGAAGACCTGTACTTTGTCTACAGCGAGGGCGACTACTTCATTAACTTCATGAAGGGGATGATCGGTGTCTGGCTGCAGGCGTTGGTCCTGACGACGATCGCCGTCTTCGCCGGCACCTTCCTGCGATGGCCGGTGGCCCTCCTGACGACGATCATGTTCTTCATCGCCGGCCAGGTCGCGTTCGCCTTCCTCGTTGGTTTCGCCAACCCGACCATGGAGGGCGGTGGTCCCTTCGAAGCGCTGATTCGGCTGCTCAACGGCAGCAACCAGATGGAGAACCTGGGCGACTCGCTCCCGGTCCTGACGGCCAAGTCGCTCGACACGATCGTCAGACCGGTCATGAGCCGACTGGTCTACCTGGTGCCGAACCTGAACGCCTTCGACTACTCCAACCGGGTCGCCTCCGGCTACGCGGTCACCTGGTCCGAGTTGCTGGGCACCGGCCTCCTGGCCTTGGGATACTTCCTTCCCTTCTCCATTGCCGCCTATCTGATTCTCAAGCGACGTGAGGTGGCCGCATGAGCGCCAAGACTAAGCCCGCCAATCAGCAGTCGAACGCCGCCCGAACCAAGCTCATCTACGGCGGCTGCATCATGGTCCTGTTCGTCGTGATGTTCTACTACAACCAGTTCCTCGCCGAGCGGAAAGTCGACGACTACAAGCTCGACGAGTCAGCGCTGGGTAAGATCGACTCGGACAGCTTCATGCTCAAGATCGCCCAGCTCTGCGGGATGCGTGGCGTCACCGCCAACGTCCTCTGGATGCAGTCGATCAATCTGTCCCGGAGCCACGAGTGGGACAAGATGGCCAACACCGTCGACCGGATCACCACGCTCCAGCCCCACTTCCTCTCGGTCTGGAGCTTTCAGGGCTGGAACCTGGCGTACAACGTCTCGGTCGAGTGGGACGCGCCCGAGGATAAGTACTCCTGGATCAAGAAGGGGGTCAACTTCCTCAAGCGTGGCGTGACCAAGAACGAAAAGTCGCCCGACTTGCTCTGGGACACCGCCTGGACCTACTATCACAAGTTTGGCTCGGCCGACGAGGCAGTGATCTTACGTCGCCTGCTCGTCGACGACACGGACGAAGACTTCAAGCGGGTCAACTACGTCGACCCGACCCGGAGCAGCGACGAGCGTTCGGTGATCTACGACGACAACTTTCAGCTCTCCCGAGGCTGGTTCTACAAGGCGATCAACCTCATTGACAAGGGCGAGAACCGTCTGTTCACCGGCGGCGGTTCGGAGAACGATCTGCCCATGGAGTTCGTCGACCCGATCAAGCAGCGCAAGGGGCGTCCCAACGACCTCGTCTTCTTCACAAAGGCCGCTTCGGCTCAGACCAAGTATGCCGAAAGCTTGGAGAAGACCAGCGTCCTGGGCCGACCGGCCCGCTTCGGTGAGGTCGCTCAGCTCCAGTGGGAACGTGCCATCGAGGATTGGGAGCTTTTCGGCATCCGCTCCTTCGAGGTCGGTAACCACCTAACCGACGACGAAGGCAACTACGAACTCGTCCAGATCGGCGACTCCCTTTACCCGGATCGTCTCGAACAGCTCTCCGACAACCAGGCGTATTGGACTGAACGTTGGGGTCGTCAGGTCAACTACCCGTACTGGTACGAACGTGCCCAGGCCGAATCCACCGAGGAGGGCGTCGAAGCGCGTCGCTACTTCTACGAGGGCAGCATCGCCTACAAGCTCGGGGAGTTCGAAGCCGCTGTTGATAAGTTCCAAAGCGGTTTGATCATCTGGGAAGACCTGCTTAGAGACTACCCGAACTTCGGGCGAGCCACCCTGAGCCAAGAGAACAATGGCTTGTTGGCCAAGCGTTACATCCTCGCTCTCCGCCAGCTCGGCGAAGAGGCCGACGAGGACACGCCGTTCCTCCAAGAGGCCCTCGAGCTTTCCGAAGACGTCCAACTCGACCCGTTCGACGCCATCGATATGGGCTTGGTCTCCGAGGCCGAACTCACCAACGCTTTGCAGGGTTCCAACTGATCGACTGTCCGGGTCTTCGATGATGAGCGATCGTTGACGCTTAGATTCGTTTCGACTCGACGGTGATTTCAATATGATCGGGCGTGGCTGAGGTCTTTCGGTCACGCCCGTTTTCTCGTTAAGCCCGGTTGTGCTGACCGTCTCCTTTCGAGCGTCGACACGCCTGTTCCGCCCTGTCCGAACAGCCTTGAGAGAGGTAGCTCCATGAGCGCGGAGAACGCGGTCCGTACCCTGCGGGTCGGCCATAGCCCCGACGCCGACGACGCCTTCATGTTCTATGCTCTGACGCATGAGAAGATCGACACCGGTTCGCTCCGATTCACCCATCAGCTCGAGGACATCGAGACGCTGAACCAGCGGGCGCGTCGGGGCGAGTTGGAGATCTCGGCGGTCAGCATCCACGCCTTCGCTTACTTGACCGAAACCTATGCCCTACTCGCCTCGGGCTCGAGCATGGGAGACAAGTACGGTCCGAAGGTGGTCACCCGCGAGCCGTCGACGATCGACGACCTGAAGCGTCGGGACGTGACGATCGCGATCCCCGGCCCGTTGACGACCGCCTACCTGACGACTCAGCTCTGCTTCGGGCGCGACGCCAAGACGACCGCGATGCCCTTCGACCAGATCCTCCCAGCCGTGGCCGAGGGACGCGTCGACGCCGGCGTGATCATCCACGAGGGCCAGCTTTACTACGGCGACAAGGGGCTGCACCAGGCCGTCGACCTCGGCGTCTGGTGGCACGAGCAGACCGGACTCCCCCTGCCCTTGGGCGGCAATGTGGTCCGCAAGGATCTCGGCGAGGAGACCATCGTCGAGGTCGCGCGCCTGCTCAAGGAGAGCATCCAGTACGGGCTCGACCATCGACAGGAAGCGCTTGATTACGCCCTGGAGTACGCCCGCGACCTCGACCCGAACTTGGCCGATCGGTTCGTTGGGATGTACGTCAACGACTGGACCGTCGACTACGGCCCCATCGGTCGCGAGGCCGTGCGGACCCTGTTGACCAAAGCACACGAAGCTGGCATCATCCCCGAGCCGGTCGAGGTCGCATTTGTCGGCTGACCCTTTCGACATGAGGGAACCGAGATCCGGACCGATCTCGTGACCACCCCGATGATCGTTGTGGAGGTGCTCCCATGGCCGAGATCCTCGCGCAACTCTTGACCCTCCGTGACCAGCCCGTCGATGTACTCGTGGCCGGTCCCCGCTCGGGTCGGCCGATTCTCTTGCTCCATGGCGCCAGCTTCTCGGCGGAGACCTGGCGCGAGATCGGCACGCTCGAGGTCCTCGCCGATGCGGGCTACCGAGCTGTCGCGGTCCACCTCCACGGTCGCGGACGCACACCGGCCGATCTCGGGATCCTGACGCCGAAGACCTGGCTGCTCGCCGCCCTCGACACACTCGAAGCCGAGGTCTGGGACACGCCACGCCCGGTCGTCGTGACCCCCTCGATGAGCGGGCGATACGCCTTACCCGTGGCGGCTGAGCATCCCGAGCGGTTCGCCGGCATGGTCGCCGTTGCTCCGGTGGCGATCCCGTCGCACCTCAAGAATCTCACCCGCTTCACCGCGCCGGTGCTGGCCCTCTGGGGAGAGAACGACCGCACCATCCCGCTCGAACAGGCCGATCAGCTCGTCGCCGCCGTCCCGAACGGCCGCAAGGTGATCATCCCCGGAGGCAGACACGCCGTCTACATGGGCGCCCCCGAGACGTTCAACAAAATCCTGATAGACTTCATTTGCGAATAGCTGCAATCCTCGAACGCATGATGACCCCCCCGAAAACTTTGGCAATTTGGCTGAACCTCGATATTCTGTCTTGGTTTAACGACGTTTTCGTAAGAGTTATTTGTTTCTAGCTAATTACTTATCGTTTCCGAAGGTTTCTTGTCCGAACAAGCGTCGTCAATTGATCCAGAACGCGCGATTTCGCTCAAAGGTACTCGGACGCCGTAGTCTTTCCCGTTACTTATAGAACGGCCTTTGGCGTAATCTTCTTGATTGAGAATGATGTGACCACCGTCATCAGTTTGATCGAGGCCGAGGGAGTAAATCTCGATCGCTTCACGACTATGGCGGTAGACCATTGGTCGATCAACGAAGCGGTCGATCGGGACTTGATCGAGATAATCTGGGACGAGCGAGCTGATTCCGTCCGGCCACTCGCCGCGATCACGACGAAAACGCACCGCTGCGACCAAAACATGCATTGCGTCGCACTGTGCTAGCCAGTCACAAGTCAAGGCGAATCGGCTCGGCGTCAAATCGTAGAGCAGACCAACCATGAGGGTATGGTTGCGCTGTGCAAGCCCGTTGTTCGAGAGTCGCACCGCTTGATCTTCCAAGATCGCGAGTGCATCTTGATAGATGGATTTGTTTCTTAACTTAGCAAAATAGCATTTGTGATTTTATTGTAGTATTCTATACCAACAGCGTGGTTTGTTTTCAAGTAACTTGTAATGAGTGGCATCCACCTGGATCGCTGTGCAAGCTGAAGTCCCGGATTGATGTCGGCTAGAAGACGTCCTTCGATAAATCGAGCGAGGATATCGGAAAATTCGGCCCGAGCACCAAGGATGTAGGTCGCGATCGTATCGTCCAACCCAAGGCACATTAGGTGTTCCTGAGCTCGAACCAGATTGGCCTCCGACGGAACCGCACGAGATAGGATGCGTCGCATCATTGTGAAGGAAATGCTTCACAGGCGAAATCGGACCGCTCGACTGAGCGAGTCCGGTTCACTCGAGAGCGACTCAGCCGCATTGAGAACCGCAATGCAGAGAACAAACGCCTCATCGAACCTTCCGGCACCGATACATCCTTCGATTTCAAAACAGAGCAACTGGGCGGCTGTCCTAAGGGGTTCGGCGGATCGATCCTCACGAAAAAACCGATTCAGTTCACCACCGTTAGGCCATCGTCCTTTCGGAAGGTCGACCAGGCCGCGAAGTCGATCGATCGTCTCGGCGAATCGGAGTCGTACTTCAAGGATCCGGAATTAGACCGCGAGTGGGATGGGCTGTCGGGTTCGAATTGATTGAGGTAGTTGGTAAGCGTCACAGGATCATCAAAGTTATTGAACTCGATCACGTCCCAAAAAGGTTCGTCGATGACCTCGGGTTTCTCTTCGAATTCGGCGATCGTCTCGGAGATGAGGAGCGCGGAGTTCTCATGATCGGGTATGTCGGGCCAAGACGCCTCAAGTCCTTCGAGCGTCCAGGCCGGCGTATCGCGAACTGCTTCGGCCATCGCGTTGGCCAGACGGATCCGCGCCACGACGTCGTAGACGATTTCCGCAAGGATGATCTCGATGACTCCACTGATCAGAATCCACCGCCATCGCCGGCCTCGCTTCGGGATAGGTTTGTTAGATTCCGGCAATTCGACCGGCATATGTAGCTTTGAGTGGGACACAGTGATGCTCAGTCGCCTAAGTGATTCGATCCCCAGAGGGTAATCCGACATGATCCACGTCGTTGTGGATTCGTCTGATCTCCGAAAAGAGTATACCCCAGGACGATCGCCGGATCGAGCCGCCAGTTATTCGATGGTTACGAAGAACAGCGCCCGTAGCCGAAGTCGAATCGGGCATGGAGTCACAGGTTCTTCGCGATGTCCAGGTCATCGCTTCGGAGAGGTCTGTCGCGACCTTGAGAGTCGATCGAGCCGATGGCGGAGGCGCATTTGGGTATTCGTCTCGAGGAGAAACGCGAACGGCCGAGCCCGTTGGTGGGCTCGGCCGTTGAGGAGCTGACATCGTTGCCCTTGCCGATATGATGTCGGCGGATTGGCGGGACTTATCGCGACACCGCTTGGATCAGCGGTTGCGGATCGGGACAGCGGCAAGCATGTTCCGACGCTTGAGGTCGTCGTAGTAGTCGGCGAGGATGGTCAGGACTTCTTCCTTGTAGTAGTCGAGGGGCCAGACTTGTCGTCGACGCTTACGGGCCTCGTCGCGGAGCTGCTCCTCGGTCTTGCCGCGATTCTCCTCGTTGCTGAGCGCGAGGTAGCGTTCGCGATACTTCTCGCGGCTGAGCGGGATCTGCTTGACGTCGCGATAGCGGTCGCGGACCTCTCGACGCTCACGCTCGGTCTGAAACTCGTCATTGGCCTCGCGGCGCTGCTCGGAACGAGCCCGAAGACGCTCGACCAGCGGATCGATGACCAGCGCGAACCGGTCGTGTCGCTTCTCGGGGACCACGTTGAAGGCTAAGGCGTTCTCGGCGGTCTCTTCGCCGAAGTCCTCGAAATCGAGCGCGGTCGGCAGCAGGATGTCGGGCTTGACCCCCTCGATCTGGGTGCTCTCGCCGTTGGCCCGGTAGAACTGCTGGACCGTCACCTTCAAGGCTCCCAGCGCGGGCAGGCGTTCGTCGCGGAGGAACTCGTTGATCGGTAGGATCGTTTGGACGGTCCCCTTCCCGAAGGTGCTGGAGTCGCCAATGATCAGGCCGCGCTGGTAATCCTTGATGACGCCGGCGAAGATCTCCGAGGCGCTGGCGCTCTGCTTGTTGATCAGGACCGCCATCGGTCCATCCCAGGCCGTGCCGGGATTCTCGTCGTTGAGCGCCTGGATGCCCGCAGCGTTGCGGACCTGGACGACCGGACCGCGGTCGATGAACAGACCGGACAGCTCGATCGCCTCCAGGAGCAGCCCACCGCCATTGTACTGGAGGTCGATGAGGACCACATCGACGTCCTTGTTGCTGAACGAGCGGAGGATCCGACGGCAGTCCTCGGTGACGCTGACGACCTCCTCCTCGTTCTCGGCGATGGCCGGCGAGTTGCCGTAGAACGTCGGGATCTTAATGACGCCGATTCTGACCGGCTCGCCCCCCTCGACGGGACGCTCATGGATCACGCTCTTGGCGCGCTGATCGACCAGGTTGATCTTCTCGCGGATCAACTCGTAGATCCGACGCTCTTCCATCCCACGCGGCACGACGATCAAGCGGATCTTCGTCCCTCGCTTGCCGCGGATGTACTGGACGACGTCGGTCAGCTTCATCTCGGCGAACTCGAGGGTCTCGCCCTCCTCGTCCAACTCGATGCCGACGATCCGATCCTCAGGCTGGAGCCGGCCGTCCTTGTCGGCGGCGCCTCCAGGGACGACATCTTCGACGACCGGCAGGCCGTCCTCGCTCCGGAGCGTTGCCCCGATGCCCTCAAGGTTCAGCTCTAAGGCGACCTGCGAGAAGTTCTGCCAGGTCTCATCGCTCCAGTAATCGCTGTGCGGATCGATGGCGCGGGTGAGGCTACCGAGGTAGGTCTCCAACAGCTCTTCTTCGTCGAACTGGTTGAACCGCCGATTAATGTCCCGATAGCGGATCAGGAGCCGCTCGCGGGACTTGTCCAGATCGGTGCCGGAAAACTCGTACTGGAGCAGGTCGAGCTTGAGCCGCTTGCGCCAGCGGTCGCGGGCCTCGTCGTCGTCGGCCGGGTAGTCCATCAGTTCGGGATCGGCCGCAATCGTCTCGTCGATCGAGAAGTCGAACTCGCCGGCCAGCAACTCCTCGACCATGGTGAAGCGCTGCTCGCGACGCTCCAGGTAACGGTCGAAGACCTCGAACGCGAAGCTGAGATTGTCCCGGGCCTGGATCTGATCGTCGAGGTTCAGACGCGATTTGACGAACTCGTCGACATCCGCCTTCAGGAAGATGTCCTTACGGGGATCGAGGGCCTCCAAATAGTTGTCGTACCAACGCGCTGAGAGGTCGTCGTTGAGCTGTGGCTTGGACAGGTGTTGGCGTTTGAGCAGCTCGGCGACGATCAAGGCGGTGATTTGGTCGTTGCCACGCGGGCGGAGATCGGGCCGCTGGGCGCCAACGATGACGAACGTCAAGGCCACAGCGAACAGGCAAGCCGCGATCGGAACGACTCGTAGGCGCGTTAGCGCAAATCGTTGCATGTGCACCATTTCCCTAACAAGGACGGGTCCCAGGGCGAAGGGCCCCCATCGGGTCGAAACAATGACCGGTCACAGTGAACCTGAAAGAGACAAGCGTCAATGGCTCAAGCATGGGCCGACGCAACTCTCCAGGACTGGGCCGCTTCCGAACAGAAACGGGCGACGTGGCGTGATCAACTCATCGTAGATCGCCGGTCGACCCCAAGACAAGCGTGATGGAAGACCAAAGATCGTCGCGTGCGTCAAGCGATCCCGAGGCACGTCGACCGCAACACACAGGCCATAGGATCGCCATGATCGACAAACCGCAGCCATTTTCCCAGGCTTGCCCAGGCGCCTCCGGCAAGACCATAAACGATGCTGAAATAGAGTTGAATCCTGGCGAAATCCCGACGACGCGTGCGAGAGAATCATGCCGGCCCGTTCCAGCCTCAGCTTCCTCTTGAGCATCGCCATCCTGATGATCGCCGCCTACGGGTTGTACGAGCCGGACGATCGGAATCTCGAACCAACGGCGGAGTCAACCCGTTCCGCGGTCCCATCGTCGGATCCCGATAGCGAACTGGAGACCGTTCAATGACAGACCGGGAACCGTCGCGAATCCTGACGGCTCCCAGCCATCAAGCTCGTTTCATCGAGGTTTGATGAGTGCTCGGCGCGGGGCGTCGGCGATCCAGACCCGTCCCCAAACGCGGATCTGATCGAACTGCCCCGAATCATCGAACGAGCCGACACCGATTTGGCCGTGGTCGAATGAGCGATCGTGTGCCAGCATGACGGGAGTTTCCATGTCGTCGAAGTAGACGGCAATTCGGCCATCCTCTATGGTCCGGACGATCCGCACATGATGCCAGCCATCGTCCCACGGCGTGCCGTCGGTCCGTTCCTCGGCGATCGAGACTCGAGGTGCGTCGTTGACGAGGAAGATGCTGTGCGCGTGCGGATCGGCTTCCTGACCCAGATGGACGTAGTAGAAGTGGCTGGGATCCTGGTAGCCGAAGAAGAGGCAGAGGTCCCGATGGCCATAGTCTCGGCCGGTGGAGCGGACCTGGAGGTCGAGCACGAAGTCGCTGACATCGATCCGATTGATCAGCGCGCGATTGTAGGGCGAACGCACCGGCGGCTCGTATTGGCTGCGGGCATGCTGCTCAAGGACCGGTCGATCGTCCCGATCGGCGATCCGCCAGGCGTCGGGATCGGTGAAGGTCCAGGCGTCCAACCGTGCGCCGGTCTCGGTCATGTCGAAGACCAAAGGGAGTTTGGCATCGGCGGAGGGCGACTCATCCGAAACCGCCAGAGGGAGCGCGACCGACAAAGCCAAACCGATCAAGACGAGGGACATGGAATCGGCTCCGGGATTGGGAACGCCCGGCCCGAAGCGGAGGGACTCGGACCACTCGGGTCTCAGGCGTTGGATCGGAAGAAGATCACGTCGCCATCCTGGACGATATACTCCTTGCCTTCAAGTCGCTGGAGGTTCTGAGCCTTGGCCTCCTTGACCGAGCCGGCGGTCTTGAGGTCGTTAAAGGCGGTGACCTCCGCGCGAATGAATCCGCGGGCGATATCGGTGTGGATCTTGCCGGCGGCCTCGACGGCGTTGCTGCCGACCTCGAGGTTCCAGCCTCGGACTTCCGGCTCGCCCGCGGTGAAAAACGTGATGATCCCGGCGGCGGCATAAGCGCCCGTGATGATCCGATCCTTGCCGAACTCGTGAAAGCCCAGATCCTCCATGAACGCGGCCCGCTCCTCGTCGTCGAGCTGACTCAGTTCCAGTTCCAGCTTGGCGTCGATGACCAAGTGATCGGGCGCCACCTCGGCCAGCTTGGCCCCAACGTCGCGGTCTTGCGTCGTATTGAGCACGATGACCTGCGGCTTGTCGGTCAGCAAGCCGAAGGAACGCATCGGTTTCTTCTGCTCTTCGGTGAGGTCCAGTTCATCGACCCGCTGGCCGTTCTCCAGGGCATCGCGAACCTTGAGGCAAACGGCCAATTCTTGCTCTTGTTCCTCCCAGCCGGGCCGATGCTTCTTGACGCTGGCCTCAAGGCGCTCGACCCGATTGGTCAGCACCGAGAGGTCGGCAAACTGAAGCTCCTCGCGGAACCGGTGTAGTTCGTCGGCCGGGGCGTCGGAATCGAATCCGTTGAGCACAATCAGCAGGGCATCGCTATTCCGGATCAGAGCCAAGCGTTGAGGATTATCGTCGGAGGAGCCCGGGATCAGTCCTGGGGTGTCGAAGAACTCGACCTGCGCGGCCGTGACCTTCTTAGGCTTGTGTAACTGAGTGAGAAATTCCAGGCGAGGATCGGTCAGTGTCGCCATACCGAGCTGGCCTTGATGCGCCTTGCCCGGATCCGGAGCTGAGCCGGTCAGCAGATGGAACAGCGTGCTCTTGCCCGTGGAGACGTAACCGACCAGACCGACCCGCATGGTGGGTGTTTCCTTTTCTTCGGGATCCATGATGGCGGACCAAGCCGCCAAGTCGTCGTCTCAACGCTCAAGACGACGACGAGTCGGGAATCGCCTTGGTGAGGAGAGACGAGTCGCGCCGCGGCTTGTCATGGACCTCGGCTCGGAACGTTGCAATCACCCGGTTTCGGGTCTCGGGCGTCGGCTCGTTCCCCAACATCATCTGATCGTCGGCCGCTCATGGAGGGGGGTCAAGAGAAGTCGACCGACCCCATCGGCCGAGATGGGGTCAGGCGACCGATCTTGGGTTTGGCCTCGCGGTTTCGGGGAGCGCTCGGGACGACTCAACGTGGCGGAGCCAAACGAAACTTGACCTTCGAGGCCGCCGCCAAACTTCGGAGCCGCTCCTCGAGGACGTCGAGCCGTTGCTGGATTTGCCGAAGGGCCGGTTCGCCGATCGGGTGGCTCCCAAATCGGACCTGATAGTAGGCCTCGACGACCAGGGTCGGCACATCAGCCACATCGAGGGTCGGTGCATCGGGACCAGCGCCGGTCAGTGCCGCCGCGGCGCGACGACCGAATTCCCTGTGCGTCTCGGTGGCCGGGCGTTTCAAGCCGAACTCGGCCAGCAACCGAACCAAGCGTCGATACGACGCGGCGCCCTGGATGACCGCCGGATCATCACCGGCACCGAACCGTTCGCGATAGCGACGAAACCAGCCGAACCCTTTCCGACCGAAATAGTAGAGTCCGACCAGCAACAACAATCCGAAGAACGTCACGAGGCCGCCGCCGATCGAGACAAGGGCCTGGACGTCCTGAACCTCGATCTGGAAGAGCCGTTTCAACAGCACGGCGGCCCACTCGCCGATGGTCTGGAACCCTTGCTTGGCCTCCGCCCAGAGTTCACGGACAGGTCCATAGATCAATTCTTCTTGTTTTTGAGAGTCGAATTTAATGATATAGTTCACCCAAAAATTGTGAATGTAATCGGTGAACTTGAGGACCGGCTGGGGAACCGTTCCAACCTGTGCGACCGACTCGGCCCGTTGGGCTGCTGGAGTTGGGTCGAAAGTCTTCCAGACCGGGACATACTCGTCGGTCAGCGGGGCATTGACAGTGAGACCATCGCGGTAATTGACGACCAAATCCTCGGAGTCATTCGGGACTTCGAGGCGATCGACCAGCGCTTCGACCCAGGTGTGCGCATGTTTATCGCGAACGTATAAAGTCTGGTCCAGTTCCACCACGTCACCACCCTTAAAGCCGCTGACCAAACGAGAGGGGATCTGGATCGATCGAAGCAGTAACGCCAAGGAACTGGCATAGTATTCACAGTTGCCTGACTTGGTGTTTCGAAGAAAGTCGAGGACTGGATCGAGGTCGCGGTCGACCGTGTCGAGTTGGAGGGAGTAGGCGAACTGGGCGGAATCGCTAAGATGATCGTTTAATGCCTGGGCCCGGGCGACTTTATCGTCGAGCGGGATCCCCGCCACGATCGGCTCGGCGTACGCACGCAACGGATCGCGAAGCGATTCGGGGATATTCAGATAATGATTGGAGAGCGCTATGGGACTCGGGTAGGTTTCTCTGCCTTCCTTCTTGTATTTCTCCGACTCGTCGAAGCTGGTGTAGATCAAATAAGTGAGGGAATCGCCTAAGGCCTGGCGGGTTTCTCGATGGAGGGTCCCATCGGTCGGACTCCTCTTGAGCACGATGTCCGAACCACGAGCCAGGGCCAAGGCGGGGTTGATCGTGAATATCGCGCGCAGTCCACTCTGTTCCAGCGTGATTTTCTGCAAGATCAACTTACTTCGACGTTCAATCATGGGCATCGTTTTTGTCAGATCGACCCAACTGATTGCAGAATCTCTGACTTCTTTTTTCCAGCGGCTTCGTTCGTAGCTATCCAAGACAACGCCGCGCCAGAGGAGATCCTCAGGCGGAGCGATCCGACGACGCTCGATCTGATTGGGCCGCTGCTGGATCTGGAATAGCTCGACGGTCATCACCCGATTATTGCTCTCTAGGACCCGGCCCAATTCTCCGAGCCGGACATCGGATGTGAACCCGGTTTGATCGCTGCCGCCACCATCTGAACCGACCAGATTGTTCGAGTTCGGATTCCGGGGCACCTGCGGCATGATCATAAAGATGATGCCGCCGAGAATGAGACTGACGGCCGCGACCGAGAGCGTCGCGAGGAAAAACATGGGGGTTAAGAGGCCGGGATAAGGTAACTGGGAGGAGAGGCCTGGCGTGACGTGGACGTCAGCCGTTTCGCGGCGGCGAAACGCCTCACGACGGAGATAGAACAGGGCCAGTACCCAGATCGTCACCACCGCCCACAGGACTAGCACCACACCTACCCACGGATTGCGCGGATCGTTGACGCCACCGACGAGCACTTGGCCGAGGCCCAGCATCAGCATGAGCCAGTCGTCGCGGACGGTCTTGGGTAGGAAGACCTTGACCACCATCAGCATCGTCAGCCAGTGAGCCAGCGAGAAGACGAGGTTGTCGGTGTACTGATACTCGAGCAAGGCCAGGCCCCCCGTGCCAATCCCGATCAGATCGGCCACCTGGCGCGATAAGAAGGTCGATTTTGGGAGGTCGACCGTCACGAAGGCGATGGCAAACATCCCGAGCACTAGGTAAGGCAACATCGGGGCGAACGATAGGACCGAACTGGCCTCCATATTGAGGACCAGCGTGGCCAGGAACAGCATCAGATAGACACTGAGACGGTACAGGGACTCGAACATCGGCCTCACCTCATCCGGGACGCTCGGGACGGATCCCCAAGGGGTCACGACCAACAGCGAAGGGGTCTGATAGGGATCAGATCAGAGATCTTCGGACGTGTCGGACGACCTCGGCCGATCCTCGGGCTTGTTTGGGCTGCGGCCGGGATGTCGGGCCTGGCCGTTGGATGACGGAAGGCCGGCCTCCCGGGACTCGGGGGCCATTGCGCTGGCCAAATCGACAGATGCGTTTACGAACGAGCCCGCCGGATCACCGTTCTGAGCATTTCTTGAGGCCGATTCGCCAACCGGTCCGTTGTCTTGCCGAGTCGGATCGAAGACCTCCATGACCTCGATGTCGTCGAGCCGGCCTTGCCAGGGCAAGGCGGTCGGTCTCCAGAGCGGATCCAGATCGCCCTTGGTCACATCCAGGCAGAGGGCGCGTTGCAGCGGGCTCCGACCGATCGCAATCTTCTGGAGACGCTCGGATCGCTGCGCTTCCTCGGCCAAGTTGAGCGGACGCGTCGTGACGATGATCACGAAGGCCTCTCGGAGGATGGGGGGTGGCAACACGTCGAGCAGTTCGAAGAGCGTGCCGTCAGTGTTCGACCGGAGCACGGCCAAACCATCGAGGAGTTCGTGAAGCAGCTTGATCGAGGCGGGTCCCTGTCGGAGTCCAGGATTGGCACCGGTCCATCCCAGAACGATCCGACGACCGCGTTCGCGACAGGTTTCCAAGCAGACCGTCGCGGCGAACCGGATCGCCTCTTCGACGGCCTCGCGTTGCTCCGCGCTGGCGCGGACTTCGGGGAGCCAGGGGTCGAGCAGAATGGCCATATCCTGCTTGCGCTGAACCTCGAACTCCTTGACCATCAGTTCGCCCAATCGGGCCGAAGTCCGCCAGTGGATCCAGCGCGGGCTATCGCCGGGTCGGTAGTCGCGGAGTCCGTGGTACTCCTCCTGCTGGACGGCGCGGTCGCTCCGGTTGCCTCGGCGCGTCTCGGTCGCCTCGCGATGCAGGACGCGGAACCGACGGGTCAACTGACCAACACGCGGGTAGACGGTCAGACGCCCGGGCGCTTCCAGGCTGACCCGACGCTCGATGAATCCGAACGGTGCCCGCGTGGTCAACTCGATCGGTCGTGCCTCGTACCGCCCTCGCGTCGGCGAGGGTCCCTCCCACTTCAGCCGGCCTGAGGATCGTCCCCCGACCCGTGCAAAGAAGACTCGTGGGGACACGCTACGCGCTCCGGGAAGGCCGCGATCGCTGGGGACTAGCAGATCTTCCAGTTCCAAGGCGAGGGCCGCCGAGAAGGCGCGCTGGTTCTCCAAGACGTAATCGATTTGGAGCGATTGGCCGGCGAACAGGTAAGGCGGGAGCCGTCGAGTCAGTCGGAGCCGGTCCATCACCTGACCGCTGATCAGCAACGAGCAGACGGCTGGACCGGCCGCCAGACCGGCAATTAGGAGCACGAGGTTGATCTTGTGGTAGAGGCCTTGGCCTAGCATGCCGATCCAGATCAGCACGTAGAACCAACCCTCACGGGTCATGCGGGCACGCTGTGTTTTGAGCAAGCCCCGCCATCGGGATCGACGCCCTGAAGAACGTCCCGATCGGGTCCGCGTCGGCGTTTCGGCTTCGGACGGGCCGGCGTATGTGGTAGCCACAGATCAGCCTTCGGGTCTGAACGCAACGGATGAGAGGCGGGAGACTCGAGGCCATCAAACCTCAGCTCGAAACGCTGGACGATCCAGCCGTCCGTGGGGCCTCGACGATCGTGACGGATCGATTGTACGCTCAGCGGACCCGACTGTTGGGGGCGATCGGCGACGAGACATCCCACGCAACCAGTTCCAAGGACCGCGTCGAACGGGGGCGGATCATCGAGCGGGCTCACGAAGGGACGCGGATCCGATCGAGCAGGTCGCGGATGATCGCCTCGCTGGCGGCGAACTCTCCGGCCTGCAAGAACGATTTGCCCACGATCCGATGGGCCAGGACGGGGCAAGCCAGCACCTTGATGTCGTCGGGCACCACATAATCTCGCCCTTGGACAACCGCATAGGCTTGCGCGGCGTGGTAAAGCGTTTTCATCCCGCGCGTGCTGACGCCCACCTGGACGTCTTCATGATCGCGGGTCTGGTGGACCAATTCGATCAGGTAGTCGACGATCGATTCGTCAAACCGAATGCTGCGGACGACTCGTTGGAGTTGAAGCATATCGTCGATCGAGACGACGGCGCCCAGCGAATCGACGGGTTCACCCATCCGGTGCGCTGTCAGCAGGCGGCGCTCCTCGCTCCGGACCGGATAGCCCATCGTCAGGCGGATCATGAACCGGTCCAATTGCGATTCCGGCAACACATAAGTCCCCTCAAACTCGTAGGGGTTTTGTGTAGCCACAACGAAGAACGGTGGTGCGAGCGGATACGATTTACCGTCGATCGAGACCTGCCGGTCACCCATCGCTTCCAACAAGGCGCTTTGGGTCCGCGGCGTCGTCCGGTTGATCTCGTCGGCAAGGATCACATGGGAGAAGAGCGGGCCCGGCTTGAAGACGAATTCCGAGGTCGACGACTGATAGATGCTCGAGCCGAGGATATCCGAGGGAAGCAAATCGGGAGTGAACTGAATCCGTCGAAACGTCCCATCGATGCTCGCCGCCAGGGCGCGGGCCAGGAGGGTCTTGCCGACGCCCGGCACATCCTCGATGAGGACATGCCCTTCGGCCAGGAGGGCGGTGACGGCCAGACGAATCACCTCCGGTTTTCCCAGCACAACCGTCTCGATGTTGCTGATCAAACGATCCAGGGCCGGTCGAAGCTCCGTCACGGTGGCCGTCGACGTGAGCGAATCGGTCACTGATTCCTGAGGACTCATTCCGGTCGCCTAATTCCATACTTGGAACGTCGAAGTGCGGGGTCGTGTCCGCGAACAGAGCGCGACCGATCGACCCATCCAGAGCGACAGTATACGCTTCGGCTGCGACTCGACACCAGGGCGTGCCCCCATGCGTCGCGCCAGCTCGGACACGGGCCGATCACCGCTGGTGAAACGGACTTGCGGTTCGCGAACGACCAAGCGCACAGATCGGGACCTCCGCGGTCGAAGGACGATGCGACCGCTTCGACTATCGAATAGGGACGAGACCAACGGGTCGATCAACGCGCTTCACATCCGCCAATGGTTGCATTCGTGATTTGGTCAAGGTATCGGCATGGGCAGATCGGATCGATCTGGCGAGAGGTTTTTTCTGGACAAGATGGGAATTGCGACGATTTTATGGAAAGAACTTCGGTGTACCGGAGGGTTTCACCTCGTCGCCTGATCCTAAGGCAATTCTGTCCGGATCGGCCTGAACGGTTCTGGAAGGGACCCTGTGGTTCGAGACGTCGGCGATACCCAAGCGATCCGGATTGTATGAGACCGATCACCTCGTCACGATCTGTCGATCGCCTGTCTGGGACAGCGTGTCGCGACGTGACCGATCGAACCGACAGCGCCTAGAATATCTAGTAAGAAGATTGCGGCGTTACGGTGTCATCGATGATTAGGTTTCTCCGGCGGAGGCCCCCATGGCCGTTTGCCACGAGCCCGATCGTTACGACTTCTCCCCAACGCTTGTTGCTGATGGAGCTCGATGGTGCAACGCGTGCTGATCATCGAAGATGATGCATCTCAGGCCGAGATGACGGCCGCCTTGCTCCGTCCCCGTGGGGTCCGTGTCGTCATAGCCGGCGACGCTCAATCGGGCTTGTCCTTAGCGCAGAGCCTCGTGCCCGACTTGATCCTGTTGGACATTGGGCTGCCGGACGGCAATGGGTTCGACCTCTGTCAGACCCTCCGGAGCCAATGGCGAACCGTCCGGATTCCCGTCGTCATGCTCACCGGGTTGGGCCCTCATCGAAGTGCAGAAGGCTATCGCGTGGGAGCCAACGCCTACGTGACCAAGCCCTTCTCGCGAAGCCAGCTCTTCGACGCGATCGATCGAGCCCTCGCCTGGCGTGAGCGGCTCGAGGAGATCGGCCTGGCTGCGGAACTCGCCGTCGAGCTTCAGAGCCAGACCGAACTCCTGCACCGCGTCAACGAGTTCCTCGCCATCCTTTTGGTGCAAACCCGACTCTCCGACGATGAAGTGATCCAACTTCGCCAAGTCTTCATGGAATTAGGCCAGAACGCGATCGAGTGGGGCAATCGGTTCCATCCCGAAAAAGTTGTCTGGGTCACCTATCGGCTCTACAAGGATCGGGTCGAGTTGACCATCCGCGACCAAGGCAACGGATTTGACCGCACCAACTTGCCCCACGCGGCGACCCTGGAGGATCCCGTCTCACATCTCGAGGTCCGTGAGACCCTCGGGATCCGCGTCGGAGGATTCGGGCTGTTGATCAGTGAAGGGATCGCCGACGAGATTCGATATAACGATCGCGGCAACGAGGTGACGATCCTCAAGCGAATGCCAGGCGCTGTGGTGGCCGAACTCGACACAGCCAATACCTGATCGCTCACGTGGCCGGTGAATTCCCAACTCCGTTGGTATGGAACAGTCGATCAGCCCTTATTCGGATGATCGAGCCGCGTCGGCGGGCCCATAGACCACGACTAACCAACGCGGTGGCATCTTCCGGTCACGTCCTCACGCGATGAGTTCCTCGATGACCTCACCGCCCACCTGCGAGAGCTGCTTATAGCGCCCGCCGTGGAAGTAGGTGAGCTTGTTGTCGTCGAGCCCGAGCAATCGGAGCAGGGTGACGTGGAGGTCACGGATCGGATGGACCGTCTCGACCGCCTCGAACCCGAGTTCGTCAGTCGCCCCCACAATCTGCCCGGCCTTCACCCCGCCGCCGGCCATCCAGAGGGCCATGGCGTCGGCATTGTGATCGCGACCCAAGGCGATGCCTCCCCCGCGCTTGGTGTTGTCCGGTGTCCGGCCGAACTCACCGGTCCAAATCACCAAGGTCTCGTCGAGCAAGCCTCGGCCTTTGAGATCTCGGATCAAGGCCGCGATCGGCTGATCGATGCTCCGGATCCGTGCCCGGTGCGACCGCTCCAAATAGTCGTGCGAGTCCCAACCTCCGGAGAAGATTTGCACGAATCGCACCCCGTTCTCAACCAGCCGACGCGCGAGCAAACACTTCCGGGCGAACGCGTCGACGCCCTCCTGGCCAATCCCATAGCGTTGCCGAATCGCTTCAGGTTCCCGGTTCAGATCAAGGACTGCGGGGACCTCCATCTGCATCCGGAAGGCCAGTTCGTAGTTCTCGACCCGCGCGGCCAACTCGTCGTGCTGCGGATGACGAGTCATATGATCGCGGTTAAGGGCGTTCAGTACGTCCAGATTGGCGCGCTGGTGCGTCCGAGACTTCCAGGCCGGCGGTGCCAAGTCGAGGATCGGTGAGCCCTCCGATCGCAACGGTGTCCCTTGATAGAAGGCCGGGAGGAACCCATTGGACCAGTTACCTGAGCCCCCTTGAGGCGCAGCCAGTTCCTTGAGAACCACATAGCCCGGGAGGTTCTGGTTCTCCGTACCCAGGCCATAGGTCACCCACGACCCGATGGCCGGATCGCCCCCAATTCGATTGCCGGTATTCATATGATAGAGCGCGGTCGCATGATCGACCGACTCGGCCTGGCAACCGCGATAGAGACAAAGCTCATCAGCGACGTCGGGGTGAGCCAGGTGCTCGAAGTGCTCGCTCATCGGGATTCCCGACGCACCAACTTGACGGAATCGGAACGGACTCTTGACGAAGAACCGGTTTCCTCGCGTCATCCCGGAGAATTTCTCGGAGGTCCGTTGAAAGGTCTCCAGGTGTCGAGCGTCGAGTTCGGGCTTGGGGTCGAACGTATCGATGTGGCTCGGCCCGCCTTCCATGAAGAGCATAATGCAGGCCTTGGCCTTCGAAGGCAGGTGAGGCGGACGTGCTGCGAGCGGCCCCACAGCTTCGTTCGCGATCACCCGCGCGTGGGTCTCACGCGCCAGGAGGTCGGTGAGGGCGACGCTGCCGAGCGAAGCCCCGAGACCAAACAGGAAGTCTCGACGCGGCAGCGCGCGGTTCGAGCCGTGGATTGACATGGGCGATGCCTCCAAGAAACCGGTCTCAGTAGACGTAAAGGAATTCGCTCGTGTTGAAGAGGAGCAGACAGAGGTCAGCCAAGGCACGTGTCTCGGCATCGACTTCCCAGGGTTGCGTATGATGTTCATAATCCTCGAAAGTATCGAGGCGTTCGACGTAGTTGAAAGCCAGGCCCGACATCTCTTCGACGAGCGAGCGTTCGACCTCCGTCGGTGGCTCGATCGGCTCGGGCGTGTGGTCTTGGTGGTAGGCGACCATCTGCACCACGTGTTCGTGAAGCATCGATCGCTCCTCAAGGGTCGGCTGCCGACCGAAAGCGAGTTGGACGGCTCGGGAGACGCGGTCGGCCAGCGACGGGGACTCTGCGTTCAAGCGGAGTGCCATCGCGATCGAACGGGTCGTGGAGGCCTCGCTGTGGAACAGCGCGAAGACTTGAGGTGTGATCGAGGACGCATCGCGAAGCTCACACGACTCGTCCGGGTTGGGTTGGTTGAAGACTTCGAAGAGCGGATCGGCCAGCCCTCGGCTCCGGAAGACGTAGATCGATCGCCGGTTCCGCTCCGAGATCGTCGGCGACGGTTGATACGCCGGCGCCAGGGAGAACTGGAGCATCCGCGGGTTCAGAGCCACCTCCAAGTTGATCTCCGGTTTGACCGGCAAGCCGCCGACCTCGCGATTCAGCTCGCCGGAGACCAACAACATGCTGTCCCGGATCTCCTCGGCGGTGAGCCGACGCGGTCGGAACACGGCTCGCAGATGATTGTTCGGGTCGAGTCGCTCAAGCAGTTCGCGCTCGGGATGGGCGCTGGCCCGTTGGTAGGCCTCGGACGTCATGATCAAACGGTGCATGTTCTTGAACGACCAACCTCGACGGATGAACTCCGTCGTCAACCACTCGAGCAGTTCGGGATGGGTCGGTTTGGCGCCGGTGGCCCCGAAGTTGTTCGCGTTGGCGGCGATCCCGCGTCCAAAGTGATACTGCCAGATCCGATTGACGATGCTCCGGGTCGTTAGCGGGTTCTCTGGATCAGTGATCCATCGAGCCAGGGCGAGCCGACGCCCACTGATCGTCTCGGGGATTCGTGTCATCGACGGCTCGGATCCCAGGTCATCGTTGTCGACCACTGATCGGACGGGCAATGCGCTTAACACACCAGGAGTGACCGGTTCGCCAGGCGAGGAAACGCTACCTCCGATCAGGATCGATGTTTCTTCCAGAGAACTCAGATCTCCAGATTTGTCCCGATTCTGAGGGGCTCGGAGCTTGATCGAGTTCCGCACGACCGTTGGACCGTTGTAGATCGTCTGTGTCATCGGCTCGAAGCGTTCCAGTCGACGCGACCAGATCCGAACGTCTTGCTCTCGGATCTTGAGGAAGCCTTGGTCTTCATAGCTCAGGCCGACATGGCGGGGTGGCTTCAGCTCTTCGGGGACATCGTTGTTCTTGGACACGCGTGGGACGTAGGGGATCCCCCGTTCCCGAGCCCAGGCGCGACCGGCTTCCTCTTCCTTGGCCTTGATCCTCGCAACGTCCGCCTGGGCCCAGGCGAGCCGTTGCTCGATGATCGCCCTTCCCTCCTCGAATCGCGTTCGGTTCTCTTCGGCGAGGAACGGCGTGTTCCTCTCGGCCGGTTGGGTGGTGGCGAAGGCCGCCATGACGCGGTAATAGTCGCGGGTCGGGATCGGGTCGAACTTGTGGTCGTGGCACTTGGCACATCGGAGCGGCGTGGCCAGGAACGCTTGACCGACGTTGTTGACAAGATCATCCAGATAGAGCTGACGCGAGACGTTCTCGGCCGTCATCGGCGTGTGTTCCCAAGGGCCCGATCGCAGGAACCCGGTGGCGACACGCATCTCGGGATCGTCAGGATCCAGTTCATCGCCCGCGAGCTGTTCGATGGCGAACTGGTCATAGGGCTTATCCTCATTAAAGGAACGGATCACATAGTCGCGATAGCGCCAGGAGTTCGAGCGTTCCCAATCGTTCGAATAACCGCTGGTGTCGGCATACCGGACGACATCGAGCCAGTGTCGACCCCATTGTTCGCCGTAGTGGGAGCTGCTCAAGAGCCGTTCGATCAGGCGATTCCAGACGCCCGGCTGGTCATCGTTGAGGAAGGCGTCGATCTCTTCGAGGGTCGGCGGGAGTCCGGTGAGGTCATAGGTGGCCCGACGTATGAGCGTCCGTCGATCGGCGCGAGGCGCGGGCTTCAGCCCCTCGTCCAGCAGACGATCGTTAATGAAGGCGTCGATTGGATTCACATCCTGAACGGCATCTCCAAGACCCTTGGGCTGATCAACATCGCGGAGCGGCATAAACGCCCAGAGGTCTTCCGGACGGTACCGACGCCGAGTCCATTCGTCGCTCAGGCCCCCGCTGGTCGGGACCGAAACGCCTCCGCTGGTCGAGCCGTTCGACCACGCTTCGTCTCGATAGCGATCGATCGCCTCGAGGTCCGGCCACGGGGCGCCAGCGTCGATCCAACGGTGAATCCGATCGACTTGTTCGGGAGAGAGCTTATCGTTCTCCTTGGGCGGCATCTCTAGGCCGGGCTCGGTGCGACTGACGGCCCAATACAACGGGCTGCCTTCCGCGTCACCCGGCTCGATGACCGGACCATGGAGGTCACCGCCGGCGAGCATGCCTTCGAGGCTAGAGAGGTCCAATCCCCCTTTCAGCTCTTCCGGGGAGTTGCCGTGACAAGCGAGACACTTCGCTTTGAGCATCGGCAAGACTTCGACGGCGAAGAGACGCTCAGCGTCTACAGTCGTCGTCGGCTCGTCGGCCTTCAACGGATTCACGATCGCGAGACTCACGATCAACATCGATGTGACCAGAGCGAACGGGTAGTCCTTACGGTTTGCCATGATCGTACATCTCCTGGACTTCCTCTTGGGTCAAGGCCGCCGCGAACAGGGCGAACTCGTCGATGCGGCCGTTCAGGTTTCGGACGGCGAAGGCTTGATCGGGTTTCGTGGGAAGGGACCAGTTGCCGATCGACGCGGTGCCGATCCGGGTCGTTGAGGGAGCTTGGGCGTTGGGGATCACGTCGCGGCCGATCACCACACCGTTGAGGTAGTGGACGACCCGATTCGTCTCGATGTCGAAGGTCGATGCCAAGTGCAACCACTTGCCGCTCATCGACGGTTCCCAGAACGGCGAGGAGAGGACCTCACGGTGATCGAGCCCCCCCTCCTCTCTTGAGCGCGGGCGAATGGAGAGGAAGAGTCGACCGCTGTCGAGGATCTGCCAGTGTGGCTCTCCCTTCTCATATCCATCAGTGAGGAAGAGCGAATTGTACCAGCGGTCGAGGCTGTCGATCTTGACCCAGCAAGCGAAGCTCAGCGATCCGTACTGTCCAGGGATCTGCACTCGAACGCGATCGCCTGGCCGTTTGAATTCCAGGGCCCCCTTGGTCGGCCAACGCCCCGGCACCCGGTTGGCACCGACGATCGCGCCGTCCCGTTCGCCCTCAGTCGGTTCGAGGCTGGAACGCAACGTCCGTCGCCACGAGTCGGCCGAGTCGAACGCGTAGTAAACGATCAGCCGGGGGTCCCGCCGGATCCGTTCAGACCACTCCCTCCAGCGCTCGAAGCGGACGAGGTTCTGGTTCTCAGCCCGCGCCTCCAGATCGGCGATGTTCAAGAACCGCTCCGGCGTGGCGTCGGCGAACTGGAACGCGCCCTGCTCGGTACGCACGAGGGCCTGACCCGCTCGAAGGTTTTGTTCACGGCCCGCCTGGTGATGAACCTCGACCTCGCCGTCGAAGACCTGCACGTCGGCCCCCTCTGGGGTGACCGACAGGCCGAATTCCGTCCCCAAGTCGACGACGCGCAGGTCGCCGACCTCGATCGAAAAGCCACGAGCCACCGGGGTGACATGGGCTCGAAGGCGACCGGACTGGATCTTGGCGAGGGTCGCCGACACGAGATCCAGTTCGGCCGGCCCTTCGAGGATCACCGTGGCGCCGCAGAAAAACTCGATCTGGGCGTGGCCAGCCCCGATCGCGAACCGTCCCGGATTCAGCGCATCGCCGACCTCGAACGCGTCCTGACCCGGGACCCAAGCGACGTCGACCAAGCGAGTCACCAGCGCGATGCCTCGCGACGTCTTTTCCACCGCGATCGCCTCGCTGCCAGCCCTGTCGTCCGAAATGTCGACCGATCGTCCAGGGACCTCCGCGAACTCCAGCCAGAGGAGTCGTCCCACCAACGCGAGGACCAGACACGCCGCGGCGACCGTCCAAAGTCGGGCACCGATCCATCGTTCTCGAGGATCACCCGATCTCAGAGGTCGCGTCATCGAGGGTTCGGCGTTCTCCGAAGGGCCCAGAGTCGAGAGGCCGAGCCCGGCGTCACCCTCCAGCTTCAAGGCAGCGTCGATCATCCGCCATTGAACGAACCGCGTCCGCGCGTCGGGATCCGTTCTCAGGATTTCACGGATCCGCTCGACACCCGGCTCATCGAGATCACCGGCCTCCCAGTCAAGCAGCAACGACTCGAGGTTCTCGTCATCGGATCTCATGGGTCAGACCTCCCCAGGGGCCAGTTGCTGCCGCACGCATTCGGCCAACTTGCGACGGATCCGCAACAGGGCAACCTTCACCGAAGTCGCGGTCCGCTCGACGGCGACCGCGATCTCCGCGATCGGCATCGCGCGATAATATCGACGTTCGATCAAGTCTCGATTGCCCGGGGTCAGCCGTTGCAGGCAGACCCGGAGCACCTCCCGAAGCGCATCGACCTGCCCGGCCTGATGCTGGGCCTCTTCGCTGAGCAGATCCACCAGTTCGGGATCGAGTAAGACCCGATCGCGCTTGCGATCGCGGAGGTGGGCAAGGACCTGGAATCGCGCTGTCGCCAATGCCCAGGGCAGGAACGGCTTTTCGGGATGAAACTCGACGAGCTTTCGCCAGAGCACGAGGTTCGTCTCCTGCACGACGTCGGCGGTCCGGTTGTGGTCCCCCAACAGCGAATAGACGTAGCCGTACAACCGGTTCTGGTTCTCAGCGAGTCGCTGCACGAATTGCTCCGTGGGATCGCTCTGGCCCATAACATGTCCTGACCGTTCGGAGAGGATGAGCGATGCCCTTAGACGTTCCCAAGTCCGACGACTTCGGGAAGCCCTCAACGATCGCCCAATCGACAGCAAGTCGGCTCGGATCGGTACTCGCAGTTACGGGGTATTACCGCGTTCCGCGAAATGGTTACATCCTTCCGCCAACGGAGCGGATCAATGGCACGATCCGCTCGAGTGTCGTTCCAGCGTTTCGATGTCTCGGGCACCCAGAGACTGGCCCGCATGCGGACCAGACTCAGCAAATAGCGACTTGTATGTGAAACAAATAAAATGATCTTAGAGCGACAAAGTAACGATCAGTCGTTGACGATCGGAGCGGGCGGCTCCCATGGACCATAGCGCTCTCGGACGAACTCGAGCCACCAGGCGATCCCAGCGTCGGGGTGCAGGCGGTCGATCTCGGCGTCGACGTCGATGATCCTCGACCGGCCGCCGGGGTCCGTGAAGGGCCCGCCGATACCTTCGCTCGGAACGCATTGGAGCCAGGTTGAGGCGAGCATGTGCCCGTTATCTTGCTCGATCTCACGCTCGGTCCGTCGGAGTTGCTCGGCCTTCATGGCTTCGGTGTAGCGGCCGATCCGCGAATAGTTATAGAAGGCCCCGCCCGATTCACGACGCGTCTGCTTGCTGAACGATCCCCAGTATCCGCCCGGCGTCGATCGCTGCGGGGTCGCCTCGCTGTCGAGCCACGGCCGTCCCGGGACCCTCGGGCTATGGTGAATGTAGAGATCCGCGTTCTCCGGTGGAGCATCTTTATCGTTGTAGGCGATCATGATCGTCGGATCGACGGCATGGCCGGCGTCGATCATCGCGGCGATGCTCCAGCCGTTGGCGCCTTGGGCCATCCCTTCGTTGTCGACGTCGACGAAGACGTTGCGGTAATCATGTTCGACGAGCCAACGGACCGTGTTGGCGACCGCACGGTTGGCCTCCGCCTGTTCCCAGACCCCGACCAGGTCCTCCTTGGCGCGGGACTCGCTCCAGTAGAGGCAGCCGACCAGGACGACCATCCCGAGTTCGTCGGCGGCCTCGATGATCGCACCCAGCCGCTTCGTGTAGGCCGGCTCGAGACTGGCATCGGGACGATAACCTTTGACATCTCCGAAGCGGGACCCCATCAGGAATGCACTAACGGTATTGATCCCACAGCGCCGATAGTCCGGTAACCGATCGATCAACGCGCGCGTCGTCGAATCGCTCATCAGGGCGTTGGAGCATCGCAGGCCGATGATTTTGAACGGCTGGCCGTTCAACAGAAGCTGATCGTCCCGAACCCCGAAGACGTACGAACCACCGATCGCCGGCTTGACGGCGATCGCGACGACCACCGCGATGATCAAAGCAACACCCGTACGCTTCATCATAGTCCTCGTTCAAAGAGTTTACCGTCGAACCGCCTCGAGCTGTTCTCGAGACACCCTCGCCTTGTCCAGGACCTCCGACTCGTCCAAGGGGTTAGGTCGGTGATAGCTCAAACACAAGGGCATCTCGATCTTGGACGGAGTCCCCCGTCCGATGTCGGCATTGTGGATGTAGAACCGGCCTCGCGGTAGGCGTGAGACATCATCGCCCCGGCCGCCTTTACCTTGGAGTAATTCCTTAACCGCTTCGATGGCGGCCGGGGAGTTGACCTTACCGTAGAGGTGCGTCGAGCAGTTGGCGACGATCTTGTTGTCGATGTCTTTCGGATTCTGAGTCGCGAAGACCAGGCCGAGGTGATACTTCCGGGCCTGCGCGGCCAGCCGCGCGAGGCTTTCCTTACACAATGTGGACCGCAGCGAGGGCACGTAGTCCTTCGCCTCGTCGATGACCAAGAGCCCGCGGAGGCCTCGGGGGCCCGGATCGGGATTCTGCTTGATCCAACTGAAGAGGGTCATCGCGAGTTGGTTGAGGAAGGCCTGCTTGCCCTCATCGGTCGGCAGGCCGACCAAGCTGACGACCGAGACCCGAGTCTGGGTCGCGCCGGGGACGTCGCCGAAGAGCACGGCCGGGTCGAGCGGTGTCCCGTCGGATCGAAGCATGGGGCTCTGGACGCGGGCCACTTTGAGGGAGTCCGCGATCTCGGCGGCCAGCTTTTCCTCTCTATTGACACCGAGTCGCGCCCCTTCGGGAAGATCTTCGAGAAAGGCGATGAACTCAACGAGTCCCTCCCGACCCTCCCGAGCGAAGCCCCGCAGAGCCTGGGTCAAGATTCCGCGCTTGTGTTCGTCGGCTTTGGACCTGCCGCGAGCCACGATCGGACCGATCGCCTCGCCGGCCATCGCGATCATCGCGTCGAGTTCCTCGGGATTGTCGCGGACGGCGACCAGATCGGGCAACGGCGCCAAGGCGATCGGGTTGGCCGACTCGCGCCCGGGCGTCCAGACCACAACATCCGTGTTCTGACGGTAGGCTTCGGCCTTCGACGCGTCACCTTCCCACCACCCGTCGGGTGGCTGGGGCCAGGAATCGCCGAGCGTTGAGAGATCGTTGGCGCAATCGATGACGATCGAGGGGATATTGGCCAGGGCCGCCTCTTCAATGAGCCGTCGGACTAGGACCGTCTTGCCCGAGCCGGCCCCGGCAACAACCAAGGTGTGCTTCTCCAGCAGGGGGATCGGTATTTGGAACGGATCCCCGGGCTGGCCAGCCACGCTTTTGCGACCTAGCAGGATCACACCTTCGACCCGTTCCGAGTCCATTGGGCCAGCCGCCACGGGCTGACTCGACGGTTCGCGGCTGGAGCCGACCGAACGATCCGCAACCGCCCCGTCGACCGATGACTCAACTCTCCGGCTCTGGGCCGTCGTGTCACCGACGGGTTGAGCACTGGAGCGGCCGTTCGCCTCGGGTGGCGTGTCCGCATCGGGAGTCTGCTGGATCACCTCTCCATGAGGACTCACGGTGGAAGGTCGTCCCAGGTGCGCCTTGATCGGAACCGCCTGCTGGATCAAGAGGAGCTGGGAGAGAGGTTTGCGGGAGGCGAGCCACGCGTCGAGGTCAGGCTCGCCCTCGTCCAACATCATGTGGACCGCATTCAGGACCCGCACTTCCTGATCCGTCGGATCGAGGAGGAGCCCCCCTTCTTGGTGGAACTTGTCGACGAGGCGTTGGGTCTTCGGTCCGCCGGGGATCGAGCCCTTACGGATGATGCTCAGCCGTCGGAAGCGAAGTGGTTTCGCGATCCCCGACTCGGTCATCGCTGAGTTCAATCGGTTCTGAAACGCGACGGAGTTGGTGTGTTGGAGGGTTCGGAGACAGAAGTGCTCCTCGCGGTCGTTCTCCTCGGTGAAGATCAATCGGAACCGAACGTGAATCGGCACCGTCGTCTTGCCGCCCGATGCGGGGCGATCCACTCGCACGCCGATCGAGTCGTCCAGGTCTAGCTCCCGGGCCAGAGATTTCATGGCCGAGTAGAGGATGGGAGCGATCCTCTGATCTTCCTGCTTTTCTTCCAGGAGATAGGCGACATCGGTTTGCCCTTGGAGCGTCGCGAACCGCTGGTCCAGTTCCGCGAGTCGGTCACTGTTTTGGACCGGCTGGACCTCAATCCCATCATCCAGGCTCCGGACCTCGACGACCTGTCCCTGCCGCAACCAGGTGTCCCGATGACGCTTGCAGAGCTTGAGGAGTTCTCGAGGAGTGAGGAGGGTCTTCTCCAAGGACTCCGGACGGAAAGGCCAGGTCGAATAAGGAGGATTGAAACGAGCGGCCTTGAAGGCGGGAGCGAGCCGGCTCTGAACGACACCCTTTGCTGCGGCGTGCGTTTTGATGATGTCGAGCCGGTGCGGTGGTTGATCGAACCGGTCCAAGAACGTCGATAGGCTGACCTCGTTCAAGGCATGCCAAGTACTCTCCAGGCAGGAGACGGCGACAAGGGTCCGATATGTATGATCGCGGAGCGAACCGAGCCCGGCGCCGACGTCACGGATGATCGAACGAGAAGCCTCTGCCACTTCGTCATCACCCTCGGAGGCCGCCGAGGCGGCGTGTTGCGAGACGATCGCGTCGAGCTGATCGAAGGCAAGAACGGTGGGTCCGCATAGACTGATTAGCCAGGAGAGCGCCTTGACGATCGCGATGGGATCCCGAGCCGCAGCTTGGAACCCCAGCACCCTCCGATCGGCCTCGTCGATCTCCAGACCCTGGAGCCAGGTCATCCCGAGATTGGCGATCGAGAAGTCGGACGAATTCAGGCAAATTAGCGCTCTCACAACGTCCTGATGCTCCAGGACTTCGGCGGGGCGAGTCACCCGAAGCGCTGAGAGGACCTTGTTCGCAAAGTGGGCCAGATTGTCCGTCTTCTGTTGGGAGAGATTTTTGAGAAGCTCGGCGACGGGGGTTGATCGAGCCATTCGACCGATCATTTTATGAAGCAGGAACTGATGTTGAAAAAGCCCGTCCCGATATTCCTTCTGCAAAGAGAGGATGAATCCCTGGAGGACGGTCGCCCAGAAGTTTCGTACATCGGTCATGTCGACGAGGATAAACGCTGCGTCTCGACGTTGTGTCTCCTGACGGAACCTCCCGAGCAGGTGGGTTTTCCCCGACCCTCCCGATCCCAAGATGATCCATCCCATCGGTGTACTGGAACGCTTGGATTGATTCATCTCTTCCAAGCGCTGGACAAACTCTGCACGGGTCGCTTGATGAAGAGACGGCTCGTCCCAGACATCGTCATTCCACACTTCATCTAAAGAGACTGCCCAATCGAAATCGAACCGACGAACAATGTCCAACTGAACGGCATTCTGACTGGTCATGAAGACAAACCTCCAATGTAAATGATGTGGCGCTCATTGCCTCCAGCAATATGAAGTGCCGCCTCTCGATCCTCGGCATGAATCATCGACGGGTCATCGAGCTGATAGAGCGATGCCAGGCCGGATTGGGCAAGTTCTTTGAGGGTCTCATCGAGCTGATCTCGAGGGACGTCGGCGAGTTCGCTTCGAAGGGCGGCCAGCCGGACGCGGACGTTCTCACGTCCGTTGGCCAGGCGGCCGTAGACGGCCTTGACACGATCGGAGAGGCTTTCTTCTTGAGCCGCTCGGGCCGCGAGGAATTCCGCGAACGACGTCTCCTGCCGGTCCAGGTAGGTTTTCAGTTGGGTGAGGAGTCGTTGAAGTGGCTGCACCGGCTTGGAGCCGCTCGGCAAGGTCCCGGCGAGGTTGTCCGACAACCATCCCCAGCCCCGATCGGTCATCGCCAGGTGATAAGAGCGTCGTTTCGACTTCGGATTCTTGCGCTGCTCCGCCTCGATCAAGCCGGCCTCCTTGAGACGATCCCGATCGGAGCGATCCAGCGTCGGTTTGAATTCGTTGTTCCATGCTTCCCCGCCTTCCAAGGCGAGGCGCAGGAGGATCAGACGATCTTTGGGCTCAGAACTCATGGGGATGCTGTCCTCGATGCATCGGCGGACCGGTCATCGCGGAGTCGGACCACGTCGCGGATCTTCTCCAACGCCCGGTCGACGTCCTTCATCACTTCGTCGTGGGTCAATCTCAAGACATGATAACCGCTGAGCATCAGCTCGTAATCGCGGTGCCGGTCGCTTGCGAAGGCCAAGCGCGCTGAGTGGTACTCGTAGCCGTCCACCTCGACAACGACCTTGCCAGCCTCCCAGAGGAGGTCGACGATGTAGTTCGATCCTCGAGTCGTCGTCACGCGTTGGTTGAATTGGAAGAGCGGCCCCACGATGTCGTCGGCGAGCCTTCGGGCAAGTTTTTGCTCGCCGGGACTCAGCGGGTGGGGATGGCCGATAATGGGGCCGAATCGCCGTCGTTGTTCGCGCGGTTGGTCGACCGTCGTCCCGACCGGATCCGCTTCGATCCGGACGAGTCGGGAGTTGATGCCGTCGAGTTCCGGGGCATCTTCGAGGGATTCGGGGACGATGAGGGCCACGAGGGCTCGGGTCGAGCGCGCGAGCCATTCGGTCGCTCGGGCCAGTCCCAGGAGCCGGGCGCGGTCCTCGGGCGGCTGGTCGAGCCGGAGCAGGATCGCCAGTTGATTTGGATTCGGCTCGATGGCCGTCGCGAGTTGGGCGACGTGAACCTCGGGGAGGTATCCCGATGGCCGGGACATTCGACCCTGCTTGCAGAGTGCTGCCGTCTTGCGAAACCAATCGAGCGAGACGCCGGGACACTGGTCGGGATCGCTCAGCAGAACCGACTCCAGTCGATCGGCCGGGCGTAGTCTCGATTGCGCGTCCCAGTCCAGGATCCCGTACCAGGCGGGCCAGAGACTTCGCGCGACGTCGGCCATCTCGTCGAGGATCCGATCGATCTGTCCGCGGACTGGCGGGAGCGGTGCAAGATCGACGAGCAAGATCCGCCGTTCGCCAACGCGTTGCGAAATCAGGGAGACAGCCGATTCCACATCGGTTGCGACGATGAACTGGACGGAGTCGGACGCGGAAGAGTCGCCTTCGGTGAGTCGAGCGAGGGGATCGAAGCTAGGCATGCGGATTCTTTGACGTCGGCGTCGTTCGGTCGTTTGCGAAGCGATGGGGTCAAGTCTCGAATCATCACCCTGGACGGACTTCGATGTCCAACGTCCGGGACCATTGCGATTCTGAAGCGGGTCACGAAATCTGATCGTCTCGTCGTGACGATTCGGTGATCGGTCCTCGAGCAGCGATTCGGATCGTAGGTCTCTGAGAATCTCGACAAGCGGCGAGTGGATGCAACAACGCGAAGTTGTTCGAGGATAACTCCCGAGAAATCCTGATGGAAGAGGCTGATTCGATTTTACGACATTGGCACCGAAGGAATTTCATCAAAAGATAACCCTCTGCCGACAATTCCAAGGGACATTGGACAAAAATCAGATTATTTAAATATGTGAATAAATTAATTAAAAAATGACAGAATCTTTGTGGCCGCACTTGGTCTGAGGTATGGACAGGGAGTTTCATTCTTGGATGCCGACAAGGGGGGCGATGTCGACTATCTTTGCAGGCTCCTCCTGGGGTTCGACCGGGAGGATCGATCCCGACCTACGATAACGACCCATGTATGGCCGACCTGGACAGCGATGCATGACGGCCATCACGACCGATCTGAACCTCGAGACAGTCCCGAGTGGTGGAATACCGATCACCCTGGGAAGAAGCCTCGACGGCATTCAACCTCAATCATCCCCAAGTCTTACGTTCTGAGGAGCCCCTCCCGATGAGCCGCCCCCAAGAGCCCAAGATCGATCAGGAAGTTCTGGACCTCTACGATGAATACGCTCATGGTCGAGTCAACCGTCGCGAATACGTCCGTCGGTTGGCCGCCTTCGCCGTGGGCGGACTCACCTTCGAGATGCTGCTCGATCGGCTCAGCCCGAATTACGCGTTGGCCCAGCAGGTCGATCCGGACGACCCACGGATCGAAGCCGAGATGGTCGAGTACGACTCGCCTCAAGGCGCGGGCGTTATGCGCGGGCTCCTCGCCCTCCCCAAAGGCGCGATCTCGGAACTCCCGGCCGTCCTGGTCATCCACGAGAACCGCGGGTTAAATCCCTACATCGCCGATGTCGCCAGGCGTCTTGCCGTCGAGGGGTTCCTGGCCCTGGCCCCCGATGCGTTGACCCCCTTGGGGGGCTATCCCGGCAACGACGACGAGGGCCGCGCCCTACAGTCTCAACGCGATCGCGATGAGATGATCGAGGACTTCATCGCCGGTGCGGAGTTCCTCAAAGATCATCCGAAGTCCAACGGCAAGGTGGGCGCTGTCGGATTCTGCTTCGGTGGAGGGATGGTCAATATTCTGGCCGTCCGGATCCCCGAGACGATCGCCGCTGCCGTCCCGTTCTACGGTCGCCAACCCGCCTCGGAGGACATCAACGAGATCCAAGCCCCCCTCCTGATCCACTACGCCGAGCTGGATCGTCGGATCAATCAAGGGTGGCCGGCCTTCGAGGCGGCGCTCAAAGACGCAAACAAATCGTATGAGACATACATCTACCCGGCGGTCAATCACGGCTTCCACAACGATACCACGCCGCGATACGACGAATCGGCGGCCGAACTCGCCTGGAAACGGACCGTGGCGTTCTTCAAGGAACACCTCAACTGACGAGGATCAGATCCAATCTTGAGCTTCCCTTGATAAAACCTTCGAAACGACCGTGTCGGACCGGCTCGCGGATCTGATCAATCGACGTCCCGATGCCTGAACCATCCAGGTTTATCCTGGTCGCGAGGGGTCGGGATCGATCGGGTTCGCGTTCGGGATCCGATCCAGTGCGGTCTCGAAGCTTAATTGGGCCAGGCCGAGGACGTAAGGATGGTTGGGCACGCGTTGGGCGGGCTCGGCCAAGTGCTGGGCCAAGGTGGCCGCGGCTCGAGCTAGCTCCTGATCCTCAGCAGCGAGCCCGAAGAGCGCCATCCATCGGAGCATGCCGACGTGGCGATCGAGCGCTCCGGCTGCATGGCGGGTGAACCAAACACGGATCGGCCCCTCGTCGCGAAGCGGAACCGAGGCGTGGGCCTCGCGTCGGATGACCAGTTCGCGGGCCAAGCTCAGCGTCCACTCCGAATCGTCGGCCCAGTTCGGACACGAGCCCAAGATTAACGCCGAGGCATCCCGAAGCACCTCGATGCTCGGGCACGGCTCGGCGAGTCGCTCTGTCAACGGGATCCAGACATCGGCACTCGGCGCGGCCCGTGCGAGTTGGTCGGATCGGTTCGAGGCTCGGAACCACGCTATCCAATCGCGATCTTGATCTGGAAGACTCGGCATGTTTTGAGAGCCGGCGCGCATCACCAGCCAATCGCGAAGCAGCTCGATGACCGGACCGGAAATCGGCCGAATCAGATCGAAATCGCCAAACGCTGCGATCTCCTCGATCCAAGGCGTCGCGGGATTCGCATCCGGACGCTCAACGCCCCTGATCCCGGTGATCGTCAAGGGATCCTCAGGCCCGCCCGCCCGGACCTCCGCGACGACCTCCAGAGCCGAGCCTTTCGACTCGACGACGCCCAAACCGAAGAAGGCACGGCCGGACCCATCGATCGATCCGAGCCATCCCGTGAGCACTGGCTCATTATCTATGGCCATGCCGGAACCCGAACGTTGTACCGGGAGCACCTCCGTCTGGGACACTTCGACCGGGATCAGAGTCGTCGATGAGCCTGGATCGATCAGATCGTCTCGGACATCGACCTCGGACTCCTCCCTTTCCCTTTCCCCTTCTCCTTCCCCCTCCGACTCGAGGCGGACTCGGCGGACCAACGCCTCAACGGCCGGGTGATCCCCATAATCTTCGGCGAGGGAGCACAGCCGACGTTCGCGCTCCGTTGAGTCCCAGGCCTGGAGCGCTTCGTGGAGGAGATCCGCGCCGAGGTCTGGGTCGGACGTGTCGTCGATCTCCCCGAGCAACTCGACCAGGGCATCCTCGGGATCGACGTCCAGAGCGTCACGCATCTCGTCCCAGAGTTCGGCGAGATCGGGCAGTCCTTCGAGCCGTTCGGCGCGATCGAGCAACTCCAATGCGCTCCAGAGGACCTCGTAAGGCGGATGAGGATGATCGCGCAGAGCTGTTCCGAGGGCATCGAAGAGCGCGGATCGGTTCAGGCCGGCGACCAGCTCGACCAGGACGAAGCGGTCCCCCCGGCTGAGGCCATGAGCTTGGAGTCGACCGAGCGCCACAGCCGCGAGTCGATCGACCGGGACTTCGGCGATCAACCGATCGAACTCCCGATCCCGTTCTGCTTCCGATAGGGGCTCCGATTCCGACGACCCCTCAGGAGTGTTGGGGTCGCAGAACGCCTCGAAACGTGCCTCGATCTCCGGATCGGTCGGGGAAGACATCGTCGAGATCCTGGGGTGCCGGGTCACCCGGCGGACGGAGGGATCCGGGGCAAGACCAACGAATAAGGCGCCTCGACGAGGGCCTCGATCGTCTTCTATTTTACCGAATGTCACGCGATCCGGTCGCCGAAACACTCACGCGCCGGTCCAGGCCAAGTCGTTGTCGCTTTCCAGGGCGATCGGCTCGAGGAGTTCCGGATCGAGGTCCTGAAGGAATCGACTGGGATGGCCGATCGTGGTCTGACCCCGGCCTCTCGAAACGATCAATGGATAGGACAAGTAGAGTTCGTGCTGAGCCCTTGAGACCGCCACGTAGAAGATCCGCCGTTCCTCCTCCAGCCCCTCCGGCTCGCTCAAGGCGCGGGCGTTGGGGAAGGTCTCGTCGTTGAGACGGATCACGAAGACCCGGGACCACTCCAGGCCCTTGGCCTGATGGACGGTGGTTAGGCTGAGCAGGTCCTGCGGCTCGTCGGCGCCCAGGGTGTCGGCCCCATAGACGTCGCCGGCCAAGAGGAGGTCGGCCACCATCCGCTCCAGGCTCTCGTAACGACCGGCGAGGAGGGCGAGCTGATCCAAGTCCTCGCGACGGCCATCAGGGTTTTCATAGCGGGTGCGCATCGTCGAGGGATAGCCCCCCTCGAGCACCGCCTGGATCGCCTGGGCCGGGTGAGTCTCCGGTTCGGTCCGACGGACCCGGTCCAGATCGCTGACGAATCCGGCGAAGTGGCCCCGCGCCTTGGTCGGTACCAAGGCCATCGTCTCGGCCGTTCTCAGGGCCGACAAGGGGTCCTGGGCCGCCACGAGATGGGCACAGAGCGCATTCGCCTTGGCCGGGCCGATCCCCGGCCAGAGTTGCAAGAGCCGCTTCCAGGCCGGCTCGTCTCGAGGGTTCGTCAAGATCCGGAGGTAGGCCAAGACATCTTTGACGTGGGCTTGTTCGAAGAAGCGGAGCCCGCTCCGGATCGTGTAGGGGATCCCCTGGTTGACCAGCTCGCCCTGCAACAGCATGCTGTCGAAGTGGTTGCGGTACATGACGGCCATCTGAGAGAAGTCGAGATTCTCCTCGTCGCGAAGCGTGAGGATCTGCTGGCAGACGAACTCGGCCTCCTCGTAGGCGTCGGCGGTCGGGACCAGCCAAGGCTTTGAGCCGCTCGGGGGTGTGTGGGCCACGAGGGTCTTGGGGAATCCGGTCTGATTGGGTGCGATGGCCGCGTTGACGACGTCGACGATCTCGGGGGTCGAGCGGTAGTTGGTTTCAAGCCGGAAGGTTCGTGCGCCGGGGTTGCGGTCGGGAAACTTGAGAATGTTGTCGTAGTTGGCGCCGCGGAACCGGTAGATCGATTGGGCATCGTCGCCGACGACGGTTAGATTGCCCGAGCCGGCTTGAGCGATGGTCTCGACGATCGCCCCCTGCAGCGCGTTGGTGTCCTGCATCTCGTCGACGAGCAGGTGCTGGAACGTCTCGGCCTGCCAACGCTGGAGCGGCGGGTGGTCGCGAAGGGCTCGGAGCCAGTACACAAGGAGGTCGTCGTAGTCGACGCTGTTGGCCGCACGCTTGAGGCGTTCATAGATCTGAGAGGAGCGCTCGACCGGCTCGAGCAGGTCGACCAGCGCAGGGGCCTGTTCTTCGAGGATACGTGCCAAGGGGCTTTCGGTGTTGCGCGCCTGGCTGTAAAGCCCCAAAACCTTCGGCGGCTTCGGTGCGAACTTGGGAGCCTCCTTGCCGGTCAAGCCCGCCTCGGCCAAAGCGGAGTTCATCAGGTCACGCTGATCTTCGCTGTCGAGGATGGTGAAGCCGGGGTCGAGGCCGAGTGTTTGGGCGTGGTCCGGACGCCTGAGGAGCCGATTAGCGACGTGATGGAATGTCCCGGCCCAGACGGCCGTGCCGGCCGGACCAATGAGGGCTTCGAGGCGGCCGACCATCTCGCGAGCAGCGCGTCGGGTGAAGGTCACTAGCAGGATCGACTCGGGCCGGACGCCGCGATCGATCAAGGCCGCCACGCGATAGATCATCACGCGCGTCTTGCCCGAGCCCGGCCCGGCCAAGATCAGGTTATAGCCGTCGGGTGCCAAGGCCGCTTGGGCCTGCTCCGAGCTCAACTCCCGACCGAGCCGATCGGCCAAAGCCGAGGAGGCCCGTTTCCGGAGCTTGACGACTTTCCCCATAAGGATGACCCTCAGCCTGTTGTCGGAGGGGGGCACAGAGAATGACCTCGAGTCGTTCGGCCGCCGTCCCGCAAGTCGAGAACGTTGTGCGAGTGGGATGACCACTGACAAGGGTCATCTCGATGCCCCCAGGAGGCCGGACACGAATGGCTGTGGACGAAACGACCGGGACACCGAACCTGACGATCCTCCGGGCGCCTCGGGTCTACTTGCTCGGCAAGCAGGTCGTCGACGAGTCGGTCTTAAGTCAGTTCTTGGCCGACGAAGAGGTCGAAACCTGGACGACCGACACGGAGGTGGGTGGCCAAAAGTTGGTCGAGGTGGCCGGACGACTCTGTTATATGAGCTTCCGGAAACCCAGGCCCGGCGGCAACGCGGCCTACATCGACCACATCAAGGAGGTCGGCCACGGCAGTGTCTTGGAACATGCGGTCTACAACCTGGTGATTACCGGCGTGAGCCGTTCGTTCACCCACGAACTGGTCCGACACCGGGCGGGCATGGGCTACAGCCAGCTCAGCCAGCGGTTCGTCGATGAGTCCGAGGCGAGCTTCGTCGAACCCGACCCGATCGCTGAGGATCCGGAACTCCATGCGATCTGGCTGAATTGCATCGCGAACTGTCAGCGAGCCTACCAGCACTTGGCTGATGGCCTCGCGGCCAAATTCTCCGATATCGAGGAGAAGACCCTGCGTCGCAAGCGGGCCCGCGAGGCGGCTCGGAGCGTCTTGCCCAACGCGACCGAGACCAAGATCTTCGTCACCGGCAACGCACGGGCGCTCCGGCATTTTCTCGAACTCCGAGGCGATCGCCATGCCGACGCCGAGATCCGCAAGGTCGCCGTGGCCGTCTTAGCGATCCTGCAGCGCGATTCACCGAATCTCTTCGGCGATTATCGACTGATCGATTTGCCCGAGGGCGGTCAGGCCATCACGACCGAACACCGTAAAGTCTAAAGACGAAAGAGCCTACGCCTTCTCCCCTCTCGCAAAGCCATTGGGGGGCTTCGGATCGGACCGGTCCCGCCCCTTGCTCGGCCCCCTAGGATGAAGTGGACATCCGGATCCGCCTGCCCCAGGTCTTGATCCACGACTCGGATCCTCCCCGTTACTTCAGAAGGATCTCGCGATGAGCCACGCCGAAGCCGGCTCGGTCCCCGACCTCGGAATCGCTCAAGGGGTCCTCGAGGTCGATCGTCAAGGCCGAGGGACGCTCCGGGATCTGACGAGAAACCTTCGGATCGCCCCCAATGATCCGACTCTGGATCGCGATCAGATCGCGAAGGCGAAGCTCAAGCCAGGGCACCTGGTCGGGTATCGACGACTCGATGCGGAGGGTCGTCCATTGCCGGTTGAGAACCGGACTCAATCGAAGACCCGCGACGCCTCACCACGCGCTTCGAGGATCGAGTTGTGCAACGTGGAGGGGCAGCCGATCGGGACCGAATGGACGCCCTTCAGCCAACTGACTGCGATCGACCCAACGAAGCAGATTCGCCTAGAGACTGGTCCCGAGCCGTTCGGCTCGCGGGTCATCGACCTGCTCTGCCCGATCGGGTGCGGCCAGCGCGGTCTGATCGTGGCGCCGCCTCGCTCGGGCAAAACCATCCTTCTTCAGGAGATCGCCCGAGCCGTCTCGACCAACCACCCCGAAATCACCCTCTTCTTGCTGCTCGTCGACGAACGCCCCGAAGAGGTCACCGAGGTCCGTCGCGGCGACCACGGCGGAATCGTGCTGGCCTCATCCAACGATCAGGACTCCGAGGACCACATCCGGCTCGCCGAGCTGACCTTCGAGCGGGCCCGACGAATCGTCGAGACCGGAGGCGATGTCCTCATCCTCCTGGACAGCCTGACGCGCTTGGCCCGAGCGTATAACAAGGACTCCCACTCGGGACGGACCATGACCGGCGGCCTCGACATCCGCGCCATGGACACGCCCAAGCGTCTCTTCGGCACCGCGCGGGCCTGCGACGAGGGCGGTAGCCTGACCGTCTTGGCCACCAGCCTGGTCGAGACCGGCAGCCGGATGGACGACCTGATCTTCCTGGAGTTCCAGGGCACCGGGAATATGGAGCTAATCCTCAACCGGAGCCTGGCCGAGCGTCGGCTCTGGCCGGCGATCGACATCCCCGCCTCGGGCACGCGCAAAGAGGAGCGACTGCTCGACCCCGAAACCCTGGAGAAGACCCACCTGCTCCGGAGGACCCTGGGATCACGATCACCGGTCGAGGCCATCGAAGCCCTCCGCGGCCAACTCGAAAAGCATCCTACCAATGCCGAGTTGCTGCAGATGATCGGTCAAGTCCAGTCCTCGGCCCGTCGACCACGGCGCTGATTTTCGGGATGGCCCCACGCCGTATCGAGGCTCAGGGACATCACGTCCGACGATCTTCGAGGTTCGGATTTCGACCTCCCATGCAGAACGTTGCACTTCAGAGACGGTGCTTGTCGAAACATTAGGGTGACCATTAAGATCACGAGCCATCGGTGCGAGGGGCTCCCTTGGGTGTTCCCCAAGCCATGCATTCTCTCCTCCGTCGATGAACCATTCGAACACCGTCGATCATGCCATCATGGTTCTGTCAAACCATGAATCGGTGATCTTCGATGGTCGTGGCGGACTCCGGCCGAATAACCTCGCTCTCAGAGATCGTTTGGTGAGCCGCTCTTTTCGATCAGGAATCGTCCCCCGATCACGTCGACGAGTGGGTTGCGAACATCTCAATCCGTGCTTGAGGTCCGCTTTGCCCCTTGCTGGACCTCACTTCTACGTCGGAGCGCTCGGCGTTGCTCTTCAACTCCTACACATTCCTCCTGGTCTTCCTACCGATCACCCTGATCGGATATCGGTGGATCCGAGGACGAGGTCGGGACGAGTTGCGGCCGGGGCTGGCTTGGTTGGTCACCGCATCGTTTATCTTTTATGGATATTGGAAACCGGTCTATCTGCTTCTCTTGGTTGGCTCCATTTTGGGCAACTTCTCGATCGGCCTGCTGATGGGCCGACTCGACCCGAACCGAGCCGGTTGGCGTCAGGGCATCCTGATCTTGGGGATCGCCGCCAACCTCGGGGCCTTGGCCTACTTCAAATATCTGGGGTTCTTCTCCGAGCTTTTCTTCGATCTTATCGGGCGGCCGTACGAGACGCTCGCCATCGCATTGCCCCTGGCCATCTCGTTCTTCACATTTCAGCAGATCTCTTACCTGGTCGACCTTTATGAAGGGGAGGCGCCCCGGGTCGACCTACTCGAGTACACGCTGTTCGTCACGTTCTTCCCGCAGTTGATCGCCGGACCCATCGTCCATCACCGGGAGATCATGCCGCAGTTCGGCAATGCCTGGGACCGGGAGCGGGCCGACCGTGATTTGGCCATCGGCTTGCCCTACTTCTTCGGCGGCTTGTTCAAGAAGGTCGTCATCGCTGACCAACTGGCCCTCTACGCGACGCCCGTCTTCGGTCAGGCCCAGGACGGATTGACCCCGTGGTCGTTGACCGCCTGGATCGCCGCATTAGCCTACACGGGACAGCTCTACTTCGACTTCTCGGGATACTCTGACATGGCCATCGGACTCGGGCGCATGTTCGGGATCCGGTTGCCTTTAAACTTCAACTCGCCCTACAAAGCGACCAACATCATCGATTTCTGGCGTCGGTGGCACATCACGCTCTCACGCTTCCTACGCGATTACCTCTATATCCCGCTGGGAGGCAACCGGCGAGGGGTCGCTCGCCGCTACCTCAACCTGATGATCACGATGCTGTTGGGTGGCCTCTGGCATGGGGCTGGTTGGAACTTCGTGATCTGGGGCGGACTTCACGGCAGCTATCTCTGTCTCAATCATGGTTGGAATACGATCGCGCGACGCTTCGGACGACGCCCTGAGGATGTCGGTTGGTTTGGCCGAAGCGCGAGCTGGGCATTGACCTTCCTGGCCGTCGTTGTCTGCTGGGTGATCTTCCGAGCCGAGAGTTGGGGCGCGGCGGTCCGGATGCTCCAGGCGATGGCCCTGATCTCGCCTGAGTCCCGGTCGCTCGACGGGGCTCCTCCCATCGATCTGATCGAGGCTTCAGTGGTCACGTTCCTCGCCCTAATGGTCGCCTGGTTCACCCCAAACCTCGCCCAGATCTTTGACGGCGACCGGGTCGAAGAATCCAATACCCCCCCAACGGAAGGGGTCGAGCCGTTGGGACAAACTTGGGACTGGCTCCGCTGGAGGCCCACTCCCCTGACCGCGATCGTCGGAGTCGTCGTAGCCATCACCGCGATCCTGTACATCGGACGCGCCAGCGAATTCCTCTACTTTCAATTCTGAGCAAGCGATGGCGATTCGATCTTCCATGAACCGACATACCTGGTTGTTTCTGGGAAGCCTCGTGTTCGGGCTGACTGGCCTCGCCGCCTTCAACGCGATGGTCGATCCCTATGGAGTCGTCCAAGGTCCACGCACCGGCCCCCTCGTCGACTACAAGAACTTCAGTGAGCGGACGGCCAAAGCCGCCCTCATCGCCGAAGACCGGGCGCGGACGGTGATCCTGGGTAGCTCTCGTGTTGAGACCGCGATCGACCCGGAATCCTCGGCCTTGCTCGACGATCCCCAGCCGGTGATCAACCTCGGGCTGGCCGGCACGAATTACGTCGAGATCGATCGAGTCGCCCACTACGCTCTAGGCCACGGCCCATCCATTGAGAAGGTCTATTACTTCATCGACCTTTTTCATTTCAATGAGAATTACGTGCTGGGTGATGAGTTCGTTAACTCGCCGTTCTCACCCGACCTGGCGGTGGCGGAGTACTACGGCATCCTTCTGCTGAGCCTGCGAACGACCTCGGCATCGGGAAGCGTCTTGCTGGATGCTCTGGAAGGGCGCCGATCGAAGATCGGATTGAACGGGTTCCGGGATCGTCGCAACCCGCGCAGTACCACGATGATCCGGGTCCGGAGCATCCTCCGACGGTTCGCCGACTCCCCCAACCTCTACGGTAATCTGAGACTATCCGACGAGCTGCTCAAACGTTTCCGCATGCTTGTCGATGCCTGGGTCGACCGCGATCTCGAGGTGGTCCTGGTCTTCAATCCGCTCCATGCGACCATGTTGGAGCTTATCCACCAACATGGGTACGACGAATCTTTCAACGATCTCCGGCGCTTCGTGACTGAGATCGCTGCTGAACACGGAACAAAACAGATTCAAGTCTGGGATTTCACCGGCTACTCAACGTGGACTTGTACCGATCCGTATCCAGTGAGCGACGAGCGTGACGGCCTCCGTTGGCATCACGAGTCCTCTCACTATAAGGTCGAACTTGGCGACGAGATCCTTCGACGGATTTCCCAAGGAATTGAGACTCGCGGGTTCGGTCGTCAGCTTGATCTGGATACTCTCGACGATCATCTGGCCAACCTCCAAGAAGACGCAGACGCTTGGCGTCGTCATAATCCGAGGCAGGTCGAACTGGTCCGCTATCTTGCCGAATGATTCATGATTTGCTGCGAGCACATGTAAGCGACTGTTTGCAGGTGTGTTTCTGCGATGCAAGCTCAGCTATTGAGTGAAGCAATGGCCGCGTGGAAGATCCGGAGTCCGTCGGGTTCGCGGTCAGAGCCCCCTTCCAGTCGCGTCCATTGCGGATGATGGAGCAGGTCGATGTGACGCTCGGGGTGGGGCATCAAGCCGAGGATTCGACCGGTCGAATCGGTTAGTCCCGCGACCGCACCGAGGGACCCGTTGGGATTCTCTGGGTACTGAAGCGTTGGAGCATCGTTGCGATCGACATAACGCAAGGCAATCTGTCCTTGACGTTCGAGTTGGTCGAGTCGCTCAGGAGTGTCCGTGATAAACTTGCCCTCAGCATGCGCGACGGGGATCTCAATCACGTGACCATCGGGGAGGAATGGCGAACGGCCCGGCTGGGGTTTGAGACGGACCCATCGGCACTCGTAACGAGCCGAGTCGTTGTGGGTGAGCGTCGCGCAATCGCTCGGGACGGGATCTCCGGGGAGGAGTCCGGCGCGGACGAGCGCCTGGAACCCGTTGCAGATGCCTAGGATCAATCCGCCCCGCTCATGAAACGTACGGAGTCGATCGCCAAGCGCTCGGGAGAGGTCTAAGCCGAAGATCAGGCCCGCCCCAAGATCGTCTCCATAGGAGAATCCGCCGGGCACGGTCAGGATTTTGCAGTCGTCGAGCCGTTCAGGCTCACCGATCATCGGCAGGATGTGGATCGACTCCGCTTCGGCACCGACGGTTCGCCAGGCCCGGATCGTCTCTTCATCGCAGTTCGTCCCAGGCGCCCGCAGGACCAAGACCCGAGGCGCCGATCTCGCTGTGTCCATCGGTGGTTCCCCACCTCCTTGCTAGGAAGACATCGTCGTCTCGAGTGACCATCCAACTAATCAAGTTCAGTAATTTGATCCGTTTTCATGACCATACCGATCGTCGCTGTAGGCCCCTTCAGAACGGTAGGCCAGGTTGTGCCGGATCAGATCCCCTTCGTAGACGTAAACGATGAAGTCGGCAGCGATCTTGAGTCGAGAGGAGGAGCCTTTGCCCTGCGAGTCGGCAGCCGTCCCGCGTCGAAACTCAACTACGCCGACGTGCTTCGCTTTGGCTTTGACGTAGGGAACTCCAGGAATGCTCTCGCCCTCGCCGGTAATCATCAGCGCAATATCATAAATATCAGCAAGAGCGACCATATCGACCGCCATGCTCGCCTCCAACCCCTTCTCGTTGAGCGAATGATTGAGGAGATCGACCCTCCAGTGGCCCTCTTGCCGGATCTCGATGAAGTCGGTGGTCGACTGGACACCGTGATAGAACCGCTTCTTACGATCCAGTGCCCGTCGTTTACCGTCGTACCACTCGCGGGTCTCGTTGAGGCAGAACTGCCAAGCCTGGTCGATCCGATCCTCCGGAGGGACGTCGGGCATCCGTCGCGCGACCTCGTCGGCGTAGATGTCGCGGAGCCTCGGGTTCATCTCAAACCGGCTCCGGAGCCGGTTGATCGCTTTGGGATCACCTAAGTCCCAATCGTCCATCTTGCCGACAACATACCAATAGATTCGTGCATGGCGCGTGGGAGGTACCGGGGCGCGATCGCTGAAGGTTCGACCCCAATGCGCACTGGCTTGATCGAACAGGTAGCGATAGAACGAACCGTAGTCGTCGACGCGTAAGTTGAGGTGTTTTAACACAACGTCTAAGTTAGACCCGTCGACAAAAGTCACAAAACGTATCATCTTTTGCTCCTTCATTCGAAAGCGTTTTTCATGATCCGCAACCAAATCTAAGCCACACTTACGAGCTAAGGCGTTACCGCGTTTCCCGGCAGGATGCCCAGGAGGAGGTTCTTCGCGTCCTCCAAGTCGTCCCCAACGCCTATCACCAGTTCAAGGGCTCCTGCCAGGCTTTTCGAAGCGTCTCGATCTCTGCGTCCAATCGAGTCCTCCCATGCGAACAGACTGATAACCTCCTCTCCCCGATCACTTCGCCCAATCGACGGAGAGGGAGCCCCATGAAGAGGCGCTCGACCTTCTCAATGTACTCTGGAGCCACCTCAAGGACCAATCGGGACGGTGACTCAGAGAACAGGGAGACGGCAACCGGGTCGATCGAACCGACTTGGAGACCGTCAACGAGTTCGGTCACGTCGATAGACAAGCCAAGGTCGCCTGCGATGGCCATCTCGGCCAGGCTTACGGCGAGGCCTCCCTCGCTGAGGTCATGGGCGCTCCGGATCAGACCGCGCTGAATCGCCTCGTGCAGGACGCGGTAGCAGGCCAGGGCGCGAGGAATTGCGACACGGGGGACCCGGCCTGCACCATGCTGATCGTAGATGACCAGCCAATGCGAACCGCCTAGGTGCTCATCGGTTTCACCGATTAAGTAAATCTGATTACCAACGTTTTTGAGGTCCATCGAGACGCAACGGCGGACGTCAGGGACCTGTCCGAGTGCCGAGACGAGCAGCGTGTGAGGGATGGCCTGACTGCGATCGCCGGCGCGGAACTCGTTGTTGAGGCTGTCTTTACCCGAAATGAACGGCGCTTCAAAGGCGAGTGCGGCATCACGACACCCCTCGGCGGCGCGGACCAAGTCACCGAGCGTTTCGGGCCGTTGACAATTGCCCCAGCAAAAGTTGTCCAGCAAGGCGATACGACCCGGGTCAGCACCGACAGCGACACAGTTCCGAATCGCTTCATCGATGACACATTCGGCCATGGCGTAAGTGTCGAGGTCGCCGTAGCGTGGGTTGATCCCGCAGGCCAAAGCCAGTCCGCGTGGAGAGTCGGCGACCGGTCGAATCACCGACGCGTCGCCCGGGCCATCGGACCGGACGCCCACCATTGGCTTGAGGACCGTCCCGGCCTGTACCTCGTGATCATACTGGCGGACGATCCATTCCTTGCTGGCGATGTCGAGACAGCTAAGGAGCCGAACGAGGTCATCGGTCAGGTCTTCTCCAGGCGTGACTTGCGGCGCGACTTCGGGAGCGGGTGCGACGCGGGCGGTCCGGACCACAGCCGGTCGCCCTTCGTGGAGGAACTCCATCTCGAGGTCGCAGACAACCCGTCCATGGTGTCGGAGGGTCAATCGCCCACTGTCGACGAACTCACCGAGGTCGGCTGCTTCGACCCCTTCGGCTTCGCAGAGTCGGATCAGCGCATCGATATCGTTGGGATCGACGGCCAGGATCATCCGCTCTTGGGATTCGGAGATCCAAACTTCGGTATAGGTGAGTCCATCGTACTTCAAAGGGGCCCGTTCGAGATCGACCTCCACGCCGAGGTCGGCACCCATCTCGCCGATCGCCGAGCTGAATCCGCCGGCCCCACAGTCGGTGATCGCTCGGATCAGGCCGGCGTCGCGTGCCTGCAAGATGACGTCGAGCATCATTTTCTCGACGATCGCGTTGCCGATCTGCACCGCGCCCCCGGAGAGGATCTCGCTCTGTTCGTGCAGTCCGACCGAGCTGAAGGTCGCGCCATGGATCCCGTCCCGACCCGTCCGGCCCCCGACGACGACGATCCGATCGCCGGGCCGGGCCGCCTTGCGGTCCATCCCGCGCGGAAGGATCCCGACCGTCCCACAGAAGACCAGCGGGTTGGCCAGATAGCGAGGCTCGACGACCAAGGCCCCATTAACCGTAGGGATCCCCATCCGATTACCGTAGTCGCGGACACCCGCAACGACCCCTCGAAGAATCCGACGCGGGTGGAGCACACCGGTCGGCAGATGTTCCGTATCGGTCTGAGGATCGGCCACGCAGAACACGTCGGTGTTGGCGATCGGCTTGGCACCCAGGCCGGTGCCCAACGGGTCGCGGATCACCCCGCCGATCCCGGTGTTTGCCCCGCCGTAAGGGTCGATCGCCGAGGGTCGGTTGTGTGTCTCGACCTTGAAGCAGACGTCCCAAGACTCGTCGAACCGAATGATCCCGGCATTATCTGAGAAGACGCTAACCAGCCAGTCAAGCCGCTCGGCGAGCTGATGCGTTGCGGCGAAGATGGTCTCTTTGAGCAGGTTCTCGTACCGCGTTCCGTCCTCGAAGGCGACCCGGCCGCGGAACGTCTTGTGCGAGCAGTGCTCGCTCCAGGTCTGGGCGATCGTCTCCAACTCACAGTCGGTCGGGTCGCGATTCTGGGCGCGGAAGTGGGCCTGGATGACGCGCATCTCATCGAGGTCCAGGGCGAGCTGTCCATCCCGGCTCACTTGCTCGAGTCCCTGATCGTCGAGGTCTCGGAGCGGAACATGGATCAGCTCGAACTGGTTAACGGCGGGCCGGACCAGGTGATCGAGAACCAGATCCCCTTCCATGGACTGCTCGATGGCGGCGTTGGCGAGTACGCGACGGATCAGGGTGGCTCGGTGCTCCGGATCAGAGCCCTGGATCGTGTAGCTTCGGATCGTCCGGAGGTGGTCGACGTCGAGCCCGTGTTGCCGGAGGACGCGTCGCGCGTTGTCGGCCACCGAGTCGGTCACGCCGGGCTTAGGCAAGACGTGGATCCGAAGGCTTTCATCATCGGTCGATTTGTTATGTGTAGTAGGCGTTTCTGCGGGGACACGATGCACGGCGAGTTGCTCGACGACCGGATCGGCCAGGACGCGGACAGCGGTATCGGCCAGTCGTTCGCCTTCGATCGACCCTTGAACAAGGAACCCCCGCGTTGAGGTCACTTGGAGCCGATCTCCGAGACCCAGTTCGCTCGCCTCGGTCTCGACCTGACGGGCGCGCGGATCGGGTTGACCGGCCGAGGGTCGGACCTCGACGTGCCAGATCGGGGAGGTTGGCGATGCCTCACGGAGTTCCACGAAACTCACCTCAACGGATGGACAATTCAGGAAATCTCTCTGCGTTGACCGACGACCTGACCATCGTGTCAAGTTCGTTGGGGTGACGAGGACGGCGTTTGTTGGCGATCGTAAACACGACGTCGCTGACGCCCCTGCTCCCAGAGGTCGCGGAGCCGCGAATCCTGCTCGGATTCGAGGGCGTCGGCCAACTCGTGGAGGCGAACCTGGACCGAACGGAGCGCGTGGAGGACGGCCTGGCGATTCTGAGTCAGGATGTCGATCCAGAGATCGGTCTCGGAAGCGGCGACCCGCGTGCCATCGCGATAGGCCCCGGCCGCGTAGGGAAGCGTCTCGATGGGGATGCAGCCGCTCAAGGCCGTGGCCACGACGTGAGGGACATGGCTGGTCCAGGCCAGGGCTTCGTCGTGGTCTTGTGGAGTCATCTCTAGGACACGAGCCCCCAGCGATTCCCAGAACCGGCGGGCCTGATCCACCCGATCTGGATCGGTCCGCTCAGTCGGGGTCAAGACAACGACTCGGCCGTCGAGCAGATCGGCCCGGGCATGCATCATGCCCGACTGCTCGAGTCCGGCCAGCGGATGGCTGCCGACGAACCGATGAGCCGTTGAGGAGTTCGTCTCCAACGACGCGACGATCGCCGACTTGGTGCTCCCCACATCGGTCACCAAGCCATCGCCTCCGAACGCGACGATCTGACTCACCGTCCCGACGATCCGTGAAACCGGCGCTCCGACGACAACGACCTCGGCCTCGGCCAGGGCCGAGGCGCCCTCGGCCTCCCAGGTAACCCAGCCGTCGTCGATGACACCTCGATCTCGACCCGTTCGCAATGCCTCGGGGTCCGGATCCAAGGCCAGGATGCGCTTGGCCAAACCGCCTCGACGCAATGCCAGAGCGATCGACCCACCGATCAATCCAAGGCCAGTGATCGCCACCGTGCCGTACCGCACAGCTACCCTGACCTTCCTGGATCGGAACGTTGAACCATGTCGATGCCAAACGTTTTTGACTACATCAAATTTAAAACTCGACCGCGCCGGATCGACCGCTCTTAGCACCCGACCCGCATGGATGAGTTGAACCCGTCCAGATTGGGCCCGAGAGCGGTCAACGGGCGAGATCGGTCAGGTTTTGAATCAGGGGGGCGGAGCCTGAGTCTATCCGAAGATTTCGTGAAGCGTCCAGTCCGGCTGATCAGGTCCGGACCGGTCGGAATGCAACTCCGCATCGATGGATCGACTCGACCCGAGATCCGGTCCAGTTCACTCGATGCCGGTCCGTCGAGCCCAAGCATGCCATCCCGCACTGAACTGCTCGACCCGTTCAGGGTATTGATCGGCCAGATCATGCATCTCGGTCCGATCCCGTTTCAGGTCGTAGAGTTCCCAGACCTCCCGCTTGCGGTCCCAGGCGAGCTTCCAATCTCCTTGGCGGATCGCTCGGTTGCCGGCCCAATGCCAGGCGAGGGTCCGATCGTCGAGCAAGGCGCCACCCTCGAGGACTGTCCGAAGCGATCGCCCTTCGACCGGGCGGATCGCCCGACCCTCGAGCGTCTCAGGGTAGGATTCCCCGGCGACATCGAGCAGGGTCGGCATCACGTCGATGATATGGCTGACCTGATCGGTCTGTGCACCGGGAGCGATTCGGCCTGGCCAGTGGGCAATCAAGGGCGTGCTGATCCCGCCTTCATGAACCCACTGCTTGAAGCGCCGAAAGGGCGTGTTCTGAGCATACGCCCAGCCTGGACCGCAATGGGTGTACGAGTCGATTTCTCCGGGGATCTGCTGGGGATCCTCGCCACCGGGAGTCTCGGCGCAGCCGCCGTTGTCGGAGAGGAACAGGACCATCGTGTTCTCGGCCATGTCCAGTTCATCGAGAGTGGCCAGGAGCCGGCCGATGTTCTGATCCATGGAGTCGATCATCGCGGCGTAGACCGCCATCCGCAGATCTTGCCAATTCTGGTAGGGGGCATCAACCCACGGATCGGCTTCGGGATCGCGGGGCGGCAGTTCCCAAGACGGATCGATCAGGCCCATCGCCACCTGACGTTCGTAGCGCTGCTGGCGGAGTTGGTCCCAGCCGTCGAGGTAGCGGCCCCGATAGCGGGCGATGTCCTCGGCTTTGGCATGCAGCGGGTAATGCGGAGCGGTGTAAGTGATGTGGAGGAACTTAGGCTGATCGGGCGCATCGCGGTGGTCGGCTCGCAACTGCTCGATGGCCGCATCGGTAAAGGCGTCGGTCGTGTAGAAGTCGTCGGGGAACGTGGTGATCCGTTGGTCGTTGACCCCAAAGACGCGGACCCGGCCGCCTTTAAAGTCGGGGTCGGGACGGGACGGATCGAAGAAGTTGCAGCAGCCGTCCATCAGGCCGTAGTAGAAGTCGAAACCGCGATCGATGGGCCGGTGAGGTGCCCGGCTGCCCAAGTGCCACTTCCCGGTCATGATCGTCCGATACCCGGCGCGACCGAGGGCCTCGCCGAGCGTGATCATCCGGTCGTCGAGCAGTTCGAGCCCCCGACCTCCCTTGCGGGGATAGAGGCCCGTCAGCAGCGAGGCCCGCGTCGTGGTGCACTTGGCATTGTTATAGAACTGGGTGAACCGCATCCCCTCCTCGGCGAGCCGGTCGAGGTTCGGCGTCGCGATCTCTCCGCCGTAGCAGCCGATATCGGAGAACCCCATGTCGTCGGCCATGATCAGCACAATGTGCGGGCGATCCGGGACAGCCCCGTCATCGACCTCGTCACCTTGAACGGAACCAACCGCACTGAGGGTACAGACCCACACGCTCAGAACCGCAATCCGCAAACAACGCTCGAGTCGGAATCGCATCGGATGCCTCGAATTCGGAGAACAGGAGACCAGGATCGACAAAAGCAAGCGGGCACGATCGACGAGTCCTGGCCCGTGAGTCGCACTGGAGCAGAATACTGGAAGAGGCGCGTTGGCGGGTAGTTCAGTGACCCGGCCTCACCAGCGACGCGACCAGTTGTGTCTCTCGCCACGAAGCAACATGACTCCGTCGCGATCGTCGGACTCGAAGCGGATGATGACATCCGGCTGATTCGCGAGTGCTCGGGTCCGGACGATCCGTCGTGGCTCCCCGATGATGCTCATCAGGCGAAACTGGCCTTTGGAATGCGCCGGAGTCGTCGGTCCCGGCCAAGGCGTCGGACGTATAAGCGATTGCCCCGCTGATCGGCCGTCCGGTCTCGGCCTCGACGACAACCCCCCGTACCATTGGGGTGGACGTCGCAACCGCCTTGGCCCAGTGATTCGTGACGCTTTTCATGGCTTCCACATCGTAGTCACGATCGTCATCGCGATAGGTGACTGCATGGCGGAACAGCATCAGGGTGCCTACAGGGTGGCCAAGTACGGCGCGTGCGGCTTCATCGACATGACGCATGAAGTTAGGGTCGTTGACGAGTGATCCGATCCGGCTGAGGTCCACGGACCATTGGATCTGGAGTCGGGTCAGGAGCCAGGCCCGATCGATGAGATCCGGGGTCACTGGGTCACGGCCGTCGCCTCCTTCGCCGTTCGACCTGGTCGATCATCTCGCGAATTCTTGCGACCTCCTCCTTGGAAACCCCCGCCCGTCGAGCAGGGCCATGATCAGACCTTCCGCCGAGCCGCCGAATGCCGTCTCGACCAGCCGCTCAATCATAGTGCCCAGGGTCGCATCTCGGGTCACAGCGGCCTGGTAGCGGTGGGCGTACCCCTCGGTGTCGCGCTGCAGCCTCCCCTTCTCTTCCAGGCGGGCGAGCATTGTCAGGACCGTGTTGCGGGCCACCTTGCGATGGGTCGATAACGCATTCCAAACGTCGGCAACAGTTACATCACCTCGCTCCCAAATAACGTTCATGATCTTGGATTGTAATTTTGACAAAGGTGTTGACGGGTCCGGCTTGCTCATGGCCCCAGTCCTCCGCTCAGACGTCATGCTTACGACTGTCGGCAAATTGACCGACAGTCTTAGGCAATCGCAACGGGAATCGTACCGGCAGTCAGAAGTCCCCTAAGATGGGGCTAGGGAGCCGTAGACGAGCCTCCGTCGCCTCGAGGTCATGAGGCGACAACGGCAGCAACAGTGACCTGGTCTTCTGCCTGTTCTGGCTGCTGAGGCCACCAGATTCCGCTGTCGCCGAAGGTCAGGCCGGCACGCATTGGGTTGTGGGCGTTCGATCCGGATCGTCGATCGTTTTGTGAATTCGGCCGAGGTTACAATCCGTTGAGCCTTGTGATGCCTCCGATCGATCATCGGAGGCCCGAGCATGAGCTAGGCTCAGATTGACGTTATCGATGCCTTGAACGCGCGCCCCATGCCTCTGGGAACCGACCGTTGTTGCCCGACCGCCCGAGTTCGAGACCGCCCCGAGTTCGACTCTTCACGATGCCCGATCCGGACCTGCTCCGAATCGGGTCGTGGGCGTTGCTGTTCGCTGCGGTGCTCCTGGCGGTCACCATGCTGGCGACGTCCGAGGGAGGTCGGACTCGATTCGGTCCTGGACTAGGCGCGGACTTCGCCCAGTTCTATGTGGCAGCAACGCTCGTACGAACCGATCGGACGGACCAGCTCTACGACCTGGAGGTCCAGGACCGGCTCCATCACGCGTTGTTGCCGGCCGTCCCGGCGAGTTGGCACCTTCCTTATGCGTATCCGGCTTGGTTGGCCTGGCTGATCAGCCCGTTGAGCCACTTACCCTACGAAGCCGCTTGCGGGGTCTGGTATGGGATCACCGCATGTTTGGCAGTTATTGGTGTGAGGCGGTCGGCGATCTTCTGGCAAGATGCGCCTCCGGCCTGGCGACGCGCCGCCGTGCCGATCGCCCTGGCCTTCCCGGCCCTGGCCTTCGAGAGCTGGCTGGGCGGCCAGATCTCGGTGTTGGCCCTGATCCTGGTCGTCGAGGCGATCCGGGCCGACCTTGAGGGCCACGACGCGTGGGCGGGCTTGATGCTCGGCCTGCTCAGCTACAAGCCGACCCTGTTGCCCTGGATCCTCGTGATGCTGATGGCGCGTCAACGATTCAGGACGTTGGTTTGGCTGATCGGCACGGCCTCGACATTAAGCCTGATCTCATTGGCGTTGACCGGCGGCCGGGTCTGGGCCGATCGGGTCGTGCTGTTGCTGAACTACTCGGAGGCCCGCGCTTCAGGGACCGGGGGGTTCACTCTCGCCAAGTACGTCGACCTCAATGCCTGGCTCCAGATGGTCTTGGGTCCCGACTCACCCGCCGTGCTGATCTTACTCGTCGTGGGCCTGATGGCCGGCGGCCTCCTGATGCTCCGATCCCTCGACGGCGACCCACGTCGTGCCTGGTCGGCTGCGCTCGCGGCAACGCTAGCCTTAAACCTCTATGTCGGCATCTATGATGCGATCTTGATGATCCCGATGGTCGCCACCGGCCTGGCCCTTCGATTCGATCGCCAAGGGCCTTCGCTCCCCCATGGATTGCTTTTGGCGATTGGGGCGGCCTACGTCGCACCCGTCCTGGGAATCGCCACCGCGCGGGCTTTAGGCGTCACCGTCATGCTCCCCATCTTGGCGGTCCTGGCCACCCTGCTGGTCCGGCAAACCGGACCGGCGTCCGACAGGGACTCCATCGCTCCCGATGCCCTTGAGGTCATCGGCCCGCATGGCCATCGCCGTTGATGTGTTCTGATTTGTTTTGATTGAAACATGTATTATTAATATGCTAAGACAAAACGCTAAGAACCCGATCATTTTGGATCTGGGGCATATTCAAGGTCGCGTGGGATGGGTGATCGGCTTGAGGCCTGGTCAAGAAGATCGCGCGTAGGACTGGGTCATCTCGTGAACGCATTTCCGATCGATCCCGTTCGATTTCCCGGCCACCTGTTTCCGGCCGTTTTTACTCGTCGATGCGGGGTTTCAGCCGTTACAATCGGAACCGGTTCTCCGGCTCGGCGCATGCGGGACCATCTCGGCCGATCGTATCAGAATCGGCCGACATCTCGATCCGTGTGATTCCGAATTGCCAAAGAGCCCCCGCTCCTCGCGGTCGTGCGGATCGGCTTGGGTCCGAATCTGCTCCGGCGCCCCGTCTCGCATCGAGACGATCGGCCTTGGGCGACGCCTCGACGAGGATCTCGCGTTGATTCGGCCACACGGATGGTGGGCCGTTGGCGAGTCTCGGTCGGTCGCGCGGCTGATCGACGTGCGATTCTTCGGGGCGACGGGCGGATCATTCGCGTTTCGGCAGCGAACGCCCCGCCAGCGCGACCGCTCCGAGTCTCCGGGATACGTAGGACCTCAGGAGCCATGATGGCGACGTCCATCGCGAGGCCCGCCCGACGGGGGACGGGCACGGATCAGCTCCCCTACCTCGCAGCGCGATCAGGCCGGCCCGCCAACTGAGGGCCAAGTGGATCGCCCCGATCAGGGTGAATCCGGCCAGGGCGACGGGGATCATCGCGACGATCAACGCGATCAGTGCCAGCAATACGACGAGCGTGATCGTGATGACGATCGCGATCTCGACGATCGTCGCGAGCGACCGGTCCGGCCTCGGAGCGTGCTCCTGATCAGCGATCGGGATCGGCTCGTCGGGCGGGATCGGTGGCTCGAGACGATCGGATGGGACCGTCGCGTGCGCTAGTCCTTC
>CAZSSM010000006.1:0-140087 GCA_964609385.1 uncultured Planctomycetia bacterium
CGGTCACCTGAGCCGACCGACAGTGGTCCTCGGCCTTCAATCCATCCCATTCTCGAACGAACACCACACGCACATACCGACGCCGCAGACACCGACAACGCCTTTGAAGGGGAGCATCGAGGATGCCTCTGGTTCCGATCGTCATCGAGCGGACCGGTCGCGAAGAACGGGCGATGGATATCTATTCGCGCCTGCTCCAAGACCGGATCATCATCTTGGGCACGGCAATAGACGACGCCGTGGCCAACGTCGTCTATGCCCAGATCCTCCACCTGGCCCACGACGACCCCAAGGCCGACATCCACCTCTATATTAATAGCCCCGGCGGCAGCGTCACCGCCGGCCTGGCCATCTACGACACGATGCAGTATGTCAGCTGTGATGTGGCCACCTACTGCCTGGGTCAATGCGCCAGCATGGGCTCGCTCCTCTTGACCGCTGGTGCGGCGGGCAAGCGGTTCGCTTTGCCGAATAGCCGGGTCATGATCCACCAGCCGCTGGCCGGCATGCAGGGACCCGTCACCGACATCGAGATCCACGCCGAGGAGTTCCTGCGAACCAAGCGTCGGCTCAACGAGATCTACCGGCACCACACAGGCCAATCGCTGGAACGACTCGAAGAGGACACCGACCGCGACCGGTTCCTCTCGCCCCAAGAGGCCATGGAGTACGGCCTCATCGACAAGGTCCTGGATCGTCACCCTCCCTTGAAGTGACGGGGCAATCGCCATCTTGAGGATTCGATTTGGCCGACTCGGGTCGAGGAATGACCGAGTTATCGCGGAACATGCCGATGGACGACTCCTCAACGACGAACGATCCGCCCACTGAGTCCGGGCGGGTCCTTTACACGATTGGATATGGTGGTCGAAGCCGCGAATCGTTCCTCGAGCCGCTCCGTGAGCATGCCATCGAGGTTGTGGTCGACGTGCGGATGACTCCCCAACGCGCATCGATGGGGATGTTCGTTAAGGCGAAGTCATCGGCCAAGGGGATCGAGAAAACCTTGGCTGAGGCAGGCATTACGTATCAATGGTTCGAAGAGCTTGGCAACCCGGACCGCAACGACCCAGCGATGACCGTGTTCCGGAAGCTGATGACCGATGACGGGAACGCGCGGACAGCTCGCCTGGTCGCTCTAGCCACGCATCGTCGGGTCTGCCTGCTCTGCGCTGAGCGGGATCCGGCCCATTGCCATCGGACACTCGTGGCCGAACATCTGGCTGGACAAGGTTGGCGTATCGTCGAACTCTAATCCGAGTCCGCGACGATCAGTTCGACCAGCGATCGGCCGACCGAGACTCAGCCGACCAAGGTTCGGATGGCTTCACGGGCCTTGGGCTCGGTGACGATATACCAGGCCAGGGGGACGATCATCGTCAAGGTCGAGCTGAGGAAGAACACATAACTCCAGACCGAATAGGTGGGCGGCTCAGCGCGGAGTCGCTGACGGAGCCGACGACCGATCTGGACGGCGAACTCCTTGGCAGCCTGGCCGTAGGTCTCGAGGACCACGGCGGTCATCCGGTGATGGGCGTGGATCCGGATCCCTCGATGATTCTGAGGATCCTCGAAGCCATCGAGGGTCTTCTGGCAATTGAGCCCAGCCCCCCGCAAAAGGTCTTCCAACAAGCCACGGAGCCGCTCCGTACGGATATGGTAAATGACCACGCGCTGGGAGCATCGATAGCCCAGAAGGATGGCCAGAGCCAAGAGCGCCATGGCGAGGCTGGCATGATCGATCAGCCGGTTCGGTCCCCAGGTCCGGCTCAAGAGGGCGTGACCGATTGGACCGAAAGCCAGGAAGCAGCTCAAGGCGACGGCCAACAGGACGTGATCGAGCGTCCCACTGATCAGGACGGGTCGCCGGCTCATATGAAAAATGCCGAGCAGATAGAAATAGATCGCCATCGGCGTCACGGCCAGAACGATCAGCATCGGGCTGGAGGTCATCACGTGCTCACCGTTGGGGATCCGCGGGATGGGCGTCAATCTCGAGCATACTGGGCCACGAGTTCATCGACAATCGACTCGTTGGCCGGTGGAAAGACGAGGCCCGGCAAATCTGAGATCGGGACCCAATGGAAACCCGTCGTCGGCGCCGGCTCAGAGTCGGGTGTCGACGTAGCCTCATAGTAGTGAAGATGAACCCGACCATGGGGATAGTCGTGGTGTCGCGATTGACGGAGTAGACCGATCTTGATGTCCAATCCGGTCTCTTCGCGTGCCTCACGACGAGCGGCTTGGCTGGGGGACTCGCCAGCCTCACACTTGCCACCGGGGAACTCCCAGACACCCGGCATCGGTGAGCCGGGCGTATCGGGCCGGATCCGCGCTAGGATTGCCCCGTCGCGGATGACCAGTGCGATCCCGACGACAATGGGTTCGGCCCGGTCGTCGGGTGGATCGTTCGGAGGTCGATTGGTTGGCGTAACCATCGGTCTCGGCGCACCCATTGATCAGTCACTGGGACGGGCAGTTCGCCTCGATGACGACTCCGAACGCGTGATCAGCGTCCCTCATCCTCAGTTGGTGCCCGCCCCGTTGCTGGTGGCGACGGCGGCTCGCTCGGCCTCCTCGATGGCTCGTCCCGGCGAGCCCATGATGTGGTAGCCGCAGTCGACGTGCATTACCTCGCCGGAGACGCCGCTGGCCAGGTCGGAGAGCAGGAACATGCCCGACTTGCCCACCTCCTCGCGGTCAATGTTCCGCTGCATCGGGGCGACCATCCGATAGAGCCCGGCGAGCTTGTCAGAGTCACCAACGGCCGAAGCGGCCAGAGTCTTGACCGGTCCGGCCGAAAGAGCGTTGACCCGGATCCTGCGTGGACCCAGGTCGTAGGCCAAGTAGCGGACCGACATGTCGAGCGCTGCCTTGCAAACGCCCATCATGTTGTATCCGGCGACCACACGCTCGCCTCCGTAGTAGGTCAAGGTGAGGATCGCACCGCCGTCGGTCATCGCGTCGGCGGCTCGTCGAGCGACCGCCGCCAACGAATAGACACTGATGTCCATGGCCGTCTTGAACCCCTCGCGACTGCTGTCGACAAAGGCGCACTGGATGTCTTCACGCGGGGCGAAGGCGATCGAGTGGAGCACGAAGTCGAGCTTGCCGTAGGTCTGTCGCGCCTCCTCGAAGACGCGATCGATGTCCTCGTCGCTCTGGACATCACAAGGGGTGATCAGCTTGGCCCCGGCCGGCTCGGCCAGCTTCCGCACTCGGCGCTCCATCTTCTCACCGGGTAAGTGGGTGAACCCCACCTCCGCCCCCTCGTCCAACAGAGCACGGCTGATCGCCCAGGCGATGCTGAAGTCGTTGGCCACGCCCAGGACCATCCCGGTCTTTCCGGTGAACAGGCCCATCCGAATCGTCCTCCGTGTCCGTCGCCCGACTGCGGCGCCTCGGGCCATTCCTTGTCTTGTTCGACCCGGCCCGACCCGCGAGGGATGCGCCGTAATCGACCCCGGCCCCGATCCGCGTCGCGGTCTCTTGGGAATCTTGATTGGGGTTTGCCGACCGGCCAAGATATCCGGGTCGGCCCATTCCCACAACCGGACCACGCGAACGTTCGACGGGAACCCGGATCAGACCTGGCCCAACCAATAGGCAACCGACCTCGAAATCGGCCGCTCATCGATCCCGGATGGCGGACCGATGTCGTCATCATCGTTGCCGGCTACAGGCAACGTTCGCATCCCGACCACGCGATCACATGTCAGAAAGAGACTGGTTCAAGCGGATCGGGCCGCAATCTGCTGGGCCCGTTCCTTGAGGAGTCGGATGAGGGTCCGGACCGTCTCGTCGGCCTGATCACGGACGATAGAGATGAGGTCGATGTCGGACCCCTCTAGTATGATCGAGCGTTCGAGGACATCGAGCTGGTCGCGGAACTCGCTCGACCAAACCCGACAGCGCTTCCGAAGCCATTCGCGATCCAGCTCATCGAGTTGTTTGTGATCGTCTAGGATGAGCCGGACGCAGCCCGTTCGAATCTGACCGATCTGGACGGCCAGAGAGGAGGCTGACTCGGGCCGACGTTCAAACCACTCTTCTGCCAACGTGGCCAAGTAGCTCATGTATCGGTTGGGAGGAAGGTCGATGACGAAGGCATCGGGCTCCAGCCAGCCCCAACTCTGGCCTTAAGTCGGCGCTTCGGGTCCTCGGACTTGTAAGTCGAGCTGGCCCTGGGTCCCCGCTCCAGGACGACGGACTTGGGAGTCGAGTGGGCCTTCGCCCTGGGTCCGCGCTTCGGGACGTCGGACTTGCGAGTTGAGCTGCGCGATCCAAAGCCCCAACGGCGTGCAGATCGTCAACAACAACGTGGCGATGACGAACTGTATGGCGATGAGCCTCCCCCGACGTTGCCAGTAGCTCGGCTTTCGGATCATCGAGGACTGAGCAGGCGACTCGAATCGCTCGTTGCCTTCTCGACCTGTAGCCGTTTGCTCATCGTCATCGACCCTCGGGGCCGGCCTCGCCGTTCGGGGGAGGACGGGAGTTCTCTTTGGGTTGGAACCTCAGCGCCACGGCTTGTCGGATCCAAGCCGTCGACGCCTTGGAGTTGACGGGTCCAGTAGGGCCCGCCTTTGAGGAAGATGGCGTCTTGGAACTGGATCAGGAGGGCGGGGTAAGCCAGTAGTTCTCTCAAACGAGCCGGTTCGATCTTGGAGAAGCCCTGATGGAGGATCTGCTTGATATCGCCATCGAGAATGACGCGGATCCGTGGCAGATCATTGTTCCGTCCGCGCCCGAAATAGATCAGCTCGGCGACCAAGGAGCTCAAATCGGGGCCGAGCAGTTCCCGCTCCACCCAGTCGGTCAGTGCTGCGTCTGACTCGGGAAGGTTCAAGATGGGGAGCCTCATCGAAACGTGCCCTTTGCCCTCAACGCAGGAGGCGACCGCGGACTTGGCACGCTGGGTGATCGCGTCGATCTGATCGACGGTTTTCCCGAACGTCTTGGCGATCTCCGTTGAGGATGTCCCCCGCATCTGCTCTTTCAAGATCTGGGCCCAACCCGACTCCTTGCTGTCAAGCTCGCGCAGACACGCGTCGAAGGCTTGGAGACGCTCCTCATGCAGCGCACGGGAGAGGGCCCCCTCGACTTGAGGAGCGACGATTTCGGGATTTGGGTTCAACATCGAGGACTGCCCGAGAGTACTGCGTTCCCGCCAGAGATCGATCGCCTCTCGACGGGCTTCCAGGATGAGTCAGCCTCGGGGATTGTCCTGCTCCGGAGTTGGACCATCCTGGCGGAAGCAGCGTTAAACCGCGTTCACGACCTCCTGGACATCCTGGCTGTTCGGACCGAGATAGCGTGACGCAATACAGACGACCGTCCGGTCGTAGCGCCTCGTGAACTCATCGAAGGATTTGTTAAGAACCTCAGTGTTACCCAGGCGACGCCCTTCGGCGATTTGGCGCATGAGATCGTGGTCGCTCCGGCTGCGGAGCGCGACACCGTTACGATCGAGCGTCGAGTCGTGTGGGATGGGCTGGATCATCATGCCCCGATTGTACGTGCCGGTTCGTAGGCAGGGGAAGTGATGTCAGCGAGTCGTTCCCCGAAGTCAACGTCACCTGTTAGGACCCGAGATTTCCAGGGCACGTGCGATCGGTGACTTGTTGGCAAAGGATCCCCTGAGCCTGGGGTGGTTGGCCTCGGTAGTGATTCCGAACCGACTTACCCTGAAGAAACTCGATCCGCGAGCCCTCCTTGCCGTTTATCATAGAGTAACTGCAGCTCGTGAAGGCCTCCGACGGACGAGCACGTTGTCGGATTCGAATGTTTTGGCGGAGATTGGGTGATGGACAAGGCGGCGATGGTCGACAAGTTGAACGAGATCCTGGCCTGGGAATACGCCGGGATGATCCAATACACGACGTATAGCTTCATGGTGCGCGGGATCCATCGCGAAGCCTACTACAAGATGTTCCGGGAGAGTGGCGAGGAGGCCTTGGAACACGCGCACCAGGTCGGCGATAAGATCGTAGCCCTAGGCGGGATCACGACGGTCGAGCGGAACGAGGTCAAGGTCGCCGTCGACATCGAGGAGATGCTCAAGAACTCCCTTGAGATGGAACTGCGTCACGTCGGGCTCTACACCGAGGCGGTCGAGATCTGCGGCGATTCGAACGTCGGGCTCCGCAACTTGCTCGAAGATATCTGCCAGGCCGAGCAGGACGGCGCCGACCACATCATGAAGATCCTCAACCAGCCCGAGCTGGCCGTGGGCACCTTGGCGCAATCCCATCGAGCAACGGGCTAAGCAACGATCGATCTCGATATTTCGACTTAACTCAGGCGCGTTCGGCGGCCGGTCGATCGGCCGGCTCCGGCCGCAAGCCGGGGAATGGCAAAGAGATTGGGGGCGGCCCGTCGGCGATTACCGAGGCCGCTCGGCGAGTCTCCGGCAACTTCGAGCCCAGGACGGCCTGCAATTGGGACCATTGCTGGGGCTCGAGGCGGATCGATCGCTGGTTATACCAGCCGAGCCCTTCAGCGTAGTGTTGCTCGTTCAAGGTGACGGTGGTATGGCCGTCACCCCGCTGTTCGAGACAGACTTCGAGTTGCCGATCGGGGGTCGAGTCGGCCAGCGTCGCTAGGGTCGTCTTCGCCACCATCGATTCCTTCGCGGATCGAGCAACTGAGATTCAGTCTCAAAAGACGCGTACCCTAGGATAACGGGATTCATCGCCGTGTCAATCGCTGGCTGGTCCGAGTGTCGGATTCTCTGCAGAAGAGTCATCCCCAGATTCTTCCACGCCTCACACAGGTCTGGATCAGTCGTGAGCGAACGGTCTCAGGTCGGGGTGCCGGCGAGCGTGGTGCGCGTGCGGCGCCCCGGATCTCTGGTGCAGGGGGGTGATATGCGCCCGGCCTTTCAAGCAAGGATCGGCTCGACGACCTCGCCGGCTACGTCGGTCAGCCGGAAGGGACGACCCTGGTAGGTGAACGTCAAACGGGTGTGGTCGAGGCCGAGCAGGTGCAGGATCGTGGCGTGGAGATCGTGGATATGGGTCGACCCTTCGACGGCATGGTAGCCCAATTCGTCGGTCCGGCCGAAGGTCGTCCCACCACGAACGCCACCACCGGCCAACCAGACCGCGTAAGCGTCCTTGTGGTGGTCACGGCCCGCCGAGGCGCCGCCTTGGCCTTGGAGCATCGGGGTCCGGCCGAACTCGGCAGCCCAAACGATCAAGGTCTGGTCCAATAGTCCTCGACGTTTGAGGTCTCGAATCAGGGCCGCGATTGGTCGGTCGACCTGTTCGACCTTGCGAGGCAGGTTCCGGAAGAGACCACCATGATGATCCCAACCCGAGTCGAGCACCTGCACGAACCGGACCCCGCGCTCGACGAGCCGACGGGCCAGTAGGCAATGGTTGGCGAACCGGGCCTGACCTGGCTCGGCACCGTACTCATCGCGGACCCGTTGCGGCTCCGACTCCAGGCTCATCAGTTCCGGGACGCTGGTCTGCATCCGATAGGCCATCTCGTACTGAGCGATCCGGGTGGCGATCTCCGGATCCCCCACGTCGGCAAGCTGGATCTGATTCATTCGTCCCAGGCGATCGAGCATCCGTCGACGATCGGCGGGGGTAACCCCGCTGGGATTGGACAGGAACAGGACCGGGTCGCCGACGGATCGGAACTCGACCCCTTGGTGGATCGACGGCAGGAACCCGCTACCCCAGAGGCTGTTGCCAGCGCCCGCGGTCGCACCGGTCTGGAGCACAACGAACCGGGGCAGGTCCTCGGACAGCGAACCCAGGCCATAGCTTAGCCAACTGCCCAGGCTGGGCCGACCAAATTGGCCGAATCCAGTCTGGAGGAACAACTGGGCCGGCGCGTGGTTGAACTCCTCGGTCCGAAGCGCCTTGAGCATCGCGATCTCGTCGACGACCATCCCCAAGTGCGGCAGTAGTTCGGAGAGGGCTAGGCCCGAGGACCCATGCTGTCGGAAGCGATAACGCGAGCCGAGGAGCGTCGGATGGCCCCGGAGGAAGGCGAACCGCTGGCCGGCGATCAGGCTCTCCGGGACCGGCTCGCCGTCGCGACGAACCAGCTCCGGCTTGGGATCGAACAGGTCGAGGTGACTGGGCGCACCGACTAAGTGGAAGAAGATCACGTTTCGAGCGCGCGTGGGGATCGAAGCGGATGTCGAGTCGCGATCGGTCCGCGCCCCAACATCCGGGCTCGACGGCTCGCTCGCCTGCAAGTCACGACGGAGCAGGAGGCTGAGCGCAATGGGACCCAAACCGCCACCGACCCGCTGGAAGAACTGGCGGCGCGACTGCGGGACCACCCTCGGGACGTCTGGCGTTGTCACTGCGCTACCTCAAACGTTGGGAAACTTGGTTTCAATTGTGACACATGAGTTAAATCCGCGAAGTCTGCCCAATCGTGGAGAGAATCACCCCTTGGTGATCGTCTCGTCGAGGTTGAGCAGCAGTTGGGCGCCGAAGAACCAGGCGGCGCGATCGGGATCGACGTTGGTCGCACTCTCGACCTGAGGGCCCGCCCCAACGAGGGAGTCGAGGGCCTGGGGATTCTCAACGAGCCGACGTCGCTCCTCGTCATGGACGCGGACCAGCAAGGCCAGTTCCTCGGGTCGCGGCTCACGTGCCAGGCAGAGCCGGAAGGCGAACCGGGACCGATCCTCCACGCGTTGGGAAGGGGCCTCGCGGACGATCCGATCGGCCAGTGACCAGGCCAAGTCAACATAAACCGGATCGTTAAGCAGCGTCAGGGCCTGCAATGGGGTATTGGTCACAGGGCGTTGGATCTGGCAAACCGAGCGATCGGGAGCGTCGAAGTTGACGAAGCTCGGATACGGGGCGCTCCGCCGCCAGACGACGTAGAGACCCCGACGATCGGCCTCGTGTCCGGGTGTGGTCCGATAGGTGTTGTCGACCAAACCGATGACCCGCCAGACACCAGCTGGCTGGTACGGTCGGACCGGTGGACCGCCCTGGCGGAGGTTGATCCGATCGGCGATCGCCAAGGCATTGTCGCGGATCATCTCGGCCTCCAACCGTCTTCGAGGTCCCCGCGCGTACAAGGTGTTCTCCGGATCGCGGGCGATCGATGATCGCGACGTCCGACGCGAGTCTCGACGATAGGTCGAGGACAGGACCAGGCGTCGATGGATCCCTTTACGTGACCAGCCCTCGTCCATCAGCGTCGAGGCCAGCCAATCGAGCAGTCCGGGATGCGTTGGAGGAGCCCCCTGAGTTCCGAAATCCTCGGGCGTCTCGACCAGGCCCCGACCAAAGAGGGTCAGCCACCAGCGGTTGACCGTCACCCGCGCCAGCAGCGGGTTCTCCTTCGAGGCGAGCCAACGGGCCAGGCCGAGCCGATTGGGCGGCAGGTCCTCCGACCAGTCATGGAGCACGTCGGGGACGCCCGGCTCGACGTCGGAGCCTCGATCCTGGAAATCGCCTCGGATCATTATATAAGTGTATCGCGGCTCTTTGAGCTCACGCATCACCTGGCTTGTCGGCGCGGCTAATGCATCGGCCTTGCGCTCCAAGTCGGCGATCGTGGCCCGGACCTCGACAACAACCGAGTGCTTGGCCGCCTTGGCGTCGGGGTCTTCGCGTCGAATCTCCTCGAGGACGGTCCGCTCCAGCGCCCGGAAGACATCCAGGCGTTGCCGAGCGCGTTGCCAACGACGATCGCGCCCGGGATCGATCGGTAACGTGATTTGGGGACCATCGAAGTCGATCGTCGATGTGTTGCCGGCGGTCCGGAATCGGGTCTCCTGGGGCGTGTTGTTGAAAAAGGCAAACAGTCGATAGTAATCTTGTTGTGAAAATGGGTCATATTTGTGATTATGGCATTGAGCACAGGCGAAGGTTGAGCCGAGGAAGGCGGTCGAGAGCGTGTCGATCCGGTCGACGACGCCGAGGACACGGTTCTCCTCCTGATCAACACCCGCCTCGACGTTGACGGTGTTGCCTCGCAGGAAGCCGGTCGCGATCCGCTGTTCCAAGGTGGCGTCCGGCAACAGGTCGCCAGCAACTTGCTCGACGACGAACTGGTCCAAGGGCAGGTCCCGGTTGATGGCGTCGACGACCCAGTCGCGGTAGGGCCAGACCTCGCGGAACCCGTCGCGCTGAAAACCGTTGCTGTCGGCGTGGCGAGCCAGGTCAAGCCAGGGCCGTGCCCACCGCTCGCCGTAGCGGGGCGAGGCCAGGAGCCGGTCCACGGCCCGTTCGAAGGCGTCGGGGCGTTCGTCCTGGAGGAATCGGTCGACCTCGTCGAGTTTGGGCGGCAGGCCAGTCAGGTCGAGGGCCGTTCGTCGGAGGAGCCTAGCCCGATCGGTGTCGCGGTTCGGCTCCAAGCTTTCGTCTTCCAGCCGCGCCTGGACAAACTGGTCGACGGCGTTGCGGGTCCGTTCGACGTCGAGGACCTCGGGCAGTCGAGGGCGCTCGGGGGCTCGGTAGGCCCAGTGGTCGGCGCCGGGCTGGACGTCGGCGTCGGCTTCGCCAAAGGAGGCCCCCTCGGCAATCCAAGCGCGGAGTGTGGCCACCTGTTGCTCGGAGAGCCGGTCGCCGGTCGGCGGCATCTGATCGAAGGAGTCGGAACTGGTGATGCGGTAGATCAGCTCGCTGGCCTCGGGATCTCCCGGCACGATCGCCTCGACGCCCGAGTCGCCCGGCAGAAAGGCGTCCGCCCGGTTGGTCAACCGGAGCCCGCCTTGGCGTTTCGTCTCGCCATGGCATTTGTAGCAACGCGACTCCAGGATCGGTCGGACGTCGCCTTCGAAGTCGACCGGCCCATCACCGGCGACCTCCCATGGCATCGCAGAAACGCTGCTCACGCCCAGCGCCAACGCGATCCAGAGCGTTGCGCCCGTGATGGCCATGTCCGGCCCGATCGCGGTTCGATTTACCCGAGCCATCGCCCCTCTCCGATCCCCCGCCGAATGTTCAACAACCCTTCAAGACAGGGTATCTCAAGCCCCCCTACCACGCAAACTGAGTCGACTGACCCTGTGATCTACCGGGCTCGTTGAGCGGAGCCGCGATGCGAAGATCGCGCGAAGGAGCGAGATGGCTCCCGATCGTCTAACCGTTCGGGGCCTCCTCGACTTTCTGTCCCCGACTATCCGGCCGTTTTTACTCGTCGATGCCGGGTTGTAGTCGTTACAACCCGAACCGAAACAGGACCTCGGCGCACACGGGACCATCTCTTCTAATAATATGAAGATCTGTCTATGTTTAGATCCGTGCGATTCCGGATTGTCAAAGAGCCCCCGCTCCTCGCGGTCGTGCGGACCCCTTCACGGCGGCGGTCCGCTCCGGCGACCCGTATCGCTTCGGGACGATGGGTTGGGGCAACACCTCGTCGAGGATGACGCACTGAGCCGGCCCCACGGATGATGGGCCGGAGACGCCAACCGGTTGGTTGTGCCGCCGATCGCCCGGCGATGCTCCGGGGCGCCGAGCCTCTCATTCCCTTTGAGGCCGCAACCGACCGGATAACGCAACCGACCCGGCCGTCCGGTTCGGAGAGAACATCCCGATGGTTCGAGGCCCCCACCCAAACCTGATCCTGATGGCTGGACCCGAGATCGGGAGACCACCCGTCGTCCCACCGCGAAGGGCGATCAGGCCGGCCCGCCAGCGATAAGCGACACCCAGCGTCAGCCCGATCGACCCGATCAGGACGAGAATCGCCAGCGCGATCGGAACGATCACCAGGATCAACGCGACGATCGCGGCCAGAACGATCAGGGTGATCGAGAGAAACGCGATGGCCTCGACGACCTCCCCGAGCGTCGGATCTTGACGCGATTCCGCATCTTCGGCATCGGTCGGAAACGACGGTGTCCCCTCGGAGGGCGTCTCCTCAGTCCCGGTCGGTCGAGGGGGCTCAGACGAACGAACCGGAGGCGAATCCAGGTCAGTCTCATAGACCCAGGGCGGGCGTGACCCGATGACGATCTCGATGGGCGCTTCCTCGACGACCAACCCGACCAGCGAAGGAGCCTCCGAGACTCGGTCGCCTTGGGTTCGTCGCGGTTCGGCTCGGGATCGCGGTGGTGGCTGGGGTTCCGGTTGGACTGGTCTCTGGCGGTCCGCCTCAACGGCCTGATCGGCGTATTCCAACGCCTTGACGAAGGCCTCAAAGAAGCGGCAGTGCGGGTCCTCCTCCTCGCACTCTCGGTAGGCCGCTTTACCCAGGGCCAGCCAGCGCTTCAGGGTCGGGGCGTCGACACCCACGGCCGTGCAGGCCAGATCCATCGGCTGGCCGTCGCGGAGGGCTTGGCAGATACGTCTGGTAATCGCCCGATTGGGAACCACGATGCCCGCCCCGGATGACCCGAACGATCGTTGTGATCCAACGGCGCCTCAACGCGCCATCACATTTGGAGAGACCCTTCTCAAGTAAGATCAAGCGATTAGGACGAGACGTTCTTAAGATTTTCTCGGCTCGGCGGCCAAGACGAGCCGACTAGCCTTTTCTTCGGAAAGACCGGTGCAATCGGCCGCAGTTCGGCTGGGCGCCGTTCGGGGAGATGGAGACCATGACGCACAGCGGAGCAGACCGGGAGTGGTGTCCGTTGGATGGCCAAGTGAAGGTCATCACAGAAGACCCCCTCATCGAGGATGTCCCGAGGTCTGGCCTCAAAACGGGCCAGCATCCCATGACGACAATCGATCGCTCACTGTTGTGCTTCCGTTTCTGTCGCCTTAATTCGGCCACCGATCATTAGGATCGGATCCGGACCGATGCTCAGCTCTGCCGAGCGATCCGGATCCTTCCCGGACGCGCCAGCCACCAGGGGACCCATCTCTCCGATTTCGATCACAAAGGACGTCTGATCGCCGATCTCTTCGACGGTCCTGGAGGCCCACCCAACGTCGACTCGATGCACGGCCACACCAACAACGGCGTTGGTGGTCCCTATCGGGAGATGGAGCGATGATCGAGAAAATCTTGGGAGCCAAGGCTGGATGGGTGCGCGTTGAGATCGGCTACACCGAGGACGATCTCCGCTCACTCATCTCCCGCGTTCATGTGCGGATCGAAGACGGAGCCAATTGTAAATAAGGGATTTATAATTTTGGAGGATACAATGACAGCTTGAGCTGACCGTGGTCGTGATGTTTCTGATCGTCGGCTCGGTTCAGCCTTGGACCGTGACGGTGATCCTCCTTCGGTAGGGGTTGGCGCGATGCTCGTAGAGGAACAGGCCCTGCCAGGTACCGAGGTCGAGGGTGCTGTTGGCGACCGGGATCGACAGCGAGTTGGCCGTGAGGACCGAGCGGATGTGGGCGGGCATATCGTCGGGCCCTTCGGCATCGTGGATGAACGACGGGTCGCCGTCGGGGACCAATCGGGCGAGGAATCGCTCCAGGTCGACCTGGACGTCGGGGTCGGCGTTCTCGCAGAACATCAGGCTAGCGCTGGTGTGATGCAGGAAGACGTGGCAGAGCCCCTCGGCAACCCCCGACTCGGCGATGATTACCCGGACCATCCCCGTGATCTCTTTGGTCCCACGCCCCTCGGTCGCGACGGTTAAGCTTCGAATGAACATAACCATTTTTCTCTGTGCTAAGTTTATTGGAAATTTAATTCTTAAACGCAATTCCGTCTTTCAACTCATATCAGTTAGGGAAGGTCAGGGGTCGCGGTCATCGGGGTCTGTCCAATGGCTAAGAGCTTCTGGACGTGCTTGGCGAGCATGTCGGCCTCGATGTTGACCGGAGCGCCGGCCTCGAGTCGGCCGAGGGTGGTCACCTGAAGGGTATGCGGGATCAGCATAATTGAGAAAGCGTCAGTCTCAACATCGACCAGGGTCAGGCTGACCCCGTCGATGGCGATCGATCCTTTGGGGACCATCAGAGGGGTCCAGGCCGGGTCGATCTTGAAGTAGAGGAAGGCCCACTCGTCGCGGGGCTCTCTGCGCTCCAGGTGGGAGACCGTGTCGACATGTCCCTGGACGAAATGGCCTCCGAGCCGGTCGCCCAAGGCCAGTGCACGTTCCAGGTTGACCACTGAGTCGACGGCGAGTCGACCCAGGTTGGTCCTCGCAAGGGTCTCGGGCCCGGCCTGGATCTGGAAGGTCTCGCCCTCGGTGGCCACGACGGTCAGGCAGCATCCGTTGACCGCGACGCTCTCGCCCAGAGCCAAGGGGTCCTTCGAGTCGAGGCCCGGCCAACGGACCGTCAAGCGTCGACCCTCCGGCTCCTCGACGATCGCAACGACCGCGCCGAGGGCCTCGACCAACCCGGTGAACATGGGACGACTCTCCGAACGGGGAGCAGGGGACACGTGGGCGGACGGGAGATGGCTCGAACGAGAACGAGCCTGTGACTCGCTCCCTATGGTAGTCTCCCGGTGACCGAGCTAGAATGCCCGTTGCGAGATCGGGGCGAGACCTTCCGAGGGAAGGGGTTCGCGGACCGATCTGGCTTAGAGATCGAAGAGTCCCGCTCGAGCGTCCCACACGGCTTCGTCTCCTTGTTTTCCAACCAACACAATCCGCCGCGAGCCCGGGTCGTTGGCCCTCGTCGTCGATGGGGCTCGTCGATCGCGCCAGATCGCGCGAGGAGGTACTCCGATGTCGATCGCGTCGAACCGTCGCACGTTCTTGACCGCCGCCACGGCCGCCGGCGCTGCGGTCGCCGCCAGCACCTTGGCCACGGGTCGGACCCGGCCCGAGCCCGGCTCGGTTCCCAAGGATCGGCTCCCTGAGAGCCCCGTTGCGGTCCGGAAGCTCGGTCAGACCGGCGTTGAGTTGACCCTGATCGGGATGGGCACCGGCTCGGTCGGCGTCGGCCAGGCCAGCAACCAGACCCGCCTGGGCGTCAAGGAATTCACCCGGGTCGTCCGACACGCCTTGGACTGCGGGATCGCCTTCTTCGACGTGGCCGACCAGTACGGCTCGCACACCTACCTCCGCGCCGCCCTCAAAGGGGTGCCCCGCGACAAGTATGTGATCCAGACCAAGACCCGCTCGACCAGCTACGCCAACTGCAAGAGCCACATCGAGCGGTACCGGATGGAGTTGGGCGTCGACTACATCGACATCCAACTGCTGCACTGCATGCGGACCGGCGACTGGCAAAAGGATCACGCCGGCGCGATGGAATATCTCAGCGAAGCCAAGGAGCAGGGCTTGATCCGGACCCACGGCACGAGCTGCCACGGCATGGATCCGCTCCGCGCTTCGGCTCAGGAACCTTGGGTCGAGGTCGATCTGGCCCGGATCAACCCTGAAGGCAAGTACATGGACGGCCGCCCCGCGCAGGTCGCCGAGCAACTCGAGATCATGCACCGCGCGGGCAAGGGCGTGTTGGGCATGAAGATCATGGGCCAGGGCGAGTTCACCACCCCGGCCCGTCGCGACGCCTCGCTCCGCTACGTGCTCGGCCTGGGCACCGTCGACGCCTTCACGATCGGCTTCGAGTCGACCGAACAAATCGACGATGTCATCGCCCGGACCGCTGACGCCATCGCCTTCCTCAGCGCCGACGTCTGAGATCGATCCCCGGTCGTCGGCCTCGACAACGACTCCCGAGTTGTTTGAGGCCGCTCGACACTCTCTAGAGCGATTCGGAAGGACGGCTCGACGCCGGGTCGTTTGACCATGACGAGCAGGCCTTCACGTGTCTCGTTGGCGATTCTGCTGGGGGTCGGTTGCCTCTGCGCCGGCCTCTATGGGATGGTCCACAATCAGGTCTCTTACACCGTCTCGCCCGAGTATTTCCACGCGTTCAAGTTCCGCCAATTCGGCGTGCCCCCGAGTCTGCAGAATCGCCTCGGCGCGGCTTGGGTCGGCTGGTGGGCATCATGGTGGATGGGCCTGATCCTCGGTATCCCGGTCCTCTGGATCGCTCGAGGCTCTCGGGACTCGAAGGGCTTTACGAGACGGAGCCTAATCGCCTATGCGATCGTGGCGTCGACGTCGGCAGGGATCGGGCTGACCATGCTGGTGATGGTCCAGTTCGTGGTCCGTGATCCCGACCTCGTCCGCACTTACGTACCCGAAGACGTCCGACATCCCTTGGCGTTCTTTTGGGCCGGGACCATGCACAACGCCGGCTATCTCGGCGGGGTCCTCGGTATGATCGGAGCGGCAATCTTCCTCAGAACGGCCATTTGTCGCGATTCGACTGTTCTTTCCAAGGGTTAGTCGATCCCGTCGAACCTTACGTTCCAGGATCCCTACCCACTGCGTCGGTTTCTGGTATCGCCATCGTCGCGGTTTTCCGGCGGTTCTTCGATCCGGGGGGACACCAGGAATGCCCCCGATTGTTCAACGAACCACCAAAGATGGGTGACCGCCCGACGAATCTCTGATCGGCGAGACTTCCCGTGATGGACGTCCTCCTTGATGATTGAAGGAGGAGACACACGGACCGAAGAGCATTCGAACGTCCCGAAAGGGGACCCACCCATGGCATGGTTTGACCGCTTGCGAAGCGCTTGGGGCAAGAGTTCGGGCGCGGGAGCTCCGGATCCAAGCACGGGTCCGGCGCCGGACTCGACAGTCGCTCCGGAGGACATCACCATCGAGCAGGCCGAGGAGATCGGCCGCGAGGTTCGCCCGGAGGACTATGTCGGCGGCGACGCCGAAGCCAACCAACGGATGGTCCGCGACGGCTTCTTGACGAAGGCCCGGCAACTGCTCGGCAAGATTCCTCTGGGGCAAGATACCGTGGCGATGTACTTCGTCATGATCGACAAGCAGACCCCGACCTGGGTCAAGGGGACCGTGGGGGCGGCCTTGGCCTACTTCGTGATGCCGATCGACGCAGTGGCCGACGTGATCCCGTTCGTCGGCCTGGTCGACGATGCGGGTGTCCTCGCCGCGACGCTTTCGGCCGTCTCGGCTTTCGTCACCGACAAGCATCAGCAACAGGCTCAACGTTGGATCGCCGGGGAACCCGACCCCGAACTCGAAACCGACTCGGCCACCGGAACCCCGCGCGATGTCAGCCCCGATGCGGCCGGATCGCGAGCGCGCTGATTCGTGCGGTTGAACCGGGGTCGGGCTGGGGCGGATCGAACACACCTCGGATCCGGAGCGTCGAGGGATCGCGTGGACGGGACGCCCGATCGTACAATGGCCGATCACTTGGACGCCCTGCCTCAATCAGCCCGCCCGTCGGCGACTGCCCTCCGGTCGCGATCCTCTCGACACACAAGGTCAGGCCATGCCCTCGCTCATCCCCGGGATCGTCTCGAACTGCTGGTCGGTCGTCGACTCGAAGGCCCATGCGCCCGACCTGGAGGTCTCGATCGAGGAAGCCTGGCGCGTCGGCTACCGCGTCATCGAGCTGCGACGGGGGAGCTTGGGACGATTCGAGTCGGCCGAAGAACTCGAGATCGAGGCCTTAGCCACGCTGCCGAGACGGTTCTCCGGCCTCTTCTTCAACATCGCGCTCGACTTACCCTTCCTCGATCCCCAATTCCGTAGGGATGATCCGCGATTCGTCGAGGGGTTGCTCGCCGCCGAGGCCGTCGCAGGCTCCTATCCGCCACACCTCCGACTGGTCGACCTGACCACCAACGACCTCGACGCCGACCCGACCGCCCTCGGCACGCACCTTGCCGAGCTGACCGGTCCGCTGATCGACCGCCAAGGGATCCTCTCGATCGAAAACGCCGGTCAGCCTTGGGGGCTTTTCCTCGCCACCTTCCGAGACGCCCGCAGGCGATTGGGGGCCGAGGCGCACCGGCTCCGCCTCTGCTTCGACCCGGTCAACCTCCTCAGCGCCCCCGACGAACCCAAGCCGGCCGCCGAACTTCTGCGCCTCTCGCGTCAAGAACTCTCGATGATCCATATCAAGCAGAGCGACGAGGGACGTATCCTCTCGCGACTCAGCCCCGGCGAAGTCGATTGGAGCCAGATCGCCAACGGGCTCGACGTCAATGGATACGAAGGTCCTGCCCTCTTTGAAATGGCACCCAGCGCAGACGACGCCATCTGGGATCGGCTCCAGGAGGCCCGACAGTTCCTCAAAACCTGCCGGATCCAGTTCGATTCCTGACGACCGCGAGCCGCCTCACCAGTCGAGCCAGTGCAGGCCGCCCGGCAGTGCTTCGGCAGCGTATTCGATATGGATGACGCGTCGATGGCTCGGCGACTCGGCCGCCGTGGAGGCATGGAGCAGTCGAGGCCGCATGGCCAGAACGTCGCCGCGACGCGCCTCGCAGATCACTTCGCGCGTCGAATCCGTTGAGGGGTCCTCGTTGCGATGCGAGCCGGCGAGGACCCGGAGCGCCCCCTGCGACGCGTCGCAATCGTCCAGGTGCAGCCGGAGGCTGACCATCTGGTCCAGGACCGAGCGGGCGGCGCGGAGATGGACGACCCCGTCCTTGACCGACCACGGCCCAAACCCCTCGGGTGTCACGTCGAGCCGCTCCTGGACCGCGATCGTCTCATCGCGATGCCAGGGGAGGTCCCAGTTGGCTCCCGGTCGCTTGTCGAAGACCAACGCTCGGACCGGCCGCGCGGCCTCGCCGATTAAAACGCGAGCGATCGCCCCCAGCACCGGCCCGACCGCCAACGCGCGGACGCCATCGACATGCACCTCAGCGCGTCGGAGGGCGAACGCCGCACCACGATGGGCATGAGCACCCGGACCCGACAACGCCGACTCCACCGCAACCGTGAGCACGTCGATCTTCGTCGGATCCATCGACGATCGAACGAACACAAAGCCGTCCCGATTGAAGGACTGTATAACCGTGTCGCAATCCAATATCCCGAATGTCATTTGAGTTCGTGATCCAAAACTTTCCCGGCGCTCGAGTCATCACTCCAGCGCATCGTTGCCCACACCAACAGAGACCGCGATCAGGACTCCTCGACGATCGACCTTAGTCGCCCGTGTTTCTCAGTCTGCCGCTGCGAAATGCGACATTTGGTCTGCATGCGCTTTGACAAAACATGGTCGGGCGGTGGCTCGCCCGACATATTCGCGGCAGGCGGGATGACCCGCCAACCCGTCGAAGCGATCGACCAGCCGGAGCACATCCGCCATGAGTATGTCGGCGATCGAGAAAGTCCCGGCGAGCCATTCACAGTCCGCTAATACTGCTTCCATATGCTCAACACGAGACTCCAAGAAACGGTTCAGGCTTCTTCGTCCCGGCGTATCTTCCGTGTCGCCGGAGAATTGAAAGATGGACCAGGGTAGGCTCGCCATCTCGACGGAATTGAGCCCCGCGAACAACCATTGAATCGCCTCGCTGCGAGCGCGTGGATTCGTGGGCAACAGGGCGTCGCTGCGCTCGCCAAGGTGGAGCAAGATCGCCCCGCTCTCGAAGATCGACAGGTCCCCGTCGATCAGCCATGGCGCTTGGCCGAAGGGCTGATGCGAGAAGTGCTCGACGCCCCGAACACGAAACGGCGTGGCCTCGACGCGATAGGGTAACCCAGCCTCTTCGAGGGCCCAACGCACGCGGAGGTCTCGCACGTAGCCGCGTGGCGTCATGGGAACCCAGTCGTAGGTGGTGAGGATCAGGTCACTCATTGGGCCATGACCTTCGAGACGCGTTATTGGAGATCGAACTCAATGCCACCCAGTGTCGTGTTGATCCTCGCCTACTCTGCAATCGACATTCACGCGATCAACAGAGTTAACCAGTATTCAACGAGCCCTAACCTTGGTTCGTCGAAGAAAACGGAACCTGCTGTTTTATTCTGTGAGCTAGTAGTTTCGATTAATCTTTCTGTTTGTCAGGAATCGAATTGTGCGAGGCGTGCGCCGCCTTGGCGTTCGAGCATCCAGCCGGGGTATTCGGGGGGAAGCTGGCTGACTTCGTCGATGGCCTGGATCTCATCGGAGGTCAGTTGGTCGGCCAGGGCATCGGCGTCGAGGTTGTCGTCGAGCTGCTCCATGGTCTTGGTGCCGATAATCACGCTGGTGACGAAGTCGCGGGTCAGTAGCCAGGCCAGAGCGACGCGGGCGACCGAGCAGCCGTGCCGTTCGGCGATCGGACGCATCACATCGACGGTGTTGAAGGCCCGGTCGCGATCGACCGGCGGGAAGTCGAAGTTGGTCCGACGCGCCCCGTCGGGCCCCTTGCCGTCGCGGTCGAACTTGCCCGAAAGCAGGCCGCCGGCCAGTGGGCTCCAGGGGAGCACGGCCAGGCTCTGATCGCGGCAAAGCGGGACCACCTCGCGCTCCAGGTCGCGGCCGGCTACCGAGTAGTAGGCCTGCACCGACTCGAACCGCGCCAGGCCCTTGCGCTCGGAGATCGCCAGGGACTTCATGATCTGCCAGGCTGCGAGGTTGCAGAGCCCTAAGGTCCGAACCTTGCCCGAGCGGACCGCTGTGTCGAGCGCTTCCAGGGTCTCATCGAGCGGCGTGATCGGGTCGAACCCGTGAATCTGATAGAGGTCGATATGCTCGACTTGCAGACGTCGGAGGCTGTTGTCGAGTTCGTTGAGGATGTGATGGCGGCTCAGACCGAGCCCGTTCGGGTCGTCGCCACCCATCTTCATAAGGACTTTGGTGGCCAGGACGACACGCTCGCGTGGGCGTCCGACCCGCTTCAGGGCGGCGCCGATGACCTCCTCGGTGTTGCCGAAGTGGTAGACGTTGGCCGTGTCGACGAAGTTGACACCGCGGTCGAAGCTGCGCGCCAATTGCTCAGCCGCCTCGTCGACGCCGAGCGTACCGATCTGGCCCCAGAAGCCCGGGTCGCTACCAAAGGTCATCGTCCCGAAACAGATCCGCGACACATACAGTCCCGTCCGACCCAAGACCCGATAGCGCATCGCTGACCTCCGTCCGGACCCACACGACCCGATGTTTTTCGTTCACGCTCTCCCGTGATGGTGCCGTCGAGTTTTCCCCAGGTCAAGGACTCGCCGCCCGTCTCTGATGGTTCTCTTGGTACGACATTTTCTTTGGTTGCTAACTCCGTTAGAAATTGTTTGGACTGGGGTTATACCTCGCACCAACCATCCCCAGGCCACCGAAATTCTCATCCCTTCCGGTGACCAGTGTTTCCCAAACGCCAATACACATCAAAATCACTAAAATTTATTATATGCTTTAAAAAAATAAAATTTTCCAGAATAGAATTGGAGCACCATTGCTCGCCGTGCGAAGTAGTCGCCGGTTTCACGGTTCGCGACTCGCCGAGACAAGCGATACGACGTTGAGTATTGGCGAACAAAACGCATCGACATTTCCGAGTCTGGTAATCTCAAGATTAGAGAGCACGTCATGGGGAGTCGGGCAGCAGTTGGGCCCCGGTCGGCCTGGCAGCGGACATCAGGTGGGCGATCGAAGCTCGGATCGGTCTGATTCGTCCCGCGACAACCGTCGTTAGAGCCGGACTGCGGCAGACCCTCGATGAATATGGGCTCCGAACCGACGAATAACCCCGTGACTGGTCTCGGCACCAGGTGGTCGAGTTGGTCGGGGATTGCGCGATACACTGCGACGGTTGTGGAAAACGATCGGGTCCATCGACGTCTAGGGGAGTCTCAGTCCGAATGCTCGATGCGGTGGGATTGCGCAAGCGTTACGGCGAGACGTTAGCCGTCGACGGGGTTGGGTTCCGAGTTGAGCCGGGCCAGACCGTCGGTCTCTTGGGGCCCAACGGGGCCGGCAAGACGACGGTCGTCTCGATGATCGCCGGGTTGGTCCGACCCGACTCGGGGACGGTCCAGCTCGACGGCCAAGAGCTGACTTCGGAGTCGGACCCGATCAAGGGGCGAATCGGCCTGGTTCCTCAAGAGGTCGCCCTCTACGAGGAGCTGACCGCGCGGGGCAACCTGGAAGTCTTCGGCCGGTTCTATGGGCTCCGGGGCGAGGCCCTCCGAAAGGCCGCCGAGGAGGCCTTGGCCTTCGTCGAGCTAACGAACCGTGCCGACAACCGGGTCTCCACCTTCAGCGGCGGGATGCAGCGCCGGCTCAACCTGGCCGTGGCCCTGATCCATCAGCCCGACCTGTTGATCCTCGACGAGCCGACCGTCGGCGTCGACCCTCAAAGCCGCTTGGCCATCTTCGAGCACCTGGAAGCTCTTCGCGATCGGGGGCTGGCCCTGGTCTACACGACCCACTACATGGAGGAGGCCGAGCGGCTCTGTGACCGGATCGTCATCCTCGATCACGGCCGTGTCATGGCCAACGACACCCTGGCCGGCCTGATCGGTCGGCTCCCGGCCCATAACCGGATCCGGATCGAGCTGGCCGAGCCGCCCGTATCGGAGGTCCTGGAGCGGATCGACTTAGAGGCGATGCCCGGCATCCAGGCCTGTCACCATCAGGGAAGCCGGATCGAAATTGACGTGGATGATCTCTCCGCCTCGGCACCGTCGATCCTCAACGCCTTGACGCAGGGCGGTTTGCGTTTGGACCACTTCGACGCCGAGCGCGCCGACCTCGAAGCTGTCTTCCTGAGCCTGACCGGACGGAGTCTCCGCGACACATGAGCCGACCGACCCCAACATCCTCCCCCAACGATGGCAAACTGGCCACCCAGTCAAGGCTCTACCTGGCCTTGGTCCATAAAGACCTGATCCTGTTCCTGAGCAATCGACGCGAGTTGGTGCTCAGCTTCGTGGTGCCGATCGCGCTGGCCTCGTTCATGGGAGTTATCTTCGCGCCTCGAGGGGGCGATGGCGACTCCATGTTGCCCGGCGGGGTCAGCCTCCGAGTCGTTGACGAGGATCAGAGCGACCTGTCGCGCGGGTTGATCGCTGCCCTGAAGGCCGATCCGAGCTTAGTCGTGACGACCGGCCCAGCCGAGGCAGCCCGCGAGGATGTGCTCCGCGGTCAAGTCGCCACGGCCCTCATCCTGCCGTCCGGGTTCGCCGAGCGCGCGGTGGCCGCCTTCTTCGGTGGGACCCGGCCCGAGGTCGCGCTGCTCTACGACCCCTCACGCAGCGTCGAACGCGATCTGGTCCGCGGCCTCCTGACCCAGCACGTCATGGAACTGGTCAGCCGCGACGCCCTGTCCAACCCCGACCGCGCTGCGCCGTTGATCCGGGATGCCATCGAGCAACTCGAAGCCAACACGCCCGACAACGACCTCCAGACGCGACCGCTCCGAGGGATGCTCGATGGGGTCCTCGGCTGGCTCGAGCGGCCTGCACCGGCCACGACCGAGGAGCCCGGATCCGCCGTCGAGGGCAATGGGGATGGCGACCAGCAGCCCGACGCCCCGATGAACTCCAGCACCGGGTTCGGGTTCAATCTCCCTTTCGAGGCTGTCACCGAGGCGATCGTGGCCAGCCGCGATGAGGATGATGGGCCAGACGAGCCGACGTACAACAGCTATGCATTTTATTTTACGAGCATGGGTGTCCAATACATCTTTTTCGCCGCGATCGATTCGGCGGTCGGTCTGTTGGAGGAACGTCGACGCGGCCTCTGGAAGCGGATCCGGTCAGCGCCGATGGGGCGTTCGACCTTACTGGCGGCCAAAATGACGAGCATGGCCTTAATCGCGGCGTTGATCCTGGGTGTGGTCTTCGCCTTCGGCATGGCCGTCTTCGGCGTCCGCGTCGAAGGGAGTTGGGCCGGCTTCGGCCTGCTCCTGGCGGTCGCCTCAGTCCTCTCGTCGAGTTTCGGGCTCCTCCTGGCAGCCCTCGGCGGGACGCCCCGGTCGACCCGATTGATGGGCACCTTCGTCGTGCTGGTTTTAGCGATGCTCGGCGGCGCTTGGATCCCCGCGTTCCTCTTCCCCGACTGGATGCAGACGCTCACGCGCGCTATGCCGACCCGCTGGGCCATCGACGGATTCAACGCGATGACCTGGCGCGGGCTGGGCTTCGCGGATGCCGGCCCCAGCCTCGCGGCCATGCTGAGCTTCTCGGTCATCTTCGTCGGCCTGGCCCTGTCCCGATTCGGCTGGAACGAACCCTGACGGCGCTGGGCTGAGGACGATAGGCCGAAATCGTGCCGCGACGGATCTGGTCGAGGATGAAGCTCCACGATTGGACTTGCTGCCGCCGCTTCGGATTGGCGTCGGCCCAGCCAGCGTTTTGATGGAGCACACGGAATTGGATTCGCCCCCCACGTTGCTCGAGCCCCGTGATGATCGCCACGTGATTCCCCGCTTCGATCCGATAAGTCAAGGCCGCCCCGTTGGGCAGCATCCGACGACCGGTTAGGAGGACTCCTCGAAAAACGAGGATATCGCCCGGCCGGACCTGGTCGACCGACTCGACCTTGCGTCCCCAGGCCGATCGGCCCTCCTCATCGATCACTCGACCGGCCCCGGTCGCCTCGAAGGCCGCGCGGACGAGGTCGGAGCATTGCCCGTCGCCCACCCGATGGCCCCGTTGTCGCTGGGCATATTGGAGAATCGCCGCATTGAGGTCGGTCGCCGTTTCCAAGGTTGGTTCGGTCTCGTCGAGCGTAGAGATCCCGAGCAGCAGGGGGACCAGCGAACTGCCGATCCAACCGATCACGACCATCATGTCATGCCCTCCAAGACGGGATGTTCCACTCGACTCCGGAGACCAGGCTCGTTCGATCCAACTCCCAAGTCACCCCGCAAGCGAGACCCCATGGTATCGCTAGGAGGTCCCGTTGTCTCGGTGAGACCGGCTTGCAGCGTCGATCGACTCGACCGCTTGCATCACGGATCCGCCAGAGACATGATCGAGTCGTCTGAGGCGCAAGCCTCGGCATCTCGGAACCTTTTCAATTCGAATGTCAACCAGTGAGGAACATTTTTATGAAATTGACGTCTCTTACGATCGCGATTGCGTCGTGTGTGCTGATTGCGTGGCTCACAGCTACGGGTCCGGCTTGGGCGATCGACCCTGAGGACACCCGGATGCTGACCGATCCGGCGATTGGACCCGACCGGATCGCCTTTGTATACGACGGGGACATCTGGGTGACCGACGCGTCGGCTACCGACCCGCCTCGACGGTTGACGGCCCATCCCGGTGTGGAGTCGAGCCCACGGATCTCACCGGACGGCTCACGGGTTGCCTTCACCGGCAACTACGACGGCAACGTGGACGTCTACGTCGTCGATGCCGACGGTGGAGTCCCCAAACGCTTGACCTGGCATCCGCTGCCGGATCAGGTCCTCGGCTTCACCCCCGACGGGGATCAGGTGCTCTTCGCCTCAGCCCGTTCGGTCTCCACCAGGCGCTACACCCAGTTCTTCACCGTCGACGTCGAAGGGGGCTGGCCGACCCGACTGCCGATCCCCAACGGCGACGAGGCGACCTATTCTGAAGACGGCTCGCGGATCGCCTACACGCCCTTGAGCGAGGCGTTCCGTCAGTGGAAGAACTACCGGGGCGGACGCAACTCGCGGATCTGGATCTACGACGTCGAGGCGACCGAGGTCGTCCAGATCCCACAACCAGAGGGGCGCTGCAATGACCACGACGCGATGTTCGTCGGGGACATACTCTACTTCCTCTCCGATCGCGACGGCGAATTCAACCTGTATCGCTATGACGGTGAGTCGACGGAGGTCGAGCCGGTCACGAGCTTCGAGGACTTCCCGATCCTCCACGCATCGGCCGGTGCGGGCCGGATCATCTTCGAGCAGGCCGGCTACTTGCACATCTATGACCCGGAGAGCCGGGGCGGTCCGGAACGGTTGCGGATCGGGGTGACCTCGGACCTCCGCGAGACCCGACCGCGCTACGTCGAGGGGACCGAGTTCATCCGGGGGGCTGACGTCTCCCCCTCGGCCAAGCGCGCCGTCTTCGAATACCGCGGCGAGATCCTCACGTTGCCGGCATCCAAGGGGGATCTGCGGGCTATCACCGCGACCAGCGGCGTCCACGAGCGCTCGCCGGCCTGGTCGCCCGACGGCCGATCGATCGCCTACTTCTCCGACGTGTCGGGCGAATACCAGCTTCACGTCGCCCCACAGAACGGGCGCGGCGAGGTCGAGACGTTCCCCATCGATGGGACCGGGTTCTACTCACAGACCACGTGGTCGCCCGACGGCGAGAAGATCGCCTTCCTCGACAACGCCCGCGCGATGAACTGGATCGACCTGGAGACCGGCGAGATCACCCGGGTCGATTCCGATGAGGTCTATGGACCCGACCTCATGCCCCCCAACCGATTCGACTGGTCCCCCGACTCGGAGTGGATCGCTTATTCGCGGATCAATCGAACCAAGATCGCTCAGATCTTCCTTTACTCGCTGGAAGAAGACGAGACGTATCCAGTCTCCGATGGATTGGCCGACGCCACCACACCGGCCTTCGATTCGAGCGGGAACTATCTCTACTTCGCCGTCTCCATCGACGCTGGCCCGGTTCGTCAGTGGTTCGCTCAATCCAACTCCGACGACCGCTCCACCAACCGGCTCTACCTCGCCACCCTCAAGGCCGACATCCCGAACCCATTCGCCAAGGAATCCGACGAGGAAGAAGCGGAAACTGAGGACGAAGACGAGGATGCGGACGACGGTGATGAGGAGTCAGAGGACGACGAGAAAGACGGCGACGAAGGCGAAGAAGACTCCGACGACGGTGACGAGGACGAAGAAGAGCAGGAGGGAGATGAGGACGAAGACGAAGCGGATGACGAAGACGATGGAGATGAAGACGATGAGTCGGACGAAGACGAAGCACCATCGATCGAAGTTGACGGGTTGACCGACCGGATCGTGGTGATGCCGACCGGTTCCGGCCTCTATCGGAACTTGCAATCTCCCAAGGCCGACACGTTGCTCTATTTGACCTCGAGCCCCGGCGCGACCGGACCGCCGACGCTCAAGAGCTACGATCTCAAGGGGCGCAAAGATCAGACGCTCGCCTCGGGGATCACCAACTATCGGGTCGCCGCCAAGGCTGGCAAGCTGATGTATCTGGCCGGCGGCCCCGGCGGCCTCGCCTCGGGGATCGTCGGGCTCGGCCCGTTCAAGGTCGGTGATGGGAAGCTCGACCTGGACAAGCTCCGGATCCGGATCGAACCCCGCGCCGAATGGGAGCAGATGTATCACGAAGCCTGGCGCATCAATCGCGACTTCTTCTATGCTCCGAACATGCACGGGGTCGACTGGGATGCAGAACGCAAGAAGTACGCTGAGTTCCTGCCCGATCTCGCGACGCGCAGCGACCTTAACCGCGTGATCCGGATGCTGCTCAGCGAACTGGCGGTGGGCCACTCCTACCTCTTCGGCGGCGACCAGCTCTATGAGCCCGAGACCGTGCCGGTTGGTCTGCTGGGCGCGGACTTCGAGATCGTCGAGGACCGATACCGAATCGCCAAGATCTATCGCGGCTCATCCTGGGACGGGCTCCGTGCGCCGTTGGTGGGGCCGGGCATCGACGTGAGGGAAGGGGACTTCTTGATCGAGGTCAACGGCAAGACGATCGACGCGACCGAGAACCTCTTCGCGCGGTTCGAAGACACCGTCGGCAAGATCGTCATGTTGACCGTCGCCGACAATCCCGAAGGGAACGAGCCCCGGACCGCCGAGGTCGTCCCGACCGGCAGCGAGTCGACGCTCCGGCTCCGCGCCTGGATCGCGCGGAACCTCGAACGTGTCCGCGAGGCGACCGATGGCCGGGTGGCCTACGTCCATGTGCCCGACACCGCGCGGGGCGGCTTTACCGAGTTCCGACGCTACTTCTTCCCGCAGGTCGACTGCGAGGCGATCATCGTCGACGAGCGCTATAATGCCGGCGGTCAGGTCGCCGACTACGTCATCGACCTGCTCCGACGCCCGCCGACGGCCCGCTGGGACACCCGCCACGGCGCTGACCTGGCCTCGCCCGGCGGCGCGATCCAAGGGCCCAAGGTGATGATCATCGACGAGACGGCCGGGTCCGGCGGCGACCTGCTCCCCTGGATGTTCCGCAAGCTCGAACTCGGCCCACTCGTGGGACGGAGGACTTGGGGCGGCCTGGTTGGCATCCTCGGATTCCCTCCCTTGATCGATGGCGGCTCGGTGACCGCGCCCGACATCGCCATCTATGACGACGGGCAATGGGTCGTCGAGAACGCCGGGGTCCCGCCCGACTTTGAGGTCGAGCAGTGGCCCGCCGAGGTCGAGGCCGGGGGCGACCCGCAACTCGAGAAGGCGATCGAACTCGTCCTGAAAGCGCTCGAAGAGGGAGATACGGAGCGCGACGCCTCCTCGGAGCGGCCTGAAGACTATCCGGTCCGCAACCGGTGAGCTAACATTGATTATGATTTCAGCTAGTCTCTATATATTTTAACACATCGATAATCGGGGGACTGGTCGGCACTTCGCGTCGCGGACCAGTCCCCATGGATTTGGGCGTCGCTCAGCCCTCGAAGGCGGCTCGGGTCCGGGCAACCAGTTGGTTGTCCTGGGCGTTCGAGCCGGTCAGGCTGTACATGCTGGTGGCCAGGTAGCGATCGCGCCAGTCGGGTCGGATATGGAAGTAGTCTTCTAGGGCGGCCGAGCTGAACTTGTAGTCGTGTGCGTCGTTACCTTTGAGGAAGATCAGGCGTTGTGCGGCGGCGATCAAGATTCGTGGATCGTGGCCGGCTTCCAGGTAGGCCAGGGTTCGTCGCGCGGCCTCGTCGCGGTCAGGACCAACGTGCTCGAAGATCGCATCGATCGCCTCGACCGGATCCCCAGGGGGCTTCGAGGCGGGGATCTCGACGATTTTGCGGTCGCGGATCCGGCCCCGACCGCCCATCGCCTCGCGGAACATCGGCAGGAAGGCCGCGTTCTGGAGCATCGCCAGTAGGCGAGCCTGGGGGTCGGCGGCGGTCTGGTAGGCCACGTGGAGCGCATTGGTGGTCGTCACGGCGTGCAGACCGACGATCCCTGGCTGACGCATCAGGAGTTCGCCGGCGGCGTTGAACAGGCCGTCCCAGATCGATGACGGATGGACCCCCCGGTTGAGCAGGGTGATGACCATCTCGGAGCCATCCTGCGGCGAGCCCTCATGGAGCGCGTCGAGCAGCTCGGCGGTCGCCTCGGGACTCACCACGCCACCCTGCCATTCGTCACGGATGGCTGAGATGCGCTCCTGATTGCGCCGATAGGGGCGATCGGCTTCGGCATCGCGTTGGGCTGGATTGCCGCCTTCGTGCATCAGGAGGGCATAGGCCAAGGAGCGGAGGACCGGCTCGGCGTGTTGCCAACCGATGCATTGGAGGGTCCGATAGCTGTTGGCCACGAAGATCGCCTTGTGACCGATCGATCGAAAGTCGCGGGCGCCGAGTCGGAAAAGGAGCTCGTAGATCTGATGGATTCCGGCCGACCGGGCCAGGGCGGCCACCGCGGCGTCCGCTTTGGCCTCGTCCCAGGATTCCATCGCCTCGAGGAAGACGGATTCGGCCTGATGAGGGGCCGGCATCGCAGCCTCGTCGACCGGCCCGAGCGTCCAATCCCCCTCGCGCTCGTCGCTGGCCTGGGCCGACTTGAAGTAGTCCAGAGCCCAGAAGATCGGCAACCAGCGGTCGGTTGCCGGCGCATTGAGACTGGCCAAATGGGCCGAATTGACCACAAGCACGGCGTGAAACTTGAACCCGACGCTGGGTCGAGGCTGAACGTTGCGCACGCCGGCCAACAGGAGCGCCGCGAGCACCTCGCGGTACGTGGTACCCCGCACGATCCGAGCACCCACTTCCTCGAGCAGGCGGGCCCTCGGCGTCTCCTCCAGGAGTCGGACCAACGGCGCGATCTCGGGGAGGAGCTGGACACTTCCCGGGTCGAGCCGGGCCTGAGAGATCGGCACGGCCTCGAGTCGCCCGAGGAAGCCGAATTGGCCGGCACCCGCGCCTAAGATCGCGCCGCCGGTCATCGCGGTCCGCTTCAGAAACGTCCGACGATCGTTGCGTTCCCCCATGATCCGTCTCCGTGTTCAGCCCCGCAGGATTGGGTGGGTTGTTTACCACGTCGGGCCGGCGCGGAAGCGACCCCTCACGTCCGACCAGGCCAACAGTCCATCATGACACGGCGACGCACGACCGGGGAAGACGCTCGCTCGAGGATCTGGATCGTTCCGGATCCTCTTCGAAATCGATATATTTTTATTCGCACAAAACAATATATAAAATATTGACGTCAACCAAGAACGCTGATCTCTTCGATTCCAAGGTGAGTTGGCGGGTTTAACTGACCGACGAGCCATCCCGCTCAATCGTCACGGTTTCAATCGAAGAACCACTGAATTTCTGGAATAGTCATGTCTCCGGAGCCTTCCTGAATGTAATGCTCAGCATCGGCCAGTTCGAAGACCTTGGTCTGCGGCAACCAGTTCCTTTAAGCAGAGAGAACCTCGTAGGGAAAGTACGGATTCTTGACCCCCAGAAGATCTGGACGGGACCTCGGAAACCCTCGATGACCGGGCCGGTCTCTTCAATCATGATCTGGGCCGAGAGGCGTCGACGATCGGAAGGGATCATCCGAGGGAACGCCATCACGCCCGCGCGATCCTCCGAGCCCCCCTGAAGCACAATAGGCTTCCGACCGACTTTCCGCTGGAAGGTCGGCCCGTCGCGAGGATAGCGACTCGATCGATGGAGACCTAATCTCCGGCCCGACCATAATGGCCCATCGAGATAGCGAGAACAGTGGAGACGATCGGGATCGAACCGACAACCTTCGGCGTGCAAAGCCGACGCTCTCCCAGTTGAGCTACGTCCCCAAGTCGTTACGGTGTTAGATTTTACAGCAATAATCTTTCAAGAGCTCGCCCCCCAATTGTCCGAATTCTGTCTGGTACTTTGACGTAACGGCCCGCTTCTCGGACTAGTCAGAATTCTGATTGTACGGGTCGGGACACCGGTTGGGAAGCGCTGCCAACGCTCGAGGGTGTCCGAGTTCTCTAAGTCCAGGCGATTATGTACTCGGCAAACAAAACGGAGGGGGCAACACTCCCCCTTGAGTCGGTTCATGCCCAAGAAACCGACTCCTGCAATGCCGATCCATACCATTCGCCGCATCGCCTTATCAGTTAGCGTATACTAGCTTGACATCACGAACCGCCCTGGAGCCAAGCGTCTAGCGCGATCCGCGCGCGGGTCCGATTGCGAAAAGGACTGACACCCCATTGCGTCGGACCTCGGCTCTGGCGGAGAACGCGGTCGAGCCACTGCAGGATCATCACCGGCGACTGGCTGATCAGGCCTTGGCGATGAACGACATCAGGGCGGATCTGCCGCTCCATCCGCACTAGATAGTAGGGCAGAGGCTCGTAACGGAGCTTGTCCAGGTGGCGACGGACAGCCCGGTCGAGCCGATTCAGGTCGGCCCCGAAGGCCTCGCGGAAATCATCGAGGTGCTGGTCGGAAGTCCGAGCCTCCAACGGGGTGAGTTCGCCCATCCGTCGGAGATAGGCGAAGAACGGATCGGACTGACGAACGGCCAGGTAGTGGGTCAGCGCCCAGACGAAGGCGTAGTCGGTGGGAGTGAGCGACGCGCGGCGGACGAGCGACTCGACCAGCGACTGGCCGGGCTTCAACGGGGCTAACCGGGGCGCGGACTGATCGTCGGGCAGGGCGAGCCGAGCCGGATCTTGGACATCGGCGATGACGGACATGTGGATCGCGTTGACGTGACCAACCCCGGCCCAGACCGCGTTCCGCTTGGTTGTCGTGGGAGCGCAGAACTCGGCAAGCCCTTCGATCAGCCAGGGGGGCCAGGGGGCTAAGCGAGGTTGGACGCCGATATTGCTAAGGATCTGATGAGTGCCTTCATGAGCGACGATCTGGGGTTGCCGCATCCGGGAGATCTCCGGGAGCCGGTCATGGTTCTCGGCCCGTTCATACATGATGACACGGTTGCTCATCAGGTCGTAGAAGGCCTGGACTTCAGGTCGCGCTGGATGGGCGTCTCGGAAGTCGCGCTCGGTCGCGTAGATGACCGCGATCAGCGGGAACTCGCTGTCACGAGTCGGCAGGCCTCGGCCGGCCAGGCCGGCCTTGAGTCCTTCGTAGAGGCTCTCCAGGAGCTTGGCCGAATCTTCGGCGAACCGGCGACTGCACTGATAAAAGATCACGTAGTGGTCGCTGACGTGTTGCTCGAAGTCAGCGAACTCTTCGGGATGTAGGGTCTCGACCAGTTCCTGAGCCGTCCAAGGCTGGAAGGGCTCCTCCGAGCGCACGAGCCGGTTGGTCCAGCCGATCCGCCCATCGGGCAGCATCAGGGCAACGCGGTTGCCGGCGGTCTCGTAGAGGCGGCCGATCAGGGAACGACCATATTCATCGCGGACCCGATACCCAGCCGGCGGATCCGACGCTTCGGTTCCCGACCCGGGTGAAGCGACGTCCGGAATGCCCGGATCCAACGCGTCAGCGGACGGATCCTGATCGACAGATTCCGCTGGATCCTGCGTTCCCGGTTCCCCACAGAGGTTGTTGAAGTCGATCGGATCGATGGCTTTGATCGGTTCGACGACGTTAAAGGGAGCGTACGGTTGCCGCATTGGCTCATCGGCGGGCCGATCCTGAAGGACAGACGAACTAAGTGAATGGGAAGACGGACGCTCGAGAGGGCTGGATCCGTCGAGTTGAGCAAGGAATCGGGCGTCTTCCTCGGCGGGGACCTTCTCCTGAGGGAGTAAGGCGTAATCGTCGTCGACCGACCGATCGAGGGCGATCATGATCGGTCGATCGAGTTGCGTTGAGATTTCGACCTGACTCGGGTCGGTCGACGAGGTCAGCGGGGCGAACCTGGAGCCGGGCTGATCGGTCGCGATCTGGGAGATCGGGGCTCCTCGGAGGATCACCGCTGTGGCGACGGCCAACAAGAGCGAGAGGGCGAGCAGGACGCTGTCGATCGGTCGGGAGAACGCCGGTCCTGAGGATCCATCGTGCGGGGCAGGGCTCTCCAAGGGGATCGACGACATCAATGTGCTCCTTGCGTGGCCCGAACCGTGATCGGGTCGGCGTCCCCAGAGTTCGGGTCGATTGGGCATCGACCTTAGCGCCTCATCGTCGGCTGAGGTGGCTCAAAGCCCTCGCATTGAGGATGGGAAAGACCCATCGTTCCGAGACGGGAACGGCAGACATGGGATTCGATTCCCTCGAGATGGGAGTGCCTCAGTTCGATCTCAATCCTATCCGAGTCGATTCCAGGCAGCAGGCCCATGTCCCACACCATGGAAGGTCGCAGGCATGTGCGGAACCGATGAGGCGCACGGGGTCATCCTAGCCGAGCTATTGCCGAGATGCGAGTCGTGGTCGCGTGATTTCAAGGCGACGGTGCTTGGGATCACCAGGTCCAGCTCAACGCTCCCGGTCTCGGCCAAATCAAGCGGGTGCGATCCCAATTCAGGAGCGCCGGCACGATGATGGGCAACGACCAACCGATCAGGTTCCAGATCCGCGCCGGCGCGTCGGTTATGCCCGTTCGGGGCACGAGAATCCGGACCATCATGATCAGGGAGATCGGCGAAAGCATGAGTAATGGATAATAGCAGAGGGAGACGCCAGCCAAGAGATTCTGGAAGCCCGAGCCCGTCCTCGGCAGAGTCTGCATCAAGGCCATCAGGTAGGGCGTCAGGGTGACCGTCGCCAAGGCGCACCAGAGCCGTTCACCGGACCGAATCGTCGGTTTGATCCAGCCACCCTCAGCGGTTCGTCGGATCAGGACCAGCGGGCCTTGGAGGAGGATCCACGAGGCCAGACAAGCCGAGGCGATCGTCGGATCGCGCCAGGCCTGGCCAGCGAAGAGGGCGGCCATTGAGGCTGAGATGATCACCAGGAGGAGACTGTGTAGGGACATCGCGATCGCCGAAGTTCCGGAGAAGTGTCCGAGGTCGTAATCGGTCTTACGAAGGGACTGGCCATCGTGAGCGCCCCGACCGCTCGATTCGATCACAGCCCTGTCGATCGTTGGGGCCGCGCCGAGACCACAACCAAGCCATGACACGTCTTCGACCAGCCTAACGCATTCCCTGATCGGGCCGAAGGGGCCTCCCATCTCGGTTGCTTGCCCACCATCCTGGCTCGGAAACACGATGAACTCAGGGACAGGTTGACCCCAGTTTTCATAACGATAATGATTATTGATCGGCTTCCGAGGCCGATGCCTGGGTCGCTTTTTTGGGAGGTCGTGGACCAACGCTTGCGATGCTGGATGGTTTGGCGATCCGTTCTCGAGACTTGGCGACGACCCTACAACGTTTGAGTGCAGGTCGATTCCGCCTCGATTGATGGTCGAAGGTTTGGACTCAGACCTCTCTTGAGGATCGCTCCCCACATTTCATCCGATCGACATACTTCCGCCCATCCCGCGTCTTTCCCATCCTCGAACACCCCTGAGCGGAGTTCTTCCATGGTCTCGTTCCAGAGACTCTTCCCTTCGACACTGATGGTCGTGCCGGTCCTGGTCGTGGGCCTCGGCGGCTTCGAAATGCTCGGCGGCGCGACGCTGTTCCCCATGGGTCCAGGTTCAAGCTGCTCAGGCTCCGGCGAAGTCTTCAAGTACTGCCCGGATAGCTGCCGGACCAAGAGCGGCGGCTCGGCTTGCAGCGAGCCGGTCTCTCGGGGTCAGTTGATCATGGCCTCGGCCGTCATGCCGGCCGCTGAGGAGCGTGATGCCAACAATGCCGAGGCGATCCACGGCCTGGTCGACGAGGTGACCGGCATGGACGATCGGGATTGGATGCCCAGCAATCCGGACCTGATCGACGACAAGCCGATGGAGGTTGAAGTACCTTTCGGCCTTCCGCCGCTGCGGGTGGGTGTCAATGTACCCGAATCCAATCCAATTACCGTTGGCAAGTACGAACTGGGTCGGCAACTCTACTTCGATCCGCGGGTCTCGCTGAACGGGACGGTCAGTTGTGCCACTTGCCACAACCCGGAACTGGGTTGGGCGGACACGCAGGAGATCGCCATCGGCATCAACGGTTCGCTGGGCAACCGGAACTCGCCGACGGTCATCAACACCGTCTACAATCCGAGCCAGTTCTGGGATGGTCGCGCCGAGTCGCTGGAAGCTCAAGCCCTGGGCCCGGTCGCCAGCCCCGTCGAGATGGGTGATCAGGATCATTATCAGATCGTCGAGCGGCTCCGGACGATTCCTGGCTACGTCGAGCAGTTCGAGAAGGTCTTCGGGACCAATGTGACCGTCGACGCGATGGCCAAGGCGATCGCCACCTTCGAGCGGGTCGCGGCGCTCTCGGGTGCGGCCCCCTACGACATGTACATCGCCGGCGAGTCCGAGGCGCTCACCGATACTCAGAAGCGTGGTCTGGTCCTCTTCGGACTCAACCTTGACCCCTTCGACGACTTCGAGACCAGCGTCGTTAAGCAGAAGGCCAAGTGCTCGCTCTGCCACGTCGGTTTCAACTTCACCGACAACAAGTATCACAACCTGGGCATCGGCTACGATCCGGATACCAAGACCTTCGCCGACCTCGGCCGTTTCGGCGCCGAGCCGATCGGTGCCAAGACGTCTGGCAGCATCGGCGCGTTCAAGACCCCGACGCTCCGTGAGGTCGCCCGGACGGCCCCCTACATGCACGACGGCAGCGAGGCCACCCTCATTGAGGTCGTCGAACTCTACAACGAGGGCGGCGTGGCTAATCCCCACCTGGACAAGGATATGCAGCCGCTGAAGTTGACCGAGCAGGAGATTGCCGACGTCGTCGCCTTTATGGAGGCTCTGACTGGCGAGACCCAAAAGATCGAGCTGCCCGTCCTGCCGGCTGGCCCCGACGGTAACCGTCCCGATCCGGCTCAGGCCTTGATGACCCCCACCCGCAACGTCGCCCAAAACAGACAATCGTTCGCCGAGTTCCACATGTTCTCTTTGACAGAGTGAGCTGGGATCTTTCCTCAATGGGAATCGTTCCCATCTTGGTGCTCTGCTTGAAACCATTGATGTGATTAACTCGACCCCGGTTCGCTCAATCCGAGCGGATCGGGGTTTCTTCATGATGACCTCGGGATGCGCTGGGTTTACGGCCTGGGTCTGGCATCGCGGATCGTGCCGCGAACCGGACTATCGATGGGTGCGTACCTCGATGCAAACCACTGACCGATCGCTCCCATTCCCAATGGCCCCCGGACCGAGGGTTCGATGCGTCGCGTGTCCGCCGCCTTGCTGATTGTCTCGGTGCCGCTATTGGGGCTGCTCTGGCTGGTTCATCCGGTCCTTTTCGACAACCACCAGTTCTCCTTTCGCGACATCGGGCACTATTACTACCCGCTCCACAAAGTGGTGCAGGACGAGTGGGACGCAGGTCGTTGGCCGCTCTGGGAGCTTCAAGAGAATGCGGGGATGCCTTTGATGGGCAACCCGACGGCTGCGGTGCTCTATCCCGGTAAGCTCGTCTTTGGACTGCTCTCGCACGCCTGGGCGTCACGGCTCTACGTATTACTGCACGTGCTGCTGGCCTTGGGGACGATGTTTATCCTGCTCCAGAGTTGGGGCCTCAGTGGGCTCGCCTCGACCTTCGGCGCGGTCAGTTACGCCTTCGCGATCCCGGTCCTCTTCCAGTACTGCAACATCATCTATCTCGTCGGGGCGAGTTGGTTCCCATTGGGAATACTCGGCGTTGACATCTGGCTTCGGGGGGGGAGACGGTCGGGCGTGATCCTCCTCGCCGTCGCCCTGAGCCTGATGACCTTGGGCGGCGATCCGGAGACCGCTTACGTGCTCGGCCTTTGTGCTGGCGGCTACGCGTGGGGCCTTTCGCGTCGAGGTCGTGACGAATCGGGAGCCTCCGAGCCGTCTCAGCGGGCCTGGGCGGGGCGAGTCGCTTGGATCGCGATCGGGTTGATCATCTGGATCGTCAGTACGCTCGTGTTGGCGATCTTCAGGCGACAGTTCCATGTGATCCCGATCGTCACGGACGTGCTGCCGACGCTCGGTCGTTGGATCGGACCGTTGATCTGGGGAGCGATCGGACTCCGGCTCATCATCGGCTGGATCCGACGCGGCCGAATCTCTGCATTCGGCAAGCGGACCCTCGGCCTGGTGATCGCGGCGACGTTCGCCGTCTTGGTGATGTCGGCGCAGTTGCTGCCGATCCTCGAGTTCGCCCGCCTGACCGTCCGCGCCGCCGATCAGGGGCCGCACGAGATCTACCCGTTCAGCATCGAACCCTACCGGATCGCCGAGTGGGTCTACCCGGGTCTCTATGGGGACGACCTAGGTCCGAACGGGTCGTGGCGACTGGTGATCCCGCCTCAGAGCAAGCACAAGACATGGGTCCCATCGCTTTATCTCGGGGCGGCCGCGATCGTGTTAGGCTGGGGTGCTCTGGCTTTTCGGCATGGCCCGAGCCCCAAGCGCTGGCTGAGCCTGATCGCGGTGATCAGCTTGCTGGCCAGTTTCGGCGAGTTCACCAGCCCATTGCTCTGGGCTCGAGCGTTGCCGGCCTCTTGGCAGGAAGGCTTACCTCGCTCGGGTTTACAGGTCGGAGGACCGACCTACTTGGAACCGACGCCGTTGGAGACCTGGCTGGGTCGCTCCGACGAGACTCAGGGGGTCGTGGCTCGCCATGACGGTTCGCTCTTCGATGGGGTCGGTAGCCTCTACAGCCTGATGGCCACGATCCTGCCCGGCTTCGGCTCGTTCCGCTATCCCAGTAAACTGTTGACGATCGTCTGCTTCGCTCTGGCCGGACTCGCCGCCTACCGACTCGACGGGATCCTCAGTCGCGATCCGACGCCGTCCTCGGCGCCTGGTGCGGAATCAGGATCAAGGGCGGAGTCGAGTCCGAATCGGCCAGCACTCCGACTCTCGACCTATCTGACGGCTTTGCTGGCGATCCTCGGGGGGATCGGGGCCTTGGTCCTGACGGTCATGCCCGAGCAATTCCTCAGTTTGCTCGTGGACACCGACGCATTGAGTCGGGCCGATGTCCGAGCCATGTTCGTCGAGATCCGTGACATGCTGGCCCGCGACGCCATGGTCCTGTCTGGTCTGTGTCTCCTGCTCGGTCTGCTAAATTGGGCATCACGACGCGGCCGTTCGACGCTCGTCGTGCGCTTGGCGTTTCTTTTACTGGTGCTTCAAGCAATCGATTTGGCAAACGTTGCGTCACGGCACATATTCACAGTTTCACAATCAGACATGGATCGGACCCCCTGGGTCTTGGATCGGATCCTCGAGGCCGAACGCGACGACTCCTCGAAGGGGCCGTACCGGATTCACCGGATCCCAATTTGGTCGCCATTGTCAGTTCCAACCGACGAGTCGGGCCAGCAGCAGCGGGCGTTGTTCCGTTGGGAGCACAGCACACTCCAGGCCAAGCACGGGCTCCTACACGACGTCAACTACACCTACACGTTGGGCGTCTCCGAGCTGTATGACTACTCGTTCTTCTTTGGGTCGTTCCGAAGGATCGTTAATCCCGATGTGGCTCAGGGCCTCGGGATGTCACCGGGCAGTCCGATCGTCTACATGCCTCGACGCAGCTTCGATCTCTGGAACACGCGATATTTCATCGTGCCGGAGTACGTCAATCCTTCGCAGTGGAACAGCGATGATCGGGGCTTCGCTGCGCTCTTGCCCCAGACCGAGCGGATCTATCCGCCAAACGACGACGGCTCCGAGCAGATCGAGCCGGGGCTGGAAGCTGTGGAGTCGCCCGAGGTTGAGGACGTCCAGATCTATCGGAACCGGAACGCCCTGCCGCGTGCCTGGGTCGTCCGAGAGGCCCGGTTCGTCGAGCCGATCACTGGCCTCCGGCGTGAGGACCGGCAAGAACTCTTCCAGGAGATGATCTATCAAGGCGACCCCATCTGGTTCGACCCCGATCGGTTCGCCTTCGATCCGCGACGGGTCGCTTGGGTCGAGGCCAATCCGGAACTCCAGCGCCAGCTTCAGCCACACTTCCTCAATGGCCTCGTTGTCAGCACTGCTGAATCCGACGCCATCGCGGTCCGCTACGACTCGCCACAGCGGGTCGAGATCGATGTGGCCTTGAACTTCCCCGGCCTCCTGATCCTCTCCGACGTCTACTACCCGGGCTGGCATTTGGAAATTGATGGCGAGCCGGCCGAGATCCTTCGAGTCAATCGAGTGATGCGAGGCGCGGCGGTCGAGGCAGGTCGACATCACTTGGTTTACACCTACGATCCGCTGAGTTTCCGGCTCGGGCTCGGGATCAGCCTGTTCGGACTGGCCGCCTTGGCCGTGGCGGTTGGGGTCGTCTGGCGATGGCCATGCTCGCGATTCGAGACGGTCCAACAGGCTAGCCCTGAAGACTCCTGATCGTTTCATGCCTCCAGACGATCGGAGTTTTCACGATGCTCCGAACAGACACCGGCAAGTGGACCGATGAGCATCTGATCTTATGGGCGCAATCGATCGTCTGGACCGGAATGATCTATCGCACCGGTCCTGAGATTTGTGGGAATCGGTCACCGCGTCGATGGTTTGGCCGACTGTCGCGATCCTCAGCGATATAATGTTCCGGGCCGAGTCTTCCGCTCGATCGTCGGAACGACGCGTCCCCGGCCGCCCGTGCCCGCTCGAGCCGAAGAAGGTCGCCCCTACCGATGAGCACGACAGCCTTGCCGGCTTCGACGCCCCACGATCCGCGCCCTTGGGAATTCCGGGCCGAATCGATCGTGGTCCGGATCCGCTGGTTCGGGATCCTGATGGGGATCGTGCTGGTGGCCACCCGCTCGGACTTGAGGAGTCCCGAGGCGATCGTGGCCTGCCTGATGCTCGGGACGATCTATACGACGCTGGACACAGCGTTCCACCTCCGCGGTGAGGTCTTTCTGAAACGATGGCCGCTATTCGTCTCGATGATGGAAGCGCTGTTCATCGGCCTGCTCAGCTACTACGATACGGGCTTGGATAGCCCCTTTCTCTACTACTATTTTCTCTCGTTGATTTGCTGCGCAATGCGGTTCCGTCCAGCGGTCGCCTGGACGACGTTCGGCCTGGACGTCCTGAGCTTTGTGACGCTGGCGGCAGTCCTGGGCGCTCAAGCCGACCAGATCCCAAGCCTTCTCTTGGAGATCGTCATCCTGGCCTGGGTCACTTGGGCCAGCTCAAGCCTCTCGGGCTTGCTCAAGGCGGTCGGCCACGACCTCCGTCGCGCCAACCAGGACCTGCAACGCAACCGCGACGAGCTGGAGTGCCGCGTCGCCGAGCGGACCGCCGAGCTTCGCGATTCCCAGGCGCGGCTGCTGCATCAGGAGAAGATGGCCAACTTCGGACTGCTCGCCGCCGGGATCGCCCATGAAGTCGGTAACCCTCTGGCCGCGCTGAGTAACCTCGTCCAAATGCTTCAACGTCGACACGACGACGACTACACCACCGAGAAGCTCGAGCTGGCCGCCCGCCAACTGTTTCGGATTCGCCGGACGATCCGCGAGCTGATCGACTTCTCTAGGCCAGGGGGCGACTCGATCCGACCGCTCCGGATCGTCGATGTCGTCGAGGAAGCCCTCAACATCGCCAAATACTATCAGCGGACCAAGGACCGACGGATCACCACTGAGATCGCCGAGGATCTACCCCGGATCCGGGCCATTCCCGATCACCTGATGCAAATCGTGCTCAACCTGATCCTCAACGCCGTCGACGCGACCGAGAGACGCGGCTCGATCCGAATCCACGCGAGGACCCAGACCGACTGGATCGTCCTGGAGATCGAAGATGATGGCCGCGGGATTCCGGACCACCTCAAAGAACGGGTCTTCACCCCCTACTTCACAACCAAACCGCGGGGAACCGGCCTGGGCCTCTACGTCTGCCAGAACGTCGCCCGCGACTACGGCGGCTACCTGAGCTTCGCCGACCGCGACGGGGGCGGCACCGTCTTCTCGCTCTGGATCCCGACCGACGCGCACGTTTCGCCCGCCTCCTCAACCCGGTCCGATCCGCTCGATATCGATCGGCGCTCGGCTGCAGGCGTGTCGACGGATCGCCCGTCGATGGCATTGCCGATGCACGGAGGAACACCCTGATGGCCCCGATCCCCCTCTCCGAGCCGGAACTCGGCCCACACCTGGCAGGCGATCGCCCCGAGCCGGTCCATCGCGCCCGGCTGTTGATCGTTGACGACGAGGAGGTCATCGCGCAGACGCTTCAGGAATTCCTCCAAGGCGAAGGCTACGAGGTCACCTGTGCTTCCGAAGCCGAGGAGGCTCTGAGAGCTCTGGAGGCCCACGATCCGGACATCGTGCTCTGCGACGTCCAATTGCCCGGGGGCGATGGGCTCGACCTGCTCGACCGGATTCTCGACCGACGCCCCGAAACGCTGGTCATGATCATCACCGCTTACGCGACCGTCGAGGATGCGGTGACCGCCTTCAAGCGCGGTGCCCAGGATTACCTGATGAAGCCGGTGATCTTCGACGAGTTGCTCACCAAACTGCAACGACTCCTGGAGTTCCGGCAGCTCTCAAGGGAGAACCAGGCGCTACGCCGCCATCTGCACGGCGAGTTCGATCCGACCACCTTGGTCGGCGACAGCCACCCGATGCAACAGGTCAAGCGGCTCATCTCCAAGGTCGGTCCGACCCATGCCAACGTCCTGATCACCGGCGAGAGCGGGACGGGCAAGGAACTGGCCGCCCGCGCATTGCACTCGCTCTGGACCGAGCCCGACGCCGCCTTCCTGGCCATCAACTGCGCAGCGATTCCGCACGACCTGCTTGAGAACCAGCTCTTCGGCCACGTCCGAGGCGCGTTCACCGGCGCTGATCGGGACCACGTCGGCCTGTTCGTCGCTGCCGGTGAAGGAACGATTTTCCTGGACGAGATCGGCGAGTTGCCCGCTGCGACCCAGGCTAAGCTGCTTCGCGCCATCGAGGCCCGCGAAGTCCTACCCGTCGGCGCGACCAAGCCGGTCCCGGTCCGCGCCCGGCTGTTGGCAGCCACCAACAAGTCGTTGCCTGACGAGGTCCGCCACGGTCGGTTCCGCGAAGATCTCTACTATCGGCTCAACGTCGTGACAATCGAGATGCCACCACTCCGCGATCGGCCCGAAGACATCCCCGAGTTGGTTCGCGCGCTGCTCCGACACCACGCTCGACGCCTGGACAAGCGGATCGACGGAGTCGACAATGCGACGATGCGCTGCCTGATGGGCGCTCCGTGGAAGGGCAACGTTCGCGAACTGGATAACGCCCTGGAACGCGCGGCGATCCTCGGCGAAGGACCGATCTTGGGTCTGACGGACTTCCCTCCCGAGATGACCGGTGTCCGGCACGAGGATCGTGGGGATGATCTGAAGGCGGCCGTAGCCCGGTTCGAACATCAGCACATCCAGCGCGTCCTCGATTCGTGTGGGGGCGACAAACGCGTGGCCGCCAAGCGCCTTGGATTAGCGCTGTCCTCGCTCTATCGGAAGCTGGACGAATACCGTTTTCGTTGACCGCCCCGCCTCGGGCCGGAACGCCGGCCGAGCCGCAGCAGAGCAGAGCCAAGGATCCGTGACGTCGACGGATCCCGGTTCCGGACCGGAGGAGAGTCCCTCGATGCGATGCACGCGTTGTGGAGGATGGGCCGTCCCCCAAACCTTGGGACGCGATCCGCACGCCGGCCTGATCTTCGGTTGGTGTCGGGAGTGTCTCACCCACCTGGCAATCCCGCATACTCAGGCCGAGCCAGTCCGGGGCCGTGGGCGGTCACACGCCCGGCTCTTCCGACGTCTCGTCTGCACACAGACAGTCTCGGGCTTCGTCCAAGCCGACCCGAGTGCATCGACTGATCCCACGCTCGACGTGTCTCCGTCATCCGTGAGAGCCACTCAACCGAGCGATCAGCAACTCGACCAACGCCGTTGGCTCCCGGCGGCCTTGGGGATCTCGATCGCCTTCTTCGGGCTGTTGATGATAGCCGTCGCAATCGTGACCGGGTCGGACTCCACAGCGCTCGATGACTTGGAGTCTGAGAACGACCCCATGTTCGACGCGGCCGTTGCACCACAAGTCAATGAGCCTCCACGCGGTCTGTTCGGTGTTGGGGGAGCTGCCGCAGGGCTCTTCGGCCTCTCCTTCTGGGTCCTGAGTCAACGGCCCAGCGACCGATATCGGATGGCGCTCCGCGCAGTCCAGGCGGCATCGGTCGTGGGCCTAATGACTGTCGTCTTGCTCGACCTCCGCGCCGAGTTCGCTCCGAGACCCGTGGTTCTAACCCTCGGCTTGCTTTCGGTCATGGCCCTCGTCATCTCGATGTGGCTGGACCGACACCACGTTGCTGATACTCCGGTCGCGACGCCCAACATCGACCATGCCCCGATGACCCCGTCGGAACCAGGAGCCGATGGAGCCTCAACCCGGATCCCATGGTGATCGATGCCTCTCCCGCCCGTGGTTCCGGCCGGTGATATCAACCACCATCCTTGAACCAAAGCATAGCGCCCATCCGACTTGCTGAACGGACCAGATGGACTCTATTCATTTGAACATCAGTACGCTTTCATTTCATGGGAACGATCACGACTCGACATTGAGCAAAGTCCAGTTGGCCAAGATCGACGGGTCAATGTCAGCTTCATCATCGCCGTCGCCGCCATCGATGGTGCCGATTAGGCTGACTGTCGAGTCGACTTGGACGACGTCGTCCCCGCCGAAGGCCAAAAGCAGAACGCGGTCGAAGGCATCGGCGTCGATAAGGTAGACGTCCTGGAGCGTCCCGAGGGCGTTGAAGCGTCGAGCCCGGGTCAGCCCTTGACCGGCGATGAAGGCCAGGTCGAATCGATCGTTGCCCGGACCCCCGGGCAGGACGTATTGGTCCGCCCCCGCATCACCGACCATCGTGTCCCGACCGCGTGACCCATCGAGGGTGTCGTCGCCATCGCCACCGGAGAGGCTGTCGAAACCCTGACCGCCGACGATCTGGTCGTCGCCGATCCCTCCGAGGATCGTGTCGCGACTGTTGTTGCCCTCCAAGGTATCGTTGCCGGCTTGACCCTCGATCCAATCGTCTCCGAAGGCGCCCAGTACCAGGTCGTTGCCGTCGCCGGCCCAGATGGTGTCGTCGCCGCCATGGCCGACGATCGTGTCATGACCGGCCCCGCCATCGATCCAGTCCTCGCGTCGGGCGCCGGTGATGTCGTCGTCACCGTCACGACCCCAGATGGTGTCGTCACCGTCGCCCCCGGAAACGGTGTCGTCGCCCGCACCGGCATCGATCTCATCGGCACCTCGCGAACCCATCATCAAGTCGTTGCCGATTCCGCCGTCTAGTGTGTCGTGACCATGGTGACTCAGAAGCGTGTCATCGTCAGCCTGTCCGTAAAGCTCGTCGTCACCGCTGTTGCCCTGGAGTTCATCGTCGCCGTCACCGCCGTAGATCTCGTCATCGCCGCTGCGGCCGACAAGGGTGTCGTTGCCGTCGTGACCGACTAGTCGGTTCGCCTCGGAGTCGCCGAAGATCAGGTCGTCGAAAACGCTGCCGTCAACGTCCTCGATCCCGGCGATCCCTTGGGTCACCGTCGCCGCGCCGACGTTTAGGTCGACCGTGACGGCATCGAGGTAGCCACTGTAGTCGAGATGATCGGTTCCCGGACCACCCACCAGGAGGCCCACCGTCTGGCTCAGGTTCGTGAAGCCGTCCATGAGGAAGACATCGTCGTTCGGACCGGCGTCGATGTCGATCGAGGCGGATCCCAAGTTGAACGTATCCTGGCCCGAGCCTGCACTCAGTTCGATCCGTTCGATCTGGCTGTATTGGACCAACGCATTCCCGTTGCGCTCGATGGAGGTCGAGGTCACCCGGTATGCGTTGTCGTCCGCCTCGTTACGATCGTCCAAGGTTAACCGGTCGTCGCCCGACTCTCCGTTAATCGAAATCATCGAGGCGATGCTGTCCAAGCTCCTCGACGTCGGTGCGAGGGCAAAGTGATCGTCGCCGAGACCACCCAAAAGCGAGATCGTCGTGCCACTCAACGTCGACTCGACCCCGAAGTGATCGTTGCCCGAGCCCCCTCGATACGTGACCGAGTCGACATTGCTGTAATGGATCGTGCCGGCCCCTTGACGCTCCAAGGTGCTCGACGTCACGTTCACCGCGACGTCGGCTGTCTCGGCCTGATCGTCGACCTGGACGTGGTCGGTCCCGCCATTGCCATAGACGTGCACGTCCCTACGGACATCCTTGAGGTCCTGAGACATCGGGGTGACGCGGAACAAGTCGTCCCCACTCTGGCCGTACAGATGGGTCGTCGTCGAGCTATCGGTTGACTCAACATCAAAGGTGTTGCCGCCCGTGCCACCCAGAAGAGAGACGGTTTCAAGGCTGCTGTGTGAAAAGACAGTTGTCCCATCGCGCTGAATGCTCGATGAATGAATCGCATATGTGTGAACACTATCCGACATGTTGTCAAAGAGCGTCGCCTCGTCGACGCCCGCTTCACCATAGACCGTCAGCAGAGCGGAGAGCCCATCGAGGTTCTGGTCGGTCGGGCTGACATCGACCTGGTCATCGCCATCGCCCAAATGGATCGTCAACGGGCTCGAGGACCCGAGGCCCTCCACGTCCACCGATTCCGCACCCGACCCAGTCCGCAACGTAATCGATTCCATGGTCCCGTAGGAGAAGGTAACCGAATCGTTCCGGACGATCGACGATGAGTTGATCCGATAGGCTGTGTCGTCGACCTCCGCACGATCATCGAGGCTCAGCGTGTCGCTGCCGTCTTCGCCAAAGGTCGTGACGTTACCGTCGAAGTCGTCGAGTTCCTGATCGCCGGGGCTGAGTTCGAATTCATCGTTGCCGGGACCGCCATAGAGGAACATGTCGCTGAGGGCGCTCGAGCTAGTCAACTCGAATTGATCGTGACCGGCGCCCCCATAGAGGTAAACCTCTTCGGTATTCACGTGCGAGTAGACTGTGGAGTCGTCGCGGGTGATGGAACTGGAGGTGACCAGGAAGTCGACGTCGGCGGCCTCGTCGCGATCCCAAAGCGCGATCGTGTCGTCGCCGAGGCCAGCGCTAAAGGTGACGTCGCCGGCGATTGAGGACAGGGTCCGATCGGTTGGGCTTAGGTCGACCCGATCGTCCCCATCGCCCGAACCGAGGGTCAGGCTGGTCGATGAGGCGAGGGACTCGACTTCGAAGTCATCGTTGCCGGCGCCGGAGAGGATCGAGACCGACTCGATCGTGCTGTAGGTGACCTGGGCGGCTCCATCCCGGTTGATCGTGCTCGAGGTGATCACGTAGTCGTGGCCCTCGGCGCTCAAGCCATCGTTGACCGTTAGCGTGTCGTCACCCTCCTCGCCGTACAGGACGAGGGCGCCCTGGATCGCGTCGAGGTCCCGATCCGTCGGCGTGACCGAGAACACGTCGTCGCCCAAGTTCCCGAAGACAGTCAGGGACGTGTTGGAGGTCGACGAGTCCACGCTCATGATGTCGTCGCCGGTTCCCGCCTCCAGGATCAGCTCCTCAGCGGTGCTGTAGGTCACCGAGCCACCGCCGGATCGACTGACAGTCGTCGAAATGATGTCGTATGTGTGGTCACCCGTCAACGAACTGTCGTCGATGTCGACCCGATCGTTGCCGTCCTCGCCGAAGACGTTGACCTGTACGCCGAGCGCGGTGGATACCGTGATCGCGTCGTCGCCGGCACCCCCATAAATATTGATCGTCGTCATCGAGGTGTCAAAAGAGTTGATCGAATCGATCCCTGGGAACGACGTATCGAGCGAATAAGACTCGCCCCCGACCAGAACATCCCAGCTCCATGGCGTCGACGGCAGGACCGAGATCGTGTCGGCACCGGCACTGCCTTGGATTGTGAGGACGCCCGGTTCCAGGACCGAGGCCCAGGCATCGGGCGATGGTCCGAGCGTGCCCGGATTGCTCAAGATCGTGTGAGAATTCTGGCTACCCGAATCGGTCGGATAAGCGATGTCCTGGAAGTTGAAGTCGCGGGTGAAATCGCGATCGACTGTGTTCATCAGGTGGTGGGTCCGCGCGTCGGCCATGTTCGGCCCGGCCGGCGTGCCGTCGATGTGATCCAGGCCTAGCGCGTGCCCGACCTCATGAGTGATCGTCCTCGCGATCGCGTTGACGACCCGAGCTCCGGTGCTGAACGTGTCGGCCCAAACCTGTCCGAAGACCCAGACGATCTCATCGTCGTTGTTGCCCAGATCCACCCAGGGCGCGAGGCCCGCGGCGGTCCCGCCTGGCCGGACATCGGTGCCTCCGGTGATCATCACGAGCGTGTCGCCCACCGTCGAATCAGTAAGGATCGATTGGTAATCGTCCTGATCCCCCTGGAAGACCGAGATATCGTACGGATCAAAGTCGAATCGGACCTTCTCCATGATCTGATCGATCGCCAAGTTGACGTCGGTCCCGTTGATCACCGAGTCCCCGTTGAAGTTGAGGTAGGGCCGAGACGCGTTGAAAAGGCTGTGGAAGCTAGGGACGGTCTGGGCGCCGAGGCTGCCCCAGCCGCCCTCGCTTAAGTTGCTGGAGCTGAGGAACTCGCCGTCAAAATCGAGGACGGCCCAGCGGGTCAGGAGGACGCGACCCTCCAGGTTCTCGGTACCGGGTCGGATCGTCCGTCGTCGTCGGGTGCGTGGCATGGCGTTCTCCATCGAGTTGGATTGATTCACGGGAATCGGTCTCAACGCACGTCATAAATCCGCTCGGAATTCACGGTCAGCGCGGAAAGCGATCGGCCGATTGGCTGTCAGGCCCATCGTTCGTGGAGGTTGGGGGGATTGATTCGGAATCCCTGTCGGCGGCGAACCGCCGACGGCCACCCCTCAAAAGAAGGGACGACGTCAGATTCGCGAGAGCGAGAAACGTTCGACGAGACGTCAACTCTGAAATATGTCAGTTCTGACATCCACGAGATTGCGATCGGCCATGGTCATCGACCGGTCGATCTCTCAGGCGACGGGTCTGCTGGATCAGGGGTCCGAGGTGGCCGACCCATTCTGGTCTTCGATCCTGGATGAGATCGAAGTCGCGGGCCGCCGCATCCTCGTCCCCGATGGCCAGGGCGGTCAGGCCGCGACGCGCCCGGGCGACGAGGTCGTCTGGATCCATACGGATATGCCGCTCACAAGTCACCTGAACGAATCGTGCATACTCACGGGCGTCACGGATGATCCGCACAGCCAGTTCCTCGGCGACCGATTCGGGCCGGATCAGGAAGGCCATCCAGTAGTCGGAGAGACCGCCCGGGTCGGACAGGTGGAACCGCGCATTGCCCCTGAAGAGGTACGCGGTCCAGAGTCTCGGATCTGCGGCCAAGGCGCGATCGAAGTCATCGACGGCAGCTTGGAAATCGCGACGATGCACATGCACTCCACCGCGCCCATGATGGATCCCCGCCCGTTGGTCGGGCGCCGCCGACTGCAACGCTCGGTCGAAGTCAGACAGCGCCCCGTCGTGGTCACCCAAGGCCGATCGGACTTCGCCACGATGCCGGAGCGCCTCGGTGTAGTCCGGCTTGATCGCCAGAGCCCGGTCCAGATCGCAACGTGCCCCATCGAGATCGTGGCGATCGAGCAGGACGACCCCCCGGTTGTGCAGGGCCTCGGGATAATTGGTTTTGTGCTCTATGGCGCGGCTGAAGTCCTCGTAGGCCGCCTTGAGATTCCCGCTCCTATAATGCAAGGCTCCGCGATTGTTCAAGGCTTCGGGATGATCGGGGTCCCAACGCAATGCGGTCGAATACGCTCGGATTGCTGAGTCACGATCACCGCGCGATTCCGAGTGGACCGCCTCTCGAAGCGCGGTCACGATCGATCGTTTGAGGTCCGCAGGGCTAGGAGATTCCATGGTGGCCGATGTCATGATTGTCGCATTCAAATTGATATGTGTCGTAGAGAAATATAGTGCTCAGTCCTCAACGTTCAGGCGCACCGGTCCCGTTCGCCAGATCCTCGATGGTCCGGACGATCGGAACGCCCTACGTGTTATCGGAGTCCCTCGTGCTCCAAATCGTCCCGGTCGCCGACTAATCGGCGTTCAACGATCGGGACCGACACGCGTCCGCACGATCATTCGTTTCGATGTGCTCGACAACTCAAAGCACATCAGGCCCATCGATCTATTGCTGCGAGCAACCGCCGTGTAACACGATTCGCCTCACCCCACCATCATCGGATATCGGCCGAATGGTGTCCAAGGACGTGGCTTGGTCAAGTCATAACATTTGACTACATGTCGAGTACAAAACAGCCTTTAAATGACTAGGTCAATTCGAGAGATAATTAGCCTGCCAACATAAGAGCCAACAACGATCGGCATATTAAGCAGACCCTTCATTCACCGAGCCCCCACGATCCTCGAGGCTCGTAGGGGATTTCTCTTCGAAAGTGAGGATACTTGCCGTATACCCGTGGAGGAAGTTGGTACCTCCGATGGGGCCGATTTCGCCGAGGGCGAAGAAGCCGGCCGTAGGGATGGGTCCGAGCACATCGTGGATGGTCTGGATATCGTGATGGGGCTTCGAGAACATCCGTGTCCCTCGACCGTTGCAGGTGAAAAGGAGGGCACCTGCGATCGTGGTGCTCGAGGCGTCGGGTCGGTCCTGGTGGGCTTTCAGAATCGCGCGGAGATCTTCGTCGGCCGAGGTCTCATCACGAACGTGGAATTGGACCGTTTGACCGACACGGACCAAATCGCTGATGGCCAACCCGTTCTCGTTGCACTCCATGACGTTGCGGACCAGGAAATCGCCCCGTTGGAAACGGCCCTGATACTCGTTAATGACGCGGCCGATGTGCAGGCCGTTACGGATCAGTTGTTGTTCTTCGGGCGCGAGTTGGGTGAGCTGTTCGCGAAGCACCTCGAGGGCTGGCCGTCGTCCCAACTCTTGGATCACGTTGTGGTCGGACCGCGTCACGATTAGGGGCTGTCCGATTGGCTGACACCCCTGACTCACCAGGGGATGGAGACCAACATCACCACGGAGCAGGACACCCACGGCGCCACCGGGATGCAACTCGCCGTCGAGGACCAGCCGGTTCTGACCCGGTCGGTTCGCTCCACTGGCCATACCACCGATCAGAGTCAGGCCAGGACGCTTGGTCCTCAGTTCCTTCATCCAGGCGTCGGCGGGGAAACTGAACGGATCGCCGAACAGGAGAAAGATCCGATCCTCATCGCCGCTGCGATCCGGAAGGGCCTCGATCCAATCGGCGAGGTGTTCGGGATCGAGCCGGACCGGATCGATCTCGGTACGAGGCATTTGGGCGACCCAAAGGCAGAGCGCGGGGTCCTGTTCGACCTCGCGATCCTCGCCGAGCACCGACTCGGCGGTGCATCCGATGACGTGACGTCCAAGGACACGACGACGGGCTTGGTTGGCCAAATCGCCAAGGATCTCGGCATGATGGGAGGTCCCAAAGACGACGGCGAGATCGGCCGGCTCCGGACCGAACTGGTCGGCGACCCGGCTTAAGACATCAGCGGCGGCCTCGTCGGAGTCAGGCCGCGTGGAGAGAGCCACGCCGCATTTCATAGGAATTGCTCCAGGAGCGTGGACTCGGAGGGGAGATCCGAGAGGGTCGCCGGGACCGTTCGGGGTGAAAGCGGTGGAGTGCTAATGCTGAGGCTAATCGTTTCGAGCAGGTTCGCCAAGGGAGCCGCGTGCCCGAGGTGCTCAACGAGATTCCGGCAATCCGCTTCGATTGCGGGGACAATCGCCCTGGAGAATGGAAAATCGCCTCACCTCACGGAAAGTTCTCCGATGGCTGATATCGACCTCTGCCTCCACACAGCGCCTGGCCATCGAACACGCTTTGCTGTTGGCTGACGAAATACCACTGGCCCTCAATCCAGCCTTCGAAGACCAGCTTCTTGACCGCTGCCAAGATGTGCCTTCTAGTCCGGACGCAACGAGCTGACCGGCTGATGATGGCCGCCTTGCAGCAAAGAACCAGGCCCAAGCCTGAGTCGAGAACGAGGGCGATAGCCTGATGTATTGCCGGTTGGACCAGACGGCCGGATCAGCCGGGAGCGATGGCCGACGGACTACGCTCGACTGGGCAAGTGACACAGCGGAGGCTGCCCCACATGTGGACGAGTTGGCTGATCTCGACCGGTCGGACGTCGTAGCCGAGCGATCGCAGATGGGCGTTGGTCTTCTTGGCCATTACGTTTGAAGCGACTGTCCGCTCATCGAGCCAGAGGAGGTTAGCGGCCAAGTGCCGAGCCGACTCGTGTGGATCGATCGGCTGGAGCCGGCCCAGCAACTCCTCGAGCTTGGCGATCGAGGAATCCGGCAGCTTCAACGGGTTTATCAGTGCTCCGCCGCTCGGCAGCGGAGCAACGCAGCAGTCGAGATGTAGCGCCCGGTGCGGTACCCGGATCACCTGGCGGCCACTCGCTTCAGGGTCGATCGACTCCGCTAGTGCGTTGACACCTGCGGCGTTGGTATGGCGATGCGTACCGACGAGTATAAGCTCGCCGCCGTCAAGAACCATCACATCGCCACCCTCGATCAGCGTCCAGCGGCGCTGAAGATTCACGACCGGGCTAGGCAGATCACCGGCCAGCCGGGCCAACCCTCGGACTTCAGATCGCCGGTGCTTGTCGCGTAGCGACGCCAAGAGAAGCGTCTCGTCGACCACGAAGCAGGGATCACGCGTAAAGACCTGGCAGTAAGCACCCGGCACTGCCTCCGGCTCGATCAGGTGAGCCCCGACCGAGGCCAGCAGCTCACGCCAGCGGCCCATCTGCTCGATGACCCGTCCACGATCGACCGGTCCGGTCTCGGGGTGGGCGCGAAGCACCTTCGGTTTGATCTTGGCAAGAATCTCCTTGGATGACACATCGATCGCGTTCGACCCGTCGTGGACGATCGCCTGCCTGAGCGGGCCGAATTCGTCGCGGACCCGGGCGGTCACCGACAGAGCCCTCGTCGCCGAAGGCCCCGCCACCATCAGGGCACCAGCGGCCAATTGCATGGCCGCTCTCCTCGACATCGTTGCAAGTCGCATGGTACGAGCCCTCCCGAGACGAGTTCCTGGACCGACCCGCCTCTGGGGCCCGAGATCCTAATCATACCGCACTTGTTGGGGAATTCGACTCATTACAGGAGGCTTGATGACCGCTTCCCAACCACCCGACGACCCTGAGTCGACACGCTCTTGGGCTTCCGAACCACCGCAAAGATCCCAAACTGAGCCCAACAAGTCGGACGACCGCCCTGACTTGCCTCCGACCCAGAGCCGTCAATTCGACGTCTCTCTCAAGCAGGTTTTCGAACGCGAGACCCGCGCAGCGCTCCGGCTGTTCGTCCCGGAACTACTGCATGACCCCATCGGAGTCTCGACGATCAACACCGAGGTCTCCCGCGTTCAGACTCGCCAGGTCGACCTGCTCTTCCGGATTGAGGCCGAGGAACCCTGGATCCTTCACCTCGAGGCGCAATCGACCCCAGACCCGAGCCTGCCGCTTCGACTGATCGACTACAACGTCGCCGCCCAACTCCAAAACGAGCAGCCGGTTCACTCTGGAATCCTCTTGCTGCGGCCCGAAGCCGACCATCCCTGCCTGACCGGCCAACACACCGTTTACCTACCAGCCAGCGCCAAGCGGAAGCCGACGATTCGCATCGACTATGAGGTCCACCGACTCTGGACGATGAGTGTCGATGACTTCCTCAATGGGCCGGTTGGGTTGTTGCCTTTGGCCCCACTGAGCGACATCACGCTGGACCAGTTAGCCTCGACGCTGGATACAATTCAGGGTCGGCTGGGTGAGTTGAATGATCCAGTCCGTGAGCGAGAACTCCTCGGCCTGACCTTCCTGCTCTTGGGTTTGCGTCGAGAGTACTTCTCGGCGGCCTACGATCAGATCTTGAGGGACCGCACTATGATCAACTGGCGTGACTCCTTGACCGCCGTGCATTTGTTCGAAGAGGGTCATCAGGCCGGGATCCTGGAGGGCCATCAGGCCGGGATCCTGGAGGGGCGTCAGGCCGGGATCCTGGAGGGGCGTCAGGCCGGGATCCTGGAGGGCAGCATGGCTGTGGCACGCAATGCGTTGCTGAATTTGGGTACACGTCGTTTCGGCGCAGCCGAACCAGCGACGCGGGCCTTGATCGAGTCGAGCGACGACCTGTCGGCGTTGCAGTCTGCCACCGAAGCCATCCTCGACATCAACTCGTGGGACGAGTTAGTCGCGATGATCAGGCCATCGCCCAGCGACGATGCGGGTGGCTGGGACTTGAAATCGACCCTTGAATGACTTCTGAATCAGTCGGACGAACGGCGACGGAGCCGTCGGACCCGACGGGCGCGTCGGCGGACGTGACGTGGGATCCGACCGCCAATGAGCCGGGTGTAGTGGCCGATGGTTAGCCGGTTGCCTCGGAAGACGATCCGGTTGTTGACCAAGGCATGGAACCAGACCGGCAGCAACGCAAGGTCCTTGATCGGTCCGAGCAGGCAGAGGTCACGCCAAGCCGGCCAAGACCCACGCAGCCAGCGGGTCTGTAGGGCGTCTCGAACGATGCTCAGGCCAGTCAGGGCGGTCAATCCGGCCAATCCCACCCAAGCGTCGCCACTGAGTGCCCAGACCAAGCCGACTAACACGAGGTTGGCGACCGGTTCCATCAGAAAGCTCGGCAGGGCCATCCGGCGCCGAACCATGTACCAGCGCAGATGTCGGCTCAGGAATGCGCGGAGCGAGCGGTCCTGATTGTAGTTGGTGATCACATGATGGCTGAGCCGAATCGAATAGCCCGCTTTCCGGACGCGGACGGCGATCACCTGATCCTCGGCTAGGAAGTTGCGGACTGAGGCGAACCCGCCGATAGCCTCCAAGGCGTGGCCCGGCATAAGCATCGATTTGCCGACCACGCAGGTGACCCCTAAGATCCAGGCCCCGGCCACGCCGCCTGCGATGTATCCGTTAAGGTGCAGGTTTTCCAAGGCCGCGCCAGGTTGTCGTTCGCCGTCGCCGGTGACCAGATTCGAGACGATCCCGACGCCGGGATCATCCAGATAGGCGACGGTCTCGCGGAGGTAATCCGGATGGACCCGGACATTTGAGTCGCTGATCAAGAGCACGTCATGGGCGCGATACTGGTCCATCGTCGCCAGGCTCTCGACCTTCGGCGCTCGGCCTTCGCCGAGACAACCGACAATCAAGCGACTGTCGACCTCTGGGTGTTCTTCTTGGAGACGCTGGACTACGGAAATCGCCGGGTCGTCTTGATCGGCCACGCAGAAGAGGAGTTGGAACTCCGGATAGTCCTGCGTAAAGAAGCTGCGAAGGTTCCCGGCGAGTCCTTCATCACACCCCTTGAGTGGCTTGAAGATCGTGATCGGCGGCAACCATCCCGGCCGCCGACGTCTCGGTCGCATCGCGAGCCGCAGAGAGATCATCGAGCCGATCGTCGCCAGGGCGGCGATCCCCCCGATCCCACCCAGGATGAGGTTACGGTCCAGGATCCAGTCCACCGATCCGCCTCACTGGCATGATCGCCGCAGGACAAACCAAGCAACAAAACGAGGGCACTCAGGACACGCGGTTCGCCAAGCGAGACTAGGACGATCGTTGTCCTCAACTCGATTCGAGTCCGGGATTCGCCTTGCTGTTCGTGTAATCATGGAGATGATAGGGTCCGATCACAAAGAATCCAATCAGATTCTTCGCGAAGGATCCTCAGGTGCGGTCACGCGGGAGGGTTTTAGCAATGATGACCGTTTCGACATCGGGACACCCCGATCGGGGTTTTGAAGGCGGCTCAAAAGCATCATTCGGATCCAAGCGACCGGGCTGGCTTGGCTGGCTCGTCTACGGATTCATCTTGGGAATCGCCAGTCCCATAATCGCGACCGGCCAACCGCCTTCGGAGGATCCCCCCGAATCAACGGCTGATACAGAGCGGTTCGCCACCCTCCGCAAGCGGATGGTTCAACGCCATTTAGAAGAGCGTGGGATCGTCGATCCCCGTGTCCTGGAGGCGTTCCGGACTGTCCCCCGCCATCGGTTCCTCAAACCTTCGCAGTGGCCGATGGCCTACGAGGACGAATCCCTACCGATCGGAGAGGGGCAGACGATCACCCCTCCCTCCGCCGTGGCGTTCATGACCGAGGTGCTCCGCCCCCAACCGACCGATCGGGTCTACGAGGTCGGGACCGGCTCAGGATACCAGGCATCGATCCTCAGCCGACTGGTCGCGGAGGTCTATTCGGTCGAAATCCACGCGCCGCTGGGTCGACGGGCGGCAGACGTACTGAAGCAACTGGGCTACGACAATGTTCAGACCCGAATCGGCGATGGCTATGCCGGCTGGCCTGAAGCCGCGCCGTTCGACGCGATTATCGTCACCTGTGCCCCATCGAAGATCCCGCCCCCCCTGGTCGCACAACTCAAGGAAGGCGGACGCATGGTGATCCCGCTGGGAAGCCGCTACATTCAAAAGATCTATGTCCTAGACAAAGTGGATGGGCGGATGGTCGGGCGCTCGATTCGGCCGACCTTGTTCGTGCCGATGACCGGACGGGCCCAGACCACGGAAGGTCAGGAACAAGGGCTCGATCCACAGATCAAGCCGCGAACAGAGCCGATGCCCTCGCCTTCCGATCCCCCGTCGGAGTCGACGCGTTGAGCATCCACAGGTGGATTGGTGGTCCCCGTGATCGTTCATCGGTTCCTGGTTCGCAGTCGGGCATCGCTCGGTCGATCGTGCTCATCCTGGTCCTCGGTATCGCGACCGTCGACGCATGGGCTCAGGACCTGGCTCGGTCGAAAGTCAATTCCCCGAACCGTTCGGACGAGGCAAGTCCAAGGATTCCTCCACCGTTGGGACGGACCGTCGACGACTTCGAGCGTGACGAGGATGGCGACGGGACTCCCGATGGCTGGTACAACATCCGCGACGCGGGCCTGGTCAAGGATGATGGTCCGATCGGCCCGACATTCCTCCGACAGGTCAACGACAGGCCTGGCCGACCCGCACGCGCCAGCCGAGCCTTCGCCACCGACGGTCGTCAGATTGAAGCCCTCCACGTCCGTTGCTTGGTCCGACTCAACGCGATTCGGTTCGGCGAACGGGCCTTCGAAGGCCCTCAGTTGACAATTGATTTCTTCGACGAGCAGCTCCGACAAGTCGGTCGACAGGGCTTGGGTCCTTGGAGCGCCCAGAGCGGATCGGGTTGGTTCTCGGCCGGTCGTCGGATCTGGGTTCCCCCGACCGCCCGCGACGCGATCCTGACCGTCGGTCTGCTCGGCGCGACCGGGACTATGGACCTCGACGGGCTCCGGGTCGAGGCGCTCCCTCGGGGTGGTCGACTCACCGACAACCTGATCCTCAACGGTGATTTCGAGGAGGGCGACCCGGAACCGGTTCACTGGTTGCTCAACGGATCGGCGCGTCGGGTCGTTCCCGGACATCGTTCGCCCTCAGCCCTAAGGCTGGAACGCGAAGGGGCTTGGGCCATGATCGGCCTGGCCTCCAGGCCGCAGGACCTCGCCCAGTTGTCGATTCAAGTCCAGGCGCGCGGTCGACGACTGACGCGTCGATCCCCGGGCGCAGTACTGCGTGCCTATTTCGTCGATGATCTGGGACAAATCCAACCCGATCTCCCACAGGGTCGGGTCCTGACGGCATGGACCGGATCCTTCACCTGGTCCGAACGCGATGCTCGATTGGAGATCCCCTTCGGCGCCCGTCGCGTGCTCTTGCAATTCGCGATGGAGGGTCCGGGCACCTTCGAGATCGATGATGTCCGGGTCCGTGTGCCTCAGGAGTTGATCGCGGCCCGCACAGCGCGTTGGCGACCCGGACAGGTCGAGGCCGGCGCGTCGACCTGGCATCCGTATGAGCCCAGCGGCCTGATCGTGCCCGATGGACCGCTCGACGCGTCGCGTTGGCTCCGACCATTGGACGAATCGGGTCGGCTCCGGGTCGAGTCGGGTCGGTTGGTCGATGCACAAGGACGACCGGTCCGGCTCTGGGGTGTGAGTTTAATGCCGCCCTGGGCAGTGGCCGAGCCGGCTGAGGTCGACGCCTTGGCCGAGCGATTGGCGCGCTCGGGGTTCAACTTGGCCCGGATCAACGCCTGGGACGTACCATTGGGACCGGGCCGGAGCTTGATCGACGACGCACGGGCCGACACGCGTGCCCTCGATCCGCTCGCCCGAGAACGGTTCAACCATCTGGTCGCCGCGCTCCAGTCACGGGGCATCCGCGTCAGCCTCGACGGTCTGCACTATCGGAAGTTCCGAACCCAGGACGGGCTCCCTGAAACCGACCAGTTGGGGTTCGGGGGCGGGTCCGTGGCCGCCTTCTCTCCAGTCGTGGCCGATCGTGTGGTCGAGTCGATGGAAGACCTCCTGGGCAGAGACAACCCGGAACTGGGTCAGCCGCTCTGGGACCATCCGGGGTTGGCCTATCTCACGCTTGCTGTCGAAAAGAGCCTGGCCGACCTGAGCGACGAGTCGGATCTCAGTCCGGTCTATCAACAACGGCTCGAGGCGATCCGCGCGGCCCCCACGTCCAAAGAGCGAATCGATGATCTGGTTCCCGAGACCGATCCCGGCGAGTCCGATCCCGGTTCGGCCCCCACCGAGGATCGGACAGTCGCGACTCGACGATCGATCCCCGAGGTCGAGCGGGCCCACTGGGTGGGCCTCGCGAATCGCCTGCGTGAAGAGGGTCTGAAGGCGCCGATCGCGTCGGTCACCCACTGGCGACGCGAACCGGGTTGGTGGCTCGACCTGCTCAGCGACCAGGCTTTTGATCTGATCGAGGACAGGCTCTTCTGGTCGTTCGGCCCTTGGATGGCATCGGAGCGTCGCTCGCTGCTCTGGGACGGTCAAGCCGACTGGCTCGGTCAATTGGAGCGGAAGCGCGACCCGTCCAAGCCATACGTGCTCGGCGAGTTCACCATCGACGCGAGCCCGGCGTGGGCCTCGCCGTTCGAAGGGGCCGATCTCTGGCTGTTGAGCGCGGCGATGCGGGCACGGAGTTGGGACGGCCTGGTTAAGCGCGGGGTGAGCCAATATCCGTCGCCAGAGCAGTGGGGGCAGCGAGCCACCGGGACCGGGGGATCCGGCGACGTGGAGACGGTTGCCGGCTCGGTCGGGGGCAATCCCCAGGTGATCGCCGTGCTCCCACACTTGGCGGCCTATTTCCTGGCTGATCCGCCCGATCGCGAGGATCGCGCCGGCCGATCCCGTCGGATCCCCGGCTGGGACCCGCGTCGCGGTCGGCTCCGGATCGATACGCCGAGGACCCAAGGTTTGATCGGTTGGTGGGGGGATGTTGGGCCGGTCCGCCTGTCCAGTGTCGTTCTGGAGGTCGACAACGCGTTCGCGATCGTCCTCGTGACGGCGCTTGATGGGACGGGGCTCCAGGACGCTCGGCGGGTGCTGGTCACAGCCGTCGGTCGGTTCGTCCCCAACGATCTGCGATGGAGCGGTCAGTGGCGCAGAGTCCCAGCCGATCCGGGCCGTCCTGGCTTTCTCCAAGAACCGATCGGGTTCAAGCTGCTTTGGACCGGTTCACGTCCGATCACCGTCTTGGCCCTGGACAACGCCGGCGAAGTGGTTGAGACGGTGCCGACGACCGAGGAACCGTCAGGGGTTGGATTTCAAATCCGACCGAACCAGAACCATCTGCACTGGGAATTGCGGATCCGGTAGAGCTATCCTGCATACGGCTCAATCCCCACAAAGTCCCGAGCGATTCGGTCTCGCCCCCCGACGGCTCGGTCGTCGAATCGCCTGCCTTCTGGTGTGCCTCGTTGAGGGGATGCGGTTCGCGAAGTGGTCCAGATCCCCACGACCGTCCCCGGTCGGGAGTGGGGACGCAAAGCTCATGCTCGGACGAACGGATCTGACATGCGGATATTCGTCACTGGTGGCGCCGGCTTTATCGGCTCACACTTAGTCGATCGGCTGCTCGAGCAGGGGCATGCCGTGACCGTTCTGGACAACTTCGATCCCTACTACGATCCGCGATGCAAGCACGCCAATCTGGAGCAGGCTGCCCGTTGGGGGGAGTTCGCGTTGCACCAGGGGGACGTCCGCGATCGCTCGGCCGTGCTCGACTTGATCGGGGGGATCCGACCCGAAGCGGTCATCCATATGGCCGCTTGCGCCGGGGTCCGTCCCAGCATCGAGGACCCGAGCCGGTACGCCGAGGTCAATGTGCAAGGGACGCTCAACGTCTTGGACGGCGTCCGCGCCTTGGAAGACCGTCCACGCGTCGTGCTCGCCTCAAGCTCCAGTGTTTACGGCCAGCGTGGCGAGGGACCGTTCCACGAGGACGATCGGATCGACCGGCCGGCCAGCCCGTATGCCGCCTCCAAGGCGGCCGCCGAGGCCTTCGGCTGGACCTATCATCAGGTCTATCAGGTCCCGATGACCTGTCTTCGGTTCTTCACCGCCTACGGACCACGGAACCGCCCCGACCTGGCCCTCTGCAAATTCGCACGACAGATCGTCTCCGGCCAGCCGGTGACGATGTATGGAGATGGATCGACCCAGCGCGACTACACCTACGTCGGGGATATCGTCGAGGGGATCGTCGGTGCCTTAGCGCGTGACTCGGGGTTCCGGATCTACAACCTGGGCAACGGTACGCCGGTCACCCTCCGGACGATGATCGCGACGCTCGGCGAGGCCCTGGGCATCGCGCCGCAGATCCAGCGACTGCCCGAGCAGACCGGCGACGTTCGGATGACCCACGCCGACATCCGACGCGCCCAAGAAGAACTCGGCTATCAGCCCACAACCTCGCTCGACGACGGCTTCGCGCGGTTCGTCGAATGGTTCGTGGGCTCGCCGCTCGACCCCCGGTCATCGACTGCGCTCGCGAGCGGTTCGGCCTCCGATAACGGACACGCTCGCGAGCCGACGTCCCGATCGGCACCAGACCCGAGCGACCCGACATCCACCGACCGATCACCGACCTCGTGAACGAACCGCCCTGGCCCCGGATCATGCGAAGTCGGCCCAACCGACGCGCATGAAGAACTCGGGGAGATCCTCCAGACCAAGCAGGTAGTCGTGGCATCGCTCGTCGATCCACGAGGGCGGCGTGGGGTTGTCACCGACAATCAGGCAGCGAAGCCCGGCGGCGTGGCAGGCGATCAGCCCCGTCGAGGTGCTTTCCAAGGCCACACAGCGCCCAGTACTGAGGTTGAGCCGCTTCATGGCCAGGAAGAGCGTCTCGGGATCGGGCAGGGGGGTCTGGATCTCGTCGGCGGTGACGATCGTCTCGAAGATGTCGGTAAGCCGATGGGCACGGATAATCGCGTCGACGTGGCGGCGCGGTCCCTGGCTGTAGAGCCCGAACCGGACCAAGCCGGCCAGCCGCGCCAACAGCTCACCGACGCCACGACGGAGTCGAGGCCGATCCATGAGCATTTGACCCATCAATACGCGCTTGCGATCGACCCACGCGTCGATATTACCGTTCTCCACGTGATGCAGGCGAAAAAAGGCACGCATCAGGTCGTGATCGTTGTGTCCTGGGGCCAGTTGACGGAACTCCTCGGGCGGGTCGAAGCCCAGGGCGTCGAAGAGCCGCTCCCAGGCAGCGACATGGTAGTTCTCGGTGTCGGCCAGGACCCCGTCGAAAGCCAGCAACAGTCCGCGCCGTAGTCGAGACATCAGCGGCCTCCGCGCCGGCCCGATCGGTCCGGCTGTGGAGACTCCGGACGCCTCGACGCCTCGTTGACTTGGACGGGCAGGTCGGTCACACTCGAACGTGTGCGCCCGGCCCCCGTGAGATCACCCGTGCCCGACGCGCCAACCCGCCGAGCCCCCTCATCGTTGCGAGATTGCGAACCAAGGAGATCGACATGTCTCGACCGGTCACGTTGTTTACGGGCCAATGGGCCGACATGGACCTGGAAGTGATCTGCCAGAAGGCCAGTTCCTGGGGCTATGATGGGATCGAGCTGCCCTGCTGGGGCGGCCACTTCGATGTCCAGGAGGCGCTTCGGGACGACGCCTACTGCCAGGGGCGTCACGACCTGCTGGGCCGTTACGGCCTGAAGTGCTTCGCGATTAGCTGCCACCTGACCGGGCAACTGACCTGCGATGTGCTCGATGAGCGGACCGATCCGTGGGCACCACCCGAGGTTCGCGGCGACTCGGAGAAGAAGCGGGCCTGGGCGATCCAGGAGATCAAGGACACCGCACGCGCCGCGGCCAAGCTCGGCGTCTCGGTCGTCAACGGCTTCACCGGCTCGCCGATCTGGCACCTGCTCTACTCCTTTCCCCCCGTCTCCGAGGAGACGCTAGCGGCCGGTTATCGTCAGTTTGCCGAGACCTGGAACCCGATCCTCGACGTCTTCCAAGAGGTTGGCGTGCGGTTCGGTCTCGAAGTGCACCCGACCGAGATCGCCTACGACATTTATACTGCCCATCGGACCCTCGAAGCGATCAATCATCGACCCGAATTCGGCTTCAACTACGACCCCAGTCACTTGATCTGGCAGTTCGTCGACCCGGTCGTCTTCCTCCGCGAGTTTCCTGACCGGATCTACCACGTCCACGTCAAGGACGCGGCGCGGACCCTCGACGGCAAGACCGGGATCCTCGCCTCGCACCTCAACTTTGGTGACCCGCGACGCGGCTGGGACTTCCGCTCGCCCGGTCGCGGTCAGGTCGATTTCGAGGCCATCACCCGCGCCCTCAACGACCTCAAGTACGACGGGCCGCTGTCGGTCGAATGGGAAGACTGCGGGATGGATCGCGAGTTCGGCGCCGCCGAGGCCTGCCAGTTCGTGAAGCGGACCATGTGCTTCACGGCCGCCGGCGGCGTCTTCGACGAGGCCTTCGCCGAAGCCCAGAAGTAATCGGGTTTGACGACCGCAATCCGATCACGATCATCACCTCATCGTCGCTCCTAAAGACGATCCGTCGGCGCTTCAATGCCTGCCCGGCCGTCGGATCGTCCCCTCACCCCGATTGGACCGGATCGATCCGGTCGGGATTCGGGATCTTACGAGCCCTCCCACCACCTGATTCGACCCCATCCTCCTCGAGAATCGAACGCCCCATGAGCGGACCGATCGTACGCAAATATGGCTTTCCCAACTGGGACCAAATCTTCAAGAAGGATTCGGAGTCCGAATCGGAGCGCACCGAGACCTCCAAAGACGAACGGTCGGAAGAGACGACGGACCGATCGGCCGAGAAAGACACCCCCAACGCCGACAACACGAACGATCCGTCATCGCGATGACGTCTGTCCGAATCAGGAGACCTTCGCCTTAGATCCGTCTCGGATGAAGCCGAAGACCGAAGGGTTGGCCTAGACCGTTGTTTCAGACGTCCGTCCTGAGGGCGCGCATCTTCATCCGTCTGGGCGAGTTCTGAGTCGATCAGAAGAAGGCATGCGAGCAACTTCCGACCCAATCCGGTCGGTTTGCTCTCGATATTGCGATCGCACGCCTGGTTGGCTCCTCATGCGCGAGCACGGCGGAAGCTCGCGTCCTGACCGATCCCAATGGCAGTACGACGCAACGGATGGTCGCGCCATCGTCCGCCTGCGTAGGCGACGCCTACGATCAGCCGAATCGGCGTGGACTCGTGTAACGCCGCGATCTGCCTACCGGTATTCAGTGGTGTCCGCCTCGTGGACCGCTGCCCTCATTTGCGGGCCGCTGCCTCCGAATCAGCACGACACCATAGAGGCAACACCCTATACTTTGTGATACACAAGCTTGTCTATCAAGAGGGTTGTCAACCAGCGAACCTCGTCGTACGTCTGACGCTTTCTTCTACGGAGCGTTTGTTTCTCGTGCGAATGTAGCACGATGTCCCAACATGGAGTAAGCCGACGGCCAATCAACATCCGATTCAATAATAGACCCGAAGACCCTAAAATATGAATCGTATCGACGATCAACCAGTTTACTGAGGATAGTCGTCTGTAGGCGGAGGATTATCAATCTCAAAGACAGAAGACATCAAGTGATTTCTTTGCAGATCTTCAGTTCATCGACGAAGCATGATCGGCCAGGGCGTCGCGGAGCTTGGCGATGACTTGGGCCTTAACATTACTGACCGTCTTGGCCGAAACCCCATCGTTTTCGGCGATCTCGGCGGGCGACCGACCGTCCAGGAAGGCGCGGAGCCAGTCCGATTCCCGAGGCGTGAGCAGTTTAGCGGCGATTTCGTCGACAGCCTGGCGATCCTCGATCAGGCTCAACTGCGATCCGTCATTGGCGGGCAGCCGTTCGGCGTCCTCAAGCGGGGAGATTCGTCGCTCGCTGCGCTGGACTCGCTTCTTGGTGGCGTCGAGGGCGCGGAAGAAGTCGAGCCGGGTCTCGGTCCCTTCAGGCAGGGCTTGATGAATCCCGTCGGTCCCGATCTCCGAGACGACCTGAGCGAACTTGCTGGGCCCTTGGCGCTCCAAGAGATTCAGATAGACCGATTGGGTACAGTCCTCGAACTGCTGATCGCTGATACCGGCGCGTTTCCAGACGTGGTTCAAATAGCGATTGAGATGATCGAAGCCGGCCGAGAGGGACGGGTCTTGAGCTTCGCTGGTCGTGTGAAGGACGTTGCAATGGGCCTCGGTCGATCCGACGACGTCCTCGACGACGGTCTGATCGAGGGCCGCATCCCAGGTGGCTTCGGTCGAAATCGTGTCGGCGACCCCGGTCGCTTCCGCCTCGCCGACTAGATCGGATTGCTCGGCGATCAGATCAAACGAACCGATCGCCGCGCTGAGTAGGCGCAGCGCCTCAAGCCCTTCGACGCTCGGGGCGTAGGAGCGGGTCGACTTTTTTCGCTCCACCTCGGATCGCACGGCTCGTGACTCCTCGACTCCCAAAAGCATCGTCGACGTTCAAGACGCCTGCGATGCGTCCCGGTCATGCTCTCGAACGCCTGGATGTCTCGGCTCGGGCGTCGAGAACGCGTAATGACGGCCCAATGGACCAACTGCTGACAGGCCTAGGGCAACTGATCGTGTTCCGAAAAGAAACACGGCCATGGTGAGAATGTGACATGACGGGCAATGGTTGGACCGTATCCTTAACCGGAGGGGCTCTAGATTAACAGTTTGAGCGGATTGGACAACCACGCTTTTCACGACGGACCTTGGCTAACGTAACGCATCGAGGTCGCCAAGGTCGGCGCGTTCCACCCAACAAATCGACTCTGACGGTCCTGGGCCGACATGTTGGAGGAGTTCTCCGGACCTTGGAGACCCGCCCGAGATCGTTCCTTAGGACCAATCTCGCGTCGTTCAAGGTCCCAGGACGCGGCCCCCGTCGACGACGAAACGGGCGCCGGTGACGAAGTCGGTCCCCTCCAATAAGTAGAGCACCAGGTTGGTGACATCGTCGGGGTCACCGGTTCGCTCTAGGGGCGTCTGGTCATGGATCGCGGCCAGGCGATCAGGCTCGAGGTCCTCAGGAGGGAGGACCGTGCCGGGTTGGATGAGGTTGACCGGCACGCCGGGGGCCAATTCCTTGGCGAGGGCGAGGGTCATGGTCGCCAGCCCGCCTTTGGCCACGAGATAGGGCAGATAGTCGCGCTCGGGACGATCGGTGGCCCAGTCGCCTAGGGTCAGGATCTTGCCCCGAACTCGATGGGGGCCACGCGGGGGTTGCTGGAGCATGATCCGGCCGGCTTCGACCGAGCAGTGGTAGGGCGCGGCCAGGTTGGGCCCGATCATGGCGTCAAAGTCGTTCGGGGAGAGCTGATCGAACGGCGTTCGCTGATAGACGCTGGCCATATTGATCAGGATGTCGAGTCGTCCCAACGATTCGTGGGCTTCCTGAACGGTGCGGATCGCCTGATCGGCCTGGGAGAGATCGGCACTGATCGTGATCACGAAGACACCACGTGCCCGGAGACGCTCGGCGAGCGCTTCGATCTGAGGTCCGCTCCGGTGCGAGGTCAGCGCGAGTCGGGCACCTCGGTCGGCAAGCCGCTCGGCCAAATGGGCTCCGAGACGTCTCGGACCGGTCAGCAGAACCCCCGCACCTCGAAGATCCATCCGTTCGGCTCCCTCGCCCTCCGCTTCCGTTCGGGACCGCCCCAACTCAACCAGGGTTGGTCAAGCCGCTCCAAGGGATGTCGGTGACCCCGGCTCGTTGGTTGGCCAGCCGACCGGCGACGAACAAGAGGTCGCTGAGGCGGTTCAGGTAGGGCACGATCGAGTCGCCGACCTGCTCGCCCTCGGCATGGCACAGTTCGACGACGCTCCGCTCAGCCCGTCGACAGACGGTTCGCGCCAAGTGCAAGGAGGCCGCCGCGTTGGTCCCGCCAGGCAGGATGAACTTGTTGAGCGGCTGGAGTTCCGACTCGAGGGTATCGATGGTCAGTTCGAGCCGTTCCACGTGGGTCCGTTTGACCAGATGAAAGAAAGAGCCGTCCGGGTTGGGATCGGCCAAGGCCGACCCAACGATGAACAGTTCGTCCTGGACTTGGGCGAGGATCGAGTCGAGATCGATGTCGACCTTGTAAGAGCGAACTAAGCCCAAGACAGCATTGAGTTCGTCGACAGTCCCGTAGGCCTGAATCCGCAGATGATGTTTGGGGATCCGCTGACTGCCCAGCAGACCGGTTTTGCCCTCGTCGCCGCTCCGGGTATAGATCTTCATCAGGCTCGCGTTCCGATGATCCGATAATCGTCCGATCCCCGACGGATCCAGGACCCTGGCCATTGTGTGCTGTCGACCCAAAGCGACCAGTGGGATCGGGCTGGCCCGCAGGGTTCGCTCAGGTCAGCGTCGAGACGCGCCGGGACTCCGTGGCCGATTCGTCCTCGACAGCCGAGGGGGTCGAGTCGATCGACGGCTCAGGTCCGGACCTCGGTCCGAAGAGCCGATGCAACAAGGCCAAGAACGCTGGAACTAACACCGGACGGACCAGAAACGTATCGACCAGCACACCCAAAGCCAACGCGAACCCCAGTTGCTTCAAGGCCGCCAGGCTGCCGGCGAGCATCGATCCGAAGGTGCCGGCCATGATCAGGCCACACGAGCTAATGATTCCGCCGGTGGCGGCCACAGCGCGACGGGTCCCACCAATGACACCATGGATCCGCTGTTCCTCCACGACCCTCGACATCAGGAAGATGTTGTAGTCCTCCCCGACCGCCACCAAGATCACGAACAGGAAGAAGCCGACCTTCCAATCCAGACCGGCCCAGGACTCGTCCGGTTGGAGCGATCGGAAGAGCAGGTCGGTCATCCCCAACGAAGCCAGGTAGCCCAGCACAACCGTGACGATCAGGTAGAGGCAGATCCCGGGCTTGCGGAGCAAAGCCAAGAGGACCAGATAGACCCCCAAAGTGACCAGGACATACATCTGGTTCTGGTCATGGCGAGTGACGGTGGCCAAGTCTTTGATCGAGGCCGAGGCGCCAGCTAAGCCGTAGACCTGGAAGGGGGCCTCGGGTTGGTCCAGAAGCTCGTCCAACCGGGCCTGGACCACGTCGAGGGTTTCTAAGGCCTGGACGGAGAAGGGATCGACGTCGAGGACCAGGAACAACCGCGTGATCCGGCCTTCAGAGCCCATTCCGGTCTCTTCTTGGCTGGTGTAGTAGGCGTCGATCTGGGATTGAAGGAGCGGCCGGAACAGGCGTTGTCCGAACTCGCGGAGGTCGGCCGGGGCATCCCCGTCAGAGCCGCCGAAGAGTCGGCCGAGCCCGTTGAGCAGACCCCCGTTTGGAGGCATTGACTCGGATGACTCGCGATTCGATGGCGTGGGCGGTTCCTCAACCTCACCTAGTGGTCGCGACAGCGAGCGGACCTCAATGACGTTCGGGACGCCGGCTAGGACCTCACTGATCCTCCGGATCTCGTCACGACCCCCAGCGCTCTGGTAGGACGTCTGGTCATGGCGGAGCAGGACGGTCGTCGCGCTTAGTTCGCCGACCGGGAAGTAGCGCCGAATCATTTGGGAGCCTTGGACGCTGCTCATCGACGGATCGATGTCGGCCAACTGACTGTAATTGGGCTTAGCCTGGAGCCCGAACCAAGATAGGCCCAACAACGGGGTCAGACTTAGGCTCAGGACGAGGACCGGTCGGGTCACGACCAGATCAGCCAACCACGACCAGAAACGGCTCGAATTCGTCGTGGCAGTCGAGGTCTGGGGGGGCTCGGACGGAGGTAAGCGGTCCGAGGACAGCGAACCGTTGGACGGGACCGACGTGCCTGACGAGGTCGGTGCCGTCCGGCTCGATCGGCTCCAGGGCAGCCGCGCCATCAAGGCCGAGACGCCGCGCATCAGGACCGGAGCGAGGGTCAAGGCAGCCAGTAAAGCAACGGCCAAGCTCAATGCGATGGCCGGACCGGTGTACTGGATCTTGTCGAAGCGCGAGAAATAGAGCATGCCCAGGCCGATCATGACTGTGCATGCGCTGGCCAGCAGGGCCGGCCCGACCTGCTTCAGAGCGACTCGAAGCGCGGTGGCACGATCGCCTTGGCGAGCTTCTTCTTCGCGGTATCGCGCGATCAGGAACAGGCAATAATCGGTGCCCGCCCCAAAAAGGACGACGACCACAAAAACCTGGGTGATGTTGATGACCTGAAACTCAACGCCCGGCAAGCTCGTCATCATCGCGATCCCGTCCAGTGCCACCAGGACCGAGAGCGAGATCGTGGCCAGCGGGATCAGGGCCAGTAGTGGCGAGCGATAGACGATCAGGAGGATCCCGATGACCAGGAGGATCGTCGCCCAGGTCGTCCGATCGATACTGGTAAGCACCGCCACGTTGGCGTCGTGTCCGACCACCGAGGAACCGGTCAGGCCCAGGACCAACCCCTCGGGTGCCTGTTCAGAGAGTTGATCGAGCTCGACCAACATCTCGTCGACCGTCTGTCGGGTCCGCTTGGCCAAGTAAGTCGTGCGGAGCCGGACGATCGTCAGAACCGCCTCACCCGAACCGTCGATCGCTGTGCCGAGCAATCGCGGGCCAATCAACGGGGTCTGGTAGGTCTCGACTTTTTTGACATCCCATTCGGGGTGCGCTTCCGAGAGATTTCGGAGCGCGGCACCAAATTGCTGGGCGAAGGCGAAGTCTTCAGGGTTCAGCGGTCCATCGGGCCGCTCGAGCACGATGACCACCTCGGAGCTGGCCGCGTCGTCAGGGAAGCCGGCCTCGAGTAAGTCTTGGCCGATGACGGTCGGATAATCGGGAGGGAAAAACTTGACGTCATCATCGCGGCTGACCGTATCCCAGGGTGGGGAGATCTGTGCGAGGACGAGCGTCAACGCCAACCAACTCAGCAGGACCAGCCAGGCACGGCGGTTCACCAGGGTTGCGATCCAGCCAAACATTAAAGCCCGGCTCCTCGGCAAAGGGGTGGCGGTGTCGCGTCACAGCGTTCTGTTGCGATGGTATCCCCGGAGGCGAGCCGGAGGTCGTCAAGGCCGTCAGTCGATCGCGGTTAGACCGAGGACGTCAAGTCCGGTTGTCGCGTGCCGAGTAGTGCATCAAGGATCCTTCCGACTTCGAGTCCGGTCGCGATCCGTGCGTCTTGCAGGGGTGACGCACCCATTCTCATCGGTTCGGATCGAGGCAATCATGACGCGTTTCCTGTCCCGGCAAACACTGTCCACGACGGCTTGGAGTGCTTTGGAAGGCCTCGCGGTAACTTTCAGCATCTGCGGACGACGTCAACGCATCAGCAACGCCGTCACCGACTTACGACTCCAAGGGCTAAACCGCATCAGAAGACGAGACGCTTGGTTGGTGTCGCCAAGCGATCCTAGGACTGACCTACCATACCTCGAACGGGCTGGCCTGGTTTTCGCAGTTGCCCCGATCGTCGAAAACCGCACGACCCGGCCGCCACTTGCCTGAAAACCTATACTATATTCCAAGACGTGCGTTCGAGATCTTTGCGGACATGTACCCGTTTTGTCCTTGTGTGCCAGGTTGCTTTCTCGTGAAGATCTTGGATCAGATCCGAGTCCGCTCCCGCCGCTGGGCCGGCCACTTGGCACCCTATGCGGCACACCGACATCTCGAACACTGGGAGGCGTTGGTCGCCGAGGTGGTTCGTTATGCGGGGCTCCGGCTGGAGAATTGGCTGGCCGATTCGCCGGAGTGGCGTGACACTCCGCTCTGGCTGAGGACTTCGATCCTGCTTTACCTGATCGATCGGGGACTTGTTCAACGCCGACGTTGTCTGGATGGGCAATTAGTTCTCCACGTCGCTCCAGGAGCCGACCGCCGGATCGCAATCCAGCCGATTCCTGAGGTCTACGCTCGAGCCTTGCTGAGGCTGGTTGAAGCCGTCGAACAGGCCGCCAGGATCGAGCCAGTCGCCTTATCCTGAACTACGCACCCGTATGCGATTGACGCGCTTGCGTCCACGTCGTTGTTCTATGGCCCTTGCGAGGATACCGTGGGGTATGGGTTTTCCCCGTTTTTCCGGGGTCCGCCCATCACCCTCCCAACACCTCTCGCAAGGAGCATCGCGATGCATACGCTGCTCTCCTGCCTCTTCTCGACGGCTTTGGTCGTCTGCCCCTTGATCGCGTCGGCCCAGAATACCGATGACCAGGATGTCATCCGCCTCTACAACGGTCAGAACCATGATGGCTGGTACCTGTTCGTCCCCCATGAGGATGGCGCTGATCCTTCGACCGACCCCCGCAAGATCTTCACCATCGATGACGGGATTCTACGGATCTCCGGAGAGGAATTTGGCTGTCTGACGACGACCGACGAGTACGAAAACTACCGACTCGTCTTCGAGTTCAAATGGGGCACGCAGAAGTGGCCGCCGCGCGAGAACGCTAAGCGTGACTCGGGGATCTTGATGCACGTCGTGGGTCCCGATCGGGTTTGGCCCAAGTCGATCGAATGTCAGGTGCAGGAGGGCGACTGCGGCGACTTCTTCATGATCGGTGGGACCTCGATCGTCGTCGATGGTGAGCGAACCAGCCGTCGCGTCGTCAAATCGCCCGATGCTGAGAAGCCAAATGGCGAGTGGAATGTCATCGAAGTGATCTGTGACGGTGCGACGATCATTAACAAGGTTAATGGCATTGAGGTAAACCGTGGAATTGATGCGAGCCAGAGCCGCGGGAAGATCGTGATTCAATCCGAAGGCGCCGAGCTGTTTGTGCGACGGATCGACCTGTATCCGCTAACTGATTCGCATGACTGAGCCGATAACTACCCTCAGTCGATCCAGTCCTCGAGACGGAATTTACCGCACCAGGCCGCCGGCCAAGGTCCCGCAGGCGGCCTCGATATCGCGACCCCCCGAGTATCGTCGCACGATCGGTTGGCCGACGTGACGCGTCAACGCATCGCGAAAAGCTTGGCGCTCGTCGTCATTAGGCGGACGATAGCGTCCTTCGGGATCGGTCACGTCGATCAGGTCGAGGCGGACCGGTGTATCCCCAATAAGGGTCCCTAGGGCTCGAGCATCGTCCTCACCCACGTTGACCCCGGCAATGCAGACGTAAGCCAGGTTGACTCGCGTCCGTCGATGGAGGGCGTACCGACGCGCAGCGGCCATCACCTCGATGATCGGCGTCCGCGCCGCCAACGGTACCAACTCAGCTCGCTTCTCATCGTTGGCCGCGCCCAGGCTGATCGAAAGCCGCTGACGATGCCCTTCGCGGGTGAAGCGATCGATCTGTAGAACCAGGCCGACCGTACTGACCGTCACACTCCGCGAGGCCAAGGCACAGCCGAATGGACAGCTCAACTGGGCACAGGCCGCCATCACGTGCTCGTAGTTGAGGAATGGTTCACCCATCCCCATAAAAACGGTACTAGTCACGCGTCGTCCTTGGCGTTGGACGCGCTGGCGAGTCTGAAGCCACTGATCGAGGATCTGCCAAGGTCGGAGGTTCTGACGGATCGGCATTCGCGCCGTGGCGCAGAATGTGCAGCCCATCACGCAGCCGATCTGGCTCGAAAGGCATAAACTGACGGTTCCGGGCTTCTTCAAAGGGATCACCACGGTTTCTAGGGGTGCTCCATGCTCGGTCCGGAACACAAGTTTTTCAAAGCCGTCGATTGGCGAACATGTCGCCTCTTCCATTGTGAGGCGCGGCAGGGGAGCGATCCGGTCGGCCAAGGCACGTGGAACTTGATACTGCGCGCACCAAAGGTCCGGATCATAGATGCCCTTGCCGAGCACGGCATGGATCAACTTACGGGCACGAAATGGCTCGAATCCCAGTCGGGCGACGAGGCCTTCAAAAGCCTCTGGCGAAGAATCGCGCGGATCGATCCGTAAAACCTCGGTGGAATCAGCCATCTGGAGTGGTGGTGATTTGCGTAAGACCATCGATCCGGTCCCAATCTGCGTTGGTCGCCGACGAAGATCTCCATAGGAGGCATCCCGTCGGTGTCGCACGGCCGCAACCGGATCGCCGGTTGGAACGAATTGGATGATGCGTCGACAGCAGCCGGCCTGACAAGGCGAAACCCGTTCGCCTCGCCCGCCCGAGTCGACAGCATGCGTCGCGAAGCGTCTTGTCGGCGTGCCGATGAGCCCCAACAATCTTCCGAGTCGATCTTCGGTGACGCTAAATGGTCATGGATCCGAAGAATAAGTTTCACTTGGGTTCGGATCATTTCCGGCCCGCTTCGTTTTTTTCTCAGGAGTTTTGCAACGATGCGACAGAATGTCGTCGCGTGGGTGGCCGTCGTCATGTCCGGTCTGGCCCTGGCCAGCTCCTACAACTGGTCTCGGACAGCGCCGGCCACGCAAGAGATTCCCAGCAAGGGTCAGAGAACGGCTAAGGAATTGGGTGCCACCTTCGGCGCGATCGCCGAATTCGTGCAACCCTCAGTCGTTCAGATCGTCGCTCGGGGAGGTGGTGGCAACACCATCACACAGGATGATTTGCGCCGGATGGATCCGGAACAACGTAGGCAGCTCGAGGAGATGCTCCGCCGCTTCCGCCTCTTCGATGACGACACGCTGCGCCGGTTCTTCGACGAAGATAATGGTGATCCGCTCCCGCAACAGTTCCGGATTCCCCTGCCCGGTCCTCAGCGTCAGGGAACCGGCTCAGGCTTCGTCTATGACGAGCAGGGGCATATCCTGACCAACAACCACGTCGTGGAAAACGCCAATCAGATCACGGTGATTTTCAGCGATGGTCGCGAACTTCCGGCCGAGATCGTCGGCACGGATTCGGCCTCCGATGTGGCGATCGTCAAGGTCGAATCGAGCGATTACCGTCCAGTCCTTGCTGGCAACAGTGACCAGGTCAAGCGTGGCGAGTGGGTTATGGCTTTCGGGGCCCCGTTCAATCTGAGCGAATCGATTAGCGCCGGGATCATCTCGGGCGTCGGCCGAGGCCAGCGCGGGATCCTCGACTACGAGGACTTCATCCAGACCGATGCAGCGATCAACCCGGGCAACTCGGGCGGTCCGTTGGTCGACATGAACGGGAGGGTCATCGGCATGAACACCGCGATCCTGACCCGCAGCGGCTCCAGCTCAGGGGTTGGCTTTGCCATCCCGATGAACATGGTCCGCCAGGTCGCCGACATCCTGATTGAGAACGGCGAAGTCCGTCGCGCCCGGATCGGCATCTTGCTGGGCGAGCTGAGCCCCGACGAGGCTGAATCGGTCGGCCTCGAGCCCGACCAGGGCTTGCGGATTCGCGAGGTCGTCCCGGGTAGCCCTGGGGCCGAGGCGGGCCTGGAGGCCGGCGACATCCTCGTCCAGTTCGATGACTACACGCCGACGACCGTCTCCAGGTTCCGCAGTTTCGTCTCGCTCAAGCAGATCGACCGGGCCTACGAGGTGGTTTACATCCGAGGCGGTCAGCGGCAGACGACCCAGGTCACCCTTGGTGCTGCGGATGAGGTCGATGCCCTCTCCGGCCTGGGCCGAGGCCCGATGCGCAGTCCGATCAGCCAGGAGATCCCTGGTTTCGGTATCTCCGTCCAGCCAATGGATGAAGAATTGGCCCAGCAGTTCGGAATCGATCCAGAGACCAAGGGTCTGATCATCACCTCGATCGATCGTCGGAACCTCGAAGAACTCGAACTGCGTGTTGGCGACGTGATCACGAACGTTGTCATTGACAAGCAGATCCGCTCCGAGCCTCCCACAATCGCCCAACTCCAGCGTTTGGCGCGTCGGAGCGATCGGCTGACCGTCCGCATCCTCTCGCTCGATGGCACCACCCGATTCGTGACCCTAGCCAAGGTCGACTGAGTCACGACCGATCCTGAGACCGTCAAAGGGGTCGGACGACTTTCCCGCGTGCTCGGGAATTTCCGGCCTCGGACGTCTCGAACCCTGGAGCCTCAAAGCCCCCCGTGGACCTCGCTTCGGTTCGCGGGGGGTGTTCGTTTGGGCCGTTCTGGGTCAAAATGGGACCTTCGTTCTCCCGAATTGCCGGAGACGGTTGAGGGAGTACTGGTCTTGCCGTCAGCTCGTGCCGGCTTCGCGGGCATGAGGCGTTGATGGCATCCGACATTCCCGAGGTTCTGTCGAGATCCCACGAATGGCCCCCAATACCCCGGACCCGGATCAGGTCGGCGACGACCTGAAGAGCTACATCCGTGACGTCCCGGATTTCCCCAAGCCAGGGATCCTGTTCCGCGACATCTCACCGCTGTTGGCCTCGGCCACGGCGATGGGCCGCGTCACCGACCTGCTCTTCGAGCGGTACAGCGGGCTGGAGATCGATTACGTCGCGGCGGTCGAAGCCCGGGGATTCTTCTTCACCGTCCCGTTAGCGATGCGGTTGGGTAAGGGTTCGATCGCGATCCGTAAGCCCGGCAAGCTGCCGGGACCGACCGTCGACGTCACCTACGATCTGGAGTACGGCAGCGATCGCCTGGAGATGCACTCCGATGCGGTCAAGCCGGGGGACCGGGTCTTGATCGTCGACGATGTGCTGGCCACGGGCGGCACGATGCGAGCGGCCTGTGAGCTGGTCATCGCCTCGGGCGCCGAGGTCGCCGGATGTGCCTTCGTCGTCGAACTGGAAGATCTCGGTGGACGCCTGAAACTGGAACCTGAGTACGAGGTCTTTAGCCTCATGCGTTATCAGGGTTGATTCAGAGTCCGCCTTCGCCTGATCAGGTCGCAGTGCCGATCACGGACCGGCTCGCGATCGGTCAGCGTCGAACGCCGAAAGTGAAGTTGAAGGCCCGTTCCTCATCACCGGCCAAACTGTTGACTGGGAAGGCCAGGTCGAGCGCCACTGGGAGCGGCCCGAAGACCTGTGGGACGAAGATCCGCAGGCCAGCGCCGACCGAGACCCGGTAGTCATTGATCTCGTAGCCCGACTCAACCGTCCCCGCGTCCGTGAAGACGACGCCTTGGAGGAGGTCGTTGGCTGTGATCGGGAACTGATATTCCAGCGACGTCAGCAAGATGAACAGGCCGCCGACATTGCGGTCCAGCACGCGGGGACCAACCCCTCGGAAGGCGAAGCCGCGGATGCTCCGAAAGTCACCGGCGAAGTACCGCTCGAAGACCGGCGTGTCCTCGCCGGTGACGCCGAAGAAGCCGCGGAGGGTTAAGGTCCGCTCGCCCGATCCGTCGCGTCGACTGCCTAATCGGAAGTACTGTCGCGCTTCCAAGTTGAACTTCGAGTAATTGAAGTCGCCGAAGACCTGTTCGAACGAAAGGTCGACGTACTGACCCTTGCTCGGCGCCAAGGGGTCGTTCCGGTTGTCGAACCGGAGGCTCGGCTTGAGGCTTAAGAGGAAGTTGTCGCCGCTGGCAACCAGGAAGTCAGCCGGCGCTGGCCAAGTGAAGCCGCCGAAATGCACATTCTCGACTCGGACCGCGAGGTCGCTGTAGACCTGCGTACCGAGCTGACGGCCGATTGCGAAGAGGCCCCCGCCGCGCTCCTCGGTGAAGTCAGGGTAGACCCGTGAAAACAGGTAGCCCGACGTGTTGAAACCGATCGGCTGATTGAACAGAAACGGCTCGCGAAAGCTGATTAGGAACCGGTTGATCAGTGTTCCCGGTGACAGCTCGATCCGAAGGTCTTGGCCGGCCCCGGTAAAGGCACGGCCGTTGAGCACGTCGTCGAAGCTTCGAGGCACGTTGAACAGATCGAAGTTCGACTGATGGTAGACGAACCGACCTGACAAGCCGCCCGAGCTGGACGCGCCGAAGCCGAACTGGAAGAGCCCGGTGGGCGTCTCCTCAACGTTGGTCTCGAGATCGAGGTAAGACCGCTGAGGGAAGGGTTCGTTGAGATCGGGCCCGGGGTTATTGAAGTTGTTGCCGGGCAGGCTGGGGAAGAACCCGGGCGGCTCGGCCTCCTCGATAGGGATCTTCGGAAAGTCGGGCAGCGCCGGGCCGGGATCGGGCAGGCCGGGCACGATCGTGCGGGGCGGTGGGCCCGGATCAGGCATGCCGAACTCATCGATGGGGATCTCCGGGGGCGGCGGGATATCGAGGAAATCGATCGGAGGAGCCGAGGGGTCGTCCAGCGGTGAGAGCCCGTCGCCGTCGATCACGTCGGAAATCTCGGGCGGCGGTGGCAGGATCGGGCCACGCTCCGGTCCCGGGTCCTGGCCCCGCGTCAAGATCACCCCGGAGCCTGATCCTGGTCCCGACCCAAAGGGTTGCTGGCTTCCGGCTTCGGGACCGGCGTAGGGCGTCTCGCCGGTCCGAGGGTTGATCGGCCGCACATCGAGGATCGCTCCGCGCTGCGGATTGACATTGAAGTAGCCAAGCCGTTGCAAGCGTCCCTTGTACAAATCGACCCTGGTCCGATCAAAGATCTCACCGGGGAGCAGGCCGGACTGAACGGCCTGCTGGCGGAGGACCCGGTCCTTGGTTCGGTCATTGCCGCGTACGATCAACTCGCCGACGTAAAAGACCTCGCTTTCCTGGATCCGATAGACCAGGTCGATGACCCCTTGCTGGTCAGTGAAGGCGGGTTCGACCATCACCTGGGTGTAGGCGCGTCCACGTCGGTAGTACGACTTCAGGATCGTCTCACGGTCCAGATCGCGGAGCGCATCGCTGTAGACCTCGCCGGAGTGGAGTTTCAAGGGCGCGATCAGCTCCTGATCGGCGATGGCGGTGTTGCCCTCGAACCGGACCTGGCGGACCTTGAACTGGACCCCTTCAGAAATAACGTAGCGGATCCAGATGTCGCCCAACGAATCGCCTCGGTCGAGGCGGACTCCGACCTCGACGTTGAGGAACCCGTGCTGCTGGTAGTATTCGATCAGGGCACGACGGTCGAACTCGATGATCTCGGGGTCGTAGCGGCCGAAGCTGAAGAGTCGGAGTCGGCTCAGGAGGGCTGGCTTGCTGGTCAGCTTGGTTTGAAGGACCGCATTGGAGACGAACGTGTTGCCCTCGAAGCCAATGCCGCGAATGGTCGCGCGGTCGCCCTCGAAGATCTGGAAGATCACGGTCGTATCGCCGGGCCGGGCTCCGCTGAGCAGGCGGACCTCGGCCTGGTCGAAGCCCTCCTCGCGGTAGACTCGCGCGATCTGCTGGCGAGCCATCTCAGCGCGGAGGTGGTCGGCGCGCCCGCCGACCTCCAGGCCGGCGGTCTCCTTCAACTTCTTGGTCTTGATCGCCGAATTACCGCGGAACTCCAAGGCCACGATCATCGGCATCTCGACCACCGAGAAAATCACCGAGGCGGTCCGACCGTCGCGACCTAGCTCCTGGCTAACCCGAACCCGGGAGAACCAGCCGGTCTCCTGAAGCGTCTTCAGGTCCGCCTCCAACTGCCGAGGCTCGAGCGGGCGTCCGGCCCGGGTCTTGATCTTCGCCTGGATCTTCGACGACGCGATCGTCCGATTGCCCTGGAAGCGGACCTCTGAGACGCTCAGCTCATCGAGGGAAAATTGGAGCTGGGCTTGGGCTGTCGAGCAAGCCCCGCCCATCCCAAGCACGATCCACGCCAGAACTCCGACCAGGATCCCGAGGCGAATCGCCCCGACCCGGATCACGCCATCGGCGAACCAACCCATCCATTTCATTGGCTCTCGACGCATCGCACATCCCTTCGACCGCCTCAAAGGCTTTCGAACCACGACTCGATGATCGACGAGTCGCAGTTCTGCACCGATCCACCGCGTCGACGCCCCGCACACGGGACCGTCGCGCCGTCGCTCGGTCACCACGAGCGACGCCAGGTGTTGCGTCGAAGGGATGTGAGATCTGTGCCGGAGGAAGGGGATCGGAAGCGCCGGCGTTGTAACCCAACGCACCCAAGCCGACAAGACGATCTCGACGACTCGCCGGCCTTAGATGCTCATCAAGCCGACGCGGGTCGTCGAGATCGTCGAGGAGGAACGACAACCTTGTCCGATTCGGATCCGGATTGCTTCTGGAGGTACTTCGCGAAGAAGCTCTCGATCCGATTCCAAGCGTCGTTGGCTGACCCTTCAACGTAGGACCGACCACCCGGACGCATAAAGGCATGGCCGGCATCGTCATAGATATAGACGTCGGCCATCTCTCCGTCCGAGCCGAGCATCTGGAAATAGTCACGCACATCGGCGGTGGGGATCCCCCGATCCTCGGCCCCGAAGATTCCCAGGACCGGCTTGCTCTTCATCGGCGCGATCTGCTCGGGGTCGGAGACGATGCTTCCGTAGCAGATGACCGTCGGGCCGATCGCCTCACTGGCCTGCGAAATCAGCCGAGAGTACATGCCGCCCATGCACCAACCGATCACACCGAGGTCCTCAGCATTGGAGACCGGCCGGGTCTTGAGGAACTCGGCGCCAGCTTGGAGCTTGGCAACGCCCTCCTGGGGGTCGAGCGCACGCATCAGTTCGTGGGCTTCGCCGGCATCCTGAGCCAACCGGCCATCGTAGAGGTCCACTGCCAGGGCGAGATAACCTTGATCGGCCAGGCGGTCGGCGCAGGACTTGACCCAATCGGAGAGCCCATACCACTCATGGATAACCAGGACGGCCGGGAAGGGGCCGTCGCCCTCGGGCTGGGCCAGGTAACCACAGACCTCGGCTTCACCGTTGGGGAAGGTGACGATAGAGCCAGCATCCTGGGCACGGGCGACGGTCGCGAGGCCCAGGAGGGTCGCCAAAGCCAGCAGCGGGACGGGCGAAACGTTCGGATGTCGAATCATGATCGGAGACTCCCAGAAGGTTGTGGATCAAGGGTGAGGGAGGGGAACGGGATCCCCGTCGTCCCGATGGGCTCGGGCCGACGCGTCCGGTGTACCCTGGTGATCCTCCGTGGTCAACGCTCGACGACGTGACGGTCGCAGACCGGGATCCCGATGGTGGATCGCCCCAACTCTCAAGGACGACTGGGCCGCAACGTATCTATGTTCGATCTCACACGATGCGCTTTGGGTTCGATCCCGATCCCGAGCAGTCCGGATGGGGTGACCCCCAGGTCGTGCGGGGGGGTCAAGGCTTGGCGGTCCAACTCGAGGGGTTCGGGAAGAGCGGGGGGCTCGACGTTGGGGTCGAGCGGATCGGGCGATGGCGAGAGGGGATCGTCTGGAAAATCGGGATCGAAGTCCATCTCGAAGTCGAGGGGAAGGTCGGGGAGTCGGTCCTCGGGCCGTCGACTGATATCAGGCGGGGTTAGGTCGAATGATTCCTCGGCCGGCTCATCCGATCGCCAGTAGACGTCCTTGTTCGGCGTCGAGGAGACCTGCAAGGGGTAGGCGGCCCGGTGGTGGAGGAGCTTGCCCCAAGGACCGACCGAGCCGTACTGCTCCTCGAAGAAGGCCACGCCGTGGACATCGAGTATGACGCCCAGTTCACGCTGAAGGTTGGCCAGGCTGGTGTTGTACGAGGTCAGAGCTTGGGCCTCGGCGCTGACGGCATTGCCCCAGTCGGAGATCGCCTGCAGGACGTTGAGGTAGATCTGAGCTGGACCCAGGCCGACCTGGTAGTTGCTGAACTGCACGTCGAGGTTGTCCAAGGCCGCCTGACGCGCCTCCTGGAAGGCCTGGTATTGCTGATAATTCAAGGCGAGCGTCCGGAGGTTGGTCGCGAGGTCGTGCGCGACGACGTGCAACCCTTGCTGGAGGTTGGCCCGCGAGCGGTAGAGCAGGAGTTCCTGCTGGCGGAACTGCGCGCGGGTCAACCGCTGACCGAGTGGGACCGAGTAGTTCAAGCCGATCGACCAGTCGGTGAACTGGCTGGGATCGGAGCTGAGGAAGAACCGCTCGGGCTGGCCGGTCCGCCCCCCGATGTCGTTCCAACGGTACAGGCCGGTCAGATCGAGGCGCGGCAGGATCAGGTTGCCGGCCTGGACCAGTCGGGTCTGCTCGACCTGGATGGCCAGCTTGAGTTGGATCAGGTCGGGGCGGTTCCGCTCGGCGATCCGGACCAGGTCGGTCCATTCGTATTGGGTCCGACTCGTGTCGGGCGGGGAGATCGGCACCAACCGTTGCTCGCCGTACGGGGGCAAGCCGAGGATATTGCGTAGGGCGGCCTCGGACTGGAGCACGTTGGCGCGGGAGCCGATCAGGGTGGCGCGGAAGGTGGCCAACGAGCTGCGGGCCAACGCCACATCGCCGCGAGCCCCCAAGCCGCTCCGCAAGACCGCCTCGGCCCGGTCCAGCGTGATCTCCAACTGGTTGACCTGCTGCTGACGCGCCCAGAGATCGGTCCTGGCAAAAACCAGGTTCCAGTAGGCCTCAACAACGCCTCGGACCAACTCCTGGACGCTGTCCTCGAGCTGGTAGACCGACTGCTCGGTGCTGATCGCGGCGATCTGAATCGGCGCCAGGTTGAAAGCCAGGCCGGCCCCTTGGAGCAACGGTTGGGTGTAGCTGAGCGAGACCTGCGAGTTGATCAGGGGGTTCAACGGCAAGCCCACGGCATCGGAGAGGGTGGAGATCTGGTTGACCGAGACGTTCAGGCTGGAGAGACCGCCGACGAGATTCTGTTTGCTCAAAGCGGTGCTGAAGAGGTAGGTGTCACTCAACGTCCCGCCAATGACCGTCCGGAGCGGGGCAGTGGGGTCGATGAAGCCGGCCGGTGTATCGAGCCGTGACCATGTGTTGTCCAGGGCTAGATTGGGATCGAACGTCGCTTGGGCCTGGTCGATCAGGGTGTTGGTGCTGGCCGGATCGAACCGAGTCAAACCGCTGGAGACGGCGCCGACGCCCGTGAAGACCCGGACCACCTGCGAGTTCTTCAAGGCGATCCGCAAGGCCTGATCGAGCGAGAGGTAGAGCGGTTCGAGATCGTTCTGCGGATCATCGACGGTACGCGGTGGTCGGAGCGTCGGGATCGGTGTTGAGGGCAAAGCCTCGGGCGGTCGGACCCGGATCCGACGCTGTTCGGGCAGGAGGTTCGGCACGGGGATCGACCGCGCGTCGCGTTGGGGGGTGGGAGGCGCCGAGGCGATGGCCAGCAACGCCCAGACAAGCCCTACGAGCGTCCCCCAGTTCCATCTCGATATCATCGTCGGCGGCCCCCGAACCCTTAAGCGACACGAGAGGTCCTTCTCTCACCGCTTTTGAGGATCGACGCGAACGCAACGATTCCTTCAACGATTCGCGCGATTTTGCGACTACTCATCGAGGGGGGCGATTCGCGACGATCCGATGGACGCGGAAGATCGGTCGAGCTTAGCCGGCGTCGGTCGACTCGGTTGCACCGGAGCCGACCAGGTCAGCCGGAACGTTGGGCTCGAGATCATCCTCCTCGGAGGCGTGCAGAGCTTGGATCGCCTCGTCGATATCGTCGGTGTCGGTGACGATAACGCCGTCGCGAAGCACAAGTTTGCGACGCGCGTGTCGAGCCACGGCTTGATCGTGGGTCACCAGAATGATCGTCAGGCCGACGGCCCGGTTGAGTTCGCCAAAGAGGGCCATCACCTCGCGGCTGGTCCGACTGTCGAGGTTCCCGGTCGGCTCGTCGCCCATCAGGATCGAAGGGTCGTTGGACAAGGCCCGCGCGATCGCCACGCGCTGTTGTTGGCCTCCAGAGAGTTGACCGGGATGGTGGTCGAGCCGTTCGCCCAAGCCGACCTTGCCCAGCAGATCGATGGCGCGTCGTCGACGCTCACGGCCAGCGTGCTTACCCCCGTAGAGCATCGGTAGCTCGACGTTCTCGATCGCCGAGGTCCGGTTGAGCAGGTTGAAGTTCTGGAAGACAAAACCGATCTGGTGGTTCCGGATCTTCGCCCGCGCATTCCTCGACATCGTGGCCACCTCGACTCCGTCGAGCTGGTAGCTGCCTGTGGTCGGACGGTCCAGGCAGCCCAACGTGTTCATCAACGTCGATTTGCCCGAACCCGACGGCCCCATTAGGGCCACGTACTCGCCCCGCTCGATCGTCAGGCTGATCTCGCGGAGCGCATGGACCTGAACCTCGCCCAGATCATAGGTCTTGCAGATGTTGCGGAGTTCGATGAGCGCCATGACAGGTCCTCGAGGCAGATGATCGATGCGGGCTTCGGTTCGTTTTGTAGAGTAACGACCTACCCCTCGGGATGTCCTCAGGTTTCGACGATTCCCCGAAATACGACCGCGTTCGTTGATGTCGCGGCGCGTCATCGGAACGGCGAACACATCCCATCTACAGAGCGGACTTGGAATCGGGCACCGTTGACTGAACGAGCCGAACATTGAAATCTGGGCGAACCTGAAGGGCATTTCCTGTGACTTCATGATCGGGATCGCAGATCGATCCATCATGAGACCGGACCCGTCATGAGTCCCGATTTTTAATCACCGTAGTTTTTCTTGGTTCACGAGACTTATGGGGTTGAGGAGTACAAATCGGGTCCGACATGGTCCGCCGTCGCGGTATCGGGGCCCACGTCGCGGCGATCGGAAATCGGAGATCCGCCAGTTTCAGTCGGTCGTCCCCTTCGAGGCGATCACCAAGCGGCCCGAACAGTGGCCACGCTGGTGGAACATGTCTACCGACGCGTCCGGTGTACCCTGGTGATCCTCCGTGGTCAACGCTCGACGACGTGACGGTCGCAGACCGGGATCCCGATGGTGGATCGCCCCAACTCTCAAGGACGACTGGGCCGCAACGTATCTATGTTCGATCTCACACGATGCGCTTTGGGTTCGATCCCGATCCCGAGCAGTCCGGATGGGGTGACCCCCAGGTCGTGCGGGGGGGTCAAGGCTTGGCGGTCCAACTCGAGGGGTTCGGGAAGAGCGGGGGGCTCGACGTTGGGGTCGAGCGGATCGGGCGATGGCGAGAGGGGATCGTCTGGAAAATCGGGATCGAAGTCCATCTCGAAGTCGAGGGGAAGGTCGGGGAGTCGGTCCTCGGGCCGTCGACTGATATCAGGCGGGGTTAGGTCGAATGATTCCTCGGCCGGCTCATCCGATCGCCAGTAGACGTCCTTGTTCGGCGTCGAGGAGACCTGCAAGGGGTAGGCGGCCCGGTGGTGGAGGAGCTTGCCCCAAGGACCGACCGAGCCGTACTGCTCCTCGAAGAAGGCCACGCCGTGGACATCGAGTATGACGCCCAGTTCACGCTGAAGGTTGGCCAGGCTGGTGTTGTACGAGGTCAGAGCTTGGGCCTCGGCGCTGACGGCATTGCCCCAGTCGGAGATCGCCTGCAGGACGTTGAGGTAGATCTGAGCTGGACCCAGGCCGACCTGGTAGTTGCTGAACTGCACGTCGAGGTTGTCCAAGGCCGCCTGACGCGCCTCCTGGAAGGCCTGGTATTGCTGATAATTCAAGGCGAGCGTCCGGAGGTTGGTCGCGAGGTCGTGCGCGACGACGTGCAACCCTTGCTGGAGGTTGGCCCGCGAGCGGTAGAGCAGGAGTTCCTGCTGGCGGAACTGCGCGCGGGTCAACCGCTGACCGAGTGGGACCGAGTAGTTCAAGCCGATCGACCAGTCGGTGAACTGGCTGGGATCGGAGCTGAGGAAGAACCGCTCGGGCTGGCCGGTCCGCCCCCCGATGTCGTTCCAACGGTACAGGCCGGTCAGATCGAGGCGCGGCAGGATCAGGTTGCCGGCCTGGACCAGTCGGGTCTGCTCGACCTGGATGGCCAGCTTGAGTTGGATCAGGTCGGGGCGGTTCCGCTCGGCGATCCGGACCAGGTCGGTCCATTCGTATTGGGTCCGACTCGTGTCGGGCGGGGAGATCGGCACCAACCGTTGCTCGCCGTACGGGGGCAAGCCGAGGATATTGCGTAGGGCGGCCTCGGACTGGAGCACGTTGGCGCGGGAGCCGATCAGGGTGGCGCGGAAGGTGGCCAACGAGCTGCGGGCCAACGCCACATCGCCGCGAGCCCCCAAGCCGCTCCGCAAGACCGCCTCGGCCCGGTCCAGCGTGATCTCCAACTGGTTGACCTGCTGCTGACGCGCCCAGAGATCGGTCCTGGCAAAAACCAGGTTCCAGTAGGCCTCAACAACGCCTCGGACCAACTCCTGGACGCTGTCCTCGAGCTGGTAGACCGACTGCTCGGTGCTGATCGCGGCGATCTGAATCGGCGCCAGGTTGAAAGCCAGGCCGGCCCCTTGGAGCAACGGTTGGGTGTAGCTGAGCGAGACCTGCGAGTTGATCAGGGGGTTCAACGGCAAGCCCACGGCATCGGAGAGGGTGGAGATCTGGTTGACCGAGACGTTCAGGCTGGAGAGACCGCCGACGAGATTCTGTTTGCTCAAAGCGGTGCTGAAGAGGTAGGTGTCACTCAACGTCCCGCCAATGACCGTCCGGAGCGGGGCAGTGGGGTCGATGAAGCCGGCCGGTGTATCGAGCCGTGACCATGTGTTGTCCAGGGCTAGATTGGGATCGAACGTCGCTTGGGCCTGGTCGATCAGGGTGTTGGTGCTGGCCGGATCGAACCGAGTCAAACCGCTGGAGACGGCGCCGACGCCCGTGAAGACCCGGACCACCTGCGAGTTCTTCAAGGCGATCCGCAAGGCCTGATCGAGCGAGAGGTAGAGCGGTTCGAGATCGTTCTGCGGATCATCGACGGTACGCGGTGGTCGGAGCGTCGGGATCGGTGTTGAGGGCAAAGCCTCGGGCGGTCGGACCCGGATCCGACGCTGTTCGGGCAGGAGGTTCGGCACGGGGATCGACCGCGCGTCGCGTTGGGGGGTGGGAGGCGCCGAGGCGATGGCCAGCAACGCCCAGACAAGCCCTACGAGCGTCCCCCAGTTCCATCTCGATATCATCGTCGGCGGCCCCCGAACCCTTAAGCGACACGAGAGGTCCTTCTCTCACCGCTTTTGAGGATCGACGCGAACGCAACGATTCCTTCAACGATTCGCGCGATTTTGCGACTACTCATCGAGGGGGGCGATTCGCGACGATCCGATGGACGCGGAAGATCGGTCGAGCTTAGCCGGCGTCGGTCGACTCGGTTGCACCGGAGCCGACCAGGTCAGCCGGAACGTTGGGCTCGAGATCATCCTCCTCGGAGGCGTGCAGAGCTTGGATCGCCTCGTCGATATCGTCGGTGTCGGTGACGATAACGCCGTCGCGAAGCACAAGTTTGCGACGCGCGTGTCGAGCCACGGCTTGATCGTGGGTCACCAGAATGATCGTCAGGCCGACGGCCCGGTTGAGTTCGCCAAAGAGGGCCATCACCTCGCGGCTGGTCCGACTGTCGAGGTTCCCGGTCGGCTCGTCGCCCATCAGGATCGAAGGGTCGTTGGACAAGGCCCGCGCGATCGCCACGCGCTGTTGTTGGCCTCCAGAGAGTTGACCGGGATGGTGGTCGAGCCGTTCGCCCAAGCCGACCTTGCCCAGCAGATCGATGGCGCGTCGTCGACGCTCACGGCCAGCGTGCTTACCCCCGTAGAGCATCGGTAGCTCGACGTTCTCGATCGCCGAGGTCCGGTTGAGCAGGTTGAAGTTCTGGAAGACAAAACCGATCTGGTGGTTCCGGATCTTCGCCCGCGCATTCCTCGACATCGTGGCCACCTCGACTCCGTCGAGCTGGTAGCTGCCTGTGGTCGGACGGTCCAGGCAGCCCAACGTGTTCATCAACGTCGATTTGCCCGAACCCGACGGCCCCATTAGGGCCACGTACTCGCCCCGCTCGATCGTCAGGCTGATCTCGCGGAGCGCATGGACCTGAACCTCGCCCAGATCATAGGTCTTGCAGATGTTGCGGAGTTCGATGAGCGCCATGACAGGTCCTCGAGGCAGATGATCGATGCGGGCTTCGGTTCGTTTTGTAGAGTAACGACCTACCCCTCGGGATGTCCTCAGGTTTCGACGATTCCCCGAAATACGACCGCGTTCGTTGATGTCGCGGCGCGTCATCGGAACGGCGAACACATCCCATCTACAGAGCGGACTTGGAATCGGGCACCGTTGACTGAACGAGCCGAACATTGAAATCTGGGCGAACCTGAAGGGCATTTCCTGTGACTTCATGATCGGGATCGCAGATCGATCCATCATGAGACCGGACCCGTCATGAGTCCCGATTTTTAATCACCGTAGTTTTTCTTGGTTCACGAGACTTATGGGGTTGAGGAGTACAAATCGGGTCCGACATGGTCCGCCGTCGCGGTATCGGGGCCCACGTCGCGGCGATCGGAAATCGGAGATCCGCCAGTTTCAGTCGGTCGTCCCCTTCGAGGCGATCACCAAGCGGCCCGAACAGTGGCCACGCTGGTGGAACATGTCTACCGACGCGCGGAAGGAATCGACCCTTCGGATGGCCCGGATCGTCGACCCCAAGCAACGAGAGGGGAACCGGCTCGATCCCTGGACGCGGCGGCTCGCCCAGATGTACGACAGGCTGGGTCGGACGACGCGACCAATGCTCGCCAGACTGATCGCCCGACTCTTCTGGGCCGGCTCACTGGCCACCCTGACGCGTCGGACCGGCACGCTCAATCCGTACGAGCGCCGCGAGTTCGATTCGCTGGGGGCACTCCGCTTGATCGTCGAGCATGCCAAGGACTGGATCCGCGACCCAGACGACTGGCTTCCCGAGAGCGACCCGCAACGCCTGGAGATTCGAGGCCTGGTCCGCTTTCTCCTGGCCCGCTTTGAGGTGCCCGACTACTTCGAGAACGTTTGGTTCGGGGGGTACGAAACGCGGCAAATCCAAGTCTCACGAAGCTGGTACGTTCATGTGGCCCAGGGCAAGAACTGGCGGGACGCGGAGGGCGTCCCGATCCCGTTGAGCCGCAAGGAGGTGCATCACGCGCTCCAGGCCAGCCGCGTTCGCGACCCGTGGTCGGCGATCCGCTGGGGACAGGTCCGCCAACTCGGCGGCTCACGCGCCCTGGCCAAGAAGGTCGCCGACTCAATGCTCGGTCACGACTACGCCGAGCCTCATGTCGAAGCTTTCCGGCTGGCCATCCTCCGCTACCTGATCCGCTATGAGGCGATTCAGAACGGCGACCTCGACCGGTTGATCAAGTTTTTGGAGGCCGAGAAGTTCGGGCAGATCATCACCGACGACGGCCTGATCCGGATCACTCCCCGGCAGCCCGGGTTCTGCCTGCAAGGCCGCGCGCCCGAGACCCTCGTCGCGCGGGCCGACGCTTGGCACCGCAATCTCAGCGAGGAGGAGGGCTATCCCCTCTGGGTCCGTTGGGCCAGGTCGGGCCTGGCCGAATGGAACGAGTCGTCCGAGGTCCCCGCTCACGTCTCCGAGTTGCGTCGAGGCTGGATCATCCGGGAGCTGACGCGCGTTCAGGATCTCGTCGACGAAGGCAACGCCATGGACAACTGCGTGGCCGGATACACTGGGCGCTGTCTCAAAGGCGAGAGCCGGATCTGGTCCCTGGCCTGCATCAAGGACGGCACGTTGCAGCGGTTGGTCACCTTCGAGGTCGATCCTCGAGGCAGCCAACTCGTCCAGGCCCGCGCCTCCGAGAACGAGGATCCGACACCTGAGCAGCGACGCGTCCTCGAATTTTGGGCCGCACGCGTCGGACTGACCTGTGCTGAGGGGATCTGGACCGAATGTTGATGGCCCAAGGACATCCCGATCGATCACCGCAAGGTCGATCGGGACGCATCCAGGCCAGTCAGTGCTAACGCGTCACTTGCGTCACGACAATGATCCGTAATGAAAGTCAGCGCGACTCGGAGACCGGATAGGAAACCGGGGCCAAGCCGACCCCCGGTAAACCGAACTGCGGCCAGAACATCCCGACCCGACGCATGTAAGCCCGGTATTGCGGCCAGAGCGGCGACTCCTGAAACTTCCGCTCCTCCTGGATCGCCGCCATCACATAGAAGAACCCACAGATCCCGACTGTGATCAGCAACCAAGGACGGTTCGTCGCGATCACCCCGGCCAGCCACGCGATCGAGTAGGCCAGGTAGAACGGGTGACGCGCCAACTGGTAGGGGCCGGTCGTCAGCAGCGTATCGGGGACCTTCGACGAAAAGAACAGCGCGAACTGTTTCTGACGCGCCCGGATCGTGTAGATCGTCGACCAGAACAGAACCAGGCTGGTGCAGTAGAGCAGCGAGGCGGAGATGAAATGCATCGCGCTGCCGCGGTTGTGGTACAGGATCGCCAGGACATGCAGTGTGCCGGTCAGATACATGCTGGCCAAGACGCGTCGTTGATGTGGACTCATCGCTCCGTCGCGTCGAAAAAAGAACAAGGAGGCCCAGGCAAAACTCAGGAAGTTCGCCAGGGCTAGGAGCACCTCGGTGTGCTTGACGCCACGGAAGAGAAAGAATTCCGTGACGGCGGCAACGAGTAAAACATACGCCAAGAAGGCTCGAAACATTCCAACAACTCCGTCCACTGCGTCCGCACCTCGTCTCCGGAGGGGCAGATCGGCTTGGTTACGCTGCGGTGGCGGGCTTCTACCTCAATTCCATCGGCCTGAACAGCTCAGTCTGCCAATCAAATCCCAATAATTTGGTCGGATCAGCCCGGCGTTCCGAGGTCGCGGAGGATCTCCAGGATCGCCTCGCTATGGCCCTCGACCTTCACCTTGGGCACGATCTGTGCGACCTTCCCCTCGGCGTCGATGACGAACGTGGTCCGCTCCACCCCCATGTAGCTCTTGCCGAACATCGACTTCTCTTTCCAAACTCCGTAGGCCTCGCAGACTTCGTGATCGACGTCGGCCACCAAAGTGAAGGGAAGCTCGTATTTAGCCGCGAATTTCTCGTGCGATGCCGAGTCGTCGGGGCTGACGCCGATGACCTTGGCTCCAATCGCCTCATAGTCAGCGCGGGCGTCACGGAAGGCGCAGGCTTGCTTGGTGCAGCCCGGTGTGTCGTCCTTGGGGTAGAAGTAGAGGACGACCGGTGTGCCTCGGAAGTCGTCCAAACTCACGGACGTTCCGTTCTGGTCGGGCAGATTGAAGTGGGGAGCGGGCTGTCCGATCGATAAGGCGGGCATCTTGGGACGGTCCTGATTGGGACAGCCGACGTCGGAAGCGGAGAAGGCGCCCGACGCGCGGAGTCCGAGCCGAGGGGATCGACCCCCGATGGGTCGACGAACCTCTCGGTTGTGGCCCTCGGCGATCAGCTCGGCAAGGGACCCGGCCCGAGCGTCGTGCCAGATCACTCAGAGCGGGCCGATCGTTCGGGATCGTCGGGTTCTCACTAGCAATGGGTCACCGAATGCTCACCGGCGAGGGCCTCGACGACCGACGGCGCGACCTCGACCGCGCGGACCAAATCCCGGATTCTCCTCAGGGTCCTCAGGGGTCAGGCCCAGGACAATTTCGAAGTGTGCGGCGAACTGGACCAACCCGCCCTCTTCAGAAATCGCCCGGTAGTCGAGCTGAACCGCCTCGCGTGCTTTCGGGTCGCGGACTGAGCGGAGGACGAAGTCGCGATCGTTCTGTTCATGTCCCTTGATGTAGCATTGGGTCGTCAGCAGGCGTTGATCGCCCTTCTTGACGATGACGTGGATGTGAGGGGCCCTTCCGGGATAGGAGACCGGCTTGATCGTTCGGAAGTAGTAGTCGCCGGTCGAACCGGTGAGGAACCGACCAAACCCTTGGAAGTGATCGTCGCGCTGACCGCCGTTGTTTCGGTTGGCACCTCGCGAGTGGAGGTAGGATCCCATCGCATCAGCCTGCCAGATCTCGACGGCAGCGTTGCGGATCGGTTGGCCTTGGAAGTCCAGGACACGTCCGGTCAGGTGGGTGATCTCTCCAACGGCCGGAGTCAGCGCGTCGTTGAGCACGATCAGGTCGTTGTCGGTGTCCAGCGGGAGGGTGTCGGGATAGAACGGCCCCTCGGTCTGACGTGGGGTCCGCACGCGTTCCAACTCCTCGGCGAACGCGCCGGGCACCATCCAGGCCGCTGCCCCCAATGAACCCCAGCGCAGCAAATCACGACGCGTGGCTGGTCCGTGCTTCCCTTTCCGGATCGGCATGGGTCACCTTCCTGAAATTCAATGTCTCGGCTCGATGGAACCCACCTCAGGTTCCCTATCGGTGTCACGGAACAGGCCTTCGCTCGATTCGGGACGCTATCTTGATCGCTCCTTCAGGGAGTCAGCGACAAAGGGGATCGGTCCCGACCTTTAAAACGAGAGCGCGGGTCCCGATCGCCAACCGGACGCACGTCACGCCCGTCTGTGTGTTGTGTCACCGACCGGGCGTCCCAACAACCCACCATGAGTCCAGGGGGATTCGGGACCGAATAGGGAGCGAGACGATGCGGATACGTTGGGGCTTGCTGGTGGGTCTGCTGACATGGGGCACGGCGGCCTATGGGGTCGCGCGACTGCATGAGCTGCCGGGCGGCTACCTCGGCTTTCTCTGTGGCCCCTGGGGCTGCCTGCCGACATTATGGTCGTTGGTGGCGATGCACGGATCCTGGTGCCTCGCCTTGGTCCCGATCGTCGCCTTGTTCTCAGCGCGGCTCTCGACCTCACGACTCCGGATGGCCGGGACGATCCTGATCGTCATAGGGATCCTCGGCACCGTGGTCCTGCTCTCGACCGCCGGCTGGCAGTGGCTGAGCGAACGCGAGTCGCTCTGGAGATATACCCCGGCGTTTATGCTCTTCGAACTGGTCAAGCAGGTCGACTTCTCGCCGATCCCGATCGCCTTGGCGGGCCTGGCCTGCGATGTGATCGCCGATTACCGGACGCGTCGAGACCTGCACACGACGATGTGCGACCACGACCGGATGGACCACGAGTCGCACTTGTCGGTTTCCGAATCGCTCGGCGCAGCCTGATCACCGCTTCCCTGCGACGAGTTTGTTGACCAGCAACGTGAGTCCAAGTGAGGACCGACTGGGCAACCGTCTCGATTAAAGGCTGCCAAAGCATTCCGATCCAATTTGATCAAAACTCATGCCTGATTGCCAACGTTCGCTTGGGCGTTGTCAGCGGCGGCGAGTTGCTCGCGAACATCGTCACTGACCTGGATGATCACGTCCAAGCCGATCTTGGTGGTCCGGATCTGCCAGTGCGAGCGGTCCCAGCCCACAATGATGTTGGAGGCTTCCAGACGGTCCAGCATCTGCTCGACGAAGGCCGGGACCCGGTCCTCGAACTCGGGGATGATGTCCATCTTCCGCCCGATCAGGCTGAGCAGGCCGCGCAGCGTCGACGGGCCGTTCTGCTCGATGTACCGCTTGCCCTCGGGCGAGGCCGGATCAGGTCCTTGGAGCGTCAGGTTCATCGACTTGACCATACGTCCGAAGAGGCCGAACCACGACGAACCGAACCCGAAGTAGTCGCGGTGGATGATCTGGACCTGGTCTTCCCGGACGATCGCTGCCTGGTAGACCGCCTCCAGGTAGTTCTCACCGTAGTCGGTCTGGAAGGCAATATTGACACCTTTAGCAAGGTTCTGAAGCGCTTTTTGAGGCGAGTTCCGTAGAGGATTGACATCCATCTGCGCGTCGAGCAATCCGCCGGCCTTGCGTGCGGTGACGGCCCCCTGACCAGACTCGGCTTGCACCGCCACACCCAGGCCGATCGAATCACTTTGTCGAGGCGGTCGGGCCACCTCCTCGGCCTCCAGACCCTTGTGCGGCGGGATCGCGGGCCGGTCCTTGGGGAATTGGTCCGAAGGCATCGCGCACTGGCTCCCATCGAGGACTCGAAGGTGACGCGGCCCGACCCGCGCTTCAGATCTCCGGCGACACCCCACCTCCGATTGCGATTGTTCCACCCCGCCCGAGACCACTCGGAACGGAAACGGTTCCAATTTACTCGACCTGCCGACCGTTTACATCGAAAATCGTCATGACGATCCCACCTTCCAACCTGATCCGACTAGATTGAATCACCAATAAAGACCGGCATACGATCGCTCCGCGTCATCACCCGGTAATAGTGGCTCGACGGTTGGCAAAGCATATACACTACAGCGATCCCACGCTCATCAGGCACCAGGAGGCCGCGGATCCCTTGAGGAACCTGGTACCAGACTCCGCCCTCCAAGCCCAGTGTCGCCGGGATCTCCACCGCCTCGACCTCGACACCGCGCCAACCGCCGTGCTCGACCGTTTCCAGCCAGGTCCAGCCGGTCCGAGGCAGGTACCGGCTCTGGCACCGCACGTTGCCCCAACGGACCATCAGGAGCTGACCGTCCCGCCAGATCGGCAACCGCGGTCGACGATCGCGGTACAGGAACCGGACCTCGCGCTCGCCACCGCGCTCGTGGATCCGACGCTTCAAGTCGGCCCGCCCCACCAACTCCGTGGGCAACTCGCTCCATGCCAGGGCAACCCCCACGCACATTACCCCGATGCGCTCGGACTTGGGGGGCGGACCGCAGCCCGGATCGCCCGAACGCGGCCGACGATCATCGATCGTGTACCCATCGACGAGACCTCAGAAACAGGATTTGCCGCGGATATCGCAAATATCATAACCGTTGACCTGATCTTGGTAGATGTGCGCTAGCGGCAAGGTCGCCCCGCTCCGGACGGCGAACCGTCCATACTGCTGATTGACCTCGTGCTTGAGTCGGGCCCGCTGTTCGGCGCGGACGCGGGTCTCGGGTGACTCGAAGAGGCTTAACTGCATCTGCCCCTGGGGCTGGAGTCGCTCGGCAATCACCTGCATCCGCTTTGCGGCCTGGTGTGGCCTCCAGGCGTCGCGGAGGCAGGGCCGGGCCACCTCAAGGAGGTCCTCGAACCGATCGGTGGCTACAGTCAAGTCGCGCGTGCTCACACCCACCGCCCCGTCACGGTAGGAGACCCAGATCGTCAGCTGACCGGCGAGCACCTGATGGTACGTTAATTCTTCAATGAGCCGCTCCAGGTTGCGGACCAGCCAGGCGTAGATCACGTGGGGATCGTCGCTGGCCTGGTCGAAGTTGCCGCCACGCGACAGGCTCTTGTGCGGGACTCGCTGCGGATTGATCGGGAAGACCGGGTCGCCTCGGAGTTCCCACCAAAGCGCCTCGCCCGAGGCGGTCAGCAGTTGGCGAATCAACCCACGGTCGGCGTGGACGAACTCCAGGCAGTTGCGGATCCTCCAAGGCTCCAGGCGACGCGCTCGGCGCCCAGCGATCCCGGTCACCTCGGTCACCGGCAGGCGCTCCAGGAGTTGTCGCTCGCCGACCCGATCGAGGATCGCCAGGGCGCCGAACGGCTTGGCCGCGTCGGAGATCAGCTTGGCCAGGGTCCGCGACCGCGCGATCCCCACCGTCACCGGGACCCGAAGCTCGGACCAGACCCGGTCCCGAAGCCGCTCGGCCAGATCTTGGCAGTTCGAGGCGGCCCGGCCCCGACCCACCTCGGCCCGGAAGAAGCACTCGTCGATCGAGTAGTATTCGACCCGCGACGAGTACTCCCGGACCAGGCCGAGCATCCGACGGCTCAGGACTTCGTACCAGCGGAAGTCCCGCTTGATGTAAATCCCTTCCGGACACAAGCGCCGCGCGTCCCAAATCGGCATGCCCGTCGCCACCCCGGCGGCCTTCATCTCATAGCTCTTGGCGATCACGCAGGCCCCCTGATTGCCCAGGACGCCCACCGACTTGCCCAACAGGAACGAGTCTCGGACCCGCTCGGCCGAAACATAGAAACAGTCGGCATCGAGATGACCGATCGCTGTCACCATCGATCCGACCCCCGCTTCAGTTCTCCACAACCTCATCCGACTCTATACAAAACCATAGTCTGTACAAATCCCTCGTCAAGTCAAGGGACCACTCGCTGGCGTAGTCCCCAGGGCGTCCACGACTAAAAGCGACCTAGCCCAGTACATTTAATCACAGAACAAGTTTATGTTTAAAACAATTTGTTTTATCCAGATAGTCGAGATCTTTTTTACGAAGAAATCACTAGAATTCGGCTGGGGCAAAATTTCACGGTCAGGCCAACCTGCAGGGACCGGGACAATCTGTCCCCGCACATACAATTACATCATCATGCTTTGCGTAACGTCTCGAAAGCGCGGGTCATTGCCTGGGCGGTGGCCTCGACGGCCTCGCGGTTATCGAGCGCGTTCAAGGCTTGGTTGAACGGCTCGGCGCGGACCGGTCCGGAGTAGCCGATCTCCGCCAAGGCCCCGAGGAACCCTTTGAGGTCGATGACGCCGGTGGCGGCCGGCAATTCGCGGCGGTTGTCGATCTGCTGGTCGCGCGGGATCCCGGCCGGGGCATCGTTCAGGTCGCAGGCCACAATCTCCGTATCGTTGAGCGACCGCAGGTCGTCGAGGGTCTCGTCGGCGGTGTACCAATGCCAGCTATCCAGGATGACCCCAACGTTGGGCCGGTCGATCTCCGCGATCAGATCTTGGGTCTCAGCCAGGGTGTGCAGGAACGGGTAGCGCTTGGCCGTCCAGAGCGTCTTGGGTCCGACGTATTCCAAGCCGAGGCGGAGCCCCGCATCGAGGCAAACCTGTGCAGCGGTGCGAAGCCGCTCGGCATGGACTCGAAAATTCTCGACATACGTCCGCTCGGCGTCCGCAGGCGAAATGTACGTCCCAATTCGCGTAATCCCAGCGTCCCGGAGTCGTTGGCAGGTCCTGGGGAACCCGCGCATCGATTCGTTGAACGTCTGATCGTCTTTGCGGAAGTCGACTGGCAGCGAGCCGGCCCCAAAGACCAGGCCCGCCTCGGTGACGCGATCGACGATCCGCGCGATCTGATCGTCATCGGACCGGTCGAAAAAGGACGTGACCGGCGAAACGGCCTCGAATCCGAACTCGATGGCCAATTCGACGATCTCGGGAAACGCCGCCCGTACGCCGATCGAACCGGCCCGCAGCGAAATCGTCATCCGGTCCTGCTTTGCGGCGGTCTGGGTCGACGAAGCGGACGCTGCGCCGACGCTACCTCGGGCCAAGACGAACCCGGAGAGGCCGAGACCGGCCAATCGACCGAGGGCATCCCGTCGGTTCGGGAAACGATTGGGGTGATCCTGCCATACGGGGTCGGGCATCGCGGAGGTCCTTTGGTCGATCGGGGTAGGGTGAGGGGTTCAGAAACGAATGAGGCGATCGGAGATCACCGGCGTGACCGGGTTGTTGGATGGCTTGGAGGGCAAACCGAGTTCGTCGGGTCCCGGTGGGATGAAGGCGCTGGCGGTCCCTTCGATCTTGAGCGTGCCCGAGGCCGGTGTAATCGTCAGGAAGGCCCAGAGCGGCTCGTCGTAGGGGATCGTGTACCGGACCCACGGGTTTGCCTCGTCGACGGCCGGGTCGAATCGGAGCCGGATGTAGTCGCCTCCGACCCAGAAGTACGACATACTATTGATCTGAACGTAAGCGATTTCGTTGATCGTTGTCGCATAGTCGATGTGATGATGTCCGCTGAGGCAGGCGATAACCTTCCGTCGACCTGCTTGTCGGTTCGCTTCTTCCAAAATCTCACGGACCGCCCGGGCATTATCGACCCCGCTCGGATTCTCCAGGCTCTGGTGCGAGAGGACGAGCGTCGGCTTGTCGGTGCCCCGGAGATCCTCGGCGAGCCAATCCCGCTGCGCTTCGCCGATGTGCCGCGGATATCCCCCTTGGTGGTCGTCCGGGCGTTCGTTGCCGTCGAGCACGACAATGTGACAGGGGCCATGGTCGAACGAATCGTAGCGGGACGACATCCCATAGTAGTCGAGCGTCTGCTCCCAGGTATATCCGCCATCGATGTCGTGATTGCCGAGGACATGATAGGTCGGCTTGGCGCAGCGATCGAAGATCTCGAAGAAGGCGCGGTTGGCCGGCTTGGGCTGACAGAAATCGCCCATCTGGACGACGATGTCCACATCGCGGGCCTCGGCGGCGGCAACGAACCGCTCCAGTCGCTCGTCGGGATCATGAATGATATCTTTATGGACATCGGCACAGATGCCGATCGTCAGGGATTCGGCGCTCGGATCGTCGACAGCCGGGGTCCCCTCAGCCTGAGTCTGGAGACCGGAGGCCAAGCCGAGCCCTCCGATCCCGGCAGCAGTCATCTGACCGAGGAAATCGCGTCGCGAAGCATCCGTCATGAGGGATCTCCCGAAGGCTTTGACGGTCAAATCATTGGGGAGAGGCAACGAGCCGCTGAGGCCCGCTCTCTCCTCGATTCTGGCGGTATGACCCAATCCGGAGCAAGGCCCTGGCCATGTTCGGAGCCATCTCCCGTTTGAGGTCACCATGCTGCAACGGCAACGAGGTCCGGGTAGGATGGCATCGACGCCGCCATGCTGAAAGGGCGGGCGGCGCGTCCGACCCCAGTCTCGAGGTCGGATTGACGCTTCGACACCATTGAGAAACTCCAGGCATCGTCAATCCTCAGGATGTTGGCCTCGGCGCGTCGGGCTCGCACGCGCAATCGGTCCCGACGGGTGCCGTTGGTCCATGCGCGAGCGCGCCCAAACACACGCGTTCACGAAACGGCATCTTCGGATCCACGACGCCATAATTTTTAAGGACTTCGAACAATGCGAAGAATTTGGTTTGCGTATGCGATCGGTTGGTTGGCGATGGTCGCGATGGGCCCGGCCGGCGCCGAAGTCCGTTGGCACGGGTTGTTCACCGACGCGATGGTGCTCCAGCAAGGCGACGACGTGCCCGTCTTCGGGTTCAGTGCTGGCGAGGCGTCGGTGACGGTCCGGCTGCTCGATCGTGACGGCGCGGTGATCTCGGAGGGCTCAGCCGATACTGAGGATGGGCGTTGGCTGGTGGAGCTGGATGGCCTGGAAGCCGGCGGTCCGTTCACGCTCGAGGCAGTTGCGGGCGACCAGACGATCGCGGTGGACAACGTGCTCGTCGGCGAGGTCTGGATCTGCAGCGGTCAATCCAACATGCAATGGCCCTTAACCCGGACCTTCGAGGCCGAGAAGGCGATCGCCGCGGCCGATTATCCCCAGATCCGGCTCTTCACCGTCCCCAGACGCGGGGCCGACGAGCCGGAGACCGACGTTGAAGGGTCTTGGGCGATCTGCTCGCCGGAGACCGCCGCCGACTTCTCAGCGGTCGGCTACTACTTCGGCCGCGACCTGCAACAAACCTTGGACGTCCCGGTCGGCCTGATCAGCTCGAACGTCGGCGGCACCCCAGCGGAGGCCTGGACCAGCCGCGAGACCCTGCTCGATACCGAAGGGCTCGACGTCCTGGTCACCCAGTATGGCGAACGGGGCCGCGATCTCCAGCACACCTCGGTTTTGTATAACGCGATGATTGCGCCATTGATCCCATTCAAGATCCAGGGAGCAATCTGGTATCAAGGGGAATCGAATGCCGGGCGCGCCCATCAATACCGGACCCTGTTCCCAACGATGATCACCGACTGGCGGACCCGTTGGGGATATGACTTCCCGTTCTTGCTGGTCCAACTGGCGCCGTTCAAGGCGATCGTCGAAGGGCCGGTCGAGAGCGACTGGGCCGAACTCCGCGACGCCCAGCTCCAGTCGACCGAGCTGCTGGAGCGGACCGGGATGGCGGTGATCACCGACGTCGGCGAAGAGGACGACATCCATCCCCAGAAGAAGGAGCCCGTCGGCGCCCGCCTGGCCCTGCTGGCCCGCAAGATCGCCTACGGCCAAGCGATCCTCGCCGATGGACCAACACTCCGGAACGTCAAACAGGAGGGTGACCGACTCGTCCTGACGTTCGACAACGTCGGTGACGGCCTCCAGACCAACGACGGCGCGTCGCTTGACGGAGCGCTGACCGGATTCACCCTGGCCGGGGCCGATGGGCAATACGCCAACGCCGAGGCCAAGATCGTCAGCAAGGACACCATCGAGGTCACCAGCCCTGAGGTTCCGGAACCGCAGACCGTCCGCTTCGGCTGGGCCGACTACCCGGTCGTCAACCTCGTCAACTCCGAAGGGCTTACCGCCACCCCGATCAAGACCGACGATGAGCCCGCCACAACTGAAGGACGTCAGTGAATCGAAATAACTTGATCGGCTCATGACGCCGATCTGTTGGCCGTCTCAAACACGCCGGCCCGAGGCGTCTCCGGCCCGACGAAACCGATGGAACCCGGGTCATTCCACGGTCGTTGGGTCGGTCAACAGCTCGAAGCCTGGACAAGAAGACTTTGGGTAAGACGCGGTCGCCCCGCGATCCCACCCCAACGGGCATCCGCTCGACTTTCCGTCCCCGACTTTCCGGCCGTTTTTACTCGTCGATGCCGGGTCGCAGCCGGCACAACCCGAACCGTTTCTCTTCCTCGGCGCATACGAAACCCTCCCGGCCGATCGCATCAGAATCGGCCGATGTCTCGATCCGTGTGATTCCATATTGCCAAAGAGCCCCCGCTCCTCGCGGTCGTGGACCCGATCTCGGGCCCGCTCCGACGCCCCCTTCCGGCCGATCTCCACGCGCGACGCGGGCATCGTATCGACGCATCGATATGTCTGCTCGACCCCAACGGATGGCGGGTCGGACACGTCGAGCGGTCCGATGCGCGGTCGCTCGCCCGGCGGTGCTCCGGGACGTCGGGCCGATCATTCGCGCTGAGGCAATGAGCGTCCCGTCCACGCCAACGCCCCGAACCTCCGTTCCGGTCGGACTATGAAGACCGCTCGATACGAAGTCCCTCGCGATGCCCGTACGACGGGGTACGGGCACCCCTCGGTTCCTCCCCGGAGCGCTCGGAGGCCAGCCCGCCAACGGGAGGCCAACGCCAAGGCGAGCCGGATCGGACCGACCACGGCGAAAACGGCCGTCGCGATCAGGATCGTCGCGGCGACCATCGCGAGTGTGGCGATCAGCAACACCAGATTGATGATCAAGGCCACGAAGATCGCCCAGGTCGGCGCATCAGGACTCGAGCGCGATGGCTCGGTCCCATCGAGCTTCGAGGTCGCGGGCTCGCCCGGTTCCGGAGGCCCAACCTCGGTCACGACCGACGCGAGCGTCACGGCCGCGACGGGCTGCTCGACCCCAGTTCGTCGCGCCGGCGTGTCCTGATGCCGATCGGCGGTGGGTCCATAAACCCAAACGGGTCGCGCCCTGAGGCCGATCTCGATCGGAGCCTCGGCCACGACCGACCGGGCCAGGGGGGCAGGCGACCCCGAAGACCGGGACACCTGACTCACCGTAGGCCGCGACGCCGGAGCATCCGACACGTACGGATCGGTTCGACTCGGTTCGCCGGGGCACCTCGATGATCCGGCCGGTCGCGATTGGTTCTCCTCCTGCCCACGCAGCCGGAGGGGGAACCCAGAGGCCCGGGCCGCATCGCAGGCCCGTCGAAAGGCGACATAGAGAACCGCATGAGGGTCCTCGGCCCGTCCAACCCGATGGGCCACCTCACCGCGGGCCATCCATCGCTGGATGGTCGGCTCATCGACGCCGACGGCCATACAGGCCCGAGGGACGCCCCAGCCGGCACGAATGCCTCGGCAGATCGCGTCGATGACCTCGGCAGTGGGGACCGCGCCTTCCATCCCGAACCATCCCCCCGAGACGCCCAATCCGACCGGCAGGCGTCCCGCCGCCCCGCGCGGGAACCGGTCCGCCCCAAGTAAGATCAGGCGATCGGGTCGGGGCGTTCATGGGAATTTCTTCAGGGCCGCAACGATGCGGCGAGCCCACCCATTTCATCGGAACGACCGACATGATCGGGCCTCGTCACCCGGTCGTCCGTACGGGATCAGTCCCGAGGGGTTATGTCCGAAATCGACCTTGGCCGCCCGACTCGGGAGGCTTGCCCTGAGCGTCTCCGGAACGTCTAGGGCCAACGGGAGATCCAGCCCCACCATCACGAGCGCTCGAGGAGCTGAATTGATCTGTTCATAGGAAGAATCGGTCCTCGAATCTCCTTCCGAGATCCACAAGCGACCTAACGCAGAAATGCATTGGTCCTCGACAGGAAAACGATCAGGTCAAGTGCGTTCCTCATCCGACACGTCTTCCTGCTCGTCAGATCTCGTCGATGCTGGGAATTCGATCAACGATTCAATCCAGGACACGGGTTTTGACCAACGAGACGTTGAGGGATTCGAGCGCCTCGTGGTCGATCCGGTTGTTTCTCACATCGAGTCGTCGAAGTTGAGTCAGATAGGGAGAATGGGCCAACGCTTGAGCCCCTCGGCGGTCGATCTGACTCCCTCTGAGATCGAGTTGGATGAGGTTGGCCACCCAAGACGTAGCGGCCAACGACTCGATGTCATCGGACGTCAGTTGGTTGTTGCTCAGATCGAGGGCCTCCAGTCGCTCGAGGCCTATCCCGTGAGCCAATCGTTCGATCCCCGACGCTCCGAGTCGGTTCGATCTCAAGATCAGCGTGCGGAGTTCGGGGAAGTGGTCCGAGCCGAATAGGAGGGCAACCGACTCGGCACCTAACTCATGGCAAGCCAGATTGAGGGACTCAAGCTGCGAGAGATGTTCGGATTCGGAGATTGCGCGAATCCCGGCGTTTCCTACAGTTGGTAGTAAGCGCTCGCGGCGGTATTCACCGCTGAGATCAAGCTCTTGGAGCCGTGATGCGTTCGAGGAACTTACGATCGCGGCAACCCCCTCATCGCCGATTCCCGTATCAGACAGACAGAGAGATTCGAGTTGAGTCAGTGTGGGCGAGTCGGCCAGCATGCAGGCCCCTTGGGGACTGATCAGATTCAACGAAAGATCAAGGGAGCGGAGTGTCCGAAGGTTATTCGATTGGGAGAGAAACCTCATCGCCTCGGCAGAACGCGTAGTCAATGACTTGAGGTTGGCCTCGTGCTCCGAAACAGAGTGATCTAAAAGCTCACGATCTGGATAAACGAAAGTCGCTCGCAGACCCAGGCTGGTCAGATTGATCAACGTGGTCGAACAACTCAGAGCCTCTATTCCCTCCAAGCTCGCTTTGCTAGAGCAGAGGTTGAGGTGTGTCAGATTTCTTAGGGTTTCCGATCGGGCGATCGCCTCGATACCCTCTCCCTCTATTTCGCAACATAAGGACTGAAGATTCTTGAGATACTTAGATTCCGCTAGCAAATAACCGCCTTGGTCTTCTATTGGATAGTATCCAAACTCTAACACTCTGAGTTCGGACAAACCCGGTGACCTTGCAATCGATTCAATAAAGTCGTCAGAGTACAACGTGTCTAAAATGCCAACTTTGAGGATCTGTAGATCTTGCATAAACTCCGAATGCGGCAAGGCCGGAAGAGTCTCCATATTGACGCCGTAACGCGAGGTGCTCAGGCTCAGCGAGCGGAGCCTAGCTAAGGCGGGGGAGCTTAGAAAGGCAGTCAGGTCGTCGGCAATGCAATCTCCGCTAAGGCAGAGTGCTTCAACATACTTGAGGTGGGGGGCTTCGACCAACTCGATCAATCGAGGATTGCCGGCTCGGCCGTAGAGCGCTTCATCAGAACCAGCTTCGCATGGAGAAAGAGTTGGTAGAGAGACCGACGAACCAACATCAGGATCTTGTAACAGTTCGGCGATCGACTCGGGAGGGTCGATGAACTTCGCGGGTGTGAGTCTAAGTATCAGCGGAGAAACGTCCAGTTCGTTATACCTCCCGTGCCGGCGAACGCGGGCGGAATCAATTTGGCCCATCGCCATGGCCTTCAAAATACGGCTGGCAAAGATCTCGCCCTCTTCGAAGAGGCGATCCGAGGCGACCAACGCCGACTCGACCGATGCCCGGTTCCTCTCCGGCTGGAACGTCTCAAGCACCATGCCAACCAACGCCAACGGCTAGCTTCTGTCAAGATCATCAAAAAACTCAGATGTATCGGGGGAGATGAGGACGGAGCGGTCCCAACATCGGGAGCCGCTCAGAGGTCATCCGGAGGACGAGGCTTAGATCACGATCGGAATGCCGACGAGTCCTCAACGATCAGGCTTGAAGGAGGAGCGGGAAAAACGGCCCGTCGAGCGGTTGACCTTTGGGGACCGGGGGGACGCCCTCCAGGAGCGGTTCGTCCGAGTCGGAGCGGGTTCCGTCGCGGACCATGTTGATGACCACCGCGCGTCGGGGACGGTCGGTGTCGTTGGCGAAGGAGCCGTGGATCAGCAAGGGGTGATGGAAGGCGGCGTGGCCGGCCGGCAACTCGATCGGTGTCGGGTTCTGGAGCCGATCCCACTGATCGTCGTTGAGCACCTTGCGGATCGCGTCCATATCGCCGGCCAGACCGGTGATCGGCAACAGATCCCAGTGATGACTGCCGGCTACGTACTGAAGGCAACCGTTGTCGACCCGACTGTCGTCGAGGGCGATCCAAGCGGTCAGGTGCTGCATCGGGACCGTCCGGGTCCAGTAGGAGTAGTCTTGGTGCCAGGCGACGACACCGCCGTGATGGGCCGGTTTGCAGAAGAGCTGGTCGTGCCAGAAACGAACGTCGCCGCCGAGCAACTGGCTGGCCGGCACGGTCAATGCGCGGTTCCAGAGCAGGTCGTGGAAGCCCGGCTTGATCCGCCAAGCGCCCAGGGCGTGGAACAGGACGCGGGTCGGATCGGGCGACTCGTTGGTGTGGTACTCATGCCAGAGTTCACGGCCCGGATGATTGGGTTGGAACCACTCTTCGAGTTCCTCACGGAGCGCCTCGACCTGACCCATCGTGAGGACCTGCGGCCCGGCGACGTATCCGTCGCGGCGAAACGCATCGATCTGCTCGGGGGTCAGGATCCAACGTTGCGGATCGTCGCTCTCCGAGATCGGCTCGAACAGGTCGCTGACTGGTTGATGAACTTGGGCGAGATCGCGGACCATCGCGGAAGCCTCCCGTTCGCTTCGAGGAACATCAAACGCTATCCTGACCTCCATCAGCGCGGGCCACAAGGCGGAAGGTGACTCGGGATGCTGGGGAGTGGATGATCATGATTACGATGGTTTTGACCCTCGCGACCACATGGGCGTTGAGTTGGGGGGTGATCGAGGGAGTCGACGTCGGCGACCTCCGGCTCGATGACGCGATCCCGACGATCGACTTGGACGGTGACCGGTCCCGACAGGTCGTGGTCGATCGCGAGCCAGGCCAGTATCTCGGTCACCCGACGACCGTGCTGTTGGAGGACGGCCGGACGATACTCTGCGTCTATCCGGGCGGCCACGGACGCGGACCGATCTTCCTGAAACGGAGTGAGGACGGGGGCCGGACCTGGTCCGAACGGCTGTCAACGCCGGAGAACTGGGCCACCAGCTTGGAGGTCCCGACGATCCACAGGGTCGTCGACCCCGAAGGAATCAAGCGATTGATCCTGTTCTCGGGGCTGTATCCGGTCCGGTTGAGCGTCTCGGAGGACGACGGTCGGACTTGGACGCCGTTAAATCCGGTCGGCGATTGGGGCGGAATCGTGACAATGAGTTCGGTGCTGGCCGTCGGTGAAGAGCCCGGCCGGTATATGGCGCTGTTCCACGACGATGGCCGATTCCTCCGAAATACCGGGCGCCGAGACCGGTTCTTCGTCTACAAATCGCTCTCCGAGGACGGGGGACTGACCTGGTCCAAGCCCGAGCCGATCGCCACCCACACCTCGGCCTACCTCTGCGAGCCCGGCGCGATCCGGTCGCCCGACGGCCGCCAGATCGCCGTCCTGCTCCGCGAGAACTCGAGACGGTATAACTCGTTCCTGATCACCAGCGACGACGAGGGCGAAACGTGGTCCGAGCCGCGACAAGTCCCTGCCGCATTGACCGGGGACCGCCACGTGGGCGTCTACGCCCCGGACGGTCGGCTCTTCATCTCGTTCCGTGACCAGGCCCGAGTGAGCCCGACCCTCGGCGATTGGGTCGCCTGGGTCGGCACCTATGAGGACCTGATCGCTGGTCGAGAAGGGCAATATCGGGTCCGGCTCAAGGACAACCACGTCCGCGCTGACTGCGCCTACCCCGGGGTCGAGCGACTGCCCGACGGCACGATCGTCACGACCACCTACGGGCACTGGGATCCCGGTCAGTCCCCCTACATCCTCAGCGTTCGGCTCCGACTCGAGGAACTCGATGCGCTGGCCTCGGAGGCCGATCCCACCCCCTGAGTCGAGGGGACGGATCGCCCTCGAGGCATCCGGTCGACTCACTCGATCGGTCCTCGCATAATCTTCATGCCTCTTGCATCCAGTCCAGCGGTCCGTAACATCGAACCCACAACGACCGGCCCGGCGATCCTCCTGCGGCCCGGTCACCCTCCGAGCATGGCACCCCTTTTCCCGACGAGATGGCTGCGATGATCATGACCCTCAGCGTCCATCCTCAATCGATCCGTCGCGGTCCAGTCTTGTCGGCATTGCTGCTGTCGAGTCTGATCCTATCAACACTGGGCTGGGAGCCGGTCCGGGCCGGTGAGGCCGATCCCGACGCCTGGGTTACGCTGACCGATGGCTCCGACTTCGCCCCCTTCCGCGACAACGGCCACGCCTTCTATCGCGCCCTCGACGTGATGCTCGATCCTAAGAACCCCCGGAGGCTCAAGGGGATCGCCGATCCCGATGGGCCGATCCTGGTCAACGGACCCGGTCGAACCAAGAACCTCTACACCCGCGAGCAGTTCGGTGATGTTGAGGTCGCCTGCGAGTTCTTCATCTCGGAGAACTCGAACGCGGGGGTCAAGCTCCTAGGGATCTATGAAGTTCAGATTTATGACAGCTACCGGGCTTCAATCCCGTTGGCGAAACACTCCGGCGGCATCTATCCACGCTCGGTGAACAAGCCGTTCTACCGGCACATCGACGAGGGTTACCCACCGCTGGTCAACGCGGCCAAGCCGCCGGGCACCTGGCAGACTCTGGAGATCGTCTTCCGAACCGCCCGGTTCGATGAAGAGGGCCGCAAGGTAGCCAACGCCGTCTTCGAGTCGGTCGTGCTCAACGGCCAGATCGTCCATCGCGACCAGGAAGTCCCGCAGCCGACCGGCTCGGCCTGGAAATTCCGTCGCGAACCGACCACGGGCACGCTCATGCTCCAGGCCGACCACGGGCCGGTCGCCTTCCGCAACGTCCGCGTCCGACGCCTCGGACCGGACGCGTCCTGAAGCCAAGGGATCCGGATCCAACGGAACCTTGACCCTCGCAAGCTGTTCAATCCACCCTCTCCACACCCTCGATCGATCGGAGTCCTTCCCATGCGCGGATCGTTGTTGTCGACCTCCTCTCTCTGCTCCTCAATGGTGGCCCTGAGCCTGTTCATCGGCGTCGCCGAGGCCGAGGAGATCGCTCTGTTCAACGGTGAGAACCTCAACGGCTGGTCGGCGGTCCTAAGCGACCCGAACGTCGCCAAGGAGGACGTTTGGAGCGTCCGTGACGGCGTCCTGGTCTGCAAAGGCAAGCCGACCGGTTACATCCGGACCGAGCGCGACGACTTCCAGAACTATCGGTTGACCCTCCAATGGCGATGGCCCGAGGGGACCGAGGGCGGCAACAACGGCCTGTTGGTTCACACCAGCGAGCCGGGCGCCTTGGGGATCTGGCCGAAGTCGCTCGAGGTCCAGTTGTTCCGTGGCAACGCTGGCGACTTCTGGGAGATCGGCAACGAAATCGACACGGAGGATGAGGAAAACCGCAAGAAGGGGCGTCGACACCTCAACCTGACCGACGGTTCGGAGAAGCCGATCGGTCAATGGAACACGATGGTCGTGACCTGCAAAGGAGACGAGATCGTCGTCCTCGTCAACGGCGACGAGGTCAACCGCGGCACCAACTGCAGCGCCACCCAAGGGGCCATCTGCCTCCAGTCGGAAGGCGCTCCGATCGAGTTCCGCAACATCGTCCTAACGACGCTGGACGACTGATCGTTCTCGCACCTATGATTTCTTCCGTATCACTCGACTCCCATCGACGAGGATGTCTCGATCTTCGTCGATGGGTTTCTCGACATTGATGACCGCAATCCAATCTGCCGTAGGGGCCAGCCGGTGTCAGGATCCACGAGCAAGTCGGTCCGGCTCGCCCTCATCCAGATGCGTTGCGTCGAGTCGGCCGAAGCCAACATGGAGGTGGCCGTCGATGCCCTCCAGGACGCGTCGCAACACGGGGCGCATGTAGCCTGCCTCCCCGAGCTGTTCCTCGGACCCTACTTCTGCCAGTCGGAGGACCCAGCCGTCTTCGACCGGGCCGAGCCGATCCCTGGGCCGTCCTCAGCGCGACTGGCCGAGGTGGCGCAACGGACCGGACTGACCCTCATCGCCCCGCTCTTCGAGCGCAGGGCAGCCGGGATCTACCACAACTCCCTGGTCGTGCTCGAGCCAAACGGATCGCCGATCCGGATCTACCGAAAGATGCACATTCCGGACGATCCTCTTTTTTACGAGAAGTATTATTTCACTCCGGGAGATCTCGGATTCCAGACCGTTCCGACCCAGCATGCCAATTTAGGACCCTTGATCTGCTGGGACCAATGGTATCCCGAAGCGGCTCGGCTGACGGCGCTCCGGGGCGCGGAGATCCTGTTCTATCCCACCGCTATCGGCTGGCATCCATCGGAGAAGGCCGAGTTCGGTGACGATCAGTTCGAGGCGTGGCGGATCGTTCAGCGTGGTCATGCGATCGCCAACGGAGTCTTCGTCGCGGCGATCAACCGCGTCGGCCACGAAGGTCCGGTCGATGGTGGCATCGAATTCTGGGGCGGCTCGTTTGTGGCCGACCCGTTCGGCCGGATCATCGCCGAGGCCGGTTCCGAGCCGGAGACCCTCGTCGTCGACTGTGATCTGGGTCGGATCGAGGAAACTCGGCGCCATTGGCCGTTCCTTCGCGATCGACGGATCGACGCTTACCAGGGGCTCGACCGTCGATGGCTCGGGAGAGGCCCCAACGATCCGCCCGTCGCGACTTCGACACTGCTCTCATGAACGAGCCGACGCCCCCGGACCAACTCCTGCAGGCCGGGCCGATCCCACGTGCATTGGGATACCGGTTGCCCGCCGAGTGGGAGCCACACAACGCGACCTGGATCGCCTGGCCACACCGTCGCCAGGATTGGCCCGGCAAGTTCGCGACGATCCCCTGGGTCTTCGTCGAGATCGTCCGCGCCCTGACCGAGAGCGAACCGGTCACGATCCTCGTCCGCGGCGGGTTCGAGCAACTTCGGGTCGAGCGGATGCTGGCCTCCCAAGGCGTCGACCTTGAACAGGTCCAGTTCCACCACATCGCCACCGACCGCGCCTGGCTCCGCGACACCGCGCCGAGCTTCCTGGTGCGCCCTCCGCAGTATCGGACCGATTTGGTCGCAGCGGTCCCATGGCGGTTCAACGGTTGGGCCAAGTATTCCAACCATCGACGCGATGCACGCGTAGCACATGCGATCGCCGAGTGTTGCCATCTGACTACGTTTCAACCCGACGTCGGAGCGCCAAGGGGACGAGCCCGCCGGTTCGTGCTCGAAGGGGGCGCCATCGACGTCAATGGACGAGGGACGCTCTTGACGACGGAGCAGTGTCTGCTCAGCCCTATTCAGGCACGCAATCCGGGCGTCACCCGCGAGCAGGTCGAGGATGTGCTCGCGGACTACCTCGGCATCCGTCGCGTCGTCTGGCTGGGACGCGGGATCATCGGCGACGACACACATGGCCATGTCGATGACATCGCCCGATTCGTTGGCCCGCGCACCGTTGTGGCCGCGCGGTCGGATCAAGCCGACGACCCCAACCGACCGATCCTTGAGGAGAACTGGCGACGCCTCGAAACCGCCGTCGATCAGGACGGTCAACCGCTCCGACTGATCGCCCTGCCGATGCCCAGCGCCATCCGCTTCGAAGGCGAGCGGTTGCCCGCCAGCTACGCCAACTTCTACATCGCCAATAAGCACGTGCTGGTCCCAACGTTTAATGACCCGGCCGACCGACACGCGCTGAACATCCTCGCCGAGGCGATGCCCGACCGCCAGGTCGTTGGCATCCACGCCGTCGATCTCGTCCTGGGCCTAGGCACCATCCACTGCCTCACCCATGAAGAACCGCTTGCCCCCGACGAACCGGACGAAGCCGATACCGACGTCGATCATTCGGCCCCGAGCTGGAACTGATCGGGACGTCAGGCAATCTCGGAACCCTCGAGGTCCTCGTCTCGTCCAAAGGGGGAGAATTGGCCGGGACCAAAGTGATCCGTCGACACGGGTCGCCGATGTCCGAGCGCCGATCTCCACCTTCGGACCGCCGACGGATTAGCCGTCGAGTCCCTTCCGGTTTCTCCATGGATTTTCAAACATGTCTTTTGAATCACGACTTGCCTGCGGAAAGCGATTCGGAATCCTGACGGCGTTCGCGATCGGTTGCGGATTACTGGGAATCACGGTCGGATGTGAGCCGGAGCAGTCTGCCAAGGAGAAGACCGATCGTTTCAACGAAGCCGGCGAAGGGGGGATCTCCACATACGAGTCTTACGAGTCTGCCGCTGAAGACCGTTTCGACCGCGCTGGAGACCCTGGGCCGATGAGGAGCGGCCTCTCCGAGGCGATGGACTCCGCGCCCGACACTGCTGGCCGCGACCGAAGTAACCGGGCCGAACTATTCAGCGATGGTCGGAGGGAAAGCAAGCTCGCACCGTCTTCCGAGATGGGGATCGAAGTGGACCGGTTGTCGATGAGTCCCATCGCAGAAGCGGTTACTGAAGAACTCAGAGTTCCGACGCCTGTTATTCCGGACGATTTCAACACAGAAGAATACGATAAGATCGAGGAGAATTCGTTTACGCTGGTCAAGGACGAGCCGCTCTCGACCTTCTCGATCGATGTCGACACAGCCTCGTACGCCAACGTCCGGCGGTTCCTGACCGAGGGTCGGCTCCCACCGGCCGGTGCAGTGCGGATCGAGGAGATGGTCAATTATTTCGAGTATAACGACCCGGCACCTAGCGACGACGAGGCACCCTTTGCCGTCTCGATGGAATCGGCCTCCTGCCCATGGAAGCCGGACCACAAGTTGGTCCGGATCGGGATCAAGGGGCGGATCCTGGAGGGACCGCGCCCCGACAGCAACTTGGTCTTCCTGATCGACGTCTCGGGCTCGATGAACAGCCCGGACAAGCTGCCGCTGCTGGTCGAGTCGATGAAGATGCTGGTGCGCAACCTCAGGCCGCGCGATCGGGTGGCGATCGTCGTCTACGCGGGCAGCTCGGGCCTGGTCCTCGATTCGACGTCCGGTGATCAGAAGGATCGGATCCTGGGCGCTTTGGACCGATTGCAGGCTGGCGGCTCGACCAACGGCGGGCAGGGGATCGAGCTGGCCTACCGAGTGGCCGCCGACCATTTCATCGAGGGCGGCGTCAACCGCGTGATCCTCGCCTCCGACGGCGACTTCAACGTCGGTGTCACCGACCGTGGCTCGCTGGTCGACCTGATCGCGGAGAAGGCCGAGAGCGGCGTCTTCTTGAGCGTCCTCGGGTTCGGTCGGGGCAACCTCCAGGACGCCCAGATGGAAGCGATCGCTGATCGGGGTAACGGAAACTACGCCTACATCGATTCAATGAATGAAGGGCGACGTGTGCTCGTCGATCAGATCAGCTCGACGTTGGTGACGATCGCCAAGGACGTCAAGTTGCAGGTCGAGTTCAACCCGATGAAGGTGGCGGCGTTCCGCCTGATCGGCTATGAGAACCGGGTTCTGGCCCACCAGGATTTCAACGACGACCGCAAGGACGCCGGCGAGATCGGCGCCGGCCACTCGGTGACGGCGCTTTATGAGGTGGTCCCGCTCGGCGTCCCGCTGGAGTGGGCCGGCATCGACGACCTCAAATATCAGGAGCCCCGGACGCTCAGCGAATCGGCCGCCAGCGACGAGTTGCTCACGCTCAAGCTCCGCTACAAGGAGCCCGACGCCGAGACGAGCCAACTGCTCAGCATCCCGTTGGACGACTCCGATGTCGTCTTCGACGAGTCGAGCCGGAACCTCCGCTTCGCCGCCGCCGTCGCCCAGTTCGGTATGATCCTCCGCGACTCGCCCCACCGCGGCGCGATGTCTTTGGAAGACGTCCGCGCCATCGCCCGAGACGCCATCGACGGCCGCGATGATGACCTCCGCTGGGAGTTCCTCGACCTCGTCGGCCGCGCCATCAGCCTTGGCGCCTCGGGTGGCTGACCATCCCGATCCGACCCATGCATCAGCCACGAACCCGAGGGCGATCCGATGGCCGCCCTCGGGTCGGAATCCCGGGGGTGACAATCAGCGCTCGGAACAACCTACCTTTTTCGACTTGCAAGAAGACTCACATCCTTATTCAGAACAGATACCTTCAAAGTCAGCCTCCGTCATAGACATTCCGCGGTATTTTTCTCGCCTCCAGGCCCGGCCCACCTATAATTGACGATCACGCCGGCGCCTGGTGGATCCACGTCCAAACCCGCCCCTGTCGTCCGTGCCGGCCAGCCGATCGGTTCAAACTCGAGAACCGTCATGAATAGACCGAAGCCAGGCGCGTCGTCGCGCCCGAAGGCCAAGCGTTCCGGCCGACCGGGATCGGGGCCGGGCGCATCACGAAAGTCGGGCGGACGCCCTGGTCGTCCGCAGTCCGGCCCCGAGCGCCGACCCAAACCGTATCGCAAGCCGGGCCGCTCGGGAGATTCTCCGCATCGTCCCACGCTCGAGGGTGGTCCGGAGCGACTCCAAAAGATCCTGGCCCAAGCCGGCCTCGGATCGCGGCGCGCCTGTGAAGAACTGATCTCGCAGGGGCGCGTTGTCATCGACGGCCAGATCGTCCGTGAGCTGGGCTCCAAGGTCGATCCCCGCGCCTCCAAGATCACCGTCGATGGCGAGCCGATCGCCTTGGAAATGCCCGTCTACTACGCCGTGCACAAGCCCAAAGGGTACGTCTCGACCAATAACGATCCCGACGGTCGCCCTCGGGTCATCGACCTGCTCTCCGAAGTCCCCGAGCGGCTCTATGCGGTTGGTCGACTCGACGAGGCCAGCGTTGGCCTAATCCTGCTGACCAACGACGGGGAACTGGCCCACCGACTGGCCCATCCCCGCTTCGGTGTCGAAAAGCGCTATCGGGCCGTCGTCGCGGGCTCGCCCGGTCCCGAGGTCTTCGAGAAGATGACCCAGGGCGTCTGGATCGCCGAAGGCAAGGTCCGCGCCCGCCGGGTCAAGGTGGTCGGCAAGCAAGGTCAGGCGACCGTCCTCGAGCTGGTCCTGGCCGAGGGCAAGAACCGTGAGGTCCGTCGGATGATGGCCCGTCTCGGACACAAAGTTATGAGTCTGACCCGCGTGGCCGTCGGACCGATCACCCTCAAAGGGTTGGCTTCGGGCGAGTCGCGGAAACTCAACCGACGAGAGGTCGAACAGCTTCGCGAGGCCATCGATCGCTCCAGCCGACCGATCGCCGAGCCTTCGAGAGGCTCGGAGTCCCGGGGACCGTCTCGGCCGTCATCGAAACCACGGACGAACGCCTCGGTTCCCAATCGACGGGGAGACGCCGGCCGTCAACGCCCTCGGAACGAGGTCGTCCTCGAGGAAGGTCCGGAGGTCCTTGATGCCGCCGCATTGCTTGGTGGTGGCCCTCGTGGTCAGGACAGCGCGGAGTCCCGTCGACGGATCCTCGGCCTGGCCCCGCATTCGTCACGACGGGCCGGCTCCAAACCTAAAGACCAAATGCGGCCCGGCGAATCGGCTCCGTCCAAGCCGACAGCGAACGATCGAAAACGCCCTCCGAGCCTCACAATGGTTCCGCTGTCCAGCCTGAACGACGAGGACGATGAGCCGGTCACGCCCTTGTTCGGATCGGCCGATCGCTCCGAGTCCCATGCGGGACGTCGACGGTCCGACGACCGCCCCAGCCGTCCTCAATCGGGCGGTCCTCAATCGGGTCGACCGCGTTCCGGAGCCCGGCCGTTCAATCGCGATCGCGATGAAGATCAGGACGTCGGGCCGCAACGCAAGGTGCTCGGCATCGGCGGCAAGCCGGTCCGACCCCGTCGTTTCAAAGCCCGACCCACCTTCAAGAAACGACGACCGCCAACCTCGGAGTGACCCTCGGTGATGGCTTCGATTCCAGGGGACGGTTCGCCGGGCGATCGCGAAGTGTCGGGGGTCGCGCCGACCGGGGCGTGTCAGCGACGGGTGCGTGTTCTGGAGAACCGTCCGATCGCGCGCGATACCTATCAGTTGCGGGTCGAGTGTCCCGAGATCGCCCAGGCGATTCGACCCGGGCAGTTCGTCATGGTCCGACCCTTGGTCGGCGACGGGGTCGGTTACGACCCGTTGCTGGGCCGACCGTTGGCCCTTTACGACACGGCCCTGAACGACTCGGGAGACCCCTTCGGCTTCGATGTCGTCTACCTCGTCCATGGTCGAGGGACACGGACGTTGTCTCGGGCGCGAGTGGACGACTGGGCCTCGGTCTGGGGACCGCTGGGCAACGGATTCGCCGAACAGCCGGGCGCCGGGCCGATCGCCCTGGTCGCCGGAGGGATCGGCCAGACCCCGTTCCTCGCTTTGGCCCATTGGTATCGCGGCGCCAAACGTTACGGGACGAGTTCGAATCAATCTGTGGGAGTCCACCCACCGACTCCTCGATCGGGCCCAATCACCCTCTATTATGGGGTCCGATCGGCCGACCTATTCGCCGGGCTGGACGACTTCGAGGCGGCGGGCGTGGAACTCCGGCTCATCACCGATGACGGATCTTCCGGCACCCAGGGCTTCGTCACCGATCTGTTGGAAACGGACCTCAAGGACGGCCGATCGTTCTCGCTCTGTCTCGGTTGCGGGCCGACGCCGATGCTTCGGACCCTCAAGCACCTCGTCCAACGCCGAGGGCTGGCCTGCCAGATCTCGGTGGAAAACCCGATGGCCTGCGGCTTCGGCGCTTGCTTCAGTTGCGTCGTCCCGGTCCGCCAAGCCGACGGTCGCGTGGACTTGAAGCGCTCCTGCGTTGAAGGTCCGATCTTCGACGCCGCCACCATCGAGATCTGATCAGCCCGGGGGTTTGCGGGCTTCGAGCTTGTCGCGGAGCCGCGCTGCGACCTCGTAGTTCTCCGAGGCGATCGCCTCGTCGAGTTGTTCGCGGAGCGTCTTCGTGACCTCGAAGTTCTTGCGCAGTTCGCCGTCGAGGCGGCGGAGCTGTTCGATCAACGCTTGGTCCGTGTCTTCATCGTTGAAGGGATCGTCGAACCAGGTCTGGCGATGCTCGTCGAGCCGGGCGATGCCTTGACGAACCGCATCGACGGAGTCTTCGTAGCGATGATTCTCCAAGGCGAGCGCGGCACGGGCTTGAGTTTGGTGATAGAGGACGAGTCCTCGGAGCCGCTCGTGGGCGGTGACATAGTCGGGATCGTCACAGTGCTCGGTGACGAAATCCATCAGTCGTAGGGTATGTTCGGCATCGCGGAGGGCGCGGTCATAACGGTGCAGGGCCAGCCAGGCCATTCGCCGGTGGTAGTACTGGACGAACTCACGATCCGCCTCCTCGCGGTCCTCGTTGGAAAGAGTCCAGGGCTGCTCGAGGTAGGCAGCGCGATCCTGAATCGTGACCATATAGTCGAGATAGGTCTCATGGCCGTGCGGGCGAGAGCCATCGGGCCGATCGCTGGTCTCGATCTGGAGGATCCCCAGCTCGACCCGGATCTGGAGTACCATCCGGCCGTCGCCAGCCTTCACCTCGCGGGCCTGGAGTTCCTGATGATCGGTTCGGAGGGGCCAGTTCCGAAGCGCCTCGTCAATGTCGCGTCGCATCTCGTGCCTCACCCCTCGGTCGATTATCGGAGAGACGGTTTCGTCTCGATTTGTATGCGTCATTATAGGCGGAAGGTCATGCCGGTGGACTCGGATCGCAATGAGCATCGCTCCGATGATCCGAACGACGTGCTCGACCACGCATTCTCGGACCCGCATCGAAATCCCCGGGAAACCATGCCTCCGGACGATCGAGGAGTCGAACCATCGTCACCAACGAAGTCTCGATACGACAACGCATCGCGCATCTGCTCGATCAGATCCCGATCATCGACCCGCACACGCACCTTCACGTAGATCGACCCGCTGCGCGCAACCTGGCCGATCTGCTGAGCTATCACTGGGTCCAGTCCGAACTGATCGCCGTGGGTCTCGATCCGTCGACCCTCGACCCGTCACGGTCCGTCGAAGAACGGGTCCTCGGGATGCTGCCGTATCTCAAGCGGATGCGCAACACGGCGATGAGCTGGTCGCTCCGTCGAATTCTCGGCGACCTGTTCGACGTCCAGGTGCGCGATCTGGACGAGGCGACCGCGCTGGAACTGATCGGTCGGGTCGATGCGACCGGTCGGGATCCGGATTGGCCCAACCGCGTGCTCCGCGATCGCGCCGGCATCGTCCATCACGTCACCAGCCTGGGCAACGCCTCAGAAGTCGGCCGCGAACGCCCCGACCACGTCGAGTTCATGCTCGACCTGCATTACCTGTTCTGCCCCGGCGTGGCGACCGACCTGACCCCGTTCTTCCAAGGGCGGACGACCCGTGCCGCGTACCTGGATGCCCTGGAGACGGTCTTTGCGACGGAACTCGGCTCATCCCAGCAGTTGACGACGGCGGTCGCCGATTGGCTCGATCAAACCGTTCAGGGTCCGGTCCGGTTCTCGAACACGTTCCTACCGATCGAGCAACGGTTCGCTGCACCCGATTCGGGTCGGGTCGACGCGATCCTCAGCCGGGGTGGGCCTCGTGATGGCCTGACCGACGAGGAGATCGACGAGCTGGTCGCCGCGGTGACCTGGGCGATCCTGGGTTGGCACCACGAGCACCGCAAAGCGCTCCAGATCGCCGTGGGGGCCGAGTACTTCATCTGCGACGGCAAGAGCATTGTCCGCGCCCAGGAATCCTGGTTCACCCAGATGTGTCGTGTCTTCCACACCTTCGGCGGGGCGCGGTTCGACATCATGCTGGCCACCGAGAGCATGGCCCAGGAGCTGGCTGTGGTCTGCCGGCAATTTCCGAACGTCTACGCCTCGGGATACTGGTGGCACGCGTTCGTCCCCGAGATCATCCGACGAACCGTCGCCTTGCGCACCCAGATCGCCCCGATGACCAAGTGGTCGGGATTCCTCTCCGACGCCTACACCGTGGAATGGACCTACGGCAAGCTGCAAGTCGTCCACGGCGCGATGAGTGACGCCCTGGCTGGGCAAATCGAGGCGGGGGCACTGGACGAGGACGATCTACCCGAACTCCTTCATCAGATCCTCCACGAATCCCCCAAAGCCCTCTACGAACTCAATCCGCAAGTGGGATCCGGTGGAGATCGGACCTGAACCGTTCCCACCCGAGGGGGATGACCGTCCCCATGAGGAGAGGGGAATGCCGACGCTCCTCATGCGATGTGGGCGAAGGGTTCAGATGCGTTTCGCCCTCGATCCTCCGACGGGTCAGCGAGCTCGGTGTTTCTCTCCGGTCCGCCCAATGAACCGAAACTTGCCCTGGCGTGTCCGAACCGATATAAATCCCCGTATCGACGCCCCTCTAGCTCAATCGGCAGAGCAGCTGACTCTTAATCAGCGGGTTCAAGGTTCGAGTCCTTGGGGGGGCACTGATCAAGCCGTGCGACGGAGCATCGCAGATCGTAATCCGATATGGATTTACGCTCGACCAACTTAGCATCGAGTCGGGTCGGACTGCGGCAAGCCTTACTCGATTGCTTCCGATGTGTCCAAGATCCGTGGCCTGCTCAGCTTTGCCCGGTCACATCGAATTCATTCGATGAGATCCTTCTCCGGAATCCTTGGTCCAATCGGTACAACTCGGGTCAACCAACCTCAACTCCGCCAAGATCGAAGTTATCCAAATGCGTATTATCCAGATCAACACCTTTTCGATCCAAAACGTTTTTCAATAAGTGCTCACCCGACACACGCCAGGTATATTGTCGACCAAACATTCTAACACAAATTAATACCAAAAAAATTACACGGCAGACTCGGTTCGCCTGTGCGTGCTGTTCTCGAACGGCCTGCCACCCCACGGTACAATGTCTCCCAAAGGAGGTGGCCTATGCCGATCCACGACTGGACCCGGGTCTCGGCCGGCGGGTTCCACAACTTCCACCAAGATTGGACCATCGAGATCTATCGGACCCTCAATCGCGGGGTGCTCCCAACCGGATACGCCGCCTACGTTGACCTCCGCGTCAGTGGTCTTGAGCCAGACGTCGTCGCCATCCAGTCTGATCCTCCGGCAACGCTCAGAGGTGGCCAGGCCGTCGCCGAGGCCCCGCCGAAGTCTCGACAAGTCGCGCGGGTGGAGTCCGAGGCGTCCGCCTACGCTCGACGGGCTAACCGGATCTCGATCCGTCACGAGTTCGGCGCCGTTGTGGCGATCCTCGAGGTCCTCTCGCCCGGCAACAAGGACAGTCGGCACGCGATCGGAGCGTTCCTGTCCAAGGCCGTCGACTTCCTCCGCAACGGCGTGCACCTGCTGATCATCGACCTCTTCCCTCCAACGCCCCGGGATCCGTCGGGAATCCACCAAGCGCTCTGGGAATACCTGACCGACGATCCGTTCGAGCCGCGTCCTTCGGACAAGCCATTGACGGTGGCCAGCTACGATGCCGGGAACGGCCTGACCGCCTACGTCGACCCATTGGCCGTGGGCGATCCATTACCGGACGCGCCCCTGTTCCTGACGCCAGGGTGGTATATCGAGATCCCCTTGGAGCGCTCCTACATGGCCGCCTGGGACGGAACCCCGATGCCTATCCGTGATCGCGTGGCAATTATGCGGCAATAATTGTTTTTCAAAAAAAACGACATGGTTGCGATGTCGATGATGTGTTCAGTCTCAACCGGCGGCACCGCACGCCTTGACAATACACTGACACTTGAAGAAACACACAAATCAAAACATATATTTTCTAGAAGACTATTTACAAAAATGACCACTGGCCGGTTTGGGCAACGATTAGGCCCAGGGTCAGGTTGGCCACCGCATGGCTGATCAGACAGGACCAAAGGCGGCCCGACCAGGCTAATAGGGCCGACCAGGCCAGGCCCGTCAACAGCGCCGCCAGCCATTCGGGATGGGTGAGCGTGAAGAGTACCGCCGTCAACCCGCCGGCCAACGGAGTCACGCGACCCGTGGGCACGTCCGCGAAGCGATCGGGATCGATGATATACCGCATGATCAGGCTGCGAACGAACAACTCTTCGAGCAGAGGGACCACCAGGACCAGCCCGAGTCCTCGGACCACGGCGAATCCGATTCGTTGAGCCGGCTCAAGGGTGGTCGGATCGAACCCGGTCCGCTGGCCGAGAAAGTCGAAGTGGGGATAGTACGGGTCACCGAAGACCCAGCCGAAACCGATCCCGACGCCCAACGACAACGAGGCCCCGGCGACCGCCCAGGTCGGCACCGACCGCCTCGGCTCATAGACGCGCACGAAGCTGGCCAAGGCCGGCCGACACCAGAACAGCGTCGCCACCACCAGAGCCATCTTGATGGTGTAGGCGAGCAGGTACCGGCCTCCGTCGATCGCGCCCGAGTCGGTCGTCGCCAGCCAAGCTTCGAGCTGCGTGGCCACCAAGAAGACGACCATCGGGGCCGCATACGCGGTAGCCGGACGCTTCACGGGGTCGATTCGCAATGCGTTCATGGTCGGGCATTCATCAATAAGGAGCAGGGGAGTTCGATGAGCGGGTCGCGCTGAGAACTGAATGAGTTCGGACGTCCGAACATCGACCCACGCCAGGATCCCTCATCAGACCTGGACTGGGTCGGAGGTGGGGACCTTCGAGGCTCGGCGATCGTGGTCCGAGATCACACCATCAGCTTTGTCGTTGCACGAGATGGCCTTGTCAACGACGACCACCGAGGCGAACCGCGAGACCGTCCGTGCCCACCAGAAGATCAGGGTCAGGCCGACCAGGAACAGGCCCAACGAGAGGCCGATCCAGAGCCCTCGGATGCCCCAACCATACGTGAAGCAAAGCAGGTAACCAACGGGCAACCCAACGAACCAGTGGGCCGTCATGTTGCTGAACATCGCCATGCTGGTATCACCAGCGCCTCGCAAGGCGCCTGTGGCGATGACCTGGATCCCGTCCCAAAGTTGGAAGAGTGCCGCCAACCAGAGCAGGCCAACGGCCACGGCGATCGTCTCGGCGTCTCCGCTGAAGGCGCCGACGAGCGTCCGGGGCAAGAGCACGAAGACGGCTGCCGAGATCAGCGAACAGGCCACGCCGACAACCAACGCGCTCCAGCCGGCCCGCGCCGCGCGGACGGGTTGGCCGGCGCCGATGGCGTTACCCACCCGGACTGCCGCCGCCGCCGAGATCCCCAGTGGGATCATGAACGTGAAGCTCGCCAGCGACAGGGCGATCTGGTGCGCCGCGGCCTCCGAGGCGATCAGCTTCCCGCTGAGGCCGGTGGCCAACCCGAAGACCCCCACCTCCATCATCAACTGGCCCGAGATCGGCAGGCCGAGCCGTAAGAACTGTCGGTAGATCGCCGAGTCGAACCAGGCGCGGAAGGGCCCCAAGATCGCCCAGTATCGCCAAGGGCGCCACCAGCACGAGCCGAAGGCGACCAGGTAGAGCAGAAGGGCCATCGTCACGCGCGAGACGACCGTCGCCCAACCCGCGCCGGCCACGCCCAAGGCCGGCATCCCGAAATGACCGAAAATCAAGGCATCATTGGCGATCAGATTAATCCCGTTGGACAGGATCAAGGCCATCGTGATCGGTAGGACGACTCCGATCGCCTGGAGGTGGCGCCGAAAGACCGTGTAGAAGAGCATCGGCGGCAAGCTCCAGGAGGCCGAGCCGATGTATTCCAGGGTCGAGTTGATGTACTCGGGCCGGACCTGGAGCATGCCCAACATCGGACGTCCGACGAGGGTCAAACCGATCGCCAATGGGCTAAGTACGACGGCCAAGGTCACGCCATGCCAGAGGTAACGACGAACCAAGTCGTCGCGGCCGGCGCCGTGGGCTTGGCTGGATAAGGTGTCCAAGGCCAGCAGGATCCCCATGCCGACGATGAAGGTCCCGCTGAGGATCGCGTGGCCGATCCCAACGGCCGTCAGCTCCTCGGGGCCAAGCTTGCCGACCATCAGAATGTCGACCAGGCCCATGGCGACCCAGCCGAGTTCGGCGATCACCACCGGCGTGGCGAGGCGTGCCAGCGGTCGCAGTTCGGCGGCGATCCCAACGACGTGGTCGGTGAACGAGGTCGGGGTATCCTGTTCGAGGGATCGCGCGTCGGATTCGGCCGATTCGGGCTCGTCGGTCATCGACATGGCAGTCGCCTCGCGAGCGAGAGTGAGGTGGGTTGGAATTCGCTCGCGTCGAGGGGACCTCAACGTGAAGAGGCCTCGCGTCGAGGAGCCGACCAACCGTTGCGGTGGAGCGTTCGTTCGAGCGGGAGCCGGGTCTTGGGACGTGGCGGGTCAGCGGAGGTACCGACCGGGACGACGAGGGCGACCAGGTAGCGGTTCGGGATCCCCAAGATGCGTCGGACACGGACCTCGTCGAACCCTTCCATGGGACATGTGTCTAGCCCGGCGGCGCGGGCAGCCAGCATGAAATTCATCACCGCCAACATCACCTGCTTGACCAGCCAGAACCGTCGCTGGACCGCCGGTGCCTCGGCGACCGGTCGTCGAAATCGACGGAGCGGGTCGAGCACCGCTCGGGCCAGCCAGCCCAGGCCGAGTGGACCGGTGTTGAAGGACTGATCGACGAGCCGACGCGCGATCCCGGCATATCGCGCGTCGATGCTTCGGGCCTCCAACTCCATGGACAGAACATCCTCAAGATGGTTCGCAGCGACGTCCCGATCGCCGACGAAGACCACGGTGGCCGGGGCCTCACGGATCTGAGGCTGATTGAAGCAAGCCGAGGCGAGCCGATCCTTGAGATCCGGATCGTCGACGACGACCCAATGAGTCGGCTGGAGGTTGAAGCCGCTGGGCGCCCATCGCGAGGCATCGAGGAGCCGCTCTAGGACGCCCTCGGGAATCGGGTCGGCCACGAAGTGACGGACGGCTCGACGCGAACGGACCAGCTCCTCGAACTGATCGAGGCTCGACGGGTTCGGGGCCAGCTCCAACGACACGGGCATCTCCTCGACGGCGGCGGGTGACCCCTTCATTGTGGTTCGGCCTTCATGGTTCGTCGAGGTGACGCGCAAGCCCCACCGAAGACCACCCGAGAGGTGACAGAGACCCGATCGCGATCCTGCCAATTCGACAGGATCTCCGGTGACACCATCTCGGACTGCTCGCCTTAACCCGTGATGATCCCGAGCGTTACGCGCCATGTGCTCACGATGGAATGGGACTTGCATCCTGAGTCGCGTCGCGATGCGGGACCGCCGACTCTGTCGGTCCAACCTCGTCCCACATCCCCGCATTGGCTTTCGCAGTGCATCCCCGCGCCGAGTTTCGCTCGGCCCTTCCGTCTTCATCTGGGAGCAATTGACGTGGCGAAGATGCTGTCTTACGAGAACGAGGCGCGTCAGAAGCTGGCCAGCGGTGTCAGCAAGCTGGCGCAAGCGGTCCGCAGCACCCTGGGCCCTCGCGGTCGCAACGCGGTCATCGACAAAGGTTGGGGCAGCCCGACGGTCACCAAGGACGGCGTGACCGTCGCCGAGGAGATCGAGCTGATCGACCCCTACGAAAACATGGGCGCTCAACTGGTCAAGGAGGCCGCTAGCAAGACCTCGGACGCGGCCGGCGACGGCACAACGACCGCGACGGTTCTGGCCGAGTCGATCTACAAGGAAGGCCTGAAGAACCTGGCCGCCGGCGCCGACCCGATGAGCCTGAAGCGCGGAATCGACAAGGCCGTCGAGCATGTCGTGGCCCACGTCAAAGGACAAGCCAAGACTGTCTCGGGCAAGAAGGAAATTACTGAGGTCGCCACGATCGCCTCAAACAACGACGCCGAAGTGGGCACCAAGCTGGCCGACGCCTTCGAAAAGGTCGGCAACGACGGCGTCATCACCGTCGAGGAAGGCAAGGGGCTGCACACCGACGTCGAGGTCGTCGAGGGGATGCAGTTCGACCGTGGCTACCTCAGCCCGCATTTCGTGACCGATCAGGATCGCATGGAGTGCGTCCTGGAAAACCCCTATATCCTCATCCACGAGGAAAAGATCAGTGCGCCCAAGGACCTCGTCCCGCTCTTGGAGAAGATCGCGCAGGCCAAGCAGCCCTTGCTGATCATCGCCGAGGACGTCGAAAGCGAGGCGCTGGCCACACTGGTCGTCAATAAGCTGCGCAACATCCTTCAGGTGGCTGCCGTCAAAGCGCCCGGCTACGGCGATCGCCGCAAGGCCATGCTCGGCGACATCGCCACGCTGACCGGCGGTGAGGCCGTCTTCAAGGATCTGGGCATTCAGCTCGAGACGATCACCCTGGAACAGCTCGGCCGTGCCCGTAAGGTCATCATCGACAACGACAACACGACCGTCGTCGACGGCAGCGGGACCGCCGAAGCGATCAAGGGTCGCGCGGAGATGATCCGCCGCGAAATCGGTGAGACCGATAGCGATTACGACCGCGAGAAGCTCCAGGAACGCCTGGCCAAACTGGCCGGTGGGATCGCCCAGATCAACGTCGGCGCCGCCACCGAGACCGAGATGAAGGAGCGCAAGGCGTTGGTCGAGGACGCCCTGCACGCCACCCGCGCGGCCATCGAAGAGGGCGTCGTGCCTGGCGGCGGGACCGCCCTGATCCGCGCTCGAGCCGCCTTGGACAACCTCAAGCTTGAAGGGGATGAGGCCCTCGGTGTGGCGATCGTCCGACGCGCCCTGGAACAGCCGGCCCGCATGATCGCCGAGAACGCTGGCGTCGACGGCTCGGTCATCGTCCACAAGATCGCCAAGTCCGACTCGGCCAGCTTCGGCTACAACGCAGAGAACGGATCTTGGGGCGACTTGCTCGAGATGGGCATCGTCGATCCGGCCAAGGTCACCCGCTCGGCGCTTCAGAACGCCGCCAGCGTCGCCAGCCTCCTGCTGACCACGGAGGCCATCGTCGTCGACATCAAGGAGAAGGATGAGGGCGGCGATGATCACCACCATGACCATGGCATGGGTGGCATGGGTGGCATGGGCGGAATGAGTGGCATGGGCGGAATGGGAATGATGTGATCGAATCCGGGAGCGGGTCAGCCGAACCCCGTGCCCGACGATCTCCTTTCCTGATCCATCCCGAAGCCCTCGACAAGTGCTCGCCAACCCGAAGAACCACGACGTTATCGCAGCTCCAAGGTCCGCGCCGTTCGAGATGGCTCGGACCACCTCCCAAACTCAAGTTTCCCCAAGATCATAGGAGTCCGTGAGATGTCTGAAATCAAGCCGCTAGACGACCGCGTTGTGATTGAGCAGATCGAGGCCGAAGAGACGACCGCTGGCGGGATCGTCCTGCCCGACACGGCCAAGGAGAAGCCGCAGCGTGGCAAGGTCGTGGCCCTGGGACCGGGCAAGTTGCTGGATAACGGTGAGCGAGCCGCCATCGGACTGAAGGTCGGTGACGAGGTCCTCTTCGGCAAATACTCGGGTACCGACATCAAGGTTAACGGTCAGGAAGTCAAGATCCTCCGCGAGTCGGACATCCTGGCCAAGGTCGTCGGCTGATCGAAGCCGAATGCCCTCGACCGCTTGAAACGAGTCGTCGAGGGCGGCCTTTGAACCTCAATCGCGACCATCCCATCCATCCGAGACACGACGACGGTCAACGCAAACGCAACAGACCAGACCCGAGACGAGGAGTGAGTCCGTGGCCAAGCAACTGCTGTTCTCCGACGCGGCGCGTCGCAAGATGTACGAGGGGGTCGACGTGCTGGCCCACGCTGTCGGCACGACCCTCGGCCCGACCGGCCGCAATGTGATCCTGAGCAAGTCATTCGGCGGCCCCACCGTCACCAAAGACGGTGTGACCGTCTCCAAAGAGATCGAGCTGCCCGACCCGTTCGAGAACATGGGTGCCAAGCTGGTTAACCAGGTCGCCAGCAAAACCTCCGACGTGGCCGGTGACGGCACGACCACCGCGACCATTCTGGCCCGCGCCATCTACCGCGAAGGGCTCCGCAACATCACCTCGGGCGCCAACCCGACGGCGGTCCGTCGCGGGATCGAGAAGGCGGTCAATGCGGCCATCGAGCACCTGCAGACCCAGATCAGTCGCGCTGTCTCCCGAAAGGAAGAGATCGCCCAGGTCGGCACCATCTCGGCCAATAACGACAGCAAGATCGGCCAACTGCTGGCCGACGCGGTCGAACGGGTCGGGCGTGACGGCGTCATCACCGTTGAGGAAGGCAAGACCTCCGAGACGAACCTCGAGTTCGTCGAGGGAATGCAGTTCGACAAGGGGTACTTGAGCCCCTACTTCGTCACCAGCCCCCAGACGATGGACTGCATCCTGGAAGACTGCCACATTCTCCTGTTCGAGAAGAAGATCAGCTCGCTCCGCGACATGCTGCCGCTTCTGGAGAAGGTGGCCGGCTCGGGTCGCCCGCTGCTGATCATCGCCGAGGACATCGAAGGCGAAGCGCTGGCCACGCTGGTCGTCAACAAGCTGCGCGGCATCCTCCAAGTGGCCGCCGTCAAGGCGCCCGGGTTCGGCGACCGTCGCAAGGCGATGCTCGGCGACATGGCCGTGCTGACTGGTGGCACCGTCGTCAGTGAGGACGTTGGTCTCAAGCTGGAGAACCTGACCCTCGAGCAGCTCGGCCAGGCCAAGCAGGTCAAGATCGACAAGGACAGCACCACGATCATCCAGGGCAGCGGCGACCGCGAGGCTCTCCAGCGGCGTTGCGACCAACTCCGTCGCCAGATCGAGTCGACCGACAGCGACTACGACAAAGAGAAGTTCCAGGAACGCCTGGCCAAGCTCTCCGGCGGTGTGGCCCTGATCTCCGTCGGTGCGCCGACCGAGGCGGCCATGAAAGAGCTGAAGGCCCGCGTCGAGGACGCCCTGCACTCGACCCGCGCCGCGGCTGAGGAAGGGATCGTGCCCGGTGGCGGGACCGCCTTGCTCCGCGTTATCCCGGCCGTCGAGACGACCCGCGACGCGCTGCAAGGGGACGAACGACTGGGTGCCGTGATCGTCCTGCGTGCCTTGGAAGAGCCGATCCGCCACATCGTCTCCAACGCTGGCTTCGACGCGGCCGTCGTCGCTGAGGAAGTCAAGGAGCTTGAGGCGAATCAAGGATTCGACGCCAATACCGGCCAGTACGTCGATATGTATGAGGCCGGCATCGTCGACCCGACCAAGGTCACCCGGACGGCCCTGCAGAACGCCGCCTCGATCTCCGCTCTGATGCTGACGACCGAGGCCATGATCACCAACATCAAGGAAGAGGATGAGGAGAAGCCCAATCAGATCGAAGGCGCCATCCGCTGAGCCGGATCGGGTCGCGTTCATCCTTCTCCGATAACCGCCTCGGGTGGGCCCAAGACCTGGGACCGACGGGGGCGGCCCGAATGGATCCGAACCCGTCGGACGGCGCCGTCGACCTCGCGTCACGAGCGCGTAGACGACCGTATGCTTTGCCGAGGCTCGCCCACCGCGTACGGTGATTGCGTCGACCTTTGCCGATTGGGATCCCTTCGACCACGCCAACGCCAAACCCGACGCAGGACCGCTCTATGGCGACTAAACGGGACTATTACGAGGTGCTCGGCCTCGAGAAGTCGGCCTCAACGGACGAGATCAAGCGTAGCTATCGCAAGATGGCGATGAAATATCATCCGGATCGCAACCCAGGAGACGCCGAAGCGGAACAGAGGTTTCGTGAGGCCGCTGAGGCCTACGAGGTGCTCTCCGATGACACGAAGCGTCAACGATATGACCGCTACGGGCATGCCGGTCTCAACGGCGCTTCGGTTCACGATTTCACCGGGAGCAACCTCGACGACATCCTCAATATGTTCGGCGACGTCTTCGGAGAGAACCTCTTCGGTTCGCGACGACGGGGCCCGAAACGCGGTCAAGACCTGCTCTATCGGCTCAGCATCACTCTGGAAGAAGCCAGTCGAGGCGCTTCCAAAACGATCGAGCTGACCCGCCAAGAGATCTGTGCAACCTGCAACGGCTCCGGGTCGCGTCCCGGCACTCAGCCGGTGACCTGCAACTACTGCAACGGGGCCGGGCAGATCGTCGAGCCGCGCGGATTCTTCCAGGTCGCCACCACCTGTCCGGCCTGCGGCGGCAGCGGCAAGCGGATCGTCGACCCATGCTCCACCTGCGGCGGTTCAGGTAAGGTCAACGAGCGGACCGCCCCAACCATCCCGATCCCACCGGGCGTCGACACCGGCCTGGTCCTCCAATTGCGGAACCTCGGCGATGCCGGCGATCCCGGCGCTCCGCGAGGCAACCTTCGCGTCCAGATCCAGGTCCAACCCCACGACCTCTTCGAACGCGAAGGCAACGACCTCTACTGCGAGGTCCCGATCTCCTTCACTCAAGCCGCCTTGGGCACCGAGTTGGAGGTCCCGCTGCTGGGTGGAGGTTCGGAGTCGATTCGGATCGACCGCGGAACGCAGAGCGGGACGCTCCTGAAGATCCGGGGACGCGGCATGCCAGCGATCAACGATCGCGGGGGACGTGGCGACATGTACGTCCGGATCAACGTCGAGATCCCCATTCATCTCAGCGACGAGCAGGAACGCCTGCTCCGCCAGTTGTCTGAGTTGGAACACGAGTCGGTCAGCCCCGCACGCAAGAGCTTCTTCGATAAGGTCCGCGCCTACTTCACTGAGGAATCGTCCAACTGATCCGCAGGACCATTCCGCAATCCGAGGCGGGCACATCACCCGAATCCGGACCCGCCCTGGTGATCCGCGTTTCCCCTCAGCCGGAGTCGACGTTGTGAGTACGGATCCCGAGTCGAGCCAATACCCCATCGAAGACGCCGATGCTTCAACTCCGCCAGAGGCCGAGGTGACGGACCCGACGTCGGGTCCCGAGGACGTCGACGTCGATGCGATCACCGAATCTCTGGCCGGCGACGCCGATGGAGCCGACGGCACCGAGGCGCTTCGTCTCGAACTCCAGGAGACCCGCGACCAACTTCTGCGTGCACAAGCCGAGCTGCTCAACTCGCAGAAACGGATCCGCGCCCAGTTCGACGAGCAACTCCGGTACGCCAACACCAAGCTCGGCCGCGACCTGCTCGACGTGATCGATAACTTTGAACGCGCCGTGGCCCACGCCCCCGACGACCCGGCCATCCACGGGTTCGTCCAAGGGATCGCCATGACCCAACGGCAGTTGATCGAGGCGCTCAGCACGCATGGCATCCGACCGATCGAGGCAGTCGGCCAGCCGTTCGACCCGTCCAGGCATGAAGCGGTCATGCAGCAGCCCAGCGCCGAGCATCCCGAAGGGACCGTCCTCCAGGACGTCTCGCGAGGGTATATGCTGCATGACCGTGTGCTCCGCGCAGCCAAAGTCATCCTGGCCGCCGCGCCGACGGAAACCGTCAACGATCGCGATGCGTCTCAGAACACCGATCCACCGCCGAAAGACTGAGCGATCCCCAGACACTCGTTGGTTCAGGCGCGTTGCCCCTGGACACCTCAAGTCATCAACAGACGCTGCATCGCGACCGAAACGTCCATAATCTGGGCCTCGAGGAGTTCACCGTGCCAACCTACGATTACATTTGTGACAGTTGTCAATATGAATTTGAAGCCTTCGAGTCAATCAAGGCCGATCCGCAGACCATCTGTCCGGCCTGCGGGGCCGAGCAGCTCCGCCGGAAGATCGGCCCCGGCGCCGCGATCCTCTTCAAGGGGTCCGGCTTCTACCTGACCGATTACCGAAGCGAGTCGTACAAGAAAGGGGCTGAGGCGGACAAATCGGCCTCCAGCGGCGAGTCCTCGAAGAACGGCTCCTCCGATTCGACCTCGTCCTCTTCGACGTCGACCTCGGTCAGTTCGTCGAAGAACGGTTCAGCCAAGACTGGGACGTCGTCCACCTCCTCCTCATCGACCCCGGCGAGTTCGAACTCGTGATCCGCGGCAAATGCCCAATCTGTGGGATCAAGTTCGAGGCCGCCGATCTCGCCTCGTGGCCGCCGTTCCCGTTCTGTTCCGAGCGTTGTCGACTCGTCGATCTAGGACGCTGGATCGACGAGTCGTATCGTGTCCCAGCCGAATCCACGAATAACGAGGAGGATTGGGTCGATCCTCGAGCTCAGGAAGACGACGACGGATGATCGACAACCAGCAGCATCCCTTTGAATGACTTCACGCTCGCAAAAAAAGGCGGTTCGGCTCTTCTCCATATTCGAAAAGCCGAACCGTACTCAAGGATAAGACTTTATCCGACCGAACAGAGTGACAAATCAGGGTTGCTCACCCATGTCACCGTCACTCTTTCCATCGCCCGGTCCTGCGGTCGGGACAACAAAGACCTCAACACGATCGGTCGGAGGCACGGGGGGTTCGGGCAATCGCGGAAGCCGTTCGAGGGCATCGCGGGGATACTCGTCGAAACCCGTCTCGAACCCGAGGAAGTTCGGTTCACCGGTCGGAGCTCCCGGTACGGCTGGAGAAGTCGGTGCCCCTCGAGGACCGACCGGAGCCGGGAAGAAGTCGGGGAGGTTAGGATCGGGTTGGTAGCCTGCCGGCGGATCGGGAATAATCGGATCACTGTTCAGCGGACCTGACCCGACATCCGGATGGAGCGGTCCATCATGACCGATGTGGAACTGGCCATGTGCTCCACGTTGATCGACCGCCTGGATGTAAGCCTGATGTGGCTGGGGTCCTTCGGCAAGCACGACGTTGTTGTAGGCCAACAGGGTCCCTTTCGCCTCCTCGAGCACGACCAGCGAGTTGTTGTAGCTGGTCTTGAACTGGGCCTCCTGAGCCACGGAGTTGGCCCATTGTGAAACAGCGTCGAGGTAGCGGTCGATCGGGATGTCGCCGACGGAGTAGCGGGCTTGGGCGACCTCCAAGCGGGTCTTGGCGGCGTTACGGAGCCGGCCGGTGACCTTGAGCAGCTTGTAGTTGGAGTCGACCTCGTTGAAGAACCGGGCCAGGGCATGGGTGTCCTGGTGTAGGGTCTGCTTGAGCAGTGCCTTCTGGCGGAGCAGGTTGTACTGGGCGTTGCGGACGTTGGCCATGGCGGCGCGACGACCTAAGTCGTAGTCGAAGGTCAGGCCGACCTGCCAGGTCTCGAAGTTGTTGAAGAAGCTGGGCTGGGCAACCAGGCCGGCGGCATTCTGGAGCGTGCCGATGATCGGATCGGTGGCCAAGATGCTCCGGCCGGTCATGATCGCATGTGCGGTGTCGAGGTTCTGGGCCAGGCCATTGAGCTGATAGAGCGCCTGGATATTGAGCACGGGCAGGAGCGTGTTGCGAGAGAGCAACAACTGGAGTTCCGAAATCCGCAGTCCGAGTTGGAGCCGGACCAGATCGGGGTTGAAGGAGACCATCTGGAGTAGCGATCGTTCCCAGTCGGGCACGACGCGGGCCTCCAGCGGGGCGGTCGCCGGGATGATCCGCCGGTTGTCGGCCGGGGGCAGACCGAGGATGTTGCGGAGCTGACGCTCGGTGTTGACAGTGTCCGAAAGGGCTTGCAGGTACTGGAGCCGGAAGTTCTCCAAGGTCTGCTCGGCCTCGGCCACGTCGGCGATGGCGCCTCGTCCGACGTTGTATTCGGCCTGGGTCTTGGCCACGATCTGCTCGCCCAGTTCGACGGCCGTCTGACGTGCCCAAAGCTGCAACAACTGCTGGGAGAGAGCCCAATACTGCTGCTCGATCGATCGGACGCTCGCCATCACCTCGCTCTTGAAGGTGAACACCGCGCTATCCGCGTTGAGCCGCGCGATGACGATGTTGGCGCGGTTGGCCTCGACGCCGCTGGGATTGTTGGCCGTGCCGCCCAACAACGGATGTGTGAAGGCGACCTGCGTGTTGACGGTGTAGGCCGAGGGCGTCACGTTGATCGGGCTGTTGCTGAAGGCGAACTGAATGTTGTGCGTGACGCTGAAGGTCGTACCGGTCATGGCCCGCTTGGAGAGCGTGGTGGTCCACTGTGCCGTCCGGTTGTCGCTGATCACCGGCACAGCGCCGACGGCGTTGAAGAACGCCCCAGCGGCCAACGCGTTGTTGACCGGCGTCACCGAACGGCCCCAGGTCAACTGGCTGGTAATGTTGGCGTCGAAGGCGGCCAGGGCATTGGCGATGCTGGTCTCCTGGATGGCCGGATCATAGACGGTCGCCAAACCACCGGCACCCAGCGCACCACCGACACCGAGGTTCAAGGGCGACGGCTCGAAGCCAGCCACCGGGATCCCCTGAGCACCCAAGGCGATGACCCGGACGACCTCGCCGTTCTCCAGGCCGATCCGAATGGCGTCCTCCAGGGTCAGCTCCCAGATCTCGTCGGCGTCCGGAAAACTGACTGTCCGGGGCGGTTGGACCGGCGGGATCGGGAACGGGTCGCGCCCCGTCGACGGCGCGGTGTGGCTGGTCGGTCGGACCGAGGGGTCGATCGGCAGGGCGGCCTCAACCAGGTCGCGTTCCGCTCTCGGCGATTGCTCGATATAGGGCGACCGGTGACACCCGGCGCCCAGGGCGAGGGCCGAGCCCAGGGCGAGTACGGCCCTGACCATTCGTGCCCCGAGATCCGTCCATCGCATGGCCAGTCCGTCCTGTGACTTGGTTCGCTTCATCCCGTCCAACCCCCCTCGTCGGTGACGATTGATGTTGGTCCTCCATGATCCGGGATGGCCCGTTCTACCCGACGCGACATGCCGCAAGGGCCGTCGCACCGATGCTCCGAGAGCGACCGGCAACCGCGCTCCCGCGGTCTGGCGGCACTGAAGCCCTACGGTCGCTTCTTCGGCATGGATGAACCCGACGCTTGAGCGGATTTTGGCAATTCCTCCGGAAATCCGGGTTACGCCGAGTTTCCGGCCTAATGTGCTCTCCAACGCCTCATCTTTCATGGAAGGCGATCTTCTGCCAGAACCGCTTTGCATTGTCCAGGCGAAGGCTGCATCTCAACGCCGGAGTTCAGTCAATACTCGACTCGAATTTAGATCCTTCAATTCGAGGGGGAGTCGTTCGCTGCGTCGTCCTTCGAACCGGTCATCGGCTGGCTCGCGTTCCCCGAGGACGCAGCGGCTCGACGTCGGCCTCGACGACGGTTCGGGTCCGGATACTCGTGATAGGACCAACCGAGCCAACGCTTCAGAGGGATGATCTCTCCAGGATCGGTCCCCTCGATCGCATGGCCGAGGAACTGGAGGGCATACCCCCCGAAGAACAGGCTCGCTGAGAACAGGAACACCGGCATCGAGAGCAAGGTCAAATAAATCGGGATCAAGAGGACCGCCAGGATCGTCAATGGGATCCCGACTAAGTGGAGGCCGATGCTGACCGGATCGCGGTGACGCTTAAGCCAATGTTCGACCCACGGGTCGCGCGGATGGGGAGGATTGATCATCGCGTTGGCCTTATGAACATCCGTGGATCATCTAGTCTAAGGTGCCGAGCAATCCCGGCTTGCCTTCCTCGTTCACTTTGAAGCATAACCCGAGTCCGAACGTCGCGACGCCCCCATCTCGTTGGAAGAACAATGGCGGAGGGATCCCCGACCGATGGACACAACGGCCTATCTCGACCTGATTCGCGGTCGTCGACGCGACGTCCGTTCGACCCTGCTTCGCGCCGGCTTGGGGGTGATGGCGACCGGATACCGGATCGGCTATGAGGTTCATCAGGCGTTGCGACGACTTGGCTGGGAGCGGCCTCAACAGGTGGGCCTGCCGGTGATCTCGGTGGGCAACCTCACGCTGGGCGGGACCGGCAAGACGCCGATGGTCGAGTGGCTGGCGCGCGACCTGAGAGGCCTGGACCTTCGGGTGGCGATCCTCAGTCGAGGCTACAAAGGGCAGGGGGCCTTCAATGACGAGGGCCTCTTGCTGGAGGAGAACCTGCCCGACGTGCCGCACCTCCAAGGCCGTGATCGAGTCGCCTCGGCCCGGATCGCCTCCGAGGAACTGGCCATGGAGGCGATCGTCCTCGACGACGGGTTCCAGCACCGAAGACTGGTCCGGGACTTCGACCTGATCCTGGTCGACGCCCTCGACCCCGAAGGATCCGGGGGCCTCTTCCCACGCGGCCTGCTCCGCGAGCCCCTGCAGGCGGCTCGACGGGCCGACGCCGTCGCCCTGACCCGTGCCGACCTGATCGGCCCCGAGGATCGCGCGGCGATTCGTCGACGGTTCCTGGCCTTCGATCCGTCCTTGATCTGGGCCGAGTGTCGACACGCCCCCCGCGACCTGATCGGCGGTCCGGACGGTCCGGAGCCGATCCCCGAGGTCGCGTCGACCGACCAACCACCACACTCGGGATCGCCGCGTGTGGCCGCCTTCTGCGGCCTGGGTAACCCGTCGGGGTTCTTGGCGACGTTGGCCCAGTGCGGCCTGGCGCCGGCCAACCCGGATCACGACTTCCGCGCCTTCCCCGACCACCACCCCTATCGCGCGGAAGACGTCGAGGAGTTGGCCCGTTGGGCCGTCTCGCGTGGAGCCGAGCTGGTCTTGACCACCCAGAAGGATTGGGTCAAGTTGCGGCTCGAACGGCTCGGCCCCGTCCCGCTCCGCGCCCTACGCATCGGCATCGACTGGCTCGAAGGACGCGAGCCGCTCCGCCAGGCCATCCACCGGGTGGTCCTCTCCCAGGGTCCGATCGGGGACTGACCGGCATCGTGAGCCGAAGACCGATCGCCCGGTACGCACGACCGCCAAAGGCGACCGACCTTCCAGCCAAGGGATGGGCAAGGAACCGCCCACCGATCGCGCCGCAAGGATGAGCATGCGAATCGCCGTTTTCTGTCCAAATCTCGTGGGCGACACGGTCATGGCCACGCCGACCCTCCGTGCATTGCGGGACGGCTACCCGGAAGCGCGGATCCTCGGCGTCCTCAAACCGATCTGCGCCGACACGCTGGAGGGGACCGGCTGGTTCGACGCGTTGCAACTCTGCGACCCGAGGAGCCGGCTGATCGAACTCCGGACCGACCGGGTGATCGCCGCCTTACGTCGCGAAGCGATCGATCTGGCTGTGCTCCTGCCCAACTCGTTCCGCTCGGCCTGGATCGCCGCCCGCGCCGGCATCAATCGTCGGGTCGGCTATGCACGAGGTGCACGGGACTGGCTGCTGACCGACCCGCTGCGGACACCCCGACGCTGGGACGGCTCGATTCCGCCCTATCCGATCCTCGACCACTACCTGGAACTGGCCGCCCACCTCGGCTGCCCGATCGCTTCGAAGCGGACCGAGCTGCGGACCACCGTCGAGGACGAGTCGCGGGCCGAATCGATCCTCAGGACGCTCGGCCTCGCTCGTGCAGAGTGGTCCGACCGGCCCCTGGTCTGCCTCAACACGGGGGGCGCCTTTGGCCCGTCGAAGAATTGGCCGATCGACCACTTCATCACCTTGGCCCGTCGACTCGTCGATGAGCAGGCCTGTCGGGTCCTGGTCCTCTGCGGACCTCAGGAGGAGGCCCACGCGCGTCAGATCGCCGAAGGGGCTGATCGCGACGCGGTCCGGAGCCTGGCCGGACATCCCTTGAGCATCGGCCTGTCCAAGGCCTGTGTTCGTCGCGCCTCACTGCTGGTGACGACCGACAGTGGCCCTCGGCACTTCGCGCAGCCTTTTCGGGTCCCCGTCATCACGCTCTACGGTCCGACCCACGTGGCCTGGACCCGGACCTACGACCCCAGCGCCGTCCATATCCAGAAGTCGGTCCCATGCGGCCCGTGTCAGCGGCCGACCTGCCGATGGCGTCATCACCGTTGCATGACCGAACTCTCCCCCGAGTTCGTCTACGAGCAGGCCGTTCCGATCCTCGATCGGGCGCGGCGAGGTGGGCTCGGCCGACCGATCACCGCCTGAGGCGAAACACCCGACTTCCTCGGATCCGCAAATCGAACACCACAGCCGCGAAGAATACTTTGACAGAGCAACGACCGCCACAAGGAGGTGCTGGCGATGACGACCTGGTTGGTCACCGGTGCGACCGGATTCCTCGGACGCCATGTGATGACGCAAATTATGCGGACGACCGGGTCGTCCCGATCCGAAATTCATTCGATCGCGAGGCGACCGCGCTCGTTGATCGTTGGCGGGTCCGGGGTCATCTGGCACACCGCCGACCTGACCGATCACGATCGGCTCTGCGACCTGGTCGCGGAGATCCGACCCGACCGGGTCGTCCACCTCGCCGGGATCACGTCGACCGGCCGGAGTGAGGAACTGTATCGCCAGAACACATTGGCGACCATCTTGCTCTGCGATGCCTTGAAGCGGATCGGGACACCATGTCGGATGGTCCTGGCCGGCTCAGCGGCCGAGCTGGGACCAGTCCCGAGTCGCCTCCTGCCGGTCTCCGAGGAGTACCCGGCCCGTCCGACGACCGCCTATGGGATCAGCAAGCACTTAGCCTCGACGGCCGCCTTGATCGCCGGCAGCCCTTTGGAGGTCCTCGTCGCGCGGATCTTTAACCCGATCGGCCCCGGCATGCCCGAACGCCTCGCACTCGGTCGGTTCGCCAGTCGACTGGCCGAGCCGGGCACCGAGCCGATCCGGCTGGTCGTGGGCAACATCAACGCGCGACGCGACTTCGTCGACGTCCGCGACGTCGCTGACGCGCTGGTCGGACTGGCCACCGACGCCCCTGCCGGTCGGATCTACCACGTCGGGACCGGACGTTCGCGGCGGATCGGCGAGGCCCTGGACTACCTGATCGCCCAGAGCCGACGACCCGTCGAGGTGGTTCAAGACCCGGCCAAGCTCGACCGGGGCGGACCGCTCGATTCGTGTGGCGACCCCAGTCGGATCCGCGAGGCGATCGACTGGGCACCCCAGTTCTCGTGGACCCAGAGCCTCGACGACCTCTGGCACGAGCGACTCGGACGAGCGCATCGCCCCCAGCACGCCGCCTGACCTTGATTCGCCCCAGAGGGCCACGGGACCCATCAAATGGACACGATGTCCAGCGGTTCGAGGCAGGATGCCCAACCACCATCGACGTTGAGCGCCTCGACGACGGTGTTGGCCAAAGCCAACATCCTGATCGCAAGCCTCTTCGTCGCCGCCATCCTCCTACAAGTCGTCCAGATCGTCCGGACCGAGCTGCCGGCTCAAGACGGCCTCCGGTTCATCGCGACGGCCCAGCAGTTCCATCGGCTCCCTTGGCTGGAAGTCCTCCGCAACCACGAGGACCATCCGGTCTATCCCGCCCTGATCGCCTTGATCCAACCGTTGGTTGCCGGCGGGCAACAGACCGATGCGCTGGACGTCTGGCGGCTGAGCGCCCAAGTGGTCTCCCTCCTCGCATGGCTGGCGAGTGTGGCGGTGTTCGTTCGCTTGATCGATCAGGTCTTCAACCGATTGACGGCGGCGTGCGGGCTGGCCCTGATCTTGACGGTCCCCCAATTGGTCGATTCCGGTCACGACACGCTGGCCGACGCGCTGGGCCTGCTGAGCATGAGCGTCACGCTCGGGTTCGGCCTGACCCTGTTCCGGACTCGGAGCCCCGGATCCGCCTTGGGCGTCGGATTGTCGGCGGGCCTGGGATACCTGGCGCGTCCCGAGGCGATCCTGGCCGGACTTGCCGTGGGGATCGCCTGGGCGATCCGGGTCGTCCCCAAGTCTCTCCGACACCCCGAGTCCGAAATCGACGTGACCGCCCGACGCGCCGGCCCGCCACGCGAGGCGGTCGGCCTGATCGCCATGGCCGTCTCCTGCTTGGCCTGCGTCGGGCTCTACACAACACTTAAGGGGCACGTCTCGGAGAAGCTGGCGATTCGGTACGCCCTGGGCCTGCCGCCCGTCGAGACGATCGTGCGCGACGAGCCGCTCTGGTTGCCGACGGGGCTCGACGATCCGCGCTGGGACTTCTCGGCCAAGGAGGAGTCCGAGGCACCGCCACCGGCCCCTTGGCCCTTGGCGATCGCGCGGGTCATTGGGACCTGGGTCGAGGTCCATGGCGTCGCGATCGCTGCCCTCAGCGCGATCGGCTGGCTCGGACTCCGGATGCGTCCGGAATCGATCGGGTCATCGAGGCTGCTCAACTCAGAGGCCATCAACGATTTCCGACTCCTGGCCGGTTGCTTCGCCGGCCTCTTCGCGGTCGCCTTGATCGGTCATACGCACCGTCTGGGATATCTTTCGGATCGCCACTTGCTCGGATTGACGCTGGTCACCCTCCCCGGAGCTGCTTGGGCGATTCGCGAACAGGCTCCCCGTTGGCTACGGACTCCAAGCCGTTGGCGTCGATGGATCCGGATCGCCTGCCTGGGCGGACTGTTGATCGGCCCAGCATTGGCTCACTACGGAGAGCCACCTCATGCGGGTCGCTGGGGCCACGGCGAGGCCGGTCGCTGGCTGGCCGAGCACCGCAAGCCAGGCGAATCGGTGCTCGACACTCGGGGCTGGGCCTCGAGGCTGGCCGGGGGACGCGCCTACGATTACTGGCACGTCCGACAGGCCCTGAGCGATTCGAGCCTCACCTACATCGTGGTGACTCGAAAGGAGCTTGAGGCCGGCACCCCTCGAGCGCGGACCTTGGCGTCGTGGCTGGACTATGCGTCGAGGCCGTTGGTGTCGTTCCCGAACCGTCGGGGTGAGACGACCCAAGACGTCTGGATCTACCGGTTCGAGCGGCCCGACGACTGGGGAGGGATCCTCCGTTGACGCCTCAAGGCAAGCTGGAGGAGGACATGAACCCCTCGTCGATGCTCCGCGGACTCTGGCGTCGCTGGCGCCACGGTGCGTCGTGGGCCTACCGCGCATCGCGGTATATCGACCGGATCCCGAACGATCTGGAGCGGTCGATCATGACCCTGGAGGGAGGCGACCGGCACCACGCCAAGCAGGGCCGATCGACGGGACGGTTCCGGCTCGATGGGCCGCATGGCTCGGTTTCGGTTTACATCAAGCGGCACTTCGGGCTCTCCTGGACGACCCGTCTCCGCGCGTTACTCGACCCAGGACTCTCGACCTCACCGGCGGTCCAGGAGTGGCGAGGGCTCCGGACGGCTCAGAACCTGGGCGTCGAGGTCCCGGATGTCGTCGCCGTCGGCGAGCGGATCGGGCCGGGCCTCCGCCTGCAGAGCTACCTGGTCGTCGCCGAGCTGGTCGGCTCGGCCGAACTGCACGAGCTGATCCCGGAGATGGCCGGCCGGCTCGAGCCCCGAGCCTTCGCCGAGTGGAAGCGTCGACTGATCGACGCGATGGCCAAGATCGTGGCCACACTCCACGACGACCACCTGTATCATAAGGACCTCTACCTCTGTCACTGGTTCCTCGACCGGACGGCCGTCGATCCGCTCCAGGGGTGCCTGACCTTGATCGACCTGCATCGCCTGGGCCGCCATCGCTGGTCCTCGGCGCGTTGGCGGGTCAAGGACTTGGCGCAGTTGTTGTTCTCGACGTACGACGTCGAGGGGATCACCGATCGGGATCGGCTCCGGTTCTGGCGCCGTTACCGAACGGGACTGGGGGCGTCGAGAGGATCGGACCGGGCGCGTCGAGGGCGGGTCGAGCGCCGATCGTCACGTCGACTGGCCTGGGTCGTCCGGGCCAAGGCCGAGCGATATCGCCGGCACAATCGGGGGGGATGAGCCGATGCGAATCGCAATGGTCTACGAGCGGATCGAACCGAAGCGCGGTGGCGCCGAAACCTATGTCGTCGACCTCTGTCGACGGTTGCTCGCCGACGGCCACGAGGTCGACCTGATCGCTCACCGCTGGGATCCCGTGGCCCTACCCGACGGCCTAACGATCCATCCGGTCAAGGTCGGGGGTTGGACCCGCCAGGCGGCCCTCTGGAACTTCGCGCGTCGGAGCCGGATCGCGCTCGACCAGACGCCCCACGATGTCTCGATCGGGTTCATCAACACCTGGGGCACCGACATCCTGATTCCCCAAGGGGGCATCCGGCCAGCAAGCCTCCGACACAACGCGGCCCGGTTCGCTCACCCGCTCCGACGTGCGATCTATCGCCTGGCCAAGTCGCTCAATCCCAGCGCACCGCTCTACCGGACCATCGAGCGACGGCAGTATCGGGGACTCGGCATGCCCGATGATCCTCGACGGATCGTTGCGGTCAGCCACTTCGTCAAAGGCCATCTGCAGGAGATTTATCAGGTCCCCGAACAGGTAATTCGGGTGATCCCCAACGCGATCGACTCGGACCGCGTCCGGCCTGGCGACCCGGCTACCTCGCGTCGACGATTGCGGGTGGAGCAGGGGATTGGTGCCGACGAAACCGTCGCGCTGTTTGTGGCACACAACTTCGCTTTGAAGGGACTCGAGCCGTTGCTGGAAGCCGTCGCGTTTCAGGCGTGTTCGGGCTCCCGGCCGTTGACGCTCTTGGTCTGCGGGGGCGGTCGCGTCGAGACGTACCGTCGACGCGCTGAGCGGCTGGGGATCGACGATCGGGTCCGGTTCTTGGGGTACTATCCTCAGATCGCTGACTGCTACGCGGCGGCCGACTTGTTCGTCTTGCCGAGCTATTACGACCCCTGTTCGTTGGTCGTCTTCGAGGCGTTGGCCTGCGGCCTGCCGGTGATCACGACCGCGTGCAACGGGGCCGGCGAGCTGATCGAGCCGGGTCGCGAAGGGTTCGTCATTCCGAGTCCCGACGAGGTCGATCTGCTGGCAGATGCCTTGGACGTCCTGACCGAACCGGGCCGTCGGGCGCGGATGGTACAAGAAGCGCGTCGACTGGCCGAGAGCTGCCGGTTCGAGAACCACTACCGGCTCCTGATGAACGTGATCGACGAGGTCGTCTCGACACGAACGCCGGCTTCGACCAGACTCCCGGCTCCGCGACCACACTGGACCCGGACCGGTCGCGCCATGTACGCAGGGGAGGCCCAACGCTCATGAAGGCGGTGATCCTGGCTGGCGGAAAAGGGACGCGGTTGCGACCCTACACGTATGTGCTTCCGAAGCCCTTAATGCCGCTGGGCGGTGACGACCCAATGCCGGTGATGGAAGTGGTGATCCGCCAACTGGCCCAACATGGGTTCGATCGGGTCACCACGATCACCGGCTACCTGACCGAACTGATCGAGACGTTCTTCGGCGACGGCTCGCGGTTCGGCGTCGCGCTGGACTACCGTCGCGAGGTCGAGCCGCTGGGCACGGCCGGGGGGCTTAGCCTCATCGAGCGGCCCGACGAGCCGATCCTGGTCATGAACGGCGATATCCTGACGACGCTCGACTACGGGGCGATGGTCCGGTTCCACCGCGAGAAGGGGGCCGCCGCCACGATCGCTTCGTTCCCAAGGACTGTCCGGATCGACTTCGGCGTCCTCGAGTTCGGCCAACCCCAGGCGCCCCACGTCCTCTCGGGATACCGCGAGAAGCCCGAGTTCGCGTTTCAGGTCAGCATGGGCATTTATATCCTCGACCCGCTGGCCTGGGACTACCTCCAAGACGGGACCAGCCTCGCGATGCCCGACCTGCTCGAACAGATGCGTCTCGACGGCCATCCGGTTCACTGCGACAAGCAGGATTGCTATTGGCTCGATATCGGCCGCCACGACGACTACGCCGTCGCCAACGACGTCTTCGACCAGCGTCGTCGTGAGTTCCTGCCGGTCGGCTGAACCATCCATCCCCCTCGGTTGTCCGATCCGTGCTCGTGCCCGGTTCTCCGATCCCCTTGCTCGAAGTTGAAATCTTCGAAGGCCGAACCCGGTCGGTTGAGTCCCGATCCCCCTTCCCGGAGTCTCCCCCGTGATCGATCCCCTGAGCGGTCTGGCGGTCCTGGGCTGTCTGCTCGTCGGGTACCTGGTCGGTTCGATCCCGACGGGCTACCTGCTGGTCCGGATCCTTAAAGGGGTCGACATTCGGACGGTCGGTTCGGGCAACATCGGCGCGACGAACGTAGGCCGCGTGCTCGGTCCTCGCTACTTCCTGATCGTCTTCCTGCTCGATGCTCTCAAAGGGTCCGGCCCGACCTTGGCCTTGCCGATGCTGGCCGCCGCCTGGACCGACGCCTCCCCATTGGTCGTCGGGGTCTTGGTGGCCCTGAGCACGGTCCTGGGACACAACTACACGATCTATCTGAAGTTCCGGGGGGGCAAGGGTGTGGCGACCAGCGCGGGCGTCGTGGCCGCCTTGGTGCCGATCCCGTTCCTCGCAGCGGTCCTCGGGTTCGTGATCGTCTTGGCGATCTGTCGGTACGTCTCACTCTCCAGCATCCTCGGCGGGGCCTGCTTGCTGGTCGTCTACTTCGCAAGGACCCCATCGCCGTTCCTCGGCGATCAGGCATTGCTCTCCGGGACGCTCCTGCTGATGGAGACGTTGATCATCGTCCGCCATCGGGCCAACCTCGGGCGCATCGCCCGCGGCGAGGAGCCGAAGATCTTCCGACGCGCGCGCACGAATCCACAGGCCCCCAATGACGCCCCCTCGACCCCGACCGGATCGATCACGCCGGAACTGCTCGTCGGCTTGGTGGCGGCCGTTGCCTTGGTCATCGCATTGGCGATTCTGGTCTGGAACCGATCGGGTGTCGGAGAGGAGGCCCAGGTCGGCCCTTGGGCGATCCGGATCGCCGATCAGGACTGGAGCGGTGCGCAACGCGCCGACCGTGTCGCCTTCTTCGAGAGAGGGCGTCGTGTGGCCCTCTCCTGTCCGCGCTATCAGCAGGTCCTGCTCTACGAGATCGATGAAGACGACCGGCTCGGTACCCCGAAGACGATCGATCTGAACGACCAACCGGTCGCCCTGGTCGACCTCGGCGACCGGATCGGGATCCTTCAGCGACCTCGAGGGGATCGTCGCCATATCGAGCCCGGGTTCCTCGACGTCTTCGAGAGCGATGGGACGCAAAGCCCGATCCCGCGCCTGGTCGTCGGCTGCTACCCCGACGACGTGGCGCGTCGGGACGACGGGAGGATCGTTGTGCTGACCTCCGGTCGCGCTGAGGGAGATTCCGATAAACCCGCGCCTCGAGTTGCCGTCTTCGAACTCCTCGAAGGGTCGGCGGGATGGAACGAGGTCGACACGTACGCGATCACCACGCCCGGCGATCCGACTCGGCTCGCCGTCCCGCCCGCAGGGAGTCGGTTGGCGATCGTCATGGGTCAGACCGAACGGATCATCGTGATCGACCGCAATGCCCTTGACCCGATCGAAGCGGTTGTCGAACTGCCGAGGGAGTTGCCGAGGGCGATCCGATTCGGCCCGGACGGCGACCTCGTCTCGACGTCGTTGAGCCGTCCGGGGGCCACCTGGACCGAGTTCTCGACGACCTCAGAGACTTTGAAAGGAACATCCCTCCACGGGTCCGAGCCGCTCGCCGACCTCGAAGGGCTAGCCCACATGATTGAGCCCGATTCGTTCGAGGTGACCTGGATCGCCCTGGCGCCGGAGGCTTCCGAACTGGTCGGGGTGGCGATTCGTTCTTCAGAGGGTATCGCGACATTGGGCTCGGCCGGACGGGGTCGAGCCGCCTTGGCGATCCGAGGACGCCTGGGCTTGTCGGGCGTTCGACCGATCGCGATGGATCACGATCCGACGCACCGACGCCTCGCCATCGCCCACCGCGATGGTGGGGGGATCACGCTCCTGACCTATCGGCGCGTCGATCGGACTGGAACGTCGATCGATCGAGAACCGGTAATGACGGCGGTCCCCGAGCCGAATCGGATAAGATAGGAAAGTCGTGGCCCGAGCCCCACTCCGAGACACCCGATCCGGGTGGAGTGAACACAGGCCGATCCGATCAACGAATCGACCGTCTCGACCGCAAACTGATTGAGTGGAACGATGGAACGCGAGCGTGTCGCGCGACCGAGACGGTTCTGTCCGATGTGTCGTCGACGGTATGAAGACCCGAACACCCTGCTCTGCGCCTATTGCGGCGAGACGCTGCTCGATCAGGGATATTGCCCGGTCTGCGAGGGCCATCACCGTCGGGCCGTGGGCGAACCCTGCCCCAAGCACGATGTGCCGCTGATCGCCGTGGAACCGGGCGAACTAAGCCGGACTGATTCATCGAACGACCCGGGACGTTGGTCGCTCCTGGCTCGGTTCCGGCACGAATTGGAGGCCCAGATCGCCCGGAACTGCCTCGAGGCCGCCGGGATCCGGACCCTCGTTCGCGGCAATCGCTCGGCCGAACTGCTGGGTGTTGCCGACCGGATGGGGACGCTCCTGTTGGTTCCCGAGGAGGACGTCCGCGTCGCGCGATCGACACTAGATCATGCCTTCGATGACCGGAATTCGGCCCTGGAAATGTCCGGCCTCGTTGAGGCGTCGCCAGCACCCGAGCCAACCCATGAGTCGACTCGAAGTCGCCTTTGGACCGTGGTCCGGATCGTCATCGTCCTCGGGCT
>CAZSSM010000007.1:0-136666 GCA_964609385.1 uncultured Planctomycetia bacterium
GGATCTCACGCTCGGCCAGGTTGTTCGTCGCGTCCACCTCGGCGTGGTCCAGGAACCGCAGCAGGCTCTCCCGGTGCTTGCGCAACAGCTTCGCCAGACGCTCGTTGTCGGCGTCCGTATACGGGTGGTCGATCAGCTTGTCCAGCCGGGCATGCAGCTCGGCGCCGCCGGCGGCATAGGCCGCGTCGTCGACCTCGCCGGCTTGCCACTTCCGCTTCAGCGCCATCGCCGCGCGCAGCAGCGCCGCGACCCGGAGGCTGAACCGCGCCGCGATCCCCGACTTCTCCTGCTCGATGTCGCTACAGCGCCTTAATAAGTGGGCCAGACACTTCCCCTTGAGGTAGGGCAGCGGGTCGTAGGCCAGGAAGCCGTCGGTGATCATCACCCCGGCGAAGTCCCGGCCCAGGGTCTCGAGGACCACCTCGTGGCCCCGGCCGGGCCGGATCCGGTAGATCGTCGCCCGGTTATCGGCGAAGACCCAGAGCCAGGCCGAGCGGCCGTTAACCTTCCAGCCGGTCTCGTCGACGTGCTGGAAGTCGGCCTCGGCGGCGGCCTCGACCAGGGCCTCGTAGCTGGGCCGGGCCCGCTCGGCCAGGCGGCGGCAGCCGCGGACGATCGCCGCGTGGCAGACGGTCAGCCCGCTGATCATCGCGATCACGGCGACGACCTTGCGGAAGGGCACGCCGAAGCGGTGCTTGAGGTCGGCGGCGGTGGCCAGCAGCCGGGGCCCGAGCTGGACCGCGGCGGCGCCGGTGGCGTCGGAAGTCTGTTCGGGGTGGCGGCCCTGGACGTGGGCCCCGCAGGCCGGGCAGGCGGCCACCTCGATCCGGAAGTGGGTCACCTCGGGCCGGGGCTCGGGCAGGTCGAGCTGGTACTGGTCGCGGACCTCGACCTGCTCGGGGGCGAGGTCGTCGAGCGGGGCCTGGCAGGCCGGGCATTGCTCGGGCAGGGGGACGTCGATGACGCGGTCGACCTGCTCGGGGGTGGGGGCCTGGCGGTGGCTGGGGGCGTGGCCGGGAGGCCGGCCGGGCCGCGTGGGGCGGGCCTTGGGCTCGCCGCGCGAGAAGGGAGCGGCCTGGCGCTTGCCGGCGCGGCGGGCCTTCTCGAGCTCGGCCTTGAGCCGCTCGACCTCGGCGCGCAGCCGCTCGATCTCGCGGCCCTGCTGGTCGACGAGGTCGAGGAGCTGTTCGAGGTTGAGTGCGGCCGCGTCGTCGTTCATGCCGAGGGTTGTAACCGATCGTCATCCCCGTACGCCAGGGAAAATCCGATCAGACCCGGTAACCAGGTACCTCACGCGGGCAAGGGGACCTGTGTGGGTGTCTGGGAACGACCAGCCCTAGATCTTGGGATCGACCTGTTGAAAGATCGCTTTCCGGCCATCGCGGCGTGGAGCCTATCGCTCGATTCGACGGAGTTGTCCATCCCGACCCCCGACCAGAAGGTGGCCTTCTGTCGGATGGACGGCCAGCGCGTAGGCCCAGCCATCGAGGGCCGGCAGATCGTCGGTGACGTTGACGGTGTCGGGATTGATCAGGCGAACGCGGCCGTCGGTGTTGCTGACGGCGAGCCGCGATCCATCGGGGAGCCAGGCGGCATCGAGCGGCCTCGACGTGAGCCGAACGAAGCGAACCATCCGTCCGATCGTCGGTTGCCAGAAACGAACCGTCTTATCCTCGCTGAGCGAGGCCACCATTGGCAAGCCTCTGGAATTGGGACGAAGCGCGATGGTGTTGACCGGTCGGGTGTGGATGACGAGGCTGTGGACGAGCTCACCCGATTGTATATCCCAGACGCGTAAGCTTTGATCAATCCCCGCGCTGACCAAAGTTGTTTCGGTCCCACTATGGAGGGACGCCAAGCCCGTGACGCCTCGCGAATGACCTTCCAGACGATTCAAGATGACCCCGGTCTCCACGTGGCGGAGCACGATGGTGTGATCGAGGCCGGCCGACGCGATCGACGTCCGATCCAGCCAATCCACCGCGAGGACCGAGTCGTCGTGGCCGTCGAAGAAGCCGAGCGACTCGCCTGCCGGCCAGGAGAAGAGTTCGATGAGCCCCTCCTCGGCGGGGAATCCGCCTCCGACGGCCAAGTAGTTTCCTTCGGGGGAGAAGGCCAGCGCGTGGAGGTTGGGGATCGTTGAGGCGATCGTTTTCTGTCCGGTCAGATCGGGCCAAGCGAACACGGACAGGCCCGCCTGGGAGCACGCCACGACCGACTTGCCGTCGGGAGCGAACGCCAAGGCGGTGATCGGCGGCTCGATGGCCCACGCTCTCGATGGGTGAGCCGTCAAGTTTCCAACGAGGCAGGCCGCGAGCACGACGAGCATCGACAGCGACGAACGGTTTGGGAATTGCATCGAGAGACACTTATGGGAAACGGGTTCGGAGTGATGACGCTCGACGGTTGGCGATCGCTCAGGCCAGGAGCCCCGAGATGACTCGAGCTTCCTCCGGGGCGATTCGGACCGGCCGGCCGTCACGGGTCTGAAGCTCGCGTTTCGGGTCGATGCCGAGCAGGGTGTAGATCGTGGCGGCGAGGTCCGAGGGCGTGACCGGATCGTCGGCCGGATACTCGCCAAGCGTATCGCTCCGCCCGAAGACCTGTCCGCTACGCACCCCTCCGCCGGCCAGGACAACGCTGAAGACGTTCGGCCAGTGATCGCGACCGGCGTTGGCATTGATCTTCGGGGTCCGTCCGAATTCGCCCATGACCACCACGAGGGTCTCGTCGAGCATCCCGCGATCGTCGAGATCCCCGATCAACGCGCTGAAGGCTCGGTCCAACGAGGGGATCAACGCGTTGTTATCACCAGGGTAACGCTCCCGAAGATTCCTGATATTTTGATGAGTGTCCCAGCCCCCATTGTGGACGGTCACGAACCCCACACCGCGCTCGACGAGTCGGCGGGCTAGCAGGCAGGATTGTCCGATCGCGTTGCCGAACCCGTAGCGGTCGCGGACTTGCTGGGGCTCCTCGGCCAGCTTGAAGGCCCCTTTGGCTTCGGGCGAAGTGATCAGTTGGTAGGCCCGCTCGAGGTCCGGGTCCTGCATCGACGTCGATGAGGCATCGTGAGCACGGCTCAACGCGTCGAGGGTCTGGACGATCCGGCGTCGACGGTTCAATCGCGTGAGGTCGAGGCCCCGGTAGAAGTCCAGGTCGCGGACCCGGAAGTCGCGATCGTTCGGGTTCCCTCCGACGGAGAACGGTCGGGTGCTACCCGGCAGGTATCCGTTGCCTGTCACGTTCCCAGTAAAGTTGGGGATGGCGATGTGCGGCGGTAGGACGCCCGACGGGGGGCGGAGATGGGTCAGCGTCGCGCCGAAGGGCGGGTAGTTCAGCACCGGCGTCGGCTTGTAGCCGGTCAGCAGGTAGTGCGACGCCAGGCTGTGCTCGCCCAGGGGGGATGTCATCGAGCGGACGATCGCAACCTTGTCGAGCACGCCGGCCGTTCCGGGGAGGCATTCGCTGACCCGCACTCCGGGCAGCGCGGTGGCGATCGTCGACAAGGGGCCACGGACCTCGTCGGGCGCCTCGGGTTTGGGGTCGAACGTCTCGAGATGGCTGGGGCCGCCGTCGAGCCAGATCAGGATGCAGGCCTTCGCTTTGGCTGTTCGGGCGGGGGGTCGCGAAGCTTCGCCGGCGTCGAGACGTTGTAGGCGGAAGAAGTCCCCGAGACCTAGTCCCAGGGCGGTCAGGCCGCCGACCCGGAGCAGGTCGCGCCGAGAGACCCCATCGCATCGATTGATTGTGTTCATTCATTCACTCCTGAAGAATCGTCAGCCCTTGTTGTTTTGAGAACGCGATCTTGTGACGGTGTCTTGGTCGCTCCGAGTCCGAGTCGTTGCGATGGGGATCCGTGATCGAGAGGAGAGCCTGTCAGTGGTTCGTGTTGAACTCGTCGCAGACCAACAAACCCCAAACAAGATCCTCGAGGTGTTCGCGCTGGTCTCGGGCCGTCCGCGACGGATCGAACTGCTGGCTCCAGACCGACTGCTCCTGATCGGTCGGGTGCCTGGAGAGCGCGGCGATGTAGAAGGCGTCGACGATCTCCAGGGGTGTCTTGCCCGCCGCGATCAGGGTATCCAATCGCCCGCCGGAGGCACCGATCCGATCGTTGAGCAGCCCCCCGTTGAACAGGTGGAGTTTTCGGGTGAGCCCGCCGGTCGATTCGGTCGTGGTCTCGCACGAGACGTCGCGTCCACAGCGTCCGAGGATGTCGAGGCTCGTCGACGGGGTCTTGGGGCTGATCAAGGCGACGGCGCGGGTGCCTTTGGGCTGATCGCCGTAGCGGTCGGCGATCCCGAGGACGTCGGAGATCGCATCGGCGAGTACCTCGGGCTCGAGCGGTCGTCGGCTGGCGTGTGCATAGAAGCGATCGTCGTCAGCGTTTTCCGGGGGCGCGTCGGCGCTCCGAGCGTACGAAGCGCTCAGGGCGATTCGCCGGAGTGTGTGCTGGATCCGGTAGCCGTTCTCGACGAAGTCACGGGCCAGGCGTTCGAGCAGCTCGGGGTGTGTGGCCGGATTGGTGGCGCGGAAGTCGTCGACGGGCTCGACGAGGCCACGACCCATCATCCGTTGCCAGAGCCGATTCACGATCGCCTTGGCGAAGTAGGGGTTGTCGGGAGCCGTGAGCCATGTGGCCAAGGCTTGGCGGCCGTCGGAGACGTCGTCCGGCAAGAACTCCACGCCCGGGATCCGTTGAGTCGCTTTGGCAAGCGTCCGGGGATGGATCACGTTGCCGGACTCGTTGATCGTGACGACTTGACCGCCCTCGACCTTGGCGAAAAAGGCGGCCAGGCCGTGATAATCATCCTGGGTCCAGCGATCGAGCGGGTGGTTGTGGCAGTTGGCGCAACGCATCCGGCTGCCCAGGAAGAGTTCGCTGAGGAACTCGGCCTGCTCGCGCGGACCGCCGACAGTCCGATAGAAGTTGGCCGGACCGGTCTGATGCGTGTCGCCGGTGGCCATGATCAAGTCGACGGCCATTTCGGCATAGCCCGTCCCCGTGCGAACTTGGTCGGCCAGCCATTCGTGATAGGCACGCGTTCCTTCATCGTCCTGGGTCCGGGTCCCGACCCGGAACAGCTTGGCTAGTTGGAGCGTCCAGTATGTATTGAATGCGTCGGAGTTTAAGAGTTCGTCGACCATCGAGACGCGCTTGTCGGAGGCGTCGTCCGAGAGGAACGCCTCCACCCGTTCGGGCGTCGGCAATTGACCGGTGAGGTCGAGCGTCACCCTCCGGAGGAACGTCGGATCGTCGGCCGGAGGAGAAGGGGGGAGCCGAAGCGTGGCCAGGGTATCGAGGATCGCCTCGTCGATGATGTTGAGTCGCGGCTCGGAGGTCAGGTCGATCGCGGTCTCTGATAAAGGAATAAGGAACTCGATCGAAACAACTTGTTCCATATAGCGAGCGATGACGATGTGTCGGCCGCGTCGGAGGACTCGGACCTCGGCCGAATCGGAATCGACGTCGACCGCCGACGAGTCCTCCGCCGAGAAGACCGTCCAGTTCGTCACGTCCCTGGTGGTACCGTCGGTGTAGCATGCTGAGGCGCGAAGCTGGACTGATTGGCCGAGCGACTCGAAGACGTGACGGCCCGGCGTTACATCGATCCGCTCTAGGGTCCGGGAGGAGGCGTTCACGGCTCCCTGCGCGATCCAGTCCCGGAGGATCTGGGTCGCTTCGTCCTCGTCGTCGAGGAGGACTCCGCCCCCATGCTCGATCACGGAGGTGGGCTTGAGCAGGATCAGGCTCTTCTCAGGGTGGGCCAAGTTGACCCGGCGCCCTTCGAGTTGCCGAACGATCGACTCGTGGTCGGCTTCGGGATCACCGCCGTAGAGCGAGAGCGGGAACCCACCACGTCCGATGGCAGCCCCATGGCAGCCGCCCGAATTGCAGCCATACTTGGTGAAGATCGGCATCACGTCGTTGCGGAAGTCGATGACTCCCGGTTCCCGGACGGTCGTCACGCTCGAGTCCCGGGCAGCCTCCGGGATCGAACGGCCCTCCACGGCGACCCGCCCCCAGCCGAGTAGGACCGGGATCACCAGGGCGATCGTGAATCCAATGGGTTTCATGAAGGGCTCCCTTCGAGATGGACGGTCCGACCGAACATCGAGAGCGTTCGATCGGGCCGAGGATCCGGGAAGGTCCGTGACGCGCACCGCGACGGATAGGGTGTTCAATTCCTGTTCCGATCAGATCGTCGACGCATCCGCATGGTTTCACCACCTTCAGACTCATCATTGAGCCAGCTTTGGAGCGTCGCGCGGTCGACATCGAGCAACTCGGCGAGCCCCCCGAGGACGTGCGGATCGGGATACAAGCCCGACCTTTGGAAGACGAAGTTGTGCGTGACCTGTCCGTCTTTGGCAAGGATCACCGTCCGCCCCACGTTCCGGTTCAAACCGAGTGCGCCCGGTCCGTCACGGCCGTCTCGTGAAATGCTCAGGATCATTGATTCGGGGAGGTACTGTTCGATCCGTTGAGACATGCCCGTCAGCTCGTTCGGGTCATCGCCCAAAAGGGTGATCGAAGTCGTCAGATCGGTACTCGACCTGTCAGCGATGGTGGGCAGGAGCCGACCCAGTTGAATGAGTCCGCGCAACCCGGCGCCTTCCAGATCTTGGAAGATCAAGAGGATCGGCCGTCCTTCGGCGATGGTCGTGGGGTCGAACGATCGGCCGTCCAATTCGCCCTGGACGCCGTTGACCTCGAAACCGGGCAGCGGCTCGCCCGGCTGCGGCCCGGAGAAGAGGGCCTGGTCGCGTTCGGTGAGGAACTCGGCCGGATCCTTAACCTCCAACTGGGGCCGTCGACGTCGGGACTCCTCGCGACGACGGGCCTCCATCTGTCGACGTTCCTCGGCCGCCCGTCGCATCGGCATTTCTTCGGTCGATCCATCGTTCAGCCACGCTGCGATCGTCTCGCGGTCCACGCCGATCAGCTCGGCGATGCCTCCCAGGACGTGGGGATCGGGGGACAGCACGGGCTCGGTGAAGGCGAAGTTCCGGACGACCTTTCCGTCCTTGGCCAGCAGGAACGTCCAGGCCACGTTCCGGTTCAACCCATAGGCCCCGGGACCATCGCGGCCATCGCGCGAGACGCAGAGTTGAACTGATTCAGGATAGTAGTCCAGCATCCTTCTGAGCACGTTGAAAGGTTGATCTAGATCATCATTGAGGAAAACGATTGTGAAGGAGAACCCTTGCTCCGACTTATCCAAGATGGGGGCGATGATCCGGGTCACATTGGTGAGCCAACGGTAGCTCACCACCTCTCCTTCGGCGAAGAGGATGATCTGCGGACCGCCCTCGGAGTGCGCGACCGGATCGAACGGTTGACCGTTCCGCCCGCTCCGGATGTCGTTTGCCTCAAAAGGCGGCAAAGCCTCACCTGGCTGCGGCCCGGAAAAGATCGGTCTGTCCTGAGTCGGTGTGAACCCGGCCGGATCCTTCACTTCGATCGTCGGACGCTCTCGACGTTCCCGGCGCTCCTGCTGAGCCTGCCGTTCCCTGGTCTGGGACCCATCGCTACCGGTCCTGCGCTCATCCGACTCTTGGGGGTTGCTCGTCGAGCACAGCAGGGCTGAGAGCAGCAGAGGGATCGCGATCCTGTTCATGGGATTGTTCCTCGCCGTGTTGTTGGTGCGGTATGACAGGTCGAAACCCGCATGAGAGGGTCTGGCCGGAGGGCCATCAGGAAGAGTCCGCTGTTTGTCTCGCGATTGGACAAGGTTTCTCGATTTCTCGGACGAAAGTCCCGAAAGGAACCAGTGCACTGATGAGGTAGATGTCGACGTTGCACAATGCGTTGGCTGACTTCAAGAAATTTCTCTAAAGTCCTTCTTGCCTGGCTCCGAGCCGTTCCCAAACCATTCGGTCTGTTAGTCGGCAGTCGCTTATTTCTTAGGCCCGACCAACTCCACGGCCGTGATCTCCAGCGCGGCCTCGCGGTTCGAGGTCATGCAAAACCAATTGACCAGTTCGCGACCGAATGCCGAAGCGACGTCCCCGCGCCCGTTCATCATCCGATATTCTTCGATCGGCAGCTCGAGGTCGAACTCACCTTCGACACGGCGTCGGTTCGAGTACCGCCCGCCGGTGGATCGATCTCGGTCGAGTGCTGAGAATCCAATCGTGATCACGGCCGGCATGTAGGCCCGTCCCCGAACTCGGAACCGATTGCCTGCCGCTAGGAGGACGGGGCCAGCGTCCCCTCGCGAGACCGACAGGGAGGCGAGGTAGGTCACGTTCTGATCGCCGCTCAATCGTCGAGGGACGGTGTGGACGCTCCCCTCGTCCTCTCGGAGATCGACGACGCGTTCAGCGAAGACGCGCCGAGCGTTCGACTCAGCGATCTCACCGGCATCGACCGCACGACCGATCTCACGGCGTAGGGCGACCATCGCCGAGATCCATTCCCCGTCGTCGACGTCCGTTTCCAGCTTCGCCTTCCAGTGATGGACCGCTTGTCCGGCGATCGGCACAGCCTCAAGAAGGTCGTTTGAGGCGATCGATGCGGTGGCCTGGTGCGCTGCGGTAACATCGGTGAATGTGTGATCGGTCGATTTTCTGATTCGGACAATACCTTCGTTGACGGTGAGGTTTGTTCGTGATTGATCGGCGATCACATCGAACTGCGTTCCTCGGACCTCGAGATCCGCCGCCGGTGTGTGCACTAGCAGGGGCCTTCCGGCCGGTTGTTTTCGGATGGTGGCCGACAGCGTTCCGTATCGAAGATACCATTCCTTCTGAGAATCGTCGGCGACCGAGATCGTCAGCGCGGACAAACCGGAGAGGGTCGCGGTTGAGCCGTCTCGAAACTGGATTTTGACCGACGAATCGAAGGAGAGCGACTCGAGGATCCCTCCGGTGAGAGTCCGACCAGCATCGAGGTCGATCGACACGCGTCCCCCATCACCGGTCCATTGCACCGAGCCGTCCACTCGAGCGATCGTCGCGATCACAGGCGCAGGGGCCGGTCGCCAGAGCAAGACACCTGTGGCGATGACGATTAGGAGCACGACTGCGATCGCCGAGGTCCATCGAACCCAGGACATCGATGGTTTGGTGGGGCGGCCGTTGGGTTCGGAAGGGGGGAATGGTTGGCGGGCCTCGAAGTCACCTTCGGCCAGCATCGCCATGGCCCAGCGAGCCAGCGTCATCGATGGCTTCGGGTTAGCGGTATTGGGGTTCCGTTGAGCGGCCGGATCGGGCACCGGATCCAGGTCACCCTCGATCAAGTGGGCATGGACGCGCGCCATCTGAAGGTACAAGAGCCGCGCCTTCGGATCTGCCTCGAGCTTCCGAGACAGGTCCGCGACCTCGTCAGGGGTGGCGAGCCCGTCGAGGTGGCGTTGGATCACGGTCTCCCAGGCGCTGTTGTTCATGTCTGCGCCTTTCGCATTTGCGACTCAATACACCGATGCAGAGTGAGCCGGATCCGCTGGAGCATCTTGTAGGTGGCCTCCACCGATCGGCCGACCCGCTCCGAGAGTTCACCGATCGGATACTGCCGGTCATAGTAGCCGTCGAGCAAGTCTCGATGGGACGGGGGGAGCCCTCCCAGACAGCGCTTCAGGAAGCGCTCGCGTTCATCGAGGCTCGAGGTGTATCGGGCTTCGTCCTGGAGGAGTAGTTCGGCGGCCCGCTCGGTCAATTGGGCCCGTCGCTGTTCTTTGCGGAGGAACCGGCGGACTTCCATGCGGACGAAGCCCATGGCCCAGTTGACGAACGGGCGTTGAGGATCGTAGTCGGCGAACCGTCGCCAGAGGGCCACCGAGCATTCCTGAAGGATATCTCGGGCATCGGCCCGATTGGGCACGGCGATCAACACGCAGCGCAGAAGTTCCGGCTCATGCCGAATCAAGAGCCGCGTGAATCGCTCGTGATCATCCTCAACGTCCATCGACCCTACGCTCATGAGACGGGTACCGAGAGTCTTCAAGCGGTGACGGCCGCGTCAGGCACGCCGACGGCGACCGGGAGCCGGTCGACCAAGGCCTACGAAGTCTCCACCGCGCGCGGCAAAATTGGACATTGGTGCTCGGACTATCATCCTGGTAAGACCCAGATCGATCGCGCTGATCGCGATGCACCTGGCCGCGGTTCGACTGTGGAGATACGAGCACCCACATTCGCTTTGACGGGCACGTCCATTGGAGGAGGCGGAACGGCGCAGAGTTATTCCACCGCCGCGCCGAGCCTGGGAGAATACTGGGACGAGTCGCCGTCTGGTCGACGGCTCAGATCCATTTGGGGGAGGCGCGGAGACGGTCGGCTCCGCTTCGCGCTGCCCTCTCCACACGATAATGAGACGAAGTGAGGCTCGGAGATGCTCAACCGCAGGGAGATGCTCCGCCTGGTGCCGGCTTCAGCGCTCGCCGCCGTTGGGGTGCGGATTGCCGGGGCTCAGGAGGCGGATTACGGCCGCATCGATTCGCACATCCATGTTCATCGGGAAGCCCCCGAGCTGGCCGAGGCGTTGAAGGCGACCGGCTGGCGGGGGCTCGATATCGTGGTCTGTCCTGCCGTCGGCGATGAAGAGTTCGACCTCGACGTCAAGATCGCGGCCACGCGGGCGGTTGCTCAGAGCAGCGGTGGCGCGATCGCCTGGGCGTCCACCTTCGATGCCCGCGGCTTTGAGGAGCCCGACTTCGTCGAGCGCACCATCGCGCACCTCAAGCAGACCTTCGACGACGGCGCGATCGGCGTGAAGATCTGGAAGACGATCGGCATGGCGATCCGGGGGGCATCAGGTGCGTACCTCCTGCCCGACAACCCTCGGCTGCTGCCGATCTACGAGGCGATCCGCGACGCCGACCGGACCCTCGTCGCACACATCGCCGAGCCCGACGGCGCCTGGTTGCCGCTCGACGAGGACAACCCTGAGTTCCCCTACTACTCCCGGAACCCGCAGTGGTACATGGGTAACAAGCAGGGTGCGCCCTCGAAGGAGGAGATCCTCGCGGCCCGCGACCGCGTCCTGGGACGGTTCCCCGACCTCCGCGTCATCGGCTGCCACCTCGGCAGTAATGAGGACGACCTGACGAAACTGGCTAGGCGCCTTGACGACCACCCCAACTTCCTTGTCGATACCGCCGCCCGAATCCGCTACCTCGCTGCCGGCGATCACGAGTTGGTCCGCGACTTCCTGCTGAAATATCAGGACCGCATTATCTACGGCACTGACTACGGCTTCCGCGGTGGCGATCCGAACGCCGCAGCCCAACGCATGAACGCCATCCACGAACAGGATATCGCTTTTTTCAACGGCGATGCCCCCATGGAATACAACGGCAAACCTACCCGTGGCCTCACGCTGCCTGAGCCTGTCCTCCGAAAGATTTTCCGCGAGAACGCCCTCCGCTGGCTGCCAGGGATGACGTCCTGAACTCCCCATCGCGTACCTGCATCGAAGACGTCCGTGCCAATGCGCTCACGGACGCAGAATAGTGGATACGGGCGGGGCAGGACCAGGCTGGATCTCAGAATTCCGCATAAAATCCAGTACACCCGAGAGGATTCGAACCTCTAACCTTCGGTTCCGTAGACCGACGCTCTATCCAATTGAGCTACGGGTGCGTGATGGTGATAGGGCCTAGAGTCTTGGATTTGCCGCGTGTTTGTGGCTTGCTCCAGGCGTGAGACAATGATAACTCGGTCCAGGTTCGAAGGAAAGGGGGCTCCCCAAGGGGAACGTCGAGTCGAGGTTTGAGAGTCAAGGGATCGAGACGGTAGGAGGAGTCAATCGTTGCTCGGTGGGGGGCTGCTTGCGGTGGGCTCTTCGTTTGTGCGCGGTTCGTCGTTCTTGGTGGGCTCGAACGCATGCTGGCGGGTGAAATGGTGGAGGATGATCCCGGCGGCCACCGCAATGTTTAGGGAGTCGAACCCGGGGTCCATCGGGATGGTGATCCGGCGCTGGGCGGCCTCAATGTGCTCGGGGGCTAGCCCGTGGGCTTCGTGACCGAAGATCAGGCAGATCCGCTCGGGGCGCCTGGTGTATTCTAAGGGCTCGGCCTTGGGATCTAGCACCGTGGCCAGGGTCTGGTATCCGTGATGTTGCCGAAGGGCCAACAAATCCTCGACCGGGTCGTCGGTGATCCGGATCGGGATGGTCAGGGCCGCGCCCATGGAGACGCGGAGGACCCGTCGACTCCAGGGGTCCGGTCCTGGTTGGCCGACTAAGACACCGTCGGCGCCGAACCCGGCGGCCAACCTGAGCAGAGCTCCCAAGTTCTCCGGATTGGCCAGGTTCGGGCAGGCGATCAGGGTCGATTCCGATCGCGCGGTCGTTCGCTGTGGGCCGCGTGAGGGACCCGCCTCGGGATTCCAAGGCGGCTCGGCCAGTTGTTCCAGTGACAGGTTGGGACGCCGACGCCCGCAACTGATGACACCACGATGGAAGTTGAAACCGACGACCTGCTCTACCATTTCATGGGGTGCGACGTAGATCTCGACTTCGGGCGGCAGCTCGTAGTCGACTAGTCTCGGTTCGAAGCGCTGGCTGACCAGCATCGAGACGATCTCGAAGCGACTCCGGCAGAGCCGCTCCAGGAGCGTGGCTCCTTCGACGACGAAGAGGCCGAGGTCGCGGGTCCGATTGGTCGCCTTGAGGTGTCGGAAGATCTCGAGACGGGGATCCTCGACGTTGGCGATCCGATGGCTTGGCATAGGCGTAAAACGGGTTGAGGTCGGGGGTCGGGTCCGATCCCGACACCTTTGGGGTCGTGTTTGGTCGTGTTGTGATGCGTTCCTAAGCGACCGATGGTTGGAGGTCGCGTTGCAATCGGTCGAAGTCCGGCGACATAATGCGACCCATCCTACCGGAGCCGCACGCCTCCTGATCCCGATAGGTCTGTGATCGTCTGCGGAGATCGGCTCGTATCGCCGAATGATCGGATCGGCGGTCGGCTCGGGTTGACGTGTGTCGGACGAGGAGCAAGAGGTCTGGACCCGACCCGTGTTACGCCACACATCGACTGTGCGTTGCGAACTAGGGGTCGAACGAGGATGGCAGAGCCGATGAACGAGACGTCCGCGCAGCCGATGATGATCGAGGCCCAGGGTCTCTCCAAGCAGTTTGGAGACTTCCTGGCGGTCCGCGATGTGAGTTTCGCGATTCCCCAGGGCCAGGTGGTGGCCTTCCTGGGGCCCAACGGTGCGGGCAAATCGACGACGATGAAGCTGTTGACCGGGTTCATCGCGCCGACGCAGGGCCGAGCGTGGATCGCCGGGCTGGACGTCCAGGAGGACCGGATCGCTGCGGCCGAGCGGCTGGGGTACCTCCCCGAGAACGGCCCGCTGTATCTGGACATGACGCCCAGCAGCCTGCTCCAATTCTTCGGCAATGTGCGGGGCATGGGCGGCGCCTGGCTTCGCGACCGGATCGACGCAGTCATCGCGCAGTGCGACCTGGGCAAGGTGCTGGACAAGCCGATCGGTAAGCTCTCCAAGGGGTACCGTCAGCGGGTCTCGATGGCACAGGCCATGTTACATGACCCTGAGGTCCTGATCATGGACGAGCCGACCTCGGGCTTGGACCCCAACCAGATTCGCGTGGTCCGGCAGTTGATCCGGGATCTGGGGCGGCGCAAGACGGTCTTGGTCTCCACCCACATCCTTCAGGAGGTGGATCCGGTGGCTGATCGGGTCCTCTTCATCCACGAGGGCCGGATCGTCTTCGACGGCCCGCCCTCGGAGATGACCCAGGAGGGCAAGAGCCTCGAGGAGCGGTTCCACGAATTGACCGCCGAGCTGATCTGAGGCTGCCCAGAACCCGCGGGCTTTCCCTGGAACTCGGCTCGCTTCTACCTCACGGATGTCTCTTCTGAGATCCATCGAGGTGCCAGTCGTTACAAGGTCTAAGAGTTTACAGTAAGTGTTCATTTCGCGATAGGATCAGGCCCTCGACGGTTGCCCGAGTCCGGTCAGCCGGAGACTCATCGCAGGGTGTTCGATCCGGTTTCAGCAAGCTTCGGTAGTCAGCCGTGGAACACATGAAGAATCCAGTGACGAGGACTTCGCCGTGACGACGATCGAGAAGGGCTCCCCCCCGTCCCTGTCCAAGACCGATTCGACGACGCCAGCCTCACGGTCCGGTGGCTCGTCACCGTTGCGCCTGCACGTGCTGGGCTCGGTCTTCCTGCGGAACCTGGCCGGCTACTTCAGCAACCCGGCCGGCTATGTATTCATTATGCTGTTTGTCTTGGCCAGCTCGACCGCGGCGTTCTGGCAGGACGCCTTCTTCGCCAACAACCTGGCCACCCTGGACACGCTCAACGAGTACATGCCGTACCTGCTCTTGCTGTTCATCCCGGCGATCACGATGAGCATCTGGGCTGAGGAGCGTCGGCTGGGCACCGACGAGTTGCTCCTGACCTTGCCAGCGCGCGACTACGAGGTGGTCTTCGGCAAGTTCCTGGCCGCCCTAGGTATTTACACGGTGGCCTTGGGTTTCTCGCTCTCGCATGTGATTATTCTTTTCCAGTTAGGAAACCCTGACATCGGCGTGATGTTCTCGACATACCTGGGCTACTGGCTGATGGGGGCAATGCTCATCGCCTGCGGGATGGTCGCCTCGGTACTCTCGAGCAACATCACCGTGGCGTTCATTCTGGGGGCGGTCTTCGCGTCGGTCCCGGTGTTCCTAGAACTGGTCGGTGCGTCGTTCGTCCGTGACGCGTCGCAACTGTCGGTGCCGTCGCAGTTCCGCCCCTTCGGCGAGGGGTTGATCCCGCTCAACGGGGTGTTCTACTTCGTCTCGGTGACGCTGGGCCTGCTCTACGTAAACATGGTTTTGTTGGAGCGTCGCCACTGGGCCGGCGGTCCGTCGAGCCTTCCGCGCTGGGTCAACTATGCGATCCGGACGGTCAGCCTGGCGGTGATCCTGATCAGCCTGACGATCCTGGTGACCCGAAGCGGGCTCCGAGCCGACGTGACCGAGGAGAGGCTGCACTCGCTCTCACCGGCCAGCCGCGCGCTGATCGCTGAGCTGCCCGAGGATCGTCCGATCTTCATCCAGTTCTTCTACAGTCCTGACGAGCAGTTGCCGGCCCGGTTCTTGGAGTCGCGCAAAGACATCACGAACCTGCTCAATCAGTTCGAGGCGCAGTCCGGTGGCAAGATCCGGCTCAACCTGACCCAGACGACGCCGATTTCGGACGAGGCCCAGGAGGCCGAGTCGCGCTTCGGGATCACGCCGCAAGAGGTCTTCGTCGAGCAACGCGGCGTGCCACGGCCTCAGGAGATCTTCCTGGGTGCGGCGTTCGTCTCGGGCCTTGAGGAGGTGGTCGTTCCGTTCTTCGACCCCGGCGTCTCGGTCGAGTATGAGTTGATCCGATCGATCCAGGTGGTTAGCCGGACCCAGCGGAAACGTCTGGGGATCGTCCAGACCGATGCCGAGCTGATGGGGGGTGTCGACTTCATGCAGATGGCCCCTTCGAGGCGATGGCGACTGGTCGACGACCTGGAACAGCAGTACGAAGTTGAGGGTGTCTCGGCCGACGCGCCGATCTCGGTCGACGACTTCGACGTATTGCTGGCCGCGCAGCCCTCATCGATGACGCAACCGCAGATCGACAACCTGACGACCTACATCAAGTCAGGGGGGCCGGCGCTGCTGTTGGTCGACCCGCTCCCGCTGTTCGTCGACCCATCGATTGCGCCCACCGAACCACGACGCCCGCCCGGTGGACCTTTCGGTGGGGGGCAGCCGCCCACACCCAAGGGAAATCTGCGACCACTGCTGTCGGCCCTGAATGTGGCCTGGGACCCGACCGAGATTGCCGTCAGCGCCCACGCGCCGCACCCGGAGTTGGACAGCCTCAGGAGCCAAGTCGGTGACGAGGTCATCTTCGTGACCAACGACAGCGGCGCCGAGGAGCCGTTCAATCGCGAGCAGCTGATGACCTCTGGGCTCCAGGAGGCCTTGCTGATCGTCGCCGGCGTTCTCGAGGAGGAACTCGACTCCGGCCCTGAGGTGACCAAACTGATGACGACCGACCCCAATGGGGCGGTGACCAGCTACGCTGAGTATCTGACCAATGACCCATTAGGCCCAAGGATCAACCCGTTTCGAGTTCGCAATTATCGGCTCCGACGCGACGAAATGGCCCTGGCCGTCCGGGTCCAGGGCGCATTGGCCGAAGCGGATGCCTTAGATCCGACTGAGGCTGACCTGGCCGCCGATCCCGAGGCCGGTGAGGAGACCGCCGCCGAGGCGGGCCCGGCCGAGGTCGACGTGATCGTCGTGGCCGACCTCGATCTGGTCTCCGACCAGTTCTACAGCGTCCGGAGCCAGGCCGACGAACTGAACTTCGACTTCGACAACATCGAGTTCGTGCTCAACGCCATCGACGTGCTGGCCGGGGACGAGGCGTTCATCTCGTTGCGGACGCGTCGTCCGAAGTTCCGGACCCTCAGCAAGCTGACCGAGGAGGCCCGCAGCCTGCAGGAGGACCTTCAGCAGGTCCGCCTGGCCTCGCAGCGCGAGACGCAGCAGCGGATCGCCGAGGAGGTCGAGGCGCTCCAACAGCGGCTCGATGAGATCCAGTCCGAGGGCAACGACCTGTTCTCGATCATCGAAGGGTCGATCGTCGAGCAGGCCGAGATCCAGCGTCGGATCGAGGTGACCCGGGCCAACATCGAACAAGAGGAGCGTCAGCAGATCCGCCAGGCCGAACTGGAGACCGAGAAGCGGATCGAGCAGATCCAGAACGGCGTCCGCGCCATGGCCGTCACCCTACCGCCGATGCCCGCGCTGATCCTCGGCATGTTCGTCTTTGTCTGGCGGATCAGCCGCGAGAATCGCGGGGCCAACGTCAAGCGGCTCGCCTAAGGCCGGACCCGCGACCCATCCACTACGCGTCGAGACCCCGGAGACGGAGGAGACTGTTTCGATGAACGAATGGTTCAAGACGCTCGGCTTTGTGGCGTCCGCCCTGGTCCTGCTCCTGCTCGTCGCCCTGACTGGCTCCCCAGGCGACGCCAACAGCGAGAGCTTCGATGACCAGGGCGAGCTGTTCTTCGAGGACCTCAAGCCCGAAGAGCTGCGCGCCCTGGAGGTCACCAGCTACGAGGAGGAGACCGCCACCCTCCGACGCTTCGCTCTAAGCATCGAGCCGGACCCCGAGTCGGGCAAGGACATCTGGGTCATCGCCACCGAAGGGGGGTATCCGGTCGACCAGGATGACAAGCTCCGACAGATCGCCGCCGACGTGCTCAATCTGCGCAAGGACGCTATCCGATCCGACCTGAAGAGCGATCACAAGGACCTTGGGGTCATCGACCCGGACGACTCGGATGGGGACCTGGTCGGTCTCGGGACGAAGGTCCGGCTATTCCGGGGCGACGGCCAGGAGGCCATGGCTGAGTTTATCGTCGGCAAGCCGGTGCCTGGGCGGGACGACCAGCGGTTCGTCCGCGTGCCCGGGATCAATCGGACCTACGCAGTGCAACTGGACCTCGACCTGACGACGGTCTTCGGCGACTGGGTCGACTCGCGACCCTTCGAGATCAACGCTGCGGAGGCGCGTCGGCTGGTCCTGGATGACCTCAGGCTGGTCCGTGGGAGTTCCGGACGGGTCGGCCTGGCCGGGGAGCCGCTGACGCTCCGTCGCGAGGACGATACTTCTGATTGGGAGGTCCAGGATGGGCGGACCGACGCCGAGGCGGGGTTGGAATTGGTCAACACCAAGGTCAGCAGTCTCGTCTCGGGCCTGGCCAACCTGGAGATCCTCGGGGTCGATCCCAAGCCCGCCGAGGCGACCGCCGAGTTGGGCGTCGACATGGAGGCTGCGCGAAGCTTGTCCTCCGAGCAGCAGGTGACCCTGCAGCGCAGCCTGGATCGCCTCCAAGGCGCCGGCTTCTTCCTGATCAATACCGGTCAACACCCCACTCCTCAACTGATGTCCGAGACGAGCGAAGTCCGAATCGGCAATGAGCAGGGCGTCGAGTATGTCCTCCGGTTCGGCAACCAAACCCAGGTCAGCGTTGCCGACAATGCCAAGCTCTCTCAGGACGATAGCGATGCGGATGCGGAGGAGTCCGAGGATGAGGGCGATTCGGCCGAGCCAAGCGATGCCGCTGATGACGGCGACGAAGGGACGTTGACGCCCCTCGAGGCACTCGCGCCCGACCAGATCGAATTGCCCACCGTCGACGAGGGCGAGGACGAACCGGAGGAGGCCGAGGCGCGGTTCGTGATCCTGACAACCCGGTTCGACGAGTCCTTGCTGCCGCCCTTCCAGCTCCCGAACCGCGAGATCCCCTCCATCGAGGAGGTCTTCGAGGATCCCTTCGTCCCCACCGAGGAGGAGGCCCAGGCCGCTGAAGAGGCGTATCAGGAACGGGTCCAGGAAGCCGAGGACGAGCGCGAGAAGCTCATCGAGGAAGGGCGTGAAGCTGCCGAGCAGCTCCGCAAGAAGTTCGATGGTTGGGTCTACCTCATCGAGGAGTCTGGCCTGAGCAACGTCCTGATCGACCGCTCCGAGTTGCTCCGCGAGCCGACCGCCGACGGGGAAGATTCGCCCCCGACAACCCCCGGTGGCAATCCGCTGGAAGGCATCGACTTCAACAACCTACCCGGATTGATGGGGCCGAACTCCTCAAACTGATCGTTCGAACCTATGAGTATCTTATAGCCGACGTGTGACGGGATGATCGGCCGGTGTCGTCCGATCATCCTATGTCAAGGGACCACACCTTGTTCCCCGGCCGTCGTCGATCGGGGGTGATTCCCGTCGTTGAACGGCGAGGGGGCCGGTGGTACAGTAACTCGACTGGCTCTTGTCAGTCTTTGACCTTCGACGACTCGCGACGTTTCCTTTGAGACTGGCCCGATGCGACATGTGCTTTCGGCCCTGGTCCAGAACAAGCCCGGCGTCTTGGCGCACATTTCGGGCATGCTGGCCTCGCGCGGCTTCAACATCGACAGCTTGGCCGTCGGTGAGACCGAGGACCCGGATCGCTCGAGGATCACCTTCGTGGTCATGGGCGACGACTCGACTCTCGAGCAGGTCCGCAAGCAGCTCGAGAAGATCATCGACGTCGTCGAGGTTCAGGACATCTCGCGCGAGGACTTTGTCGAGCGCGACCTGATGCTGATCAAGGTCCAGACCCGACCCGAGCAGCGCGGTGAGATCCGTGGCCTGGTCCAGGACTTCCACGCGCGGATCGTCGACGTCGGTCACGACCAGATGATCGTCGAGGTCAGCGGCGTGGAGCACAAGATCGAGTCGTTCATCGAGTTGGTCCGGCCCTACGGGATCACCGAACTGGCCCGGACCGGCCGGATCGCCCTGGTCCGGAGCGCTGTCCGCCGACCCGAGCCGAGCGACCAGGATCGCAAACCGTTGCACACCGATCCCAATGCGGTCGTCGGTCACTCGTCTCTCTGATCCAAGCTTCCTCCCATCCCGATCATCCGGCACGGCGCCATGTCGCGCGACGCCGAACTTGATCGGCCCGGATCGCCGTCCAGCCGGCGATCATCGATTTGACCCATCCATCCCCAAAGGCGCCCCGATGAGGCGCTCCGCAAAGGTGTTCTCCAACGATGCCGGCCACGCTGTACTACGACCAGGATGCCGACCTCGGCCTGCTCAAGGGCAAGACGATCGCTGTGATCGGCTATGGGAGCCAAGGACACGCCCACGCCTTGAACCTCCGCGATAGTGGCTGCCAGGTTGTCGTCGGTCAGCGGCCTGGCTCGGCCAACCACGATAAGGCGGTTGCCGACGGTTTCGCTCCATTGAGCAGCGCTGAGGCTGCCGAGCGCGGGGACCTCGTCATGGTCCTGCTGCCCGACGAAGTCCAGGGGGATATCTACGTCCGTGATATCCGACCCAACCTCAAGGCCGGCGATCTGTTGATGGTCGCCCACGGGTTCAACGTGCACTTCGGCCAGATCGTGCCCCCCGAGGGCGTCGACTGCGCGCTGGTCGCCCCCAAGGGGCCTGGCCACCTGGTCCGCAGCGAGTTCGCCGCCGGCGGCGGCGTCCCCTGCCTGATCGCCACCACCGAGGGAACCTCCGAGCAGGGCAAGCGTGTCGCCTTGGCCTACGCCAAAGGGATCGGCGGGACCCGGGGCGGCGTCCTCGAAACCACCTTCGCCGAGGAGACCGAAACGGACCTCTTCGGCGAGCAGGTCGTGCTCTGTGGGGGGGTTAGCGAACTGGTCAAGGCCGCCTACGAGACGCTCATCGAGGCCGGCTACCAGCCCGAGAGCGCCTACTTCGAATGCCTCCACGAACTGAAGCTCATCGTCGACCTGCTCTACCAGGGCGGCCTGAGCTATATGCGGTACAGCATCTCCAACACGGCCGAATACGGCGACTATACCCGGGGCCCGCGGATCATCACGCAGGAGACCCGCGCCGAGATGAAGCGGATCCTCCACGAGATTCAGTCCGGCCAGTTCGCCCGCGAATGGCTCATGGAGAACCGCGTCAACCGGCCCGTCTTCAACGCCTTCCGCATGAAGAACCGCGCCCATCCCATCGAGACCGTTGGCAAACGCCTCCGCTCGCTGATGAGCTGGATCGACAGCAAGGACGTCTGAAGACCTTTTCGGAATTCCTTTCGGTTCGACCCGCCTGCGACCTCACCCGCCCGCCGAAGTCCTGAGGAGATCTCGCGATGGCGAAGCGTCGTTGGTGGCTCCTGAACCCCCGCGTCCTCCTGCTGTTGGTTCTCATCTTCGCGGCCTGGTTGGGCTGGCAGGTCAACACGGCTCGTCGACCTCAGCGGGCCGTCGCAGCGATCCAGGAATACGGTGGATTCGTCCACTACGAGCACGAGCTGGTCCGACAGCCAGGGGGATATCTCAATCCGGATACGACCCTCGAGTCGCTCGCACCGCGCTGACTCCATCGTTGACTCGGATCGGGGCGGATGCTCTGGGAATACCGGGCGTCCCTGGGGTCTCACCTGGTAACGCGAGGTCGACCTCCACACATCCTCCTTTCCGCTCGGATCCGGGACGGTGACGCACGACGGTGAAGACGTACGACGCCCGTCCCCGGTTGGGGAACCCGGCTTGCTCCAGCCTGCGCCCCCGGCGACGGCGAGTCCGTCGCGGTTTGCCGAGTTGGTGATCCAGTCGCAACCACGGATCCGTCGCCTGCTGGCCCGGATTCTAGGCAACATCGCCGAGCTGGACGACTTGGTGCAGGAGACCTACCTCCGCGCCTGGCGAGGGCTCCGCTCCTTCCGAGGCGATTGCAACCCCAACACCTGGCTGACCCAGATCGCCGTCAACGTCGCCCGCAACTGGATCCGCGACCGCAAGCCCGCCTCGGTCGAATTGGACGACCAGCGGTGCGTCGACCCGTCGACCCGCTCGCCCGATCCGGCCGTCCTGCTCGATGCCTACCAACAGGCCCTCGACCAGCTTCCCGACGACCAGCGCGCGATCCTGATCCTCCGCGAGTCCGAGGGCCTCACCTATGACCAGATCGCCCAGGTCCTGGATTGTCCCAAGGGGACCGTCATGAGCCGGCTCCATCGCGCCCGCGGCCGGATCCTGGATCTGCTCCACGATCGCTTGGAGGAACTGATCCCATGAACCAACCCGACCCCGACCCACGCGACCGGCAGGACCTCGAACTCTACTTCGACGATGAATTGGACGTCCGCGCCCGCCTCGAAGTCGAACGGCGGCTCCACCGCGATCCCCAAGCCAAACGCCATCTCGAACGACTCGCCGCCCTGCGGACCCTCGCCCAGATCCACGACCCAGCGCGGACCGAGGTCGCCCTACATACGGCCGGATCGACCTCGACAGAGCGAACCACGATCGCGCTGAGTCCTGCCCCGACGCCTCGACGAATCGTCGATGCCCTTCGACGGCTCCTCGTCGAACCGTTCACGATCCTGCATGCCCTCGTTCGATCACCGGCCTCGATGGCCATGGCCGCCGGCCTCGCCGCGCTGGTCTTCTGGCTGGGGACCCTCATCCCGTCCGGATCCGGTCGGGAACCGGGCGGGAAGGCCATCGCAGGGATGATGGCCAGACCCGTCGAGCCGGCCGAGGCCAGTGATCTCAAGCCCATCGGACCTGAAGCGAACGGCCCTCTCTTCGAGTCCGATCGGATGGTCGTTGCCGAGTCCGATCGCGCGGTCGGCCTGTTGACCGTCGTTCAGGCCGAACGGATCGATGGGGTTGAGGCGGCCCAATGGTTGCTTACCTCAGCGCGTCGCCGTCGCCCGCGACCGGCCGTCGAGGAGATGACCGCGCTGCATCTGGCCAATGACGATCTCGACCCGCGCCGAGTCCTCCGAGACGCCTCGCTCTGTTCCGAACCCCCGTCCCGCGTGACGACTCATCCGAAGCTCTCGTCCCAACAGACGGACGACCCGCGCTCTGGATTCCCCCGGACGATCGGACAACGCATGATCGCCACCGGTGGATCGAAGACTCGTCCTATCAATTAATTCGAAAAGGCTGGCGATGAACGCGTTTGGTTCTGTCACGGTTCTGTTGGTGATCGGGTTCTGCTCGCTCACGATTCGTGAACCGGACCTCCTCGACGAGATTGGTCCTACGCAAGGGCCCGACGTGCCCCACTCGATGGAGTTGTTCGCGTCGAACCGTGATGATCTCGACGAGGACGAGGAGGGCGTTCAGGATCCGGTGACGGAGGATTTCCGCGAGGCTCAGCAGTTGACCGCTGCGTCGCGTTGGGACGAGGGTGTTGTGGCTTGGAACGCATTTCTGGAGGAGTATCCGCTGGCCGATCGGGTTCGCGAAGCCCGGTTCTGGCTCGGCTACTGTCAGGTCCGCAGCGACGACTTCGAGGATGCCGTCGAGACCTTGAGCCCGTTCGCCGGCCTGCTCTCCGAGGATGTCTGGGCCGACGACGCGCTGTTGCAGCTCGGCAACGCCTACGCTACGCTCCAGCAATACGATTTGGCGCGGGCTGCTTGGGAGCGCCTCGTTGATCGCTATCCCGACTCGGTCTGGACCCGTGAAGCGCTCTTCCGCACCATCGACCTGTACTTCAGCGTCGCTCGCGATTACGAGACATGTTTCGATTATTGTGCACAATACGTCGATGGCTATCCGCGCGGCCCTGAGGCCAACCTCGTCCGGTTCTGGGGCGCCTACTGCCTCAACGCATTGGGCGAGTTCGATGAGGGGTCGGCATGGATCAGAGCCCTCTTCGACCTGACCGATCCGCTCTGTGCGGCGCAGGACCAGTTGCTCGACGCCCAAGTCCTGCTGATCGAGGGCCGGGATGAGGAGGCGATCGACCAGATCGACACCTTGACCGAGACCTATCCCGACCTGCCCGGTGACGACCGTCGAGAACTCCTGATCCAGGCCACTTACCTGCTCCGCGAGCACGGCCAGTCCCGTGACGCTGCCGAACTTCTGGAGCAGGAATTGACCCGACTCGACGACCTCGAAGATGACGAGATTCAGTATGTGCTCGGGGAACTCAGCATCTGCCTCGGCGATGTCGAGGATCTCGAAGTGGTCGATTGGTTCCAGACGCTCCTGCACGAACGGGGGTCGAAACTCCCTTGGCGCGTCCGGGCGAAGATCCGCGAGATTCTCCTGATCCGCTGGTATGACAATCAGGATGAGTCGGTGCTCACCTGGGTCCGGGAGGCCATCGATCGCGAACCGGTCGAGCCCGGTCGATTCGACACCTTGGCGATGGCTGCACGACTCCTCTCCAACCGAGAACGTTTGGACGAGGCCCGCGCCCTGCTCGATCATGCCGAGACGATCGTCAGTCGCCCCGACCTGCGACTCGTCCTTGAGGAACTGCGCGACGATTTCGGTCTCGACGAGGAACTCGATCCGAGTTTCGTCGATGAACCATGATCTCGAAAGGATTTGTTTTCAAAAAATTCGAATCCCATTCTTACAGTGGATTCGGAAATAGCATCGAGCATAATTCCTCAGAGGGTTGAATTGCTCCGAAGGCAGGATCACGATGACCCCATAGGCGTCGTCGAGGATCCGATCAGCCATGACCGCAACCCCCTCGTAGGGGCCTTGGGTGGCGATGGCGCCCGTGCGGAAGTCGATGGCATGAACAAAGAAGTGGGAACTCGTGGCGGACGATGACTTGCGGCTCGATGCATCGGTCGTGACGAGGACGAGGCTCGCGTCGCCGACGACGATCCCGTCCTCGGTCCTGACGTTCAGCACCGGGCCCTCGGGGCGATCGACTTGGCCGATCAGGCGAGCCTCCCGCGATCGGTCGGTCCAATCGAACAGGCCGATGGACCGAGGGAGGACCAAGGCCAGCCGGGTCGCGTCCTCGTTCATGGCCAGGACGATCGGATCGGGAACGCGATCCTCCGGTCGAACTGATTTGTAAGTGGCGATCCGAACGGCTGTCCCGTCGTGGATGTCGACTTGATCGATGCCGAGGATTCCGTCGCGGACCCCTGCATTGAGGAACGCATCGTGGCCGGGGAGCAGTCGGAGGGGCTGGGAGTCGAAACCGAACGGCCCGGAGGTTGTCCCCACTTCGGTGATCTCGTGATCCTCTGGATCCTCGAGGTCGATTCGGAGAATTTTGCTTCGGAAGATATCCTTCTCGCTCTCGAGTTCGGATTCCGACGTTATAAATAAAATCTGAACATGATTGTTTTCTACGAAGCCGTCACAAACGAGGGGAGATTGCTCGAACTCAGCGGACCAGAGGGATCGGAAGGTGTTCTCGCGGAACTGAAAGACTTCGAGGAACAGACGACCATCACGCTCGAATTCGAATACGGTGATTATATTGTAACGTTTGTGCTGTCGGACAGCTGTCTTTGTGTTGTCGACGAACCCGAAATGGGTTCCGAAGACGATCGGCACGGGTCCGGAGTTTCGCGCGAACTGCGGCTGACGTTCGGGCAGGATCGGCTCAAGGTTCGCGAACCCCTCGATGGGTCGATCCCCCAGATGGTGCTCGACCTGGCCGGAACGCAGGGCGATGGCGAGGACGACCAGCCCGAAACCGAAGACGATGGAGGCGACGATAGCGACCCTGATCCGGAACTTGGTGATCATCGAGGGGACCTCCGATCTCCGATCATGGGGGGCGTCGTCAACGTTCGCGATGAGGGCCGTGTTGTCGGGGGACGCGTTGGATCGCGTCGAGGGTGACGAAGTTTACGGGCTGGGGTGATGATCCGTGGGTGGTCGTAGCGCAGGATCCACAGCCGGTCCCGCAGCCGCTTCCACCGGTTGAGGATGCGGCCTGGAAGACGTTGCGATAGAGGATCCGAGTGACGTGTGCGGTGGCCAAGGCGACCACCAGGAGGGCTGCGACGTCCTGCCAGTCGGTTGGAGCGGTCATTGAGCGGTCCTCTCCTCAATAAGGCTAGCGTGGAGCGTCGACGAACCCGTCCGAATCGGGATCAGAGTCCGAGGGCTGCGCCGACCTGATACGTGATCAGCGCGGCAATGTAGGCCAGACCGGTCATATAGAAAAAGGCGAAGCTGGGCCAGGCCCAACTGTTCGTCTCATGTTTGATGATAGCCAGCGTCGAGACGCATTGGGCGCAGAGGGCGAAGAAGACCATGATCGAGAGGGCTACGGGGATGTCGAAGAGGGGGCGATCGGGCTTGTCGGGTCGTCGCGCCTGGCGGAGCGCCTCGGAGAGTCGGACCTCGCCCTGTTCGTCCTCGACCTCCTCGCCGACGTCGAAGATGACGCCGAGGGTGGCGACGACAACCTCGCGGGCCGGGAACGAGGCGATCGTCGCGGCGCCGATCCGCCAGTCCCAGCCCAGCGGTTCGACGGCCGGCTCGATCAGGCGTCCAGCCCGGCCCAGCAGGCTCTGGCGCTTCTGCAACGAATCTTCGCGGACGTCCAGGTCGGCCAACTGATCGTCGATCGCCGCGATCGCCTCGGGATCATCCAACTCGGCCTGCGACTCGACCAAGACGAATCGTTCGGCCTCAAGGGCTTGGTGCTGGTCCTCGGGCAATCGCGGGTAGTAGAGCAGGGCCCACATGATGATCGAGACGGCCAGGATGATCGTGCCGGCGCGTCGGATGAAGGCCCAGCCCCGATCGAGCATCCGGAGCACCACTGTCTTCAGCGAGGGCCATTTGTAGGGTGGCAGTTCCATGACGAAGGCCGGCGTCGGCCCCTTGAGCATTGTCCGCTTCAGGGCCCAGGCGACCAGGCCGGCGGTGACCACCCCGATGGCGTACATTGTCACCATCGTGACGGCTTGCAGGCTTAGGAACCCGAAGAGAGTGGTGGCCGGAATGAACGCGGCAATCATGAGGGTGTAGACTGGTAGCCGGGCGCTGCAGCTCATCAAGGGGGCGACCAGAATGGTGGCCAGGCGGTCGCGACGGTCCTCGATGACCCGCGTGGCCATGATCCCCGGGATCGCGCAGGCGAACGAGGAGAGCAAGGGAATGAACGACTTGCCGCTCAATCCCAAGCGGGTCATGATTCGATCCATTAGATAAGCGGCGCGGGCCAGGTAGCCGCAGTCTTCCAGGATCGCCAGGAAGAAGAAGAGCACGAAGATCTGGGGCAGGAAGACGACGACCCCGCCGACGCCGGCGAAGATCCCATCGACGACCAAGCTTCGCAGCGCTCCTTCGGCCAGTAGGCTGCCAGTGGCCTCGCCGGCCAATCCGACAACCGACTCAATCAGATCCATCGCCGGACCGGCCCAGGTGAAGACCGACTGGAAGATCAGGACCATCACCATCAGGAAGATCAGCGACCCCCAGACCTTGTGGGTCAGCAGGGCATCGACCCGGTCGCCCATCGAGACCGAACTCGTCTGCGGCTCATTGCGAGTGACGGCCTCACCAGTGGCTTGGCCGATCCAGGCGTAGCGGGCGATCGCCTCGACGGCCGGCACCGGATGGCCGGCCTCCTCGAGCCGACGGCGGGCTTGGCCGACGCGCTGGAGCAGGTCATCGGAGGCCCCTGGAGGCAGATGGCCCTCGATATAGCCGCCGACATCGAGCAGGAGTCGCTCGATCATGTAACGCGGCAGGCGTTGGTCCTCGGGGCGATCGGCTTGCGCTTCGACGATCCGGTCGACTTCTTCGACAAAGGCCGGGGGCAAGGGGTTGAGCGGATCGGGGGACGGTTGATCGAGGGTCCGTTGCAGGGTTGCGCGCAGTTCATCGATCCCGCGCTTTGTGTTGGCCTGGATCGCGACGACCGGGACGCCCAGATGCTCCTGGAGCCGCTTCAGATCGACGGTGATTCCGCGACGCTCAGCCACGTCGACCATGTTCAAGGCGACCACGATCCGTCGGCCGAGTTCGCGGACCTGGCTGACCAGATAGAGGTTGCGCTCTAGGTTCGAGGCGTCGACGACGCAGAGGATCACGTCGGGCGGCTCGACGTCATCCTGACGGCCCAGCAGAACGTCGACGGCGACCATCTCATCCTGGGACCGCGGGGCCAGGCTGTAGGTGCCGGGTAGATCGATCAGGGTGACCTTGTGTCCGGAGTCGAGTCGGAGCAGCCCCACCTTTTTCTCGACGGTCACGCCGGGATAGTTGCCGACCCGTTGATGGATCCCGGCCAGTACTGAGAAGAGCGTCGACTTGCCCACATTGGGGTTGCCGATCAGCGCCAGCGTCGAGGTCGAAGGGTTCGCCGCGATCGCCATTTCCGAGGGACTCCCGTCGACAGCGCGACTATCCAGAAGGGGGGCGAAGGGGGGGACCGGTCTGAAAAAGCCCGATGAGCGGGCCGGCTGGGGACCGGATAGTTGGGTTGCGAGCCGGGAGGGAGGTTTTCAGCCGAGTCGGGCAATACGGACGCGATCGGCCTCAACGCGTCGGAGGCTGAGCCGATACCCGCGGACTTCGAACTCGATCGGATCACCCAGCGGTGCGGTGCCGATCCGAGCCACCTCGATGCCGGGCGTCAGGCCCATCTCTAAGACGCGGAGTCCGACCGGGTCGACTGCGTCGACGTCGAGGACGCGCGCCCGTTCCCCCTCGGCCAAGCTCGTCAGGGTTACGCGTTGGGTGTCGGGCTGAGTCATCGCCGAGGGGTCCCGCTCGATATCGGTGCTTGATGGGTCAGTCGCGTCGGCGAACTCAATGCGCGTGAGCATGCCGGCAGGGACAGACCATCACCGAGGTTGCCTGGTCACCTCGGAAACAGAGTTTGTGCCCGTTGAGCCGGATGATGCAGGTCTGTCCGGTCCGGACCATCTGAATCCGCGCCCCGTCACAGAGCCCGATTTCATGGAGACGATGCACCTGGTCACTCGACCCGGCGACGTGAGTCACCACCGCCTCTTGACCCATCGGCAGCAGGCTCAGCGGCATCATCTCGATCGCGTTGGGGATTCCGGACCCAGTGGTGGCAGTCATCACGTTGGAGATTCCCGGCACAGGCTGATCCGTCAGAAGACGATTGGAGGCCCGATCGCATCGTCGGCGTTGAGTTTGAGACTGAATCTCAATTTGTATGGGTATTGTACCTGCTGCCCGGGGAGGCTTCAATGTGTTTGGAGGCGATTTCGGTTTCGGTCGGACGTAGCTCACGGAAGCCGGCGCTGAGGTTACATGTGGTCATCGCGTCTCGCGATCGTTGATCCACTGTCGGAGCGTGTTGGCCGGGATTCCGAGGACCGGCTCGGCGGGCGTAGGTCCGCCCTGGCGATGGACCGCGAAGCAACGAAAGAGGTCCTCCCAGAGCGGCAGAGGGATCTCAGGGCGATCGTTGAGTTGAGTCCGCCTCGCCTGCTCCCAGAGCGGCCAGAGTTCGGGCAGGGTCTCGTCGAAGAGCCGAGCGATTAAGGTCTCGGCCGCTTCCGTCTCCAGTCCCAGTCGTCGTTGCGCGATCCGTGCAGCGAGCTTCCGAAGCCGGCGCTGCCAGTCGTTCAGGGTCGGTGCAGCAGTCAGGCTCGAGACGTCGAGCAACCGGCCAATCCGGACCGAGTGGGCCAGCCGATGGCCGAAGCCGGGGACATGGGCGGTCGTGCCGTTACGTGCCGAGTTGGCTTGGGGTGAGTGGAGCAGCGGTTCGATCTGGTCCCAGCCGATCTGGTCGGACTCGCGATGGGTGCCGAGCACGGCCTGTTCGACGAGGTTGCGCAACTCGCGGCTGTTGCTCTGGGTGAAGGGGAGCTGGCCGAGTCCTTGCAGGGCGTCTTCGTTCAGCGCGATGTCGATACTGAGTTGATCGGCCATCGCGGCGACCATCCATTGGGCCTGGGCGATGATGTCCTCGGGTCGATCGCGGAGCGGCGGCACCTGGAGTGGGAGGCGTTCAACTCGGGCCAGGAACGCGGGGGAGAGTTCACCGGAGTCGGTCCGCTGCCGCCAAGGCTCCGACTCGACAGTCAACACGACGGCCGCCTCGGCGCGTCGACGGATCTCCTCCTCGCCCAGTCGGCTGTATTGGCCGTCCTCTAGGAACGAGTGGAAGATCGACGAGCACGCTCCGGGGAGCCGGTGGAAGTCGTCGAGTAGTAGGACGCCTCGACCGGCCGATCCGATCAGGCCGATCCGATCCTCGCGGGCGTCAGTGAAGGCGCCCCGCTTGTGACCGAAGAGGATGCTCCTGAGCAGTGTCTGGTTGGTCAACTCGCTGCACGAGGCGATCGTCAACGGGTCGTCGCGACGGTCCGAGATTGCGTGGAATAGGCTGGCTAGCCCACGCTTGCCGGTCCCGCTCTCGCCGTCGATCAGCAGGCAGGGCAAGGCCCGACGCGCTGGATTGCTCCGACGCTTTGAAGGTACCGATCCGGCCTGACCGAGCAGCCGGGCTCGGTCGAAGAGTTGCGCCAAGGTCGTGCCGAATGCATCGGACTGATAGACCAAGCCCTCCTCGATCAAGGCCTGGACAAACGCCGAGACCGAAGGGCGATCGAGATGGCTGATCAAGGCTCGGACGATCCGATCGGCCAGTCGACTCGCTGACTCGAACGGCGACGATGTCTCGCGGTGTCCGACTGTGGCTGGGATCCCCTCGATTTCCGGATGGATCCGCGCTGCATCTTCAACGAAGGGCCGACCTGACCGGGAGCCGACCGACGGGCCCAAGCGGAGGTCCGAGACGACCACGGCGAAGAGCTGTTCGTTGAGCAACCGACGCGCCCGTTCCAGACGCCCGGGACGTTCCCGGACCAGGTGGAGTCGGACATGGTGGGGCGATCGGACCGGCAGATCGGTCAATCGCGGGCTCTGGAAGCCGTGGGTGGTCACCTTGACCGTCAACGGGACTTGGTCGGCCGGGTTGGTGTCGGGTCGGAGCCAGGGGGCGAGCTTCGGTTCCGAGCCGATCGCCCGAGCTAGCGCGTCGACGAGCCTGAGCCCCCAGACCTCCAGGGCTTCGGCGTCCTCGCCCAGAATCATGATGTGAGGGATCCAGGCCATTCGCTCTACGGGCCTCAGGACCCGGTCTCGCCAAACGGGATCGCGATGCCCCGGTGATCCGAATCAACGCAAGCACACACACGAAGCGTCGGGGGCATCAATCTTCTGATCCCCCGAACTGTGTGCGACGGGACACTTGAGCCGGACCGAATTCTCCCTTTGCTGAGATGCCCCAGGCAAATTATCCAAATCGAAGGGTACGAATCGGGCTGGCGAGGATCAGTTACTGAGACCGTCGAAGAAGCGGGCGACCGGCACATTGAATCCGGGCAGTTCTGGGTCTCCGAGGAGTCTCTGGTTGATGTCGAGCATGGTCGAGGAGCCGTCGGGTCGATAGATCCGGACGGTCTTGAGCTTGGGTTCGATGATCCAGACCTGCTGGACGTCGACGCTCAAGTACAGTTCGATTTTTTCGGTGACCTGCTCGATGGTGTCCGAGGGTGAGAGGATCTCGACGGCCAAGATCGGGACGGTGTGAAAGATGGAGCTGTCTTGGGGCGGGTTGCTGGCCTGTTGGTAGTTGATGTAAGCGATGTCGATGCCAACGACGGTGGGCGGATCGGTCGGCAGACGGAACCCGACGTCTCCACCGTGTACCTCGCCACGCGGTTCGGGCTGGGCGCTTAACCAGTTATGGAGTGCGCTTCCGACGAGGATTAGCGTCTTTGTGTGGAACCGATTTCGGATGGTCATAGGTCGTTCCCGGAGTTCCCCATAGATCAGTTCACGATCGACCCCATCGTTCTCGGGCAGGGCGAGGAACTCCTCAACGGACATGGTGCGGGAGGCCAGGCTCATGGGTGATCCTCCGACGGGTGAGCGCGGGGCGCGAGCGGGTCACGACGGGTCGGTCCTTCAGCCCTTCGACCGGGTTGATGTCGGTTCGTTGGGCATTCTAGCGAACTCAAGGGGATTGCGATGTGTCAGAGCCCGGTCTCGCGGGCCGGATAGCTATTGGGGTCGATCTTGGGTGGGTCGGTGATCGGGGCGAGGCTCTCGATGTCGGAGCCGGCCGGAGGCAGGACGCGGGGCGGGGCCAGATAGGGCAGTTCGCGAGCTGGCTCAGGCGACGGCTCGGAGGAGTCGCCGGTCAGCGGGATCTGCACGCCCATCAGTTCGGCCCCTTCGCGGATGGTCCCCGATCGGATCGGTCCTAGGCCGAAAATGTACACGTCTTTGGAGTTCGCCGAGGCGAGGATGGTGCCCGATTCCCAGACATACTGGCCGGTGGTGCGCTCGTAGGCGAAGAGAGCGACCTTGGTCCAGGCGTGCTGGTCCTGCTTCTTGGCCACGGGCAGTTCGGGCAGCGGCGGCGGCTGGATCCCGGCGAATCCGGGCGGGATGGGGACCTCGGGAACACCGATCATCCAGTCGTAGCTATCGGTGCCATAGACGCCCACCCGCGCCTCGACGACCCAGCGCGCCTGCTCCTTGGCGTCTTGCAGCAAGACGCCTTGACGGATCAAGGCCTCACGGATGCTGGAGATCATCCAGCCCTTGTCCACGCCGTTGACGTGCTGGATGTCCAGGAAGACCGAGGCGCCGGCCAGCGGTCGGAAGTCGATCCGTGCCAATGCCTGGTCCCAGGCCGAGGTCAGCACGAGTTGTTCGGTTGCCGTCCGTGCCGTGTGCGAACTCCGCGTTGTCCCGCAGCCCGATGCGAACAACGTTCCTAGGGCCGACAGCAGGAGCAAGACCCCAGTGACCAGCGATGCCAGAGCGTCGGGACGCGGCCATCGCAGAAAGAGCATCGATGAGAGGACGGGTCGCACAGGCAGCCTCCGGACCGATCGACGGACAGTCGAACCCACCGACCGCTCAGCGATCGGTTGGTAAGCTCGACGGAGAATGCCACGCACCCTAGTTTTGCTCGACAAGTCGGTCAACCGCCATTGCTGTCGGTGACCGGTGTGGCTGGGGAACGACGATGCGCAGTGGAGCCGACCCCAGGACCAACCCCGACGCGAGAGCCCAGTCTGCTCAGCCGACCCCACAGGCGTTGCGGGCACGTTCCAGGACACCGCGTGCGACCTTGCGGGCGCGTTCGGCTCCTTGAGCGCGGACTTCGGTGATCCGCTCCGGATGGGCCAACCACTCCGCGCGGCGATCGCGGGCCTCGGCGAAGGTCGTGATCAGCGCGTCGGCTAAACGGTTCTTCACCTCGCCGTAGCCGATGCCCCCTTGACGGTACCGCCCTTCGAACTCGGCGATCTCTTCGGCCGGCGCGAAGTGGCGGAGCAACGCCAAGACCGGGCAGGTCGTCGGGTCCTTCGGTGCCTCCATCGGCGTGCTGTCGGTGACGATCTTCCGCGCCTTCTTGGTCAGCACCTTCGGCTCGTCGAAGATGTCGATTGTGTTACCGTAGCTCTTGGACATCTTGCGGCCATCCAGGCCCGGCACCACGGCCACCTGATCGAGGATGTACGGCTCGGGCAGGCGGAGCACCGGCGCGTCCTCGGACCCATAGAGGTTGTTGAACCGCTCGGCCACGTCGCGGGTGATCTCCAGGTGCTGCTTCTGGTCCTGACCGACGGGGACCTTCTCGGCGTCGTAGATGACGATGTCAGCGGCCTGCAGGACCGGATAGCTGAACAAGCCTGCCTCGGCCGGAACCCCCTGTTGGACCTTGTCCTTGTAGCTAACGCACTTCTCGAGCCAACCCATTGGTGTGACCGTCGTCAACAGCCAGCTCAGCTCGGTCACCTCGGGTACGTCGGACTGCACGAAGATGGTGGCCCGCTCCGGATCGACGCCCAAGCTGAGCAGCGTTACCAACGCATCGTCGGTGTACTGACCGAGCAGCACGCGGTCGCGGACGCTGGTCAGCGCGTGGTAGTTGGCGATGAAGTAGTAGGCCTCGTTGCCCTCCTGCAGCTGAATATACTGCCGGATTGCGCCGAGGTAATTGCCGATGTGCAGCGGTCCCGAGGGCTGGATGCCGGACAGCACGCGCATGGGTGACGGCCTTCGTAAGTTCCAGGAGGTCGCGGATCAGGGTCAAGACCGACGACCGTCGGGAAGTCGATCGGACGCTGATAAACGCGGTCGTAGAATGGTGTGGACAGGATTTCCGGACATTGTATCGACCCCGATCGGTTCGCGTGCGCTGGATCGCGGGGGCCGATCTGGCGATCGGAGGAGCTCGACGATAGGCTCGTCTCCAAAGCGAGACGAATGGTGGGCGTGCGGATACCCGAGGCGTCAATTCGGCCGTGAGAACGAAATCGTGCCGACCAAACACCGGGTTTCGCAGACTTGGGAAAGGTGTCGTCAACCAATGCAGGCGCGATTCGAGGATCACGGGATCCGGTTCGACTATCCGGCCGACTGGACGATCCAGACCGATCAGGACGGGAGTCGGACCACAGTGAACCTGGAGGCCCCTGACGGCTTGGCCTTCGTCTTGATTAGCCTGGATGATGCCGATCGCGAGCCCGAGGAGGTCGCCGACGAGGCGTTGGAGGCGATCCGCGCCGAGTACCCCGAACTCCAGGCCGAGTCGGCCGTCGAGTCGTTGGCCGGGCGCCCAGCCATCGGCCACGATGTCGAGTTCTTCAGCCTCGACATGGCCAGTCGCGTTGCCATCCGCTGCTGCCAGACGCGGGAACGGACCCTTCTCTTTTTCGGGCAGTGGGTCGACCTGGGTGAGTACGATCTCGAAGAGGACATGGACGCCGTCCGGGAGAGCCTCGAGGAGACCGACGTGTGGGATTAACCCTCCGTTGTGACCGTCTCTCGAGGGGAGGGATGGGACGAGAGATCTCTCCGAGCCTCGGTCTGGAGCCGGTCCAGGAACGCGTTCAGGGCATCGAGGTCGTCGGGCGTGGCTTGCTCGAAGATGTCATTGTGCTCGGCTCCGACGACGTGGATCCCGGTTGAGGGACGGCCCAAGACATTGCGCAGGGCCTCGGCGCGGTCGGGTCGGGCGATCGGGTCGTCCGAGCCGACCAGCAGGAGCGTTGGCTGTTCGATCTTCGGGGCAACGGCGATGGGTCGTGGATATCGCAACGAACGTCCTGCATTGAGCCGAGCCCGCGCCACACTAGCCCGAGCTAGTAGGGTCGCGGCCCCTGAGGGCACGCCGACCAACCGGAACCAGCCCGACGAGGCGTCGACCAGATCCGCATAGGGTGCCTCTAGGATCAGACCGGCGATACTGCTGTCGCGCGCGGCGGCCAACGAGGCGACTGCCGCGCCCATCGAACGTCCCCAAACCAGGATCGTCGGACGATGATCCGGCCTATCGGATGCCCGTCGGATCGCTGTCAACCAGGTGCAAAGGTCGTCCGCCTCGCGGCCTCCAAAGCTGACTGCACGGCCACCGCTCCGGCCGTGCGCGCGGCTGTCGGGGATCAGGACACGCCAGCCTCGATCGACCAGCCACTCGGCGCGACGCGTGATGGCCGGACTCGACCCATCTTCGGCGAACCCATGGCAGAGGATCGCGATCGGCGGACCGGGGTCGTCCAAGGTCACGATTGGCTGGGACGACCCGTCGGTGGTCGTTGGCAGTTGCCAATGAGCGACCAGGATCGCGCCATCGCGCATTCGGATGGCGACCTGCGAGTTGGGTCGAGTCGCTCCGGTGTCCTCCTGGGTCGTGCGTCTTCGGTTCCGAGGGCGGGTCAGGATCCGCGCGCCGAACTCGACGAGCATCACGAAGGCGAACGTGGTCAAGCTCGCCGCGACTGCCAAGACGGCCCCGAGGCCGATCGCGATTCCGCGGAGGGCCGTCGAGATCGTCTCGGATTGGGTGTCGTCAACCGATGGGTCCCCAGTGGTCGTCTCGTCGACTATCTCCTGCTCACCGTCAGGCTGACCATCCGGAGTTTCGAGGAAGGTGCGGACCGACGGTTGATCATCGTCCCAGCGGATCAGGACGGCGCCGTCGCGCCAGGTGCGGTGGACTGGCAGGCCCTCAACGGCGAGGGGGCCCAGCGCATCGTTGCCCTCCTCGGCGCCTCGGCTCCAGCGCTGACTGGCGACGACCTGACCCGGCTCGGCCCAGTGATAGAACCAGGCTGGATTGGCCGTTCGGCCGCCGTGGTGCGGCGCGAGGACCACATCGAGGTCGTCCGGAGCCTCGTGGCCGGTCAATTGGACCAAGCCTCCGAGGTCGATGTCGCCGGTCAGCAACACGTGGCGACCGTGCTCGTTGGAGATCAGCAACACGAGGCTGCGGTCGTTGTCGGCGACCAAGCCGGTCTGGTCAGGATCGGGATGGATCACGCGGATCTCGCCGCCGGTGATGCGCTGTCGATGGCCTTGGGCGACGGTTTCGACCTCGACACCACGGCGGGCGATCTGCGTCTCCAAGACCATAGCGCTGGGGTTGGCCGGGCCGCTGAACTGCGGACCGACTCGGACCGCACCGACGTCGAAGCGTTCCAGGATCTCGAGGGTTCCGTTGTAGTGGTCGGCATCGGGGTGGCTCAGGTAGATCGCCTCGATCTGGCGGACTCGACGCCTCCAGAGCGCGGGTGCGGCGATCCGACGCCCCACGGTGGGATCGCCCAGGCGACCACAATCGTAGATCCAGACTCGACCATCGGTATCCTGAATCAGTACGGCCAGGCCATGCCCTACGGCGAGCACCTCGATCTCCAGACCCGCAGGCCGTTCTGGTTGTCGAGACCAGACCAGACCGATGGCGATCCAGGCGGCCAAAACCATGCTGGCCAACCGTCGCCAGCTCCGGCTCGACGACCAACCCAGCCAGGTGATGGCCAGCAGGAGATAGCAGATCGCCACCCAGATCGCCGGCGGACCGGCCTCATACCAATGCCCCCCAGGCCAGTTGGCGGCCTCGTTGATGACCCAGTTCATCAGGCCCAACGTCCGGTCGCAGGCCCATGCGAACGGACTGCTGAGGGCCGGATGGATCAGACTTGAGACCAGGGTCAGGCCGCCCGAGATCAAGGCCAGACCCGCCAGAGGCACCATTGGCAGGTTCAACAGGATTCCAACCGGTGCCACAATATGAAAATAAAAACAGATCAACGGAGCAAGGATTAGCCAAATCAGCGTCGAGATCAAGAGCGTCTGCAACAGCTCTCGTCGGATACGGCGGATGAGGCGACGTCGGCCCATCCATCGCTCCAACTGAATCTCCAGGTGGTCCAGCGGATCTTCAGAGCGAAACGCCCGTCGCGTCAGCGGCAGAACGATCCAGAGGATCGTAGCGACGGCCAGGAACGAGAGCTGCCAGCCGACCTCGAACAGATAGGCCGGGTTGAGCCAGAGTGTGATGATGATCGTGGCCGAAAGCAGGTTCATGTTCATCGCCTGGGTCGGTCGATCGCGGAGGATTCCCAGACAGAGCGCGAGGGTCATGACGGCCGCTCGGTTGATAGACGGCATCATGCCGATCAGGACGGCGTAGCCCAGCACGGCCACCGAGACGACCGCCGCCATGGGGCGTCGATCCAGGCCGATCAGCCGGAGCAGGCCCATTAGCGTGAGGGCGAGGATCTGCAAATGGAGGCCGCTGATGGCCAGCAGATGGATCATGCCGGTCCGGGCGAAGCGGTCGCGGACGTCGTCGTCGAGTCGCTCGCGACGTCCCAGCAGCATCGCAGCGGCCAGTGCGCCGTTCGGCTCGCCGAGGCGTTCTGCCAACGCTTCTTGGCCGGTTGATCGCAGCGCGCCCAGGCCTCGAAGCCAGAGGGCCTCCGGGGTCGAGATCGTGAGCTGCGCGGGGTCGACCTCCTGCGCGCCGCGTCTTCCGGCCCGCAGGGTCAAGCGGATTCCGAGGGCACGGGCGTGATCGCGATGCGAGAACTCGCCCGGGTTGCGCGGCGGATCGATCGGGGCGAGCACACCAACTAGTTCGACAGCCTGGCCGGCCCGGAGGTCCCGACGATCACCATCCAGGTTGACTCGGATCGTCCCTCGGATCGGGCTCCAGGTCTGCCCGTCGGACCGATCGGTGACCTGGACGACCGTTCGCGTGTATCCCTCGTCGTCTTCCCAACGCCCCTCGCGATGGGTCGGTGGGTCGAGGACCACTCCACGGAGCCAAGCCGGCCGGGGCGCACCGTCGTGGAGTCGGACCAGGTCGTCGGCCGGTACGTCGAACCAACATGCGTGATGCCAGGCCCCGCTCAGCGACCACCAGACGATCACCAAGGCCCAGCGACCTCGGGACCCGTGCCGACCGAGGATCGTCGCGATTAAGCTCAGCCCAGCCAGGATCAGCCACGTCGAGGTGTCCCAGACCGACACCACGCGATCGACCCCGATCCCGACCACCGTCGCCAACGCGATCGGTAGCAGGGGGGCCTGGGTCACACGCGGCCAGTCCTGGAGGTCGAGCGTCGCCATCGATCGGGCACCGGGGCACCTGGGGGAGCCGGGACGAGGCCGTCGAGACCTCTTGCTTGAAGGAAGGGCGATTTCCGTCCCAGGCCTTCGAACTATGGTCGAGGACCGCTCGGAGCCTACCAGGTAGAGACTCTCGACGCCATCCTTGAACCCCATGCACGCACGGATTCGACGGAGGCCACCCTAAGTTGCAGATTTTGAGTATTTGCTGAATCTATATGCAGAATCCCCCTCGATGCGGATGGCGATGGCGTCGAGGGGGATTCGGAGATCGTCGAGGTTTTCCGGAGGGGATGATCTGCGTGGGCGATGGGCCTTGCGTCGCCTAAGGTCAGTCCCGCTGGTCGCGGAACTGTTCCAGAAACTCGACATGGCCCTTCAGGTGGGTCAACTCGTTCTGGAGACGAGCCTCATGCTCGTGTGATTCCCGGAACAGGACGTGGCGGCCCAGGGCGGCATGCCTCTCCAGCGACTCGAGCTGAGTCGCTCGGACAGCCTCGAGTTGTTCGAGGGCGTTGGCGGCTTGGGACAGATTGTCCTCGTCGAATTTGGACTGGTCCCGAAGTTCCTTCAGCTCCTCGACCAGTTCTCGAATTCGTCGCTCCAGCTCGCGGATCTTCGCGGCCTTCGCTTCGTCCTCCGATTCCTCGCCCTCCTTATCCTCGGATTCGCCTTCGTCGTCCTTCGCTTCGTCATCCTCATCGATTTTCAGGCGGTAGGCCCTGAGGGCGCGGGACGCCCGGGGCATGTCGGCTAGGTCCTTGGCCTCGAAACGGAGCACGCGGCCTCCATCCGGGATTTGCAGAGTGATCGGACCTTCGGACGAGAGCGTTTTACCTTCGGGAAGGACGAAGAAGCGGACGTCGCCTCCCGCCTGACGGAACGTCAAAGTCCGAGGCGAAGTCGGCTCGTCTTCCTCGTCGTCGCCTTCTTCGTCTTCGGCTCGCAAGACGTAGATCCGTTGCTTCCCGTCGTCGTCCAACTTGATCTCGAAGCGGCCGAATCGACGGGACGAACGTGTGGCCATCTCGTCCTCGTCGTCACCTTCCTCATCGTCCTCGTCGTCACCTTCCTCATCGTCCTCGTCGTCGCCTTCTCCCATTGCTCGGAACCGGAGCGCGTCGCCCAGCTTAAAGCGGAAGGCTTGGGTGCGGGGCTCTTCGGTTTGTTGCCGGAGCTGTTCGATCTGATCCCGGAGTCGTTCGCGATCCTCACCGGTCTCCTCGACCTGCCGGAGCATCTCGATGCCGATCGTGCGGAGTTTCTCGATCCGTTCGCGCGTTTCTTCCTGGGCCCGCTCACGCAATTCGTCAGCCTGCTTTTGCATCGCCTCGGCTTGTTCGCGCATCGCCTCGGTCTGCTCTCGCATCGCCTCAGCTTGCTCCTGAACCTCGACCTCGGCCTTCTCGCGAGCTTCCTCGCGGAGAATCTTGATCCGCGCCTTCAGTTCCTTGAGCCGTTCGTCCTTGTCATCGACATCGCTTTGGCGGATCTCTTTGATCTGAACGCGGATTTGCTTGAGCTGTTCTTGCAGCTCCTTATCCTTTGCGAGGAGACGGGGTACTCGGATCGCTAGGGACTTGGGCTCGTCCCCCTCGATTGACTTAAGGGTCGCCATCGCCTCTTCCAAGGCCTCGTCCACGATCACGTCGACGTCGACCGATTCGAGGGCCTCGTCCACGATCCCTTCGACATCGACGTCCAAATCGACCGACTCGAGGGCCTCGGTCACGATCCCCTGAAGATCGACATCCATCGTGCTTTCGAGGTCGAGAGATTCGAGGACCTCAGCGGCTTGGCCTTCGATTCGACCGAGGTCTTTGAAATCTCCCGCGATCGCGATTCGGCCCTTGATGTCGCCGAGGTTCAAGTCTCGGATGATCGTCTTGGACTTGCCGGCCTGGTCCGGGGTGACGATCCGGAACTGGATCGACTTCGGCGCGTCGTCGGTCGACTCGTCCTCATCGCCTTCTTCCTCGTTGCCCTTGTCGTCGTCTTCATCGGTTGTCGCCTCGACGTCCAAGTCGATGTTGAAGTCGAGCAGCTCTTTGAGGCTGCCCAGCTTGAGTTCCTTGGTCGTGACCTGGCCGTCGTCGGAGGCAATGACGATCCGGACCGTCGCCGGCTTCTCGCCATCGTCATCCGTGTCGACGTCGACGTCACCATCGACGCGGACCCGGATTTCAACCTCTTCGGTCTCGGTTTCTTCGACGACCGCGGGCTTATCCTCGTTCGGATCGTCTTGGGCGTGGGAGGGGAAGAGGGGGAGGATCAGGAACCCGGCGGCCAACAGGGCTAGCCGGAGGGGGAGGGTTATCGGGTTGGGGACGGGGCCTTGCATGATCCGAGTGATCCTTCGTGAAAGATGGTGAACATGCCCGAGACCACTGGCGGCAACGGGCCGTCGGGGTGTCTGGGCGGAGACGAAGTCAAGAGTCGCGACCAGGGTCATGGCGTAGGCGCGACCGGCACGGGGCAGGGTCCGCAGCACCAGCGCATCGCAGCACGACTCCTCGATGTCTCGGAGCCGGGCGCGGGCCCAGTAGGTCATCGGGTTCCACCAGAAGAGCCCGGTAACGACCAGTTCCAGGGCGCGGACGTAGTGGTCGTGGCGAGCCATATGGGCCAGTTCGTGGGCGAGGAGGGTCCGACGCTCATCGGAGTCGAGCCGCCCCCAGAGTTCCTTGGGGATTAAGATCGCGGGATCTTTGGACCAGGCCCAGAATGCCGGGCTGATCGGGCCGGGGATCAATAACGCCAAGGGGGGACGGCGAATCCCAAGGGACAAGGCCAGCGCATCGACCTGGTCCTGGACCTCGGTCGACGGTTCCGACTCGTCTCGGAGCAGTCGACCGAACCGGAGGATCCGACCGGCCGCCACCGCCAGGTACGTCGCTGTGCCCAACAACCAGACCAATCCCAGACCGCTCCACAAAAGCGACCACGAGACATGTTCGAACCGGGAATACAGAGCCTCCCAGGCTCGAACAAGGCCGGTTGCCGAGACGTTGGGATCGGGTTGACGTGCGGACAGTCCTTCGACGACGGGAGGCACGGCCAGTCCCTCGTGAGGAACCGCTTCGTAGTGGATCGGAAAATCCAATCGTGGGTCCATGATCTGGCCCCGATCGCTCACGCCGAAGTTCGTGCCTTCGACGTCGTCCTCGAAGGTCCAAGTTGTTTCCTCGAGAACGACCCACGCGACCCTCGACTCCTCCGAAGAATCGATCGGTTGTGATTGGGTCTCGGATGCCAATGTCGAAGGGTCGGCGAGTGGCCAGTCGGGCAGGGGGACCCTCCAGAGTGGCGGCGTGATCAGCTTGACCAGGACGGCCAGCCAGAGCAGGTGGAGGATTTGGGGACGTTGACGCAACGCGGGGGTGGCCAGGGCTACCAGCAGGGCCAGCCCGGCGGCGATGACGGCGTTGTCTAATCCGATGCGCATCAGTTCGGTCACGGGGCGGGCCTCCTCACGACGCGGCGTCTGGGGGGGTGTCCGAGTCCGATTCCGATTCCGGGTCGGGCCGGGGTGATGAATCGTCGAGCCGATCGATCAATTGGCGGAGGTGATGCCGATCGCTCGCGTCGAGGCGCTGGGTCTGAACCAATTGCGAGAGCAGCGGGACTAGCGAACCTTCGCAGAGCCCCTCGGCGACGCGTCGGAGCCGACGCTCCAGCAGCGTCTCGCGGTCCACAGCCGCGTGAAAGATGTGTCCGCCGCTGGCCCGCTCTCGGCGTACCGCGGTCTTGGTCTCGAGCCGCTCCAGGAGCTTCTGCACCGTGGCGTAGCTGGACGCCTTGCCCTCGGGATAGAGCCGCTCGGTCAGTTGCCGGATCGTGGACGGGCCGTCGTCCCAGAGCAGCCGCAGGACGCTCAACTCGGCCGGAGTCACGTCCGAGACCCGATCCGGATCGTGTGGTCGCACCATGGGTCGATCTGATCTCCCCCTCAGAGTCTGACAAGTTGTCTGAGGTAGATCCTAAGACAGGCTGTCTGGGTCGTCAAGACATTTTGTCTGAGATCGGCGAAGGGGGGGATCCGCAGTGAACAGGGGAGGGCCGACCGGACAGCGACCCTCAGTCTGCCGGTCGGTTTTTCTTGTTTGTGGAAATTCTCGGAGGATTCGATGGACTGGTTGTCTTGGGAAAGACTTGTGATCCTTGCGTGTCGATAGTGTAAATAAACTTTATCTATATTTTTCGGAAGCAAAAAAATAATAAAATACATATCAAATAATTCACAATACGATGGGTGTCTGGCCACGTCCCTCAGGTGATCTGCACGGGGCAAACTGTTGGTTGGCTCCGCGCCAAACGAACGATCAGGCCCTGTCGGGTAAACGTGTTCCGATGCGATCCCGTCGTGTTCCGTTTGGCAGGGAGCCCTGAGGAAATCCCTCAACGGATCGAGAAATGTCCCCGGGCAAGCAGGAAGATCGACTCTGAGGTGATCTTCCTCAGCGGAAGAATCGGAGTAACGCGATCGCGAGGAGGATGGTCCCGATGGCGACGATCGGGATCCAGTTGGTCGAGGGAGATTCGTGAATCAACGGTTCCGACGGGACCCAATTGCGTGCCAGGTCGAGTTTCTGTGTTGGGATGTCGACGGTCGCGAGTTGATAGGTTGCGGTGTGGGAGGCATTGAATTCCGAAGCGAGCTCGTGGCCCTCCGCGTTGGTGTCGGCGACCGCCAGGAAGATCATCAGGATCGCCGATTGTTCGGAATTAATTTTGAGTGCATATGTGACGTCAGTATTTCCGTCCTCGGGATCGCCGAAGTCCTCGCTTGAAGCTAGATCCATATTTTCTTCGGTTTTTGGTTTGGTAGATTCAATGGTGTGTTTGACATCGGGATTATCCGGTCCTGACAGGATCCAGGCCTCGACACGGGCGTCATTGCCTAAGCCGGCATGGGCGGCGGTGATGATCCAGTGATCGTCCCGAGAGGAGATGAGGTCGCCGCTGGAAGTGCTCACGATGATCCGATCATCGATATCGATGAGATCGACCAACCGGACTGAGGTTTCGATGGGGGCATCTCCAGGGTTTCGAAGCTCGATGACTAGGCGGAGGATGGGCATCGACTTGCTGCCGGCGAACTCCGCGCGGACATCGAGGCCGCCGGTCTTTCGCCAAGGTCCGGTCCACGTCGTGGAGTGGGCCGACTCCGAGTCCTCGAACTGGTCGAACTCGGCGCCATAAAGTTGTCCGCCGATCTCGAATTGGCATTGCCTGATTCGATGTCGACCGTTGAGCGTCCATATTCCAGCTTCAACAGCCCAGTCGACGACGTTCGTGGTTCGGGCTGATCCCTGAGGCCCCGGCTCACCACTGCCAGCCTCGACGCGATGGCGCTGACGATCTGCTTGCGGAGTGTTGGGTTTGGGCGACTCGCGATCCCCATCAATGTGTGTACCCAGAGCTGATCCTAGTAACAGTGCCGATAATGCGAATGTCATCGAATCGACTCCTGACTTCCCGAGCCCAGCGAGCCCGAGGCTCTGTGGGTGCCAGTATCATGTCGATCATGGTTATTTGTGTTGGCGCAGTGGCGTTTGGTGGCTCGTCGGCCGTCGGAGTGGTCAAGTGGAATCGAGTCACAGTGGTGGCTGATTTTTAGGTCTTTCGGTAGTCGTCCCCGGAGGCGGATCTGGGGAACTGTCCTGTTTCGTCGGTGATCAGGACGCTTCGACATCAAGCTGCGTCGGCGACGGAGAGTCATCAGGGAGAACTCCTAGAAAACAGCACATTGGAGGTGTGATTCCGTCATTGAGGGAATTGAGCAAGAACCATACCATTTTCATGCGTGCGTTGTTGGTGGGGATGATGCAAGCATTGGGTGGTGAGGTTTTCCTGTAACGACGAACGGCAGTCCGAGATCGTGAAGGATTCTGGATCGATCTCCTGATCTTCTCGAGACGTGTCGACGTCAGGGTTCTTGTTCGAGGGCGTTAGGGTTCTTGTCCGAAGACGTCAGGGTTCTCGTTCTAGAAAGAACAATGGGGCGGTGCGTCCAAGTGAAACGCACGCCCTTCGCTGTCGGTGCTCGACGAGTCCGGCAGATCGGGATGTGTGCAGTTAGTTCGGGGCGTGTGCGGCCGACCGTCTTGGGATTGACCCGAGGTTTGAGCTATAATCCCCGCCGAATGGCCAACCTGGGCGCAGAGGTAGACCTCAGACGCGCGCAACAGACATTGGCCGCCATCGGTTTGCAGCTTTCAGGAACGCCGACTGTGAACGACGCCCAACCATCGACAACGGCCACACCCGACGTTCCCGCTGGGTCGGACGCGGTCGACCCACGCATCTTGATCGTGACCCCTTGTAAGGACGAGGCCGAGTACCTCCAACGGACCGTCGACAGCCTCGCCCAGCAGGAGGTCCGCCCCGCGCTTTGGATCATTGTCGACGACGGCAGCACCGACGCCACGCCCGAAATCTCCGATCGTGCTGCCGAAGAGCACGACTGGATCCAGGTCATCCACCGACCCGCCGGCCGTGAGCGTCGCGTCGGCCCTGGGGTCATCGACGCGTTCTACCATGGCCTCGAATCGGTCGACTGGCGGAGCTTCGACTTCGTCTGCAAGCTCGACGGCGACCTAGAATTCGGCCCCCGCTACTTTGCCAACCTGATGGAACGGTTCGACGCCGATCCCCGGCTCGGCACGGCCAGCGGCAAGGCCCATATCCCCGTCGACGATCGGTTCGTCCTGGAGCGGACCAGCGATGAGTTCTCGCACGGCGTGGCCAAGCTCTACCGACGGACCTGCTTCGAGGAGATCGGTGGCTTCGTCCGCGAAGTCATGTGGGACGGGATCGATTGCCACCGCTGTCGGATGCTCCAATGGCGTGCCGCCAGCTATGACGATCCCGAGTTGAAAATCCTCCACCTCCGCCAGATGGGTTCGTCGCACAAAAGCGTCTTCCACGGCCGTCGACGCTGGGGGTTCGGCCAGTACTTCATGGGAACCCACCCTTTGTACATGCTGGGGATCAGCACGTACCGGATGGCCGAGCGCCCTTGGATTCTCGGGGGCGTCAACTTAATGATCGGCTACCTCGACTCGTGGATCCGTCGGCGCCCCCAGTACGACGATCCGGAGTTTCGCAAGTTCCTGCACCGTTGGCAGTTCCACGAGTTGAAGCGTCGGTTCTTCGGCGGCCCCTCGGGCAATGACCTCATCGAGGCACCCACCGCAGACCATTGAGTTGATCCGCGCCCGACTCGGTCGATGCCGGGTCCCCTGCCCCCCAGTCAGGACCGATCCCCATGAGCGCCGACCCGACCCTCTCAGAGAACCCGACCGAGACGACCCCCGCGCCGATTTCCTCGGCCGACCTCGGGCTGACCCGCCGACGCGTCTGGGGACTCCCCTTGGCGGTGGTCCGTCGCGAGGAGGTGCCTCACCTCATCGACGCGATGATCGCGACGGGCCGTGCCGGCTACTTCATCACCGCCACCCTGCACTACGCGATGATCGTGAGCCGTCGCGACGACCTGGGACCGATCAACGAGCAGGCTGCCTTCATCACCGCCGATGGCATGCCATTGGTTGTGGCTTCGAAGTACAAGAAGCGACCGCTCCCTGAACGGGTCTGTGGGTCGGACCTCATCTTCGACCTCAGCGAGCACGCGGCCCGTTGCGGGCATCGGATCTTCCTGTTAGGTGCTCCTCCGGGCGTTGCCGAAGAGGCCGCCGCCAAGCTCACCGAGCGTTATCCCGGGCTCACGATCGCCGGGGTCGAGTGCCCCCCGTTCCGACCGCTCACCGAGCAGGAGACCGCCGAGTTGATCGGTCGGATCCGTGAGGCCCGCACTGACATCCTGCTGGTCGCCTTCGGCCAGCCCAAAGGCGAGATCTGGATCCGCGAGCACCTCGAGGCGCTCGGTGTGCCGGTCTGTGCCCAGGTCGGCGCCTCCATCGAGTTTGCTGCCGGCCGGGTCAGCCGCGCTCCGCGATGGATGCAGAAGACCGGACTCGAATGGTTTTATCGCTTCAGCCTGGAGCCCCGACGGCTCGCCGGTCGCTACGCGGCCAACGCCACCTTCCTCGCCGGTCGCGTCCTCCGAGACTTCGCCGGAGCCATCACTCGTCGAGATCCTGACCCTGAGCAGCCTGGCGACCAGCCCATGCTCTCGACGACCTCGCCCAATGGATGATCATCCTATCGATTCGAGCACGTCGCGAAATTAGGTTATGACGCTCATCATCGATGCGACCAATTCTTCATCGGAGTGTTCGGGGAGACTCCGGAGATCGAGCAGGATGCGTCCTTGGGAGATCCGCGTGATGATCGGTGTCGTGGCTTGGCGGAGCGCCTCGGCGAACCTCGATTCCGAGTCGGGCGGGTTTGTCGGGTAGGGTGGATCGAGCCGGACGGCGAGCGATGGCAAGGCTTGATCGGGCAGGCTCCCGCCACCGAGATAGGCTGTCGATGCGATCGTCTCGGCCGAGATGCCGATGGATCGGAGGGCCTGAGCGATCCGGTCAGCTCGGCGTTCGAGGTCCTCGATCGTCGCCGAGAGCATCCGCCAGAGCGGGATCTGGGTGCGGGCGTTCTCCGGATCACGCATCAGTCGGAGGGTCGCCTCCAAGGCGGCCAGGGTCAGCTTATCGACGCGGAGGGCTCGGGCCAGAGGATCGCGACGGATTGTCGCAACGGCCTCGGCTCGACCGAGGATCAGGCCCGACTGCGGACCGCCGAGCAGCTTGTCGCCGGAGAAGATCACCAGGTCGGCGCCATCGTCGAGACTGGAGGTGGCGTTGGGCTCGTCGTCGAGTCCGGGAGGTAGGTCGCGACGCAGGACGCCCGAGCCGATGTCGTCGATCGCCAACAGGTCGTGCTCGTGGGCCAACTGTGCAAGGGGGCCGATCGCGACCGACTCGGTGAACCCGACGATCCGATAGTTGCTGGTATGTACGCGTAGAAGAGCAGCGGTCTCGGGGCCGATCGCGTGTCGGTAGTCGTCGAGCCGCGTCTTGTTGGTCGTGCCCACCTCGACCAAGCGAGCGCCGGAGGCCTCGAAGACTTCGGGGAGCCGGTAACTGCCGCCGATCTCGACGAGTTGGCCGCGCGAGACGACCACCTCGCGACCAGCAGCCAAGCTTCGGAGTGTCAGGAGCGTTGCGCCGGCAGCATTGTTGACCACGTGCGCGGCCTCCGCACCGGTCAGCTCGGTCAGCAACCTCGTTACGCCCGAGGCCCGGCCTCCGCGTTGACCGGTCTCCAAATCGAGTTCGACGTTGCAGCCGCCCTTCGCGATCGAGCTGATCGCCTCGATCACCGACGGGGCCAGCGGTGCTCGGCCGAGATTGGTGTGGATTAGGATCCCGGTCGCGTTTAGCGTCGCGCGGAGGTGAGAACGTCCTTGAGCATCGAGCCTCGCCTCGATCTGGTCGGCGATTGCCTCAACGGCGGGAGCCGCCGCCCCTTGCCCGATCGCCCGACGCGCCTCGAGCAAACAAACGCGGAGGCCGTCGACGACCGCCGATCGCCCGTACTGTTGACATATCGCTCTGATCCGTGACGACTCCAACAGGCTCGATACCGAGGGGAGTTCCCGATAAGGGTTCGCATCGGAAGAAGAGGCTCTCATCGCTCCGGAGGGTGGATGTGGGGTGTTGGCATCGCTCATGGTCGGGACGTCCGCGGGTCGGCGGGTGTCGGAACCGGGCTCGAGGCCGAAGGTGAAGGGTTGGCCAGGCGTCGGTGGTCGCCCTCGCGGATGGTCAGGCCGATCCGGTCGAGGTATTCGCCGAACGGGACGGCGTGTTTCCTCGTAATCTCGAGGAGGGACCGCAACTCGGCCATCGTCAGGCTTCGGTCATCGGCTAGGACGTCGGCGACAGTCTGCCGGAGCATCGCCTCGGCCTCCTGATGCAACCAGAGTTTGGGGCCGACCTCAACGAGCGTGCCCTCCTCGACCAGGATCTCGATCAGTTCGCCGAGGATCGGATGTTTGGTCCCGGCCATCGTGATCAGACGATCGAGATCGGGCGGTCGCCAACGCGCCTCGCGGAAGGCGTTCGTCAACGCATCGAGTAGCGCACGCTCGGGACGGCTGAGCTGCGGCTCGAACCGGGCCAGGGCGACTCCTTGGCCACGTCGACGGATCGACCCTGAGGCGATCATCCGTTCGATGACAGCGTCGATCAAGCCGCTCTCGCCGATCTTGGAAACCGCCTCGACGAGCTCGCCGTACGGCACTCGGGGGTGCCGGGGTCGACGACGGTGCAGCGCCTCGAGTGTCCGCTCGATCCGATGTTGCCAATCGTCGACGACCTCACAGGGTACGCGTATTGTGCGGGTCGGGCCGAGGTCCAGCCGGATCAACGCCCCCTCGCGATCGAGGTCCTCGAGGAGCCTTGGGATCCGATCGACCGTGATCCCGCTCATCCGACAGAGCGCGAGCGTCGAGACGGCAACGCCCTCCAGGCCGGCCAGGACAACACGCAGGCGATCCTGGATGGAGATTTGGGGATCGGCAAGTCGCCTCAGCCCCTCAAGCCGAGGATGATCGCCTCGACGCACCCTACGGGTCGGCAAATGGTCGACCGTCAACAAGCGACCGCCACCGATCGTCGACGGCGGACTTTCCTCGCGGAGCACGTACGGTTGATCGAAGACGCCCGGGTAGGGTTTGGCCAACAAGATCTGAACCAGGCCCGAGTCTCCCGGCTCCAGTCGTTCGGGCTCCAGGAGGACGACCTTCGTATGAATCTCTGAGGTCCCAAGATGGAGTCGGTAACGTCCGCGATCACGGATGGCTCGCGAGGCGTTCGCTGAGACATTTAACGTCGCGTTGAGGATCGAGCCAGGCTCAAGGTAGCCCGACGTCGCCAACAGGCAACCACGTGTCAGATCGTGATGGTCGATCCCGGCCAGATTGATTGCAGCTCGGTTGCCGAACGCCAACGTGTCGACCGACTTTCCGTGCTGCTGGATTCCACGGACGCGGACGGTCTGACGGCCTGGAAACAGTTCCAAGGCGTCCGCCACGGTCACGGACCCCGAGGCGATCGTCCCTGTGACGACCGTCCCGAACCCGTGGGCTGAGAAAACGCGATCGACGGCCATCCGGAAGGGTCCTGGGTCCTCGACGTTGGCTAACGCATCGAGCCGTTCCCCCAGCGCGGCCCGCAAGGCATCCAGGCCGTGGCCAGTCCGCGATGAGGTCGGGATGATCGGTGCGTCGTCGAGGAAGGTGCCCCGGACCAATACGCGGACGTCCTCAACGACCAGGTCGAGCCAGTCGTCGTCGACGAGGTCGGTTTTCGAGATGGCGATGACTCCGGCTTGGATTCCTAAGACATTCAAAATATCTAAATGTTCGTGGGTCTGGGGCATGATCGCGTCATCGGCGGCGATGACGAGCAGCGCGAGGTCGATCCCGGTGGCGCCGGCGAGCATGTTGCGGACGAACCGCTCGTGGCCTGGGACGTCAACGAGCCCGACGCGTCGACCGTCTAGCTCCATATAGGCGAACCCGATGTCGATCGTCAGGCCTCGTCGACGCTCGTCGGGGAGCCGATCAGTGTCGACACCTGTCAACGCACGGACCAAGGCCGTCTTGCCGTGATCGATATGCCCGGCCGTCCCGATCACGACGTTCCGTCCCAGGTCGACCGTTGAGCTCGACTTTCCCTGACCCAGCCGACCGTCCGATATTGGCGTTCCCGTCGCGGAAGAAGGGGGACGCGTCGCGCGTGGTCCCATGCCTAGGACGCCGGTTGGAGGCGCTGGGTTGGATCGGCGGTCCCGGCTGTTAGACTGGGCGTCTTGATCGGCTGAGGGCGATCCGAATCCTTTCCATTATCGGATCTTTCCATCTCTACATCTTATGAGAGTTTGATGAAGCGACGCGAGATGATGCGGGCAGGCTTGGGCCTGGTGTCGATGGGCATGGTCCCCGGTCTGACCAACTCGATGGCACAAGGTGCCCCGCTCGCCGGTGATCGGCCTCGGGTCGCCGCGGTGGTTACGACCTGCTACTACCGTAGTCACGGCCACGTCCTGCTGGAGAACTTCTTCGCCGACTACCCGTTTAACGGGCAACGGACTGACCCGGGCTGCGATGTTGTGGCCATTTACCTCGACCAGTCCGGCCCTCGCGACATCCTCCGGCCCGAGGCCGAGCGGCTCGGCATTCCTATCTATCCCACGATCGCCGAGGCGCTCTGTCAAGGGGGACGATCGCTGGACGTCGATGCAGTTCTGATCATCGGCGAGCACGGCGACTATCCCCGCAACGCGCGGGGGCAGGTGATGTATCCCCGTCGACGGTTCTTCGACGAGGTGGCCGACGTCTTCGAGGCCAGCGGTCGAGTCGCCCCGATCTTCAACGACAAGCACCTCTCCTATGATTGGGCCAATGCCAAAGCCATATATGATCGGGCCAAGCGGCTCGGGATCCCGTTCTTGGCCGGCTCCTCGGTCCCGCTGGCGCAGCGCTGGCCGTCATTGGAGTTGCCGATGGGGGTCGCGTTGACGGAGGCGGTCTCGATCCATGGCGGTCCGTTGGAGAGCTACGACTTTCACGGTCTGGAGGTCTTACAGTCGCTGGTGGAGGGACGGAGCGGGGGCGAGCCGGGGGTGGCTCGCGTCCGTCATCTCGAGGGAGATGCGATCTGGGAGGCGGCCGAGCAGGGGCTCTGGTCGGTCACGTTGGCCGATGCGGCGATGCTGGCCGAGACTGGACCCGGTCAGCCGAGTTTGCCCCGACTCGTCGAGAGACCGCCGTTCAATAACGCCAAGCCGCGTGCGATCATTCTTGAATACGAAGATGGGTTCCGTGGGACCGTCCTGCAGATCGGCGGGAGCGGGACGCGTTGGAACGCTGCCTGCCAGGTCCAAGGCGAGTCCGAGCCGCGATGGACACGCTTCTATGTCGGGCCTTGGAACAATCGGAACTTATTCAAAGCGTTAGCGCATGCGATCCAAGTCCACTTCCGTCGACGCGATGCGCCCTATCCGGTCGAGCGAACCCTCCTGGTGACCGGGGTGTTGGACCGGATGCTGGAGTCCCGCGAGCGCGGTGGAGTTCCCATCGAGACCCCAGAACTGGGATTCGGCTATCGGCCGACCGAATTCCGGAGCGTCCGCGAGCGGGGCGCCTCCTGGCGCTTGATCCCCGAAGGAACGTCCCAGCCCGAGGGGTTCCATCGGTTCTACGACTAAGCTGCGGTTGCCGGCCGATCAATCGACCTTGCGATCGAGGTTGGCCTGGTTCGCGATGAGTTGTTCGACATAGGCTTCGCAACGCGAACGGTCCTTGGCAGTCGAGCAAAACACCTCGGTCAGGTCGATCGGCCGCTCCAGCGGGCTGATGGCGAGTCCGTGATCGTTACGGGCGGCATAGTTCTGATGCGAGATCACTTGGCTCATTGGGATGATCCTTCGTGCGTCGCGTTGTCCAACGGTCAGCCATAGGGATGGACCGTCGTCAACGGGTCTCAGAGGTTCTCAAAGGGCGGTTCGGCGCGGGCCTCTCGAGTTTCGGGAGGCCCGCTCGCCGAGTCTGCCAGTGGGAACCTCGACGCATCGGAACTCGAAGTCCTTACCCGATTTCCCCCGAGTGTGGGCCGTCCGACATCGTGGTGGACGGCCTAGGTCCGGGTCTATGGACAGCGCCCTGCTGCGATCATCCTGCGCGATCGACCGTCTCGGATTCGAACTGAAACTGTTCGATGAGGGTGCGCATTGCCCGGGCGCTTTCTTCGAGTTGGGCAGCCGCGTCGAGGGCGCTGCCGGTCCCTTGGTTGGTCCGACCCGCGGCGGCGGCGACTTCGGTGATGCTCTGAGCGATCTCCGAACTGCCTTCGGCGGTCACGGTGATGTTTCGCGCGATCTCGTTGGTGGTCGAGGTTTGCTCCTCAACAGCGCTAGCAATATTGCTCTGCATTTCATTGATGTAAGTGATGATTCCTCTGATTTTGCCGATCTCTTCGACCGCATCGTGCGAGTCGCTCTGGATCATCTCGATCGTCTTGCTGATGTCCTCGGTGGCCTGTCCGGTCTCGCGGGCCAGTTCCTTGACCTCGTTGGCGACGACCGCGAACCCTTTGCCAGCATCGCCGGCGCGGGCCGCCTCGATGGTTGCGTTGAGGGCCAACAGCTTGGTCTGACCGGCGATCGAGGTGATGATTTTGACGACCTGGCCGATCTGTTCAGAGGATTTGCCAAGCTTAGAGACGGTCTGGTTGGTTGACTCGGCGACGTCGACGGCCTCACCAGCGACCTGGGCGGCGCTGGTGGCGTTCTTGGCGATCTCGCGGATGCTGGCGCCCATCTCATCGACGCCAGTGGCGATCGATTGGACGTTGCTGGAGATCGTATCGGCGGCGTGGCTGACCGTCTCCGCGCGGGTCGAGGTCTGCTTGGCGTCGCCGCTCATGGCTTGGCTGAGCCGATTCATCTCGACCGTGGCCGCACCCAGACTCCGACAGTAGTGGTAGAGCTGTCGGTAAATGTCGCAGACGTTCTCCAGGAGTCGGTCCAACGCCTGACTGACCCGCCCGATCTCGTCGTCACCGGACAGACCGACACGCTGGAGCAGGTTGCCGCGGGCGGCCTCGTCGGTGACCTGAAGCACGCGCTGGACGCCCTCTTCCAGTGTGGCGCTACGCTCGCGTTGCAGTTCGGCGTTGATCAACCGTTCCAGCGACATCGAGATCAGGTGCCCAATGTTGCGGAATCCCTCGGATTGTTCTTCGTTAAAGGCCCATTCCCGGTCCGAAAGGAAATCCATCGTTCCGATGACTTGATCGTGGACGATGATCGGGAGCGCGACTCCCGAGCGGATCCCGACCCGCCCGGCCAAGTGTGCGCGTGGGCAATCGAAGAGCATGCTGAGATCGCGGGCGATCACCAGATCGCGGCTCTCCCAGGCGCGACCGCTGATGCCATTCCCCAACGGGTACTCGGTCTGATGTGTGAGCCGGCGGAACTCCGGAGCAATGTCGCCACTTTCCTGATCGAAGACTAATGTCGTCTGGTCCTGGAGCCGCCAGAAGCTGGCATAGGTCCATTCGAAGGCCGAACGCACGGCGTCCATGGCATTGAGCGTCGCCTCGCGGATGGTGTTGGAGCGACCAAAGGTCAGCATCAAGTTGCTGAGCGCTTGGTAGTTCGCTGCCGAGGTCCGCATCCGTTCGAGGTATTTGTGCCGTGCCAAGGCACTGGAGACCATGGCCCCGACCTTGCGAAGGACTTCCAGACGCTCCTCGGTGGGTTGGAGTTTCTCCAGGGCGAAGAAATCCATGGTCCCGACGACATCGCCGTCGTCGAGGATCGGGAAGCAGATGCCGGATCGGACGCCGGCCCGCTGGGCGGCGGGGGCGCGGACGCAGTCGGCGAGTTCTCCAAGGTCATCGACAAAGACCAATTCGCGACGGGCCCAGGCTCGTCCACTGAGCCCAACGCCCTTGCCGAAGGACGCCTCAACGGTCACGCGCTGGAACTCCTCAGTGACTTCGCCGCTCTCAACCGCGAACTTGAGCCGGTCGTCAGCGTGATCGCGCCGCCAGTAAGAGCCGTAGGCTCAGCCGAAGCATTGCCGAATGACGTTGAGGGTCGCACGGGTCGCGTCGTCGACGGTTTGGGCCCGTTCGAGCTGATCGACGATCTGGAACAGGGCCTGCGTGTTCTCCCGAGCCTCCTGCAATTGCCTCCGAGTCGCGTCGGACTGGGACTCGGCTGGCACCGCCGAGGGAGCCATTGGGAGGTTGGGCGATGCATCGCCTTCGATCGGCGCACGTTGCGTGCGAGTTGACATGGCCACACGACCATCGCTGGGCCGATTCGGTTCCGGAGTCGTTGACGTCATCGGGGCGGGTTCCTCGGATTACGTCGATCGGAAGGTGCTGAATGTATCTCAAACCTAGGATCGACCGAGAGCGAGGACGCGGCTTTTTCTCCGCGAATTACAAAAGCAGATAAGAAGTGCGGATCTGAACTGGAATGTGCAAAGCTTCTCGAGGGAGTTCGATGGCAGTGAAGTGCAAAGAGCAGATCGATGAGCGAAGCGGGAATGATCTGGAAGTCCCCGACGTGGCTCGGAGCCAGTCCGTACGAGGAGGCGGTCCTCGCTGTTGAGGGCGCCGTCTCGCCGGACCGATCCGAAAGCTCGTCGAGGGGACCCGGCTTCGGGAGGAATCCTGAGCCGGGTCGTGTGAGTTGGGTCAGACAACCTGAATGCTAATGGTCTCGAAGTTGATCGCAACCATAGTCACCCCGTCGAAGGTGATGTTGGTCCGGGTCGGGGAAACCTCGGTGACCAGCGGTTGAGCGGGCAGGTCGATGACGAGCAGGTCGTTTCCACCACCACCGTTGACGATCGCCTCGCCAAAGCCGATGACGACGTCGTCGTTATTGCCGGTCCGGATGGAGATCCCGCCGCCGAAGCTGCCGGCGTCGATCCGGTCGTTCCCCGCGCCGGTGTTGATCTGGCCGGTCCCCGCAATGCCGAAGGTTTCGACCTGGCTCCCTGCAGCGCTGGCGGTCCCGATAATGACGTCGTTGCCGTTGCCTGTGTTAATTCGGTCGATATTGTCGACGAAGATCCCGGTGGCCGTCCCGATGGCCGACGGGTCGTTGACCTGGGCGTCCCCGCGGATCAGGTCCGCACCGTCGCCGGTCAGGACGGCGGCGGCGGCCGGGTCCTCGACGAGGAGGCCGACGGCCCGGACCGTCGAGGCGCCGTTGACGATCGCCGTGCCGATCAGTTCGTCGTTGTTGCCCCCCAGGTCGAATCGGCCGCCGAGCAGGCCGAAGGCGGACACATCGCCACTACCAACAGCTGTGGCAGTTCCCACCACAACGTCGTTCCCACCGCCAGTCTGGACCGAGGACAGCACTGCGTCGTTGGGCAGGTCGAAACTGATGTTGGTGATTCCGATGGCGGTGGTGCTGCCGGGGCCGCCGATGGCGTTCGATGAGCCGTCGATCCGGTCGGCGCCTCCTCCGGTGACGATCCGCCCGGCATCGACGTTCTCGGTGAGGATCCCCGAGGTCAATACGACGTTGCTCGCGTCCGAGCCGGCGGTCGCCTCGGCCTCGCCGCGACCGATGATCGTGTCGTTGCCCCCACCGGTGAGGATTTGGCCACGGCTATCCAGGCCATCGGCGATCGTCAACACACCGTTGCCCCGTGCGATGCCGGTCCCGTTGATCGTGTCGTTGCCGTTGCCCAAGTTGATCGTACCGCGGTTCTCCAGGCCATCACCGATCGCTTCCGGTTGATCGGCGGTGAAGTTCGGGTCGGCTTCGAAGACCGCCTCACCCCGGAGGAACAGGCCGTCGTTGCCGTTGTTCCCCTCAAGCAAGGTCCGGGTGTCCAAGCCGTTGGCCAACGCGGCGTCGCCTCGGGCCAGAGCCGACCCCTGGCTGTCGATGCGATCGTCGCCCGCGCCGAGCCGGAAGACAGTGGCGGCGTTGGGGTTGCCCACGCTCGAGTTGTCGATCCCATCGGCGATCGCCTTGGCATCGCCAGTCGCCTCGGCGCGGGAGCGGGTCACGATGGTGTCGTTGCCACTACCCAGGTCCACGGTGCCGACGTTCTCGAAGCCGTCGGAAATGACTTCCAGGTCCGGGTCGTCGCTGACGCCGAAGGCGACCAGGTCGGCGTTGCCCGCCACGAAGTCGTCGCCGTTGCCCAGGAGCAGTTGGCTGTCCAGGTCGACGATCACGCCGTTGGCCCCGACGAAGAAGAGTTCGTCGTCCAGACCTGAGCTGGGCGTGCTGGCCACCGCATCGCCCTGGATCCGATCATTGCCAGCGCGGGTGTCGACCAGCCCATTAAATTCGCTGACACCCACCACATCGGTCTCGGAGAACCCAACGGAGACACCGCGGGCTTCAACGACGCCGAATCCCTCGGCCTCGGAGAACCCGGTGATGACGTCGGCTCCCGAACCTGTGACGACTTCTTGCAGCAGCAGGGCGTAGGCCAGGGCGTCGACCTGCGAAGCCAGGGCTGTGGCGGTCCCCGTCACCAGCTCGTTGCCCTGATCGTCCTTGTCCTCGAAGAGATCCAAGAAGGTCGCCCCGCCGAGGGCGACCTGCTCGATCAAGTTGCCCGAAGGGGCCTGGCGTCCCTCCAAGCGATCGAAGCCTAGACCGTTCCGGAACGACCGTGCACGTCGTCGCGACGAGTGGGACAAGACACGAAAAGCGCGCACCGTAGCCGGATCATCCTTGGTGTGAGCAAGCATGAAGAAACTCCGCAGAATGAATTGTGTCGGTGATCTGATTTGGTGAGGCGATCGGATCACCCACGCACGAGGAATCCCGGGGCGGAGGAATGTCGATCGGACCGTCGCCACAGGCTGGCGAATTCCCGACCATGGACCGGGAACGCCGCCTCCAGCGACCGGAAGCCGAGCGATAACTGGATTCAGCGGGGGAAAGATCCGAACGGGGAAGAATCCGCCGATGGGTCGCTTTGAGGGCCCACCGACAGTCGGCTTGCTCCGAAGCCATCGTCAATTTAGCCAGGACCTTGGCGCTGTCAAACAGGAATTATTCGAAAAATTAGATTTGGCAATAATTTAGGTGCGGCCCCTCTGTCGATATGACAGGCATGCACTCAAAGATCGGGGTTTTCACGATATCCAGCTCGCTTCCTTTTGTTGGCTTTGTTGACTCGAGTTGCGGTCCGTGCTCAGCCTCGAACCGATTCTTTTCATGGGCGAACGAAGCCGACGGGTCGCATCGGAGCGTGGCTCCTTCACCGCTCTCGATATCCAATCCATTGCATTGAACGATCATGTGTGTGGGGTTCGGGAATGTCGCACAATTCATAACATGGGTGTGCGGTTGCCAACAAATCGATTCAGGGGCTGCCTTCGCTTCCGTTGGGCAAAGCCCATTGTGGAGCGGATCGGCTCCAAACTGGCCACCAAGAGAGTCCAAGTGTTGGCGAAACGCTATTGCTCGCGATCAAAGCCAATGGCGGAGGGCGGGATCATGGGATTTTCACGTCATCATGGAAGAGGTCGCCTCCGTGTTCTATGGCGATGGTTTGTCCTCAGTGAACCTTGGGTTATAGGTTGTGTAAAAACCTGATTGCTATCATGTCGTCCGGTGGGATTGTGTTGGGTTGCGTCAACCCTTGGGTTGGTGGTCTTTCGAGAGCGACTGGTGCTGGGTCGTGCCTCTCGATCTCGGTGGATCGATCGACTGTTGGGCTGGGGGATCGTCCCTCGATGTCTTGAACGATTGGTTGCGGTCACTGTCGATGCCGATTCGGATCGGTCGGTCGCCGCCCCCTTCCGATGAGGTGGGGGGGCTGGTTGAATAGGAGAAGGTGTGGTGGGTCGGCCGGACTCCTCGGGCTGGGTACCGGAATCACTGGGGGGACCGTCGAGATCGTTGGACGTGCGAAGGGCCGGAAAGGAGGCAGTTCGTGGCTGGGATCAAAACCGTGATGCGGGTGACCGTGTTGAGCGTGGTGATTGTCCTGATGCCAGAGGGTCTCGAGGCGGTTGGATCGACCGATTCGGAGACCCCAATGCAGGAAGCGCGTCGGTTTACTGGGGAGGTGACTGTGACGGTGGAGCAGGATTACCTGGTCGCCTTGCCGACCGGCTACGACGCGTCGGGCACGGAGACCTACCCGCTCTTGATCTTCCTGCACGGCGCCGGCGAGCGGGGCAGCGACCTGGAGAAGGTCAAGGTGCATGGGCCGCCCAAGCTGATTGAGGGTGGTGAGCCGCTCCCGTTCATCGTTGTCTCACCGCAGTGTGCCGAGCGGAGCTGGTGGGACGTTCAAGTGCTCGATGCCTGGCTCGACCACGTCATGGCGTCGTACCGGATCGACCCGGACCGGGTCTATCTGACGGGCCTGAGCATGGGCGGCTACGGGACCTGGTCGTGGGCCTCGGCACGTCCGGGCCGGTTCGCAGCGATCGCGCCGATCTGCGGTGGTGGTGATCCCGAGAACGCCGGAGCGCTTAAGGATTTGCCGATCTGGGCCTTCCACGGCGCCCAGGATCGGGTCGTCCCCGTCGAGAGGACTCAGCAGATGGTCGACGCCCTGAAGGCTTTGGGCTCCGACGTCCAGTTCACGATTTATCCCGAGGCCGGACACGACTCCTGGACCGAGACCTACGACAATCCTCGGCTCTACGAATGGTTCCTAGAGCAGTCCCGACGCTGATTCTGTCAGGGAGCGTCGGGATTGAGATTCGTCCGGTCGCGGCCGATCGGCCTCAAACCCTGCTTATGCCATCCACGCTGGCTGATAAGAGAGAGGACACTTTGACGATGACGAAGTCGACGAGGTCGGTGGCTTGCACACGTCGGCGCTTGCTGACGGGGACCGTCGCGGGCTTGGCGTGGGGGGCCTCGACGTCGAAGGCCGCGCGGACGATCGACGAACCGGCCGGTCTCGAGAATGCCGAAGGGGACGGATCGATCCGACTCTGTCTCAATACCAGCACGATCCGCGGCCAGGGGCTGGGGATCGTCGAGGAGGTCGAGCTGGCCGCCGAGGCCGGCTACGATGGGATCGAGCCATGGATCCGTGAGATCGAGCAGTACCGGGATCAAGGCGGATCCTTAAGCGATCTGCGCAAGCGGATCGCCGACGCGGGCCTGACCGTCGAGGGGGGCATCGGCTTCGCCGAGTGGATTGTTGACGATCCGGATCGTCGACGGGCCGGCTTGGAGCGGGCCCGTCGCGATATGGACCTACTCCGTCAGATCGGTGGGACACGGATCGCCGCGCCTCCGGCCGGCGCGACCGATCGGGCCGACCTCGACCTCGCTCAGGTGGCGATGCGGTATCGTGACTTGCTCAAGGTTGGTCGTCAGATCGGGGTCCAGCCGATGCTCGAGGTCTGGGGCTTCGCCAAGATCCTCAACCGGCTTGGCCAAGTGATGCGGGTGGCGGTCGACTCGGGACACCCCGATGCATGCCTGTTGCCCGACGTCTATCACCTCTACAAAGGGGGCAACGCATTTGAGAGCCTCGGTCTGATCCACGGCCGTGCGATCCCGTTGTTCCATGTCAACGATTACCCAGCCGATCCACCTCGCGATACCATCGGTGATGCCGACCGGGTCTATCCCGGCGAGGGGATCGCGCCGCTCTCAAAGATCGTCAACACGCTCCGGGCCAACGGGTTTGTCGGGGCCTTCTCGCTGGAATTGTTCAACCGGGACTACTGGCGCCAAGAGGCCGGGGTTGTGGCTCGTTGCGGGTTGAAGTCGATGCGCGCCATGATCGAGAAGGCCGATGCGGAGCAGCCGGCCGTTCGCGGTTGAGGGTTCGTCGAACGTCGAGGGTTTGACGCGACGGGCCACGAATGCTCCTGAGGCGGCGGCCAATCCAGTGGTGAGGGGGTGGTCCGTTGGGGGTCAACGCCGGATCGACGACGTCCTCTACCGAAGGACGCTCGCCCGAGACCCATGTGCTGCTGGTCGCCGGTCACCTGGCCGGCGACGAGCGGCTACGCGTTCGAGGACTAGCCGAGAGGCTCGTGCATCGCGGACACCGAGTCGACCTGGTCGCCTTGAGCGACGCGCCTCCGGTCCCGACGCGTCGACCGGGCTCGGGTCTGGGGCTGGGGGCCGGCTCCGGTCCCGAACGCGCCGCGAGGGCCTTCGACTGGCCCGGCCTAGGGTCGGTCTGGCTTCGCCCTCTGGCGACACGCGGGTTCCCGATGGATGACCTCGACGAGCGTCCTGAGGTGATCCTGACCCTAAGCGTCGAGCTGGCTGAGTCCACGCGGATGCTGGCCAAGCATTGGCGGATCCCGTACCTGCTTTCGGTCGAGGAGTTCCTCCCGCCAGGTCGAAGCCTGATGCGTAGCCGTTCCCATTGTCGCGCAGTGGTCGCGGCCAGTCTCGAGGTGGGCGAGCAGTTGGTCGCCCGCGCACAGATTCCGCGCCAACTGATCCGAGTGGTGCCCCCTGGCTTACCGCTCTGCCCGACCCGCAACCGCGCCTTGGACCCAGGCCGGATCGCCGTCGTCGGGACCGCCGGCTTCTGGGAGCCCGGCGGCGGCCAATCGACGTTCTTGGCCGCCGCGGCCCGGGTCTGCGAGGCCCAGCTCGACGTCGAGTTCATTCTGGCCGGGCAGGGCGCCCACGAGCCGTTCCTTCGTCGCAGCGTTGATCGGCTCGGGATTGCCGATCGGGTCACCTTCGCCGAGACCAAGCAGTCGACCGAGCCGTTCTGGGGCGTCCTCGACGTCTATTGCCATCCCTCGGTCGTGCCGACGGTCGGCCGCCCTCTGATCAACGCCATGGCGCATGGCGTGCCGGTCGTAGCCAGCGACGTCGAAGGGCTCCGCGCATTGGTTTCCGATCGCCAGACCGGGTTGCTGATCCCGCCCGGCGACTGCGACCCGATGGCCGACGCGATGCTCGACCTCCTGGCCGACGCCGTCGAGGCGCACCGGATGTCGTCTCAAGGGCGTCGACGTGTCGTCGAGCTGTTCGATCCGGAACGCGAGGCAGACTCGTTGAGCGCACTCCTAACGGCGGTCGCTCGGGACCTGAGTCTGCCCGGTCCCGAGGGCGGATACGTTCACTCGCCCCAGCCGGAGCGGATCTCCGTGGCCGCCGATGCCTGATGGAGCATCGAGGGTCTCCACTCGCCCTCTTCGAAGCCTGCCCCTTGGCCCACCGCGCCCTTGATCTAGCGATCCGAACAAGGGGGTGTTCCGAGTCGTATCCTCGACGCAGTGGGCTTCGTTCGTCTCGACGGCGGGCTGCACCCTTTGGATGGCTTGGGGAACGACCGATCCTCATCATCTCGATCGGTCTTCTCTCGAATTGCCGGACTGCCGAATCTCGGACCTCCTCGCTGATGAGCCCATCTCCTCGAATTCGGCCTTCCGAGGTCGCGACCGTCATCTGTCTCGTCCTGCTGGGGATCGCGCTTTGGTGGCTGATAGCTGACGGAGGAGCCCCCCCAGCGAGCCTCCGGAGCATCCGTAGTCATTTGGACCGCGGTCAGTTCGAAATAGGGCAGAAGCTACTCGCGGATCGTTTGAACGCCGTGCCTAACGATCCGGAGACGCGGCTCTTCGCCGCCGAATGGGAGTTGAGCGGCGATTCCCCCGACCCGTCGCGGGTCCTGGATCTGCTGGAACACCCGGACCTGGATCGTGAGGACTACGAGGCGGCCTCCCGAATCGCGCGGGGCAAAGCTTACTACGAGTTGTCCCGCTATCCCGAGGCCGAGCAGCAGTGGCGCAAAGCGCTCGATGCGACGGCGACCGAGGAGGCCGTCATTGAGGTTCGGCTGCTCTTGTTCAACCTCTACTTCCTCCAAGGTCGGATCGAAGAGGCGCGGGTCCAGGGGCAATGGTTGCTGGAGATGGATCGGGATCCCGACGATCGGCGGAAAAACCTGATCGCCCTGGCCATGCTCGACATCGAGACGGTCTCCCCGACCAGGCTCATCGAACACTTTCAACCGGTCCTGGAGCGGAACCCCGACGACCTCGGAGCGCTCGTACGCTATTGGCATGCCTCGATCGACGCGTACGGGGATAACGTCGACCTCACCCCGCTGTTTCAGGCAAAGGCCAAGTTCGGCGATCGTTTGTCGTATTGGGTGGGCGTCTCCCAGGCCCTCTTGATGCAGAACGATCTGGAGCGATTGGCCGCATGGTTCGAGGCCGACGTTCCCGAACCGTTCCGGGATCGCGATGAGCTAGCCGAAGTCCGTGGGCGATTGGCCCAGCGGCGGCACGACTACGAGACGGCCTTGCGTGAATACGAGATCGCGATCCGTCAGGCCCCCAACGACTCCGAAGGTCGGCTCCGCCTGCGATATGCATCGCTCTGCCGACTCCTGGGCCGGGAACTCCCCGACCTCTCGGACGTTCAGCGCTATCGGCAGGCACGGGTGGTCCTCCGACGCGACTACATCGGAGAGCCGTTCCTGAAAAATCGGAACCCGGACGCGTTTCAGAATCACGTCCACGGACGATACTTCACCGTCGACGAGTTGCAGGCGATCGGTCGACTCCGCGAGGAGATGGGGCGGCTCCCTGAAGCTCTGGCTTGGCACAGGCTGGTCTTGGATATCGAGCCGGAGAATCTCGAGAGCCGCAACGCGATCACACGCCTGCAACCGCTCTGTCAACGATCCTCCGAGACCCCCTCAAGCCTCTAAGGCACCCGCTTTGTTGGAGACGTCGGTGCCTTCGGCGATCCGGGCCTGATAGACGTTCGCCCAGCAGAGGAAGTCGTAGTAGGACAGCAACGTGCAGAAGACCAGACCGGGCATCCCATCAAGGATCCCCAAGCGACCCACGTAGCTGTAGAGGAACCTGACCACGGGGCGCATCGGGAGTCGGAGGTAGAGCTTCTTGAGGGTCCGCTTGATCCGCTTGGCTCGACCGATTCCCGGTGGGATCGGCTCATCGCGCAACCGTCGGTACTGGCTGGCCTCCCAGATGGCGTATCGGTTGTGCTTGGCAACGAACGTGGCGATGTCGGGGTAGGCGAAGTGGTCCAGCTCGTGACGGAGCTTGAGCACGCGGCCGTCGAGCAGGACATGCTCGTGGGCCTCGTTGTCGCCGGTCGCCTGATCGGAGCGGACCGGCATCCGCTCGTAGCGGCCGAGCTGGTGCTTGAATAGGCGGAGGTTCCACGCCTCATTGTAACCGCAGTGGCGAATTCGACGGCCCAAGAAATAATATTTTGAATTGAGCCAGTATCCGTCGGCTTCATCGAGGGCGATCCGCTCGGTGATCTCCTCGGCCAGCTCGGGCGGGACGACCTCATCGGCGTCGACGATCAAGACCCATTCGTTGCGGAACGGCAACGTCTCGAGAGCCCAATTCTTCTTCTTGGGATAGACACCGTTGAAAGCGAATTGGACGACCGACGCGCCATTCCCTTCGGCGACCTCCACGGTCGCATCGCTGCTCCGGCTGTCGATGACGAAGACCTCGTCGGCCCAGGCCAAGGCCGGCAGGCAGCGCTTGAGATTCTCCTGCTCGTCCTTGACCGGGACGATCACGCTCACAGGTGCCTTCGACGTCCATCCCGACTGTCCTTCCGTACGCTGATCCCCCGACGTCCCCGTCGAGAACTCATCCGTTCGGAGTATTTCAGTCGATTCGGGATCGGAGACGACGGGCATTGAAGTCATGGGTCAAGCTCCTGCTAGAATCGACCATTATCTCGAATGAGAGGCTGTTGACCATCCGCCCGTTCCTCTATTGGTCAGGGGAGGACGACCGAGTCGGGTCGGGGGGCTCCATGGGCCAGCCAGTCGTAGACCGCCTCGAGCCGTTCGGCCTGGCGGTCCCATGTATATTCGTCGAGGACGAGCCTCCGGGCCCGACAAGCCCAGTCGTCCCGCTGGGTGCCGGAGGCGCTCCGGAGGGCATCGAGCCCCTCGGTCACGCCGGATACCGTCGGCGCGACGATCAGGCCCGCATTGTGCCGGGCTACCTCGGGGAAGTAGCAGGTCTCGGTGATCAGGACTGGTTTGGACGCCGCCATCGCCTCTAGGATGGCCATGCTGAATCCCTCGCTGTAGCTGGGCAGGACGAATGCGTCGGCGGCTCCCCAGACCGCCCGCGCCGATTCGCCGCCGACATGCCCCAGACGCGTGACCCGATCCAGCAAGCTCGTCGCGGCGAGCCGGTCCCGGAACGGCTCCCAGGCGCCGTCGTCGCGTCCAGCCAGCACCAGATGGAGATCCGGATGCCTCGAGGCCAACGTGATCATCGCCTCGGCCAGCAGGTCCAGTCCTTTCTTGACGTGCAACCGTCCGAAGAAGAGTACGACGAATTTGCCGACCAACTCGGGATGCGCAGCTTCCAAAGCTCGGCGGTCGGGCAGGTCGTCAAAAGGGCGGGGATCGACCCCGTTAGGGATCCAGCAGATCGGCGTGCGTGGCGCCAGGCGACGGAGGGAGGTCACCTCGGGACGAGCCAGGGCGTGCAAGCAGGCCGCACTCCGGAGTCGTCGCGACTCGATCAGCGCTCCATAGACCTGTTTCTTCCAGCGCTTCTGACGAAGCGCCCACGGATCGGCCATCCCATGAGCGGCGACCAGATAGGGGACCCTGGCCCGTTCTGCCAAGGCAGCCCCGACCCGCGTCTGTGACTGCCAGAGCCCATGGATGTGCACCAACTCGGCCCGTGCGATTGCCGAGGCCAAATCGTCTCGATCGGCGGGTCCGCGCAGGGGCAAGCCGTCCGGGACGGCGAACGCGTCGTCGTCTGAGGCGGTCAGCGTCAGAATCTCCACGGGGAATCGGCCGTCAGTTGCACACGCCCTCCCGGCCAATGCTCCGGTCATCCCGAGAATGCTCGGCACCATCCCACCGTCGCGCGAAGGGACCAGACCGTTGCAGATATGCAATCTCGACGGGGAATCGGTCTCTCCACGGGGAACGGTCCGCGACGGCCGGGCGGAACCGAAATCAGTTCGTGCAGTGGTGAGCATAAAACATCTCCGTGCAAGTCGAAGGTCAGGCGACCTGTTGGGTCCGCTTTCGAGGACGGATCGATCGGTCGGGCGATTCGTGGGCAATCCGCAACGCCTGTTCCATTCCGAGGGCGAACCGATCCGGACCCCATTCGTTGACGACCTCCGAGGCGCGTCGACCCATTGTGGCATGCTCGAGGTCCGAGAGGCCTTCGAACCAGCCGAGGACGTCGGTGATCGCATCGACGTCGTGGGGGTCGAACCGGCGACCGGTCGTCGACGGGGAATCGGGCACAAGTGTTTCGACGCAACCGGCGCGCTCCGAGACCAGGAGCGGCAAACCGCTCGCGGCCGCCTCATTGACCACCAAGCCCCAAGGCTCCATCAGGCTCGGATGCACGAACGCGTCGGCATATGCCAACCAAGGCAGCAACGCCTCGATCTGGAGGAAGCCGGGGAGATGCACCGACCCGACCAGATCCCGCTTCGTGATCTCCGCCTCGAGCGCGGGCCGCTCGGGACCGTCTCCGCAAAGCACGAGGTCGCGACGACCGCCCGAGTAACGGTACGATGCGAAGGCACTCACTAATGCGCGGAGATTTTTCTCGGGAACAAGTCGGTTAATGGCCAAGAAATACCGCGATGCGATGGGTTTCGCGTGTTTGTCGCGACTCTGCTGAATCCCTTCGTGGAAGAAGTTGTTGTCGACGGCGTTGTAGCCCAATGCGATCCGTTCGTGGTCCATCCCGAGATCGATCAGGTAGTCTCGGTGTCGAGGACCACCGACCAGCCCCGCGTCGAAGCGGCGGACCCGACGTGCCTTGATCGCCTCCTTCCACCATGTCCTGGAGTGATCGATGCGTTGGGTCTCGGACATGAGGATCGCGCGGGCGTTGTGTTTGCCGGTCCATTGGGCGGCGGCCATGCATTCGGGGCGCGCGTAGCCGGCCACCGCAATTGCGTCGGGTGCGATCCGCTCCAGCGCCCGACGAGTCTGACGTGCACAGTCGCGCCCGGAGAGCGATTCGACGGCCTCGTCCTCGAACAGCGTGATCCAGTCGAACGGTTCGTTGGGGGCGGCTTCCCGGTCGGTCGTCCACGGGTAGCGACGCTCGGTTCTTGCAAGCTCCAGCGCGACCAGACGATTGCCACGCTCGGCCAAGCGGTGGCCCAACGCACGGAGCCTCGCCAGGTGATAAGGACCGAAATTGGTGAACAGGACGGTCAAGGTCATGGTGTAATTCCCATGCAGGGATGTGTTGCTTATCAGGTGTGTCTGTTGATTCGTGTGTTTGTCATGGAGGCTTCGTGGTCAGCGACGACCTCGGAGGATCAACCAGAGGAAACCGATCGGTGGTAAAGTCGTGTGACCATAGAGGTAATAGTACCAGACGAGCGGATTGTCGTTGACGACCATCAACCAAGCAGTGTAATAGCTGACTGCCCACCAGGCCTGGGCCCAGGGCCGGTCGGCATACATTCGGAAGTATTCATAGGCGGTGCGCAAGAATAGGCCGATGGTTGTGATAACGATCCAGGTGCCCAAAAGGCCACCGTTAAGTTGGCAGGCGCCGAGGAGCCCGATCGACGGGCCGGTGAACTTCTCGGTCCGCTTGAACTCCGAGCCGGCGATCCAGGCGTTGACCCAAGCTTCGCGGCCGTAAAACGGTTTATCCTCCCAGATCAGCCGGGGGATGTACGTTGAGACGATCCGGAGGTAGACTTCACCGTAGTCGTAGCCGGCTTTTTCCGGGACCGTGTCGAGCATCAGGAGGTAGCCGCCGTACTCTTCGGTCTCTTTGCTGGCCTTCTCCGGCGCCCGGAACAGGGCGTTTTCCTCGGCATCGCGGAGGTTGAGGTTGACCAGGATCGCCTCTGGGTCGAATTCGGACATGTACGTGAAGAATCCCGATGCCGACCGCTCATAGTTGGGATTGTGACGCCAGCCGATTGCTAAAGTCACGGCCATGGCACCCAGAACGGCGGTCACACACATGATTGGCAACGGTGGCCGCTTGAATCGCGGGAGGTAGAATGCAGAGACGGCTGTCAGGACGCCGAAGAGCGAATGTGAGCGCTTGCCGTTGAACATCCAGATGAGCACATAAATTATTGCCAAAGCCAAGCCGGTCCAGGTCAGGATCGCGTTGGGACGATCGGGTTGACGCCCGGTGACGATCAGGAGGATCCCGGCGACCAGCATCAGGATCGGGAACTGGATCAGCAGGACCATCTCCGGGCTCATCATCATCAATGACTCGCTGGAGGAGAGCTGCATCACCTTGATCGAGCAGTAGAAGCCCCAGAGGACCAACGGGATGCAGATTGCCACGACTGTCCCGGCCGGCCAACGCGTGGGGGCCTGAGGCAGCCGACGCGCCAGGACGCGGCCGAGTCCCGAGCCGTAGACGATGAGGAACCAGACCAGGAACAAGAAGGCCCGCTGATTCGCCTCCAGGACCACCTCCTCGCCCCGGACGCGCAAGCCGTAATCGCGATACATCCACGCCTGGATCACATAGAGCTGGAACCAGCCGGTCAGGAACATCCAATGGGGCGCGAACGGATCGAGCTTGCGGCGGACCAATTGGATCATGATCAGGCCGAGGATGATCGCGCCCATCGCGAGGACGTATCCCTGATCCAGCGCGATCACGCCGCGCCCCCGCCGGCGAACCCGACCGGCTGGCGAGGTCCGAATCCGACGCAGCGCCAAGGACCGTCAGCGATTGCCTCGCGGAGGTTGGCCACGACGGCCGCCTGGTATCGGTTCCAGTCGAACTGCTCAGCGCGTCGACGCGCGGCGCGAGCCAAGCGATCCCGGAGCGTCGCGTCCTCACCCAACTGGACCATTGCCGAGGCCAATGCCTCCGGGTCACGCGGCGGGACCATCAACCCTTCCTGACCATCCCGCGCCACCGAGCCGGCCTGTGGCGTCACAATTAATGGGAGCCCGCTGGCCAAGGCTTCATAGGTCACCACCGCTGACCCCTCGAACAGCGACGGGAAGACGAAGACGTCGGCCTCGGCCAGTCGTGACGGCATTTCTGCGTGCGCTGCCCGACCCAGCAGCGTCACGTCCGCCAGCAGGGGACCGGCCAACGCGTCCAAACCTCGAGGGGCCGGGCCGAGCAGGCTCAACGTCCAACCCGGACGCTTCACCATCTGCCAGGCTTGCAAGAGGTATTTGAGTCCCTTCCGCTGACAAATCCCACCGGCAAATAGAAATCGGCACAATTGTGATGAAGGCGAAGATGATTCGTAGGACGGGGCCGCGTCCGTGGCTCGGTCTGAGGTCCAACGGGGCCGGAACCGTTGGGTGTCGGCGGCATAGGGGACGACGTCGATCTTGGAGGCCGGGGTCCCTCGGGAACGGAGCCGCTCGGCGATGTGCTCGGAGGGGACGAGGATCCGGTCGGCGTCCTGGACGTCGACCCGGCGCCGGGCGTGCATCCAGTCCAGCTCCTCGAGATCCATTGGGGCATCGCCGAGGTAGATCGGGAAGAAGTCGCGTGCTGAGCCTTGCGACTCCAGGGCCAGTAGCTCGCGCTCCTCCTCGATATCGCCGTGAACCACGCTCAAGACGCTGGGGATCCCGACGCGTCGGCAGGCCGAGAGGGCGAATCGCGAACCGACGTCGCTGAAAAGCAGGGCGGCGGCGAATCGTGGATTATTCTGGTCTCCTTCGAGCTGTGCGGCGATGGTGCGGTCGACGTGCTCGGTCCGCCATCGCGCAATGGCGTGTCGGAGCGTGGCGCGTCGGTCGCTGAGCTGGTTCTCGACCAGTTGCGCCACGTCGACGCTCCAGCAGGCGCGGACCCGTTGTCGGGGGATCCGAGGCTCGCGACGACGGGCCAATCGTCGTTCTAGCGGGCCGATCGCGTGGGTCCATCGCCTCCAAGAGGGGGGGACCGTGTCGAATCCGGCCGTCACGAACGACCCGAGCAGGCCCGCCTCGGCCAGCCCGATGACCGCCCGATAGGCCGGCATTCGTGCGTCGGGACAAGCGACCAGGACGCCGGGGTCCTCAAGGTCGTTGAGATCAGCCGCCCGTGAGATCCATGGGCGATGAGGGTCGCGGAATCTCCACGCGACCGGTGTGCGGCTCTGACGATCCATCTTCGAGCCTCGGTGTCCATCCTCGGAAAAGCCGTCCATCTCGGTCGTGGACCCTAAGCCAAATGGCCCGATCGGTCAACGTCGAGCGTGTCCGGGATCTGCCGACCGGAGGAGGCGATGCGTCTCCCTGATTAGTGATCGAAAAGGTCGGTCAGAACGCGGCGGACGACTCGGTCTTAGCCACCGAGATCGATCGGCCCGAGCGATCCGCCCAGGCTTGGGCCACCCGGGTCGTCCAGAGAGGCATCGTCTGAAGCGCCGCGCGGAGGAAAGGCCACTTGGGTAAGGCCCAGATCAGGTCGAGGTCGTCGAGCAGCCCGCTCCGATCGCTGAGGAATCGTAGGAGGGATTCAGGCCGCGACCGCGCGAACATCCGAGCGAACAGCGCACCGGCTTGGGCGGGCCGATCCTGGAGGACCTTTAAAAAGATTGTGTCGAGGAACGTGTACTTTAACGGAGCATAGGCTGAAGAGTCCTGGCCGATCCGTTCAGGCTGAGCGGCCAGTCGCTGAGCAAGCTGTCGGGTCTGGCGTTGGATCCGCAAGAAGGCGTAGCCGCTGGAGGGTCGGGCGGCGCCGGCCTGGAGGCCGATCCGAAGACGTCGAGGACTGATCCGACCCGGCAGTCGCGCTGTGGTCATGGGGATCCGGCCCGATTCCCGCTCGACGATCGAGAACGATCCGTGATCCAGGCCGTACCGCTGCTTCAGGTAGTCGGACAGTTCTTCGAAGTGGCGTTCCGGACCGATCTCGGCCCAGGACAAGTAAGTGTTCTCGATCAGTGCGCGGTGGCTGGAGAAGGGGAGCACGTAGAGGAAGCGCGGGCCGTCGGCTTGGTCGACATGGAAGTCCATCAGAGTAGCCTGATCGGAGTCGAAGACGGGTCGGTCGGCGTCGATGGTGATCCCGAGGAAGTGCTGGGTCAAGTGGACGTCGATCGAGCTGGGGTTGATCTGAGGGACTCCGCTTTCGAAGCAAAAGTCGGCGTGGAAGCGGCCGCGATTGGTCACGATCTCGACATCGTCGGCACCCTCAGAGATTGATTCGACGGTCGTGCCGAGTTGGAGGGTCACTTGGGGCGAGCGTGCCAATCGATCCAAGATCCGTCGATAGACCGCCTCGGCCCTGAGGTGGCGGTAGGGATACCGTGGCGAGTCGGCGATGGCCTCGCGACCGTCTGGCCCAACGACCTGACAGCGCTGCCATTGCGATTCGGAGAGATCGTCGAAGTCGGTCGGCTCGACTGCCCAGAAACACCAGGTGCGGTCATTGATGTAAGAGACGCGTCGATCGAGCACAAGGATCGGGTCGGTCACGCCGGCTTCGAGCAAGTGCCAGGCCAGGCTGAGCCCAGCGCAGCCAGCGCCGGCGATGGCATAGCGAAAACGCGTCGGCAATGCCCCCGAGATCGGGTAATGCTCCAGACCGGCGTCAACGAGACTGCTCGACGGAATGCGGCTCGCGGTAGGCTCCGCAGCAGCATGTAGGTCGGGGGGAGTGATCCACGTTGTGGCCATCGTCTCAACGCCCTCCGTACCCAGCGCGCACGCCACGGGCCCAGACGTCCTGTCGGAGATCCATCCACGCGACGACCATGACGTGTGGAAAGGTTAAAGCGCTGATCAACGCTAGCAAGATCAAGCCGATGTCGGTTGGGTCCTCGACGGTCCGCCAGAGCACGGCGATCAAGACGGCTAGACCGACCAACGAGGCGAGGGTCATCGGCAAGGTCCGGACGTGGAACCGACCGAGACGTCCGAGAATTGACACAACGGCTGGATCGAACTCATTACCGCGGGATGGATTGCTCGGCCGTTCGCGCGTCGGTGGTTCATCTAGTAGCAGAAGACGTCCGACATGCCGAACGGAATGCCAGCAATTGAAATAAACTCCGACGGCCAAGATCGGCGGAACACACAAAAAAAGTCCCCACAAAATAATTGTTTCAGCGATTTCTCCGAAGGCCCATACTCGGGTCGTATCTGGCCCCGACCAGAACGACCACACTGCCAGCAGGCATTGCGTGGCCGAGGCCGTGGTGACGAGAACCCATCCCAGATTGAAGAGGCCCGATTCCGGATTCCAGGATGAGGTTCCACCGAAGAGTCGCTGGCCTAGGGTCGTGGCCGCCTCGCCGAACGACTCGGCGTGCCAGAGGACCGGCACCAGGATCGGCACCGTTGACCGGCAAGCCAGCAGGGCGAGCCGGTATCCTCGGTCGGACCGTCGACCGGCTAAACCGATCTGACGGCTCCAGTAGACATCTCCTTGACCGAAGTGATATGCCGAGACGGTCAAGAACGCCGCGATCAAGCCCAGTGGCCAAACGAACCAGGCTAGCAGACCGACCAGGACCGCCGATAGGTATAAGGCGATGAATACCAAACGGCGTCGACGCGACCAGGGGCCGTCGAGATGATCACCGACCTCGTGATCCAACGCGCCATGGGGCAGGCCCAAAACCAGTATCCCGGCCACCCAAGGAAGCCATTGGAGGAGTGGATGGGCCAATGGGACGGACGAGACAATCGGCAACACGAGGCCGAGTCCGGCCGTCGCCAAGCACGCGCATGGACCGATCAAGCCCAGCACGACCAGCGCCCGTGCAGCGTCTGTTGTCGACCGAGGTGGCACGGTTGGAGCCCCTCCGAGGCCGTGTTCTCGAAATCGGGAAGTTTGCCGATGGGGAGTGGTGCCTTGAACGACCGACCTCACCGAGGTGTTTCCCCGATCGGTCCTACCCTGGCATTTGAGTATGGTAGTCGGCGACGCCCGGGCGTCGAGGCTGGGGTTTGTCAACTCTCCGGAGAAAGCAGATCCGTTTCTTCTTCGAACCTTGACCCCGATCACGCCTCTGCCTAATCGATCGATAGCCCTCGGCAAGCGCAACATCATGAACGAGGAATTCGAACCACTCGTTCTTGAGGTTGTTTTCTTCATGTCCGAGGTCCGACCCACGAGCCTGTCGCGATCGACCGGGCTCACTGGGCTTCTTTCTGGGTTCCTCTCCGACCTTCGGCTCGACGCCATGGACGAGGTCGTTGAGGCACACCTCCTCTTCGTTACCGTGCACCCACGTCACAAGCGATCCATCGCATCAGGATCCTCAGCGTGCGAGGTTCGTTCGCGACACCGGAGATTCCCGTCATGCAAGAGACCGCCGCCCCCGCCGCGGAGACTGGCGTCGAAACCGCCGTCGCCGAGAACGTTTTGCAGTCCTTCGAGTTTTGGCAGTACTCGCTGGTCAGCAACGTCTTCTCGTTCACCATCGCCACGATGGGCGCTGCCGCCCTGTTCTTCTTCCTGGCCCGTCGGGACGTCGCGCCGAAGTATCGCTCGGCCCTGATGTACTCCGGGCTGGTCGTGACCATCGCCTGCTACCACTACTTCCGGATCTACGAGAGCTGGGGCCTGGCCTACGAGGCCGCCCAGGGCGAGGACCCCACCGAGCACCTCTTTAACGACGCCTACCGATATGTCGACTGGCTCCTGACGGTGCCCCTGCTGCTGGTCGAGCTGGTCGCCGTGCTGAACCTGCCCAAGGAGAAGGGTCGCAGCCTGCTGGGCAAGCTCGTTCCGCTGGCCGTGCTGATGATTATCTTGGGTTACCCCGGTGAGATCAGCCGCGACACGAACCAGGGCATTTACTATGCGTTCTGGGCACTCAGCATGCTGCCCTTCCTGGCCATTCTGGCCATTCTGTTCACCGAGTTCACCAAGGCCAAGGATGATCAGCCTGAGCCGGTCAAGCCGCTGGTCGACGCGGCCCGGTTCATCATCGTGGTCACCTGGTCGTTCTACCCGGTCGCTTACCTGCTCAGCAATTTCTTGCCCGAAGTCGTCGGTGAGATGGCGATGCAGATCGGCTATGCGATCTCGGACGTCGTCGCCAAGGCCGGCTATGGCTTGTTTATCTACTACATCGCCCGGACCAAGTCCGAGCACGACGGTTACTATGAAGCGATCGAAAAGGCCCCGGCCGCGGCCGAGGTTTGATCGAGTTAGGACGGATAACTTTTAAGCTTCTGCCGACTGTCTGATTTTTACGATCCGTCTCGCTCCCTGATGAGAGAGGCGGATTGTTTTATTGGTAGAAGAGTTTTTACCAAACGATTTATGGTTGATGGTATGAGACTTGGTTGACGGGCAATTGCGGCTCAAGGGCAGTGGCCAAGTCCTTGACGAATTCCTCGAGCATCTCCGGACTCCGGGCGCGATCGCGCGGACAGAAGATTTCGACGGTCAGGCCCGAGCCACGTGTGGAGCGTCCGTGACTGCTCCGGCTAGTCAGCGGGAGCTGACGAAGTTTGCGCTGGATCCACCCCTCACCAAAGATGTAATACCAGAAGCCGATCCACTGGGTCTGGTCTTCGCGTGCATAAGCCAACTCGGAAATCGTCAATGTGCGATCGGCCGAGAGATTGTGCGTCGACGTCCGGCAGGCCGACTCGACCCGGGACCAGCCGCTACTGGGCAGGCAGACCTCGGGCGAATGGCGCATGTTGTTGCCATATTTGGAGAAGTTGATCCAGAGCGAGATCTCTAAGCGCGGATCGTCCTGATGGACGTAAACCCGGTTGAGATAGTCGTCGGCCTGCGACTCGCGGAGGATCCGGGGGTCGACTGGCGTGTCGCGGCCGATCCAGGGGCCGATCTGGAGCGGGACCATCTCATCCAGGGGCTTGGCCAGGTTGGGGCGCTCGGCCTCAGCGAGCTGTTCGATGGCTGCTTGGGTGATCAAGCCCACGCCCATTAGCATGACGGTCACAAGGTAGCGTTTGCTCCCCAAGGTTCCCCACGAGATCCAAGTGTTTGGAATTCGCATCATGCCGAGCCTCCTTCATGGATCCAGCCGGTCGATGATCCCGAGCGTCGGGGAATCGGATCGGCCATGGGGGGCGGGTCGACCTCGACACCGGACGCCCAGATCTCGCGGAATTGCCCGAGCAGCCAGCTCTCTAGGCAGAGCAGACTGAGTCCGAATCCGAGCATTACTAGGCCTTCGAGGGTATGAAACGCGCCGGTGGCGAACTGGGGATCGATCCGATACATGATCCAGCCGGTCAGGATCACGCGGGCGACATTGGCGGTCATCGCGATCGGCACCGACGAGAGGATCAGCACGAAGCTCTCCCATCGCGGGCGTTTGGAGAGGAAAGCCACGGCGGTCGTCAGGGCGAGGAAGCCGGTCAACTGCCGCATCCCACTGCATGCCTCGGCGACGAACATCTGGAGCCCGCCGGGCAGCGTGATTCGATTCCCCTGGCAGAGCGTTGGGATCCCGATAGCGTTCATCAATGATGAGGCGATCTGGCTGACGCTCAACTGCAACGGTGAGGCCAGGCTCGTGTAGAGCGCAACCGGCAGCGGGATGGCGAAGGCCAGGAAGGCCAAGGGGAAACCGAACCGCCTCAGGGCTCCCAAGCCGCCCCAGACCCCGATTAGGCCGGCCAGGCCGAACAGGAATCCCAACCCGCCGACCAGGCCGATCGGGAATAGGGTCGTGGCCCATCGGCAACCGATGGCCATTGCGATGAAGATCACGCCGACGATCCACCCGCCCCGATCCGGCCCCTGCGGGAGTCCATGACGACGGACCGCCTCAGAGGCGAAGTAACCAGCCATCAACGGAACCAAGAAGCCGTGGCTGTAGTTCTCGTCGCTGGACCAGACCCAGGCGAAGTAGCGGAGATGCGGCCAGAACAGCAGGATCAGGAGCCCAAGAGCGAGACCCGAACCGATCAGCGAGGCGCGCCCTTTGGGGGTCTCATGGAGTCCGATCAGCCAACGCGACAGGCTCGTCCCGTTCGCATCGTCGACGACCGGATCCTGGACGGGTCGCGCCAAGTCGTCGCGGGGCGTTCGCAGTTCGGGATCGGTGGGATTGGGGTTCGTCGGTCGTGTCATGAGCATGAAAAAGACCCTCGACACAGGCAACGGGGTCGGGGGCCGCGTCGCGGGGCGGTCCATCAAGGTAAGGGGGTCGTGGTTTGTCGAGTTCGGGAGTCGAACCTCGTCGACACTCGCTCGACCTGTGGGGGGAGCGGCCCGCGTTGGCTCTGCAGGTCGCCGAGTTCGATCCGGGCGCGGTCGCCAATCGCGTCGTGGCTGGCGCCGGGTCCCCGACGTGCCTGTTCCCAATCGGCGATGGCCCGGTCGTAGTCCCCCTGACGCATCCGGAGGTTGGCCAGATTGCAGAGCCAGGCCCGACGCACCGATCGGATCGGCATCGCGTCAATTGCCCGCTCGTACCGCACGATGGCTTGGTCGAGATCATCCGGTTCGAGCAGGGCCAGGGCTTCAGCGACGGCCGCATGGTGCAGCCCGCGATGGCTCGGATCATCCGGAGGCGGAGAGGACTTGTCTAAGTCGACAATGCGTCGGAGTGCCTCGCGCTCCTTCGAGACCCCCTGGTATCGGAGCATCCGCGCCGCGCTCAGCCAGACGATGGCGTGGTCGGGCAGGATGGCCGACCAGTCGTCGAACCGCCAAAGTCCCGGCTCGCTCATCGCTTCGATGATTGGACCGATCCGATTCTCCAGCGGGAGTTGGAAGCGTCGGAACCGATTGTCCTCTCCGAAGAATCGCGGCTCGGGCTCGTCGACGATTCGGGCCGTGGCGGCCATCCGCAAGGCCTCGGCGAAGGCTGTCCGTGCCGGCTCGTCACGACCGGCATCGAGGAGTCGATGACCGGTCCAGGTCAGCGAGATGACGTCGCGGCTTAGGCCCATCGCCTCGGACAAAGGGATCGGTGCCTGGCCCGAGACTGGGCGCACTGCCAGGGCGCGGAGCCAGGGATCCAGTGGCGAGGCCGCCCTTGTCTCGAGAAGGTGTTGCCACGCCTCACGCTCGGCCTCCAAGTCGCCCTCCCGCACCGCCAAGCGCTGATCGGCTAGGAATCGTAGAGCTGTGCTTCGAGGGCGCCCGCGCCACCAGGGTGTCGGGCCGGTCGGCTCGGTCACCAGGTCGCTCAAGGCCTCGCCGTCCAGGCCCGAGCCGTCGGCCAGGGTATTGGCTATCTGACCGGCCTGGCGATCCTCCAATGCCCAAAGCGAGGCCAAGCCCACTCCTGCGCCGATGATCGGCAACGCGCCCAGCAGCACGAACGGCCCCACCAGCCAACGGACCCAAGGCATCGGGATCGCTGACGGCGCACGCGCGACGGTCGGTTTCGGTCGGCGATCCCGACGACCACTGGCCGATCGACGTTCCGCGACCCGGTCTTCGCCCGATCTTCGGGCCCCCTGACCGCGCAAGACGTCGCGAATGCTCGGGAGCGGGATCAGTTCCGGTTCCGCAGGCTCGGTCGATGGTCCTACGACCTCACGATGAGCCCGGAACAGAATTCTGGGGTCGCGCTCCGATTCCGAATCCCGGTTCTTTGCCTTTCCGCTATCGCCCGATGTCTGCCCCGAGTTCCCCAATGGAGTCGATGGCTGCTCCCTCGTTGACCTCGATCCGCGGGCCGACCCGAGCGTGGTCGGCTCAGGCATTGGATCCGACAGGGCTTCCCGATTGCTCGCGTCCCCTTCAGTCTCCTCGGTCTCCTCAACGATCCTCGAGGCTTCCACAGCCCCGTCCACCGATTCGCGTTCGACGGCTGTGGAGGGGGGCGGTGGAGCAGGAGTGGAGGGAAGATCCCGTTTGTCACGTTCGAGAGCGGCATGGTCGTGAGGAGGCTCGACAGGTTGCGCGTAGGCCAATGACTCTGATCGCGGGACGGGTTGCTCCAAGATCGAACTGTCGTCCGAAGGAACATCGTCCACGAGGGCGTCGTCGACATCTTCGATGGGATCGGCATCGATGAGGATATCGCCGACGAACTTAGGAGCTTCCTCCGCGCGCTCTTGGATCGGGACGTCAACCTCGACGGAGGGCTCCGGTGTTGCTTCAGGCTTGGACAGAGCCTCAACCTCGTCGACGTCCGGAAACGCGATCATCGGCTGTGCCCCATCGACCGTCGCCGATTCGGGGGATCCGGGATCGGCTTCGACCTCCGCGTCAGGTTCGGCCAGCGACAGTTCGGCGTCGTCCTCGAGGACTGTGACGACGTCCGGCTCAACCTCGTGAAAGAGTTCGAGTTGATCGAACATCGAGGCGTCGATTGGCTCCGGCATCCCGTTGACGTGCGGCGGTTCAACCTTTGGCGATTCGATCCGCGTCGTTTCGACGGTCGAGGGTCGAACCTTCGCCGTAATCGGGGCCACCGAGTTCGACGGATCGGGAGGGACCGCATCGTTTTTCGGAGCGCTCGGCGCAGTCGACCCTTGGATGGCAGGAGAGGCGATTGTCGGGGTCTTCGGGACCTCGATCGGGGCGTTCGCATTGAGTCGGGCCGAATGTCGGTCGGCCGGTCGGTCGTCGATCGTTCGCGATGGAACGGCCTTGGGCCGTGATACGTTGGGCTTGAGCCGCGCCGTCGAGGGGACCTCGACCATCGGTACGCTCGGCGAACGGGGTGGGATGCGCGACGGCGAGGCGGGCGTGGTCGGCTGGGTCGGTCGAGGTGCCCGGGGGTTGAGGCTCGGAGGGACGACGGTTTTGGAGGCTCGGGGGAGCGAGTGATCGACCGACGGCCGAGTCGTCGGGGTCGCTGGGAGGGATTGATTGGACGGGGTTGGAGGCACCGTGCGATCGAAGGCGACGGTCCGAGGCTCACGACGAGGGTCAAAGGGTTCTTGGGGGACGGGGGCAGGCCGTAGTGGTTCGATGTCGAGTGTATGAGTCGGCGCTTGGACGTGCCGATTAACGTTTGGGGGTGTCTGCGGGATCGCTTTGAGCGTCGGCTTGAAATCGAGGAGTTTCGGACGTGGAGCGGGGTCGTCGGAGATCGTCAACTGGGTCGAGCCGACAGTGACCGTCGTGTCCTTGGGGATTCGGTGCTGTCCGGAGATCGGCCGCTCACCGAGTCGGACCGGACCGGGGGGGCCGAACGCCTCAACGATCCAGTGGTGCCCGCGACGACGGAGCAGGCACTGGACGTCGGCCAGCTCGGGCTCCTCGACCTGGACGTGGCAGTCAGGCCCTCGGCCGATGCGGACGAGCACCTGGCGTCCCAAAGAGAGGACACGCGTGGTCGGCTCATCGCTCCGCTGAATCTGTAGGGCCGAGGGTTGCAGCATGGGGGACGTCTCGGTCAGTCCGTTGGGGGGACGTTTCGTCGGGTCATGTGGTGGCGAAGAGATCGGTGCCGCCGGCCAGCCAGCGTTGCAGGAGGCCAAGGATGAGACTCAAGCAGATCGCAACGACCGGTAGTTGCCAGGTCCACTGGATCGCGGCGAAGCCGAGGCTCAACAGCGCGCTGCCGAGCAGCGCAGCGGCCAAGGCGCGGTCGGCGCCGCCGATCCGGGCCAAGACGAACGGAAGCCGGATTACGGACCAGGCGAGGGCCAGCCCCACGACAGCGAGCCCGGCCAGGCCCGCCTCGGCGGCCAGTTGCAGCAGGCTGCTGGAGGCCGTTGCGGTCCGCTCGTCGCGGCCTTTGTAGTAGGGGTGGATCACGTCGAAGCAGCCCAAGCCGGCGCCCAAGAGTGGGAAGTCACGTGCGATCCGCGCCGTCTCATGCCAACGCGCGACGGTCTCAGGCCAGGAGTCGGCTCGGACCAACGGGCGGTCCGGGTCGGGCGGGGCAGTCTCCGATCCGTTCGCGAGGCCGGCGCTGAGGCCGAGCAGCAGAACAGAGGCCAGCGTCAGGCTTGGGCCGAGCGCCCCGAGCCCGGTGCCAAGGCTGGCCAACAGTCCCGTGATCGCCAGGACCAGGCCGATCCCGATCGCCAACCAAGGCCCGGCCAGCCAACCCATGAGTCCGGAAGCGCCCAGCGTCAGGACCCCGAGCAGCAGGGCGGCCGCACCAGAGGGGCGGTCGCGCATCCGGGTCCAAAACCGATCGCGGCTGCCACGCGGGGCCAAGCCGTGCAAGGCCAAGCCGAGAGCCAAGGGCAGGGCGATGGCGGCCAGGGCCAGCAAAGCGTCGGGGCCACCCATCAGGCCGCCGGGGCCGAGTTCCGGCTCTAGTTGGATCCAGGGCAAGGGGGTGGCGGCCCGATCCGGGTCCTCCAAGGCGATCAGTTGCGAGTCGTGGGGGGCCGACTCCTGATCGAGTCGGGTCGGTGCCAGCATGGCCAATGGGCCAGCACGGGCTCCGGGCACATAGGCGCCGTAGAGCCCCTCCGCGCCACCAGCGACCTGGATGGCCAGGGCCAACACCTGCCAGGCGAACGCGGCCACGATGCTGGAGGCGACCAGGACTAAACGTCGAGGCCGATCAACTAACTGCGCCGTCATCCAGGCCAGGCCGAGGCAGAGTAGGGCCCCGGCGGTCCATCGGAGTGTTGCGCCGCGATCCAGACTGACCGGCGTCCGCATTTGCGCGGCCTTGGGCTCGGCCCCTTGCGGATCGTCGCGTCGGATCAGGTCAGTCAAGGCGCCCTGGGTGTAGGCCTCCTGCGAACGGGGCGAGGCCCGAACGGCCAGCGGGGCTGGCAACGGTGCTAGTTGCAGGGCCCCGATGACGACCAGCCCGAAGAGCGCGGGGACCCAAGGGCCGATCAGCAATGGCCAGCGACCCATGAGAATGAGCCGCAACAGCGTGGCGATCAGGCCCAAGCCGACCAGGATCGCCAGCAGCGGCGGGCACCACCAGACGGCCCCACCGAAGGCCAAGGCGCTGACCATCGGCACGGTCATCAGCACGCCCAATGCGACCCCGTCACATCCCCAACGCATCCGTGCGCCGACGCCCAAGATTCGTGCTCCTTGCAGAACATCCTGACGGTCATCATGTGGAGAAAGATCGCAACGGGTGGGTGATCGCGGGCCGGGTCATTCCGTTCCCGGTGGGGGCCGATTCACCACGCTGTGTCTAGCTGGTCGCCAACATGGGTCGCGGACCGGCCATTGGGGCGTTTAGGGGCCGATCCCATTCGGCGGCTTCCCCATAGCTCGACCAGTTGTTGAGGTCCTGGTTGAGGCCATTGAAGACAGCGCCGACGACCGGCACGCGCGATTGGGCGAGCATGTGTCGGGCGCGGGTGATCGGCTTGATCGAGCCGGCGCCGGATCGAACCACGAGCACTGCCGCATCGACCAACTGGCCAAGCATCCGACAGTCGGCCAAGCCGAGTACGGCCGGGCCGTCCAGGATGACGCGGTCGTAATGTTTGGCCAGGCTCAGGAGCAGTTGGCGGAGTTCCAGGGTCCCAAGGATCTCGACTGGGGCGTCGCGTGTCGAGCCGGTCGGCATGTAGTCGAGCAAGGCGATCTCGGTGGCCACCAGGGTCGACTGCCAGGCGGTCCCGTGAAGCAGGATGTCGGTCAGGCCGGGTCGCTCGGGATGGTTCTCGGCCGCATCGTCGGGGTGTTCCTGATCGTCGAGGTCGGGAAAGACCGGGGCGAGACTAGGCTTCCGGAGGTCGGCCTCCAGGAGCAGGGTTCGTTCGCCGGCGCGGGCGCAGGTGGCGGCCAGGTTCAGGGCGGTCGTCGATTTGCCCTCGCCGGCACGGGCGCTGGTGATCAGGATCGTGGAGAGGGGCCGGTCGGCAACCAAACTGGCGCGGAGGTTCCGATAGGCGTCGGCGGCTTCGGACTGGGGCAGGGCGTGGGTCCAGAGGTGCCCACCACGCTCCAATTGGGCCGAGTGCGGCATCCGCGCCACCACGCCCAGCAGTGGGACGTCCAGGCCGCTCGGCCCGACCAGTTGCTCGGGGGCCTTGACGCGATGGTCGAAGTGCTCTCGGGCGCAGACCAGCCCGCCGCCGGCGGCCAGGCCCAGCGCGACGAAGAAGGCGATCATCAACGGTCGGTTGGGCGCGAACGGCTCTACCGGGATGTGGGCTGGGCTCTCAATGGTGATCGGTGGGTCGCCGTTAACCTGTTTTTTGAGCGTCTCATAGTCGCCGATCGCCTTGTCACGCTCCTCCAGAACCCGGAGCAGCCGCTCGCGCTCCTGACGCGCATTTTGGAACTCCTGGATCATCGGCATCGCCTGTTGGTACTCGTCGAGCAACTTCTGCGACTGGGCGCGAAGGCTCTTGAGACTCTCCCTCGATTTGTCGAGAAGGACCGATTCCATCTCCTGGCTGTCCGACTCCGGGGATCGGACGTCACCTCGGAGCCGGGCCATGGTCTGCTCGACCCGGGCCAACTGTTTCTTGAGGTTCTGGTAGGCCAGGTCGCCGGAAGGATAGCGGATGATCCGTTCCAGTTGCTGCATGCCGTCGCCGAGCCGATCGGCATATTCGCGGAGTTGGTCCATCTCCTTCTGGGCATCGCGTTGGATCGGGTCGATCGAGCGGTCGGGATAGATCTGGCGGAAGAGGTAGTCGAGCTGCATCGACTCGTGCATCTGCGAGCGGTGCGCGATCTGTTGGAGGATCTGGCTATACTGTTCGCCGATCAGGATGTTGCCGTTGGGGGCCATGCTGACGGCTTTGTCGTTGAGGAGTTCGGTAATCCGGCGATCGATGTTCTCGAGTTCCTTCTGGATCTCCTGGCGTCGGCGTTTGGCGAAGTCGAGGACGTTCTCGAAGACGGTGCTCTGATCGTGACTTTCCTGGATCTCCGCATCCCTGATGAGCTGGTTGAGCATCCCCGCGGTGCGTTGGGGATCGGTCCCTTTGAGATAGACGTTGAAGTAGGTGGTCTGGGGCTGGCCGACGATCTGGAGGTTCTCCAAGATCTCCTCGGCGACGGCGTCGGGATCGACGTCGGGGTCGGCGATGGTCGGCTGGCGGGCGACCCGCTTGGCGAGGCTCAGCCCTTTGAGGCGTTCGACGGTGTTGGCCACAAAATACTCATCGTCGCCGGACAGTCCGGCGGCCTGACCGCCGGTGATGATCTGGACCAAGGCGCTGTCGAACTGGGGCGGCTTGATCTTGATCTGAGCCATGGCGCGATACTGGTCGGGCTGTCGGAGGACGTAGATGGTGCCCGCGCCGCCGATTAGGATGGCCACAGCCAACACCAGGGCGAACCCGCGACGCAGGGCGTCAAGATAGTCCATGAACCCTTTGGAGGGACTGCCGGGCCCGTGGCTCGACGGTGCGTGGCCGACCGGTGTGGCGACCAGCGGGGTCCGCGCCGCGGGCGTCGGGGCGTTGGCCGACGGGTGCCAGGGTGAGGGCGGTTCGGCGTGTGTCGGGGTCAACGAGCGATCCATGCCACCATGTGCTCCGAGAACCTGCGGAATCGGGGAGCGGACCGGTCGGACATCGGAGTGTCGGGACACGATCCGGGGCTCCTGGGTTGGGCGAGTCGGCCCAGTCAAGACAGACCGGACTTTGGTTTGCGGGTCGAGGCGCCGTGTGTCGGCCGCCCCGCGCGTCGGGGAGGCCTCGATCCTTAGCCTTCCCGACTTCGGGAGGACTGGACCTCGGACTCCGAGCCGACGACTGCCGCCAAAGGCCGCGACGGCCTGCCAACGACTAGCTGCGAGGTCGTGACCGGGTCGTTCGACGTTGAAGCGGTCTTGATCGGTTGATCGAGGCCCTCGGTGTGCGCGGTGAGAGCCAGCTCGGTTTGATCGGCGATTCGCTTGACGGTGCTCCGGGCCAACCGCTGCACAAACCGGAAGGCGATGTCGGTCTCCAGGTCAGGCATCGATGGCCCGGACGTCGGCGAGCCGGTCCATTTCAGGGCGCAACTCAGTAGGACCGGCGTTCCCTCGGTCAGTCGGAAACGGACTAGCGGTCCCGACAGGTCTGGTGGCTCGGGGCCTTCCTCGATCGAAAGGTTGGATCGACTCTCCGCATCCGGTTCAGCGTCGCGATCGAGGTTAATGCGGATCCGTTGGCCATCGCGACGGCACTGAAGGTCGAGTACCGTCCAGCCGAGCCGGACGGCAGCCTCTCGGAAGACGGCGACGACCTCATCGGGAGTCTTCTGGAGTTCGATCCGCTGGATCGCCTCCCAGCAGACTTCGGCGGCGACCCGCTGCTGGCCGCCGCGTCGGAACCGCTCGCGGAGGTCGCGGGCCAGTTGGTCCAGCTCATCGCGGCGGCTGGTCAGGATCAGCAGGAACGCTGATGCGCCACTGATCCCCAGGACCAAGGCCAGGCCTTCGTTGTTGAGCACCTCGCCGATTAGGACCACCCCGCAGAGGAATCCAGAAAAGCAATAGAGCAAGGCGGCGGCTTGCCGAGGGTTGAGCCCCAGGCCGATCAGGAGGTGATGCACATGCCGGCGATCGACCGCCGAGAGCGGGAGCTGGCGCACCCAGCGCCGAAAGATCGCCATGGCCGTGTCTGAGATCGGCAGGCCCATGGCCAAAATCGGCAGCAGGATCGCTACGGCCGAGGCTCCCTTGATCGATCCCTGCACGCCGATGACACCGATCCAGAGTCCGATCAGCAGGCTACCCGTGTCGCCCAGGAAGACGCAGGCCGGGTGCCAGTTGTAGAGCAAGAACCCGGCCAGCGAGCCGACCAGGGCCGCCGCCAGCACGGCCGCCTCCAGGTTGTTCTGGTTCAAGGCCACCAGCATCAACGTGCCGGTCACCAACAGGCCGACGCCCGAGGCCAGGCCATCGAGCCCATCGATGAGGTTCCAGACGTTCATGCAGCCGAGGAACCAGAAGAGGGTCAGGCCGAAGCTCCAAGGGGCCAGCGTGATCGTCCACGATCCCCAAGGAATCGCCAGGGCCGGCTGGTCCAACTCGACGACCCAGCCGAGCAGCTCGATCTGATCGATCCGGATCCCGCCCAGGTAGAGAACCAGAACTGCGGCGATCTGGCCGAAAAGTTTGGTACGCGCCTGGAGTCCCCTCGTGTCATCGATGGCGCCGACGCTGAGGATCACCAAGGAGGCCAGTCCCAAGGTCGTCAGTCGGGGCACGCCGATCAGCCAGAAGGCCTCGGCCTCCAAACTTTTTGAGAGGGCCACGACGCACAGGCCCAGGCCGATCCCGAAGGCCACGGCCAATCCACCCATGCGCGGTGTGGCCGACTTGTGGATCCGTCGGAATGTGTCGGGCCGGTCGATCGCGCCCAGCCAGCCGGCTAGCCGGATCACCAAGGGCGTGGCCAGCACGCAGCCCAAAAACGACGCGGCGAAGATGCCGAGATAGGCCTGTCCAATCATCGGCGTTGACCATCCTTGTGCCGAGGCGCGCCGGATCCTCGGCGCGGGCGCATCATCGGGCCGGATGAGACCGACCCGGACCGCGACGGCTCCAAGGCGGGACCCGTCAACTCGCCTAAGGCGAGACGGATCCTGTCGGCGCCGCGATCATACCACCCCACCTATCGTGGTCGCTGCCCCGGACCCGACATGAGATGTCCGTGGCCGAGGGGCGGTCCCAGTAATCTCGCCAGCGGGAGCAAGATGATCTTTGGGGAGGTTAGGAACCAAAGTGCGGTCAGGATCGCCGTAACGCCGACGGAACTGGCAGGATGGGTCAGGTGGGGCTCATCGTCAGCGGGCGTCGACTTCCAGGTCGGTGACCATCGACAACTCGACGGTGTCCTGAGTGTCGTCAGGCTGATGGACGGTCATCTTGCGTCCGCCGGGCGCCAACTCGACGAATTCGGGGTGGCGCACCGCGATCTGACGTCCATCGGCCAGATGGACCGTGAACGGTCGGAAGGGCTGTGACCGGATCAGTTTCTGGATCCGTTCAGGATTCATCGCACACCTCGTCTATGGCTTCTCAGAGCGTGAACGCTGTGTGTTCATCTTGGTCCAGTCGACGCAGATAGTCCAGCGCTTCGTCGAGTTCGGGGACCTCAGCTCCGGGCTGTCGCCCGGCTTGATCTAGCTCGCCGAGCCGGATCAGGTCCTCGAAATCTTCTGACTCCTCCAGGCGTCGACGCGCCCGATGGCCCAGAGTTCCCGCGTGATAGGCTGGTACCTCCATGTGATGTGCGATCAGCCAGGCGGTCCGCTCGGTGATCGTGCCGTCCAAGGCCTCCAGAGCCGCCCCGACGTGGTCGCTGGGGTCGATCGCCTTGCCCACGTCGTGCAGCAGCCCGGCGGTCAGAAACTCCTCGTCGTAGGCCCGTTCGCGACGCGCCAGCTCAAAGACCTGGAGGCTGTGGAACAGCGCGTCGCCCTCGGGGTGATAGACTCGGCTCTGCCGGACGTCCTCCAGAGGTTCCAGCAAGCTCTGGTAAAGTTCAAAGCGGTCGAGGTGGTCCTCGGCGCGTTCCAACTCGGCATCCAGGTCGACCTCAGGCCGCTCCTGACGCAATCGCGCTTCTAGCTCGGTCGTCGTGCCCTTCTCGATCGCCTTGCCGGTGATCGAGCTTCGAAACACGTAGTGCGCCAGATCTTCGGCATAGATCGTCAACTCGACGGGGTGCCGGTCCTCGATATGGATGTGGGTGAAGACGCGTTCCTGATTGTGCTTGCGGACCCGTTTGTGCTCGACCTCATAGACGTAGCCGGCCTCGTTGAGCGTGTTGGTGACGCTCGCCAGGCTGTCGGCGAAGAGGTGGAGGTCGATGTCTGAGCCTTCGCGGATGTGACCGGTCCAGACGCTGCCGATCAGCCGTGGCCGGAAACGTTCCAGAAGCCGCATCATCCGGAGCGCATCGATCCGCATCCGTCGGAGCCGATCGGTGCGTCCCTCGCCCTCCATCAGGTGGGCCAGGATGTAGATTTCGTCGCGGATCTCGCGGTTGCTGGGCAAGTCGCGAGGGTTTCGGCCGGAGAATCCCAGTTGGCGGGCGGCCTTCCGCTTGGCGTTGTAATATTCCGATTCGATCCGTTGATACATCAACTGCGCGGCGAGGCGGGCAATCATCCGCCTGGGCCTGGGATCGGACATGGAGTGGGGTGCGCCGGTATTCGCCCGTGATCATGGCGCGGGGCGTTCGACCCTGAGTCGGCATCAGACCGACGACAGACTAGAGTCAGAAGGCAATCCAAGCATGACCACCATGCCGGACAGCCCACTTCCAAGTTTGGTTGGCTTGAGGCCGTTGTCAAGCTGACTTGGCGATGGGGCTCCGATAATCTTCTGGGTTTCATTCGAGACGGGGTCAGTCATGGAAGTGACACCTCCGGGAGAACGTGTTGGCAATATGTACCTGGTTTGAAGATTCATGCTAATAATGAAAATGGCGAGGTTGGTGGCGAGAGCCATCGAGAGGCTGATTTTCAGCAGGATCATGATGGTTTTGATGAAGAAGAGAGCGCCAAGGTCCTATTCGGTTGAGCTGGCGGTGCTCAGGACGACGAGTCCGATCACGACTGAGGTCGGCGCGCGGTAGTGCAGGATCGGGCCAAGGACCTTTCCCGGCGCTGGGAAACGCGGACCATCCCCGCACACACAGCGATGACGGCCACTAGGATCATCCCATCGAAGAGGCCGAACCAGATCTTTGGTGCCGCTTCTTGTCCCGAAGACGGGGAATGTGGGACTTTCTGATGTTGTTGGCGATCGTCGATGAAATGAGATTTGTGGTTAAAATAATTCAGGGTAATTCTAATTTAATTTTATATTCTATAATAAAAATTTCTTCCTCAAATCGAATTCTTTGTCGAGAGCAGTCCTGCTGGGACCGGGGATTTCTGACGGCCGGTTTCGAGGGCGATCCTAGGGCGCGACCACTGCGTCGGCCCCAGGCTACCTCAAGGATTAAGGATGGTTTACTTGTCGTTGGACTGGCCGAAAAGAATCTTCTTCGCTTCGTCGGAGGTCAGGTCGCTTGTCGAGCCGACGAGGTTGCCTTTGCTGTAGGTGGTCTGGGTGGCGGGTCGGGCGGCGATCCCCTCGAACCAGCGCTTCAGGTGGGGGAAGTCGTCGAGGTTTTGCTGTTGCCGCTCGTGGGGGACGATCCAAGGGTAGCAGGCCATGTCCGCGATCGTGTAGTGCTCGCCGGCTAGGAACGAGCGGTCGGCCAGGCGTTTGTCAATGACGCCGTAGAGCCGAGCGGTCTCCTTGACGTAGCGCTCGATAGCGTAGGGAACTTTTTCAGGGGCGTAGACGTTGAAGTGATGGTTCTGGCCAGCCATCGGGCCCAGGCCACCGACCTGCCAGAAGAGCCACTGGATCGTCTCGACGCGGCCTCGGGGGTCGTCTGGGAGGAACTGCCCGGCCTTCTCGGCGAGGTAGAGCAGGATCGCGCCGGACTCGAAGACCGAGATCGGGTCGCCGCCGTCCTTGGGGTTGCGGTCGACGATCGCCGGCATCCGGTTGTTGGGTGAGATGGCCAGGAAGGCCGGTTCGAACTGCTGCCCCTTACCGATGTCGACCGGCGTGATCTCGTAGTTCAGCCCGGTCTCTTCGAGGAAGAGGGTGACCTTGTGTCCGTTGGGCGTGGGCCAGTAGTAAAGCTCGATCATGCGTCGATCCCTCCCGAGTGAATGCGTGGTCGTCGACCCAGCACGGGCCGGGCCGGTTCCGGGGGAGGTCGCGAATTACCCCCTAGTCATGGTGCGCACGCCGACCAGGCTCGGGGGGCACATCGGCTCAGTTGGCCACCCGATCAAGCCGCTTCAGGTCCTGTTCGAGGAGTCGACGCTTGTTGGGTTGGGCCTGGGCGAAGTTTGGCTCGGCGGCGCGGAGGGCGCGAGCCCAGGCCCGCGCCTGGGTTGGGTCGCGTCGGGCCTGCGCGGTGATCGCCGTGCTCATCATGATCCGGGCATCGGGACTGATCCGTCGATCGCGGCCGGTCCGAACCCATAGTTCGGCCGCACTGGACCACTGATCTGCCTCGAGCAGGGTCTGGATCCGACGCGCCAGGGTCGACTCCAGCGCATGCCGGACCGAGGGAACCATCGCTTCGGGCTCGACCCCGGGATCGATCCCGATGAGCTGGTCGAGCTGGTCGGTCATCGAGAGCAACTCGACGACCAGGTCGCCGCGGACCTGACGCTCGTCCTCGTCGAGGTCTTGGCTCGACAGGCTGATGAGCGTGGTGATGACCTTCTCAACATGGGCTCGCTGCGTGGTCGACAAGGCGGCGCGGGTCGTCTGCAAGGCCCAGGCCAAGGAGGTCGAGGCGTCGGCCGGGTCGGGTTTGGCTTCGACCCGCAGTTCGGTCCCGAATTTCAACGAACCAGGGGCTTGCCGCGCCTGGCGTGTCCGAGCCGGCTGGAGCTGGTAAAGCGGGTCGCCCAGCACGACCAGGCGCCAGTTGATGCCGAGCAGTTCGTCGGGTCCGAGCCGGACCGCTCCGGCGAACGGGGTGCCTTTGGCCAGCAGTTGGGTGACGATGTTCGGGACCCGGAAAGCGACCAGGAACGGTTCGTGCATCGAACCGTAGTAGAGGAACGCCCCCTGATCCAGCCAACGCCCGGCGATCGTTTCGGGATCCTCCGGGTCGGCCGCCGAGAAGCTGTGAATGAAGTGGACGGCTGTCGGGGCGCTGGGCGGAATGTCGATCACGCCGCCTGGCCCCCCGTCGATCTGGAACCGATCCTTGCCCCCGGCCGTGTTGATCAGCACCAAGCCGGCCCGGTTCCGCGCCCCCAACGCCTTGTGCCAACGACTCAGGCTGGTGTTGCCCTCGACCCGGACGACCTGGCCGATCGACTCGAGGTGCGCTCCGCTCGATTCCATTGTGAAGTCTTTGAAACCCGCGCGTGTCGACGAATATGTGTTGATCAGCAAGGTCCGGTCGGGCTGCAGGAAGAGGCTGGCCATCGCCTGATAGAGGCTGGCGACCGGATCGAGTCGGAGCCGGCCGAGGTAGGCCCATCGACGTCGGGCTCGATCGCGGACGTCGCGTCCGAGCAGATCGTCGATAGCGCGGGGGCCGTCCTCCAGTCGGTAGGCGAACGGCGTCGGCGTGGCCAGGGTTAGGAAGTCGCAGCGGTCGCCCAAGTCGAATGCGTCGGGCTGCACCTGGCCGATCAGCGTGCTGAGGTCGCGGACCAGCCGTTCGACGGCTTGGGCATTGGGCCGATCCGACTCGGAGCCGCCCGGTTCCCAGCGGACCAGCGGTTGGAACCTCCCGGCGGCTAGGGCCAGCCCACCGGCCAAGCTGGGGCTCGTCGGCGAGGAAAGGACCAGGCCCGCCGGCCCCAAGTGGCCACCCAGATCATCAGCTGAGGGCGGTCGGTTTCCCAATGGGGTCGGTCCGCCTTCCGGATCGCGCCAGGACTGTCCGACGACCTCGATTAGCTGTGCCCAACGCGCCTCCGGATCGGTGGGCAACCGGGGCGCCTCGGTGAGCTGGATCACCCGGGCCGGACGAAAAGCGGCCAGGAATTTGGTGCTGAACCATGAATCGGCCAGCAGGATCGGGAAATAGGTTTCGCGGTTCCAGAACTCGAGGGCCTGCACGAGGCCGTCGAGGTCGTCGACCAGGACAACCTGGTCGACGACCCGTCGCGGCGGGCCGACCTCGGACCGCCAAGAGACCGCGGCCCGTCGGACTTCGCGCAACCGCGGATCGTCGAGCGAGGTCACCGGCGGCGGGGCCTCTCGTTTCTGTGCGGCGGTCGCCTCAGCAGCCGGGACCGGTTGAGATGTGCCGGGCACGGCTGACCTGCCGAACCAGGCCACGACCAGACTCCCTAGAATCGTCAGCCCGACGATCCGTACCTGGAATCGCCGTCCCTTCGTTGCTCCGCTGCCGGGATGCATCGTGGGCATCCTCATCCTCCTTCGGGGGTCGTCCTGGTCGGGTCGTGGGTCGATGATGTCGATTGAAGGTCGGAGGGGAGTCCGCTATGATTCAGGGTCATCGCGCAGCGGTCCGACCATTTGGGATGACTGGGCCGGCGCTTCGTCGTGGTCCGTCTTGAACCCGGGCGTACCTCAAGATCGGTGGACCACCAGCATCGTGGACGCCTCGGTCCCTGCTATCATAAGGTATCCCCGACGTGCGGAGGATCCGGGAGCCCACGCACTGATCGTGGCGGATTAGACCCCACACGCATCCGGGTCCGACGACCCCCAAAAGACCCCCAGGGCGAGATTCGAGCCGATGAAGAAGGGCGGCCTCCTCCACCCCGCGATCTGTTCGTTACTGGCCGAACTGGGTCACGAGGACGAACTGCTGATCGTCGACGCCGGCTACCCCGTGCCGCCCGACGCCCACGTCGTCATCGACCTGACGGTCACGCCCGGCATCCCTAGCTTCCTCGATGTCTTTCGCCCCATCGCTGCCGAACTGATCATTGACTCGGTCACTGTCCCGGCCGAAATGCCTACCGAGAACGAGGTCCTCTACGAGAAGATGGTTAGCCTCATCGGCAACGTCGAGGTCGTCACCGAGCCCTACCACGAGTTCCGCGATCAATCGCTCGACGTTAAAGGGGTGATCCGGACCGCCGAGTTCACCCCCTATGCCTCGGTCCGGATCTTTTGTGGAAGCCCGTTCTGAAGACCTGCGGATGTGTCAGGTATCCGTCTCGTCCGTTTCGAGGAAAGGCTTGCGTGACTCGACGCGAGGTTCTTTCAACGGGCCCTCGTGGAGGGCCGGTCTGACGCGATGACTGAAGGTCGACGATCACCGTCCGCCGAGGGTGGCGTCGAACTCCTCGGGCGCGTTGAGGAACGGGAGCGTCTCCAGGTTCGTGGCGGCGTCGACCTGCTCACCCTCTTCGACGGCGCGGATGACCAGCGCGGCGCAGCCGGAGGTCTGTTCGATCAGCTCGAGGCCCTTCTCTACGCCGAGCACGCAGAGTGCCGTGGCAAGGCTGTCGGCGGTCGTTCCATTTGGCGCCACGACCGTTGCCGAGATCCGCTCGGTCAGTCCCAGGCCGGTCGCCGGGTCGACAATATGTGAGTATCGCACGCCGTCGAACTCGACGTACTGATTGGCGTCGCCGGAGGTCGAAACGGCGCTGTTGGCTAAGCTGAGGAACCGCGAGGGCGGCGCGTTGGGATCTGCCAACGGGCCGATCCCGATCACCCAGCCGTCTCGACCCGGCGGCGGGTCGCCGGCGACAATATCGCCCGAACCGGCGACCAGACATCGGGGACAGCTTTGCTCGCGGAGGATCCGCACAGCTTCGTCGGAGGCATACCCTTTGGCAATCCCGCCAGCGTCGAGCCGAATCCCGGGCCGGCTCAGGCGGACCGTCCGGGCCTCAGGGTCGAGGGCCAACTGGTCGAATCCGACCCGCTCGAGCGCCTCGGCTAACCGATCCGATGGCGGCATTTTGTGCATTCGGCGGGCCCGTCGCCACAGCCGGACGATCGGCCCGACCGTCGGGTCGAAGGCGCCGTCGGTCCGTTCGTAGAGGCTCCCGGATCGTTCCAGGATAAAGAACAGCTCGGGGCTGACTTGGATCGGCCGACTGACCTCGGCTTCGCAGAGGCGCATCAGCTCACTGTCGGGGTCGTAATCGCTGAGGATGGTGTTGAGTTCGGCGACCCGCTCGAACGCTGCACGAGCAGCTGACTGGGCCGTCTCGGCATCCGGGGCGTAGAGCACGATTCGGAACTCGGTCCCCATGTGCGGCTCGGCGAACGCGAACCGCGACATGGATTTGTCCGACTTCTGGACGTCACCTCGTTCCGTGATTTCTGGGAGTTCTGGGAAAACGGGGGAGATCGCGAGCAGGCTCATGAAGATCGGGAACATTGGGTTGATCTCGTCGGTTGAGTGTGAGGACCGTTAGGGTACAGTATAGAGACGATGTCCGCCCGGCTCGCCTCGCCCGCATCGTCGACCCACCCCGGATTGTCCTGGCCCCCGTCGAGTGACCCCATGTTGAAGTTGCTGCAACCGACCTGGAATCCCGCCGGCTTGGTCGCCGCCTTCGCGGCCCTCGTGTTGCTCACCGGCTCGTCACGCCCTGAAAAAACGCCGATCGATCCGATCCCGGCTCCCGTCGACGAACTGGTCCTGCCCGTTCAAGGTTTGCCCGAGGGGATGGCGGTCTACACCGAGACGATCCCCAGCACCGACATCAGCTTCGAGATGGTCCCGATCCCGGGTGGAACGTACCTCATGGGTAGCGCCGAGGACGAGGAGGGCTTCACCGAGGATGAAGGGCCCCAGCATGAGGTCGTCGTCGGGCCGTTTTGGATGGGCCAGTGTGAAGTCACCTGGGAAGAGTACGACCAGTTCGCCTTCAGCTACGACCTGGCCAGCAAGGTCCGACGCAACGTCGACCTCAACGCCCAACCCGAGAACGAGCAGCGGGCCGACGCCGTCACCCGACCCACCGCGCCCTATGCCGACGAGACCTTCGGCTACGGACGAGACGGACGACCCGCGATCTGCATCACCCACCACGCGGCCATGGAATACTGCCGTTGGCTCTCGGCCAAGACCGGCCAGACCTACCGACTGCCCACCGAGGCCGAGTGGGAATACGCCGCACGGGCCGGCACCACCACGCCCTACTTCTTCGGCGAAGACACCGAGGACATCGACGACTACGCCTGGTACTTCGACAACGCCGGCGAGCCGATGCCGGTCGGCCAGCTCAAGCCCAACCCCTGGGGCCTCAAGGATATCCTGGGCAACGTCTCGGAATGGTGCCTCGACCAGTACGCTCCGGACGTCTACGCCACCCGCGTTGAGGCCGACAAGCCGGTCGTCCGACCGGTCCTCCTGCCCGATTTCCACGAGTACCCTTACGTCGCTCGCGGCGGCTCCTTCGATGACTTCCCCGAGAACCTCCGAGCCGGTGAGCGTCGCGCCTCCAATCGCGACTGGAGCATGCGCGATCCCCAGCGGCCTCAGAGCATCTGGTGGCACACCGATGCCATCTTCGTCGGCTTCCGCGTCGTCCGGCCCTACCAGGAACAGGAGGAGTTGAAGAAGTTGACCTCCCAAGTGGTCAAGGGCAAGGACACCGAATCAGGCTTTGAAATTTTCGAAGACTACTGATCCGACGCCCCGGTGATCCCCCAGGCGGGCGGAGGTTTGCCTGTGCCCGGCCTCGGATCGCCGACGGACGACACCCCGAATCACGACGACGCCCACGTGGCGGCGCCGTCGCCATCCGCGTCCCGTCGATCGGCCTTTTCCCAAGAAGGGGGATCACCCAATGACCCTGAACCTCAACACCGACCGCCGCGGGTTCCTCAAGACGACTGCCGCCGCCGGTGCGGTGGCCACCCTGGCCGCCGCCCCACGCGTCCATGCCAAGGGACAGGACCTGATCAAGGTCGGCCTGGTCGGTTGCGGTGGTCGCGGCACCGGCGCTGCCGAGCAGTGCGTCAACGCCGGCGAGAACATCAAGCTCGTCGCCATGGCCGACATGTTTGACGACCGGCTCCAACGCTGCCTCAACCAGTTGCAGCGCAACGGCGACAAGATCGACGTGCCCCCCGAGCGCCAGTTCACCGGCTTCGATGGCTACAAGCAGTTGCTTGCCTCCGACGTCGATCTGGTCATCCTGGCCACGCCGCCGGGCTTCCGGCCCATGCACATCCGCGCCGTCATCGAAGCCGGTAAGCACCTCTTCACCGAGAAGCCGGTCGCCGTCGATGCCCCGGGGATCCGCAGCAACCTCGAGATGGCCGAACTGGCCAAGCAGAAGGGCCTGGCCGGCGTCGCCGGCACCCAGCGCCGCCACCAGAACGAGTACCTGGAAAGCCTCCAACGAATCCAAGACGGCGAGATCGGCCAAGTCACCTCGGCCCGCTGCTACTGGAACCAGGGCCTGCTCTGGCGCTACGATCGTAAGCCCGAGTGGACCGACATGGAGTGGCAGCTCCGCAACTGGTACTACTTCACCTGGCTCTGCGGCGACCACATCGTCGAGCAGCACGTCCACAACATCGACGTCTGCAACTGGGCCATCGGTGAGCATCCTGTCAAGGCCACCGGCTTGGGCGGTCGTCAGGTCCGCGACCTGCCCGTTTGGGGGCATATCTTCGACCACTTCGCCATCGACTTCGAATATCCCAGTGGCGCCACCGTGCTTAGCATGTGCCGCCAGATCGATAACTGCTCCAAGAACGTCAGCGAAGAGATCACCGGCACGAAGGGCCGTTGGAAGAGCCAGGGCTACACCATAACCGACCTCAAAGGTGAGCGTCAGTGGCGTTGGCGTGGCCGCAAGGTCAACCCCTACCAGCAGGAGCACGTCGACCTCATCGAGAGCATCCGCTCGGGCCAGCCGCTCAACGAGTTGGTGAACGTGACCGAGAGCACCATGAGCGCGATCATGGGCCGCATGGCCACCTACACCGGCCAGACGATCACCTGGGAGCAGGCCCTCAACAGCAAGCAGAGCCTGGTGCCCGAGACCCTTGCCTTCGGCGACATCGACGTCCCGCCGGTGGCCATGCCCGGCATTACGGAATTGATCTGATAAGGTTTCCTCTCCGGCAAGTGCTTGGGCGATCGATCCCCCATACTCATGTCGGAGAGTCCATTGAGCCCTCGACGAATCCGCTCGGCTTTGCGGGTTCGTCGGGGGTTTCCCCTGTTGCGTGAAGTCTTGGAATTGAGAGATACGAAGTCGTCGAGTCGGACGTGTGCCGATCGAGAGCGTTCTGAAACGGTGACTCCTATGAAAGACCCCCATCTCCTCAGTTCGCTGGGTCGATCCATCGTGATTTGGATCGGGATCATTGGCCTCTGGTCAGCCCCGACCGGATCGGTCGCAATGGCCGGGGATGGCCCAGCCGGCGCCTCGTTCGCTGAATCACTGGGCATCGAGCTGATCGAGATCCCCAGCGGGGAGTTCTTGATGGGTTCGACTGAGGCGGAGATCGACCGGATCCTCCACGCGTATCCGGAGAACGATCGCCAGGGATTTGAGGACGAGGGGCCACAGCATCCGGTCCGGATCTCGAAGCCGTTCCTGCTCGGTCGGACCGAGGTGACCGTCGGTCAGTTCCGCCGCTTTGTCGAGGAGACCGGCTACCGGACCGATGCCGAGCGTGATGGTGAGGGACGGGGTTGGAGCGATCAGTCGAAGCAGTTTGAGACTGCTCCACGCTACTCATGGCGCGATCCCGGTTTCGACCAGGCTGAGGACCATCCGGTCGTCAATGTGAGCTGGAACGACGCGGTGGCTTTCTGCGAATGGCTTAGCCGTCGCGAAGGCCGTCGCTTCGACCTACCCAGCGAGGCCCAATGGGAATACGCCTGTCGAGCCGGCTCGACGTCGCTCTATCCCGGTGGCGCCGGCCCGGACGCCTCGACGCAATGGGCCAACATTCCCGACGCCTCAGCCCAGCGTCGGTTCCCCGATTGGACGACCGCCCAGGGCGAAGACGGTTACGTCTTCACAGCGCCGGTTGGCTCGTTCCCGGACAACGCGTTCGGCGTGAACGACCTGATCGGCAACGCTTGGGAATGGTGTCGGGACGGGTTCGAATTCGACTATTATCAACGCTCGCCGATCGTTGACCCGCCAGGCGCCGAGGTCGAGGCCCGTGCCGTGCGCGGTGGCGGTTGGTTCAGCTATGGCGGCGGTCGAAGCCGTGCCGCCTGCCGTTGCAGTTATCCTCCCACGATGCGCTCCTACGACCTGGGCTTCCGCGTGGTCACCTTGATGGCGGATGCCGAGGCCGATTCGACCTCGACTACCGACGCAAAACGCCGCTGAGATACTCCGTCGATCGACTCGGTGTCGGTCCGTTTCGGTCGATCGTCTTGCCGAGCGTTCGTTCGGCTCGGCTTGACCGATCCCCGGCAATCGCTAGCCTCCTCGCGTGTTGAGAATTCGCGAAGGGGAAGGGGCGACCGCGTCCCGGTCGAGGGACCGAGCGGTCGGGGTCGAGCCGAGGAGATCCATGCGCCCGAAACTACTCCGGGGGAGTCTGCTGGCGTCCTTGACGATGGCCGCGATCTGGTTGGTCGTCGAGTCGCGCAGTGAGCACTGGTTCCCCGACCACTTCAACATCGTCGTGCCCCAGATCTTCTACCGGAGCGGGCAATTAACCCCAGACCAGTTCGGCGATTTGGTGCTCCGTCACCAAATCCGGACCGTGGTCAACCTTCAACGCGCCGGCCGGACCGAGGAGGTCGAACGCGCCCTTGCCGATGAGTACAGCGTCGAATATGTCCACATGCCAATGCCAGGCGACGGTTTCGGTCGTGTGGACCAGTTCCGCCGGATCCTCGACCTGATCGACGATCCCGACGCGGCGCCGATCCTGGTCCACTGCGCCCGGGGGACAAATCGAACCGGCGCGGCGGTGGCCCTCTACCGATTCGAACGCTGTGGGTGGACCATCGACGATGTGAACCGGGAACTCCGGCGCCAAGGGTATCGCGACGACTGGCTCGCCGGATATGTCTATCAGATGGTCGATCGGCAACCGTATCGAGCGCTTTATGGTCCGCAGCCGACCCCTGATCCTGTCGCGGATGTCTCAACCGACCTCGATGACGACCCGGCCGAAGCTGAAGCGGATGGAGGGCGGGATGATGGCTGAACTGGGACTGCGCGACGAACCGGTCTCGGGTCACTGGCGGATCGATTCGCCGGAGGATCGACGGTGCGAAGACGCCCCGATGTCCGATCCCGTCGCGGATCGGCGATGGTCTCTCCCGCCGCTCCCCGAGTCGATCGACAGGCGTTGGCTCACGGGGCTGGTCGTAGCAATGGCGGTTGTGTCCGTGGGGTTGGGCTCGACGTCGTTGGAACTGTCGGCGCCGGAGGCTCGACTCGGCCTGGCCGCCGCTGAGAGTTGGTCGAGCTACGGTCGAGTCTATGACGGCTGGTACCCCGACCTCTGGCCGCTCCGGGTCGGGTTGAGTCGGTTGGTCGCCTGGGGTTTTGAGGCAGGGATACCGACGGCGTTCTCGGTTCGGCTGCCCGCAGCCTTGGCGGCCTCGGCGTTGGGGATCCTTTTAGCGCTTCGGATCGGTTACGCGGTCTCGGGTCGCGCGGGGTTGTTCGTGGGCTTGGCCTGGTTCACGAGCGTGGCGGTAATTGACCGGTCGGGCCAGGGGGCCTTGGAGTTTGTCAGCGGCCTGGGGACCGTTTGGGTGTTGGAACGTCTGGTCGCGCGTCGGGTCGATTGGTCGGCGGGACTGGGCCTAGCTTGGGCGTTCCTGGCCGGAGGCTGGTCTTCGACGCTTCTGGTCCTGCTAAGCGTGATCGTCTTGGGTTCGCCACAGCCACGTCACTGGTTGAAACTCGGAACCCCGATTCTCCTGGCGGTCGCAAGTTGGATGGCATGGACCTGGGCCATCGACGGTCCCCATGTGGTCTTCGGCGTCCTCAGCTTGCCGTTGCAGCAGGACTCGGCCTGGGGCCTCGGCTTGGCTGTGCTTGCCTTCGCCGCGCCGTGCGGCCTGTTCGGGTTGCTGGCGCTACGATCGTCGCTTTGGTGTCATGATGAGAACGTGCAATGCCTGCCAACCCATGAGTATGCAGACGGCCAAGTTCTGGCTGCGCGAGATCTGGCCCGTCGCTGGTTGCGGGTTGTTGGGGTGATGGTCTTGGGGGGGAGCGCGATCCCGGGTTGCGGTGTCGCGGCAGGCGTCCCCGCGACAGCCGGGCTGCTGATCGCCTCGGGGTTGGTCCTCGACCGGGCCTGGGATCGCGAGGCGGTGCGTCGATGGTCCGATTGGACGAGACGCTCGTTCTGGGTGGTCGCCACAGCCTTAGCGCTCGGCTGGATGATCGTCGCGACCCCCGGTTTCCTTCTGGTTGGCGTCACGATCCCGTATTATCTAGGGGTTGCGATTTCGATCACGGTGCTCGCAGCGGTGGCTGGTTATTTGGCGGTCGCTTCGTGGCGAATCGAACGGATGCGTCCGACAGTGGTGGCGCTCGTCGTGTTGGCGGTCAGTTTGAAGATCGCGCACGGAGGGTTTTACGTGTCGGAGTGGAACTATCGGGCCAGCGCGGGGGCTTGGGGACGCGCGATCGGTCAGTGGGTTCCGCCGAGGATCGATGAGCGGACCCGTTGGCCGATCCACACGGTCACGCGTTGGCCGCACGACTTGGCTTTCGCGACGGGTCGACCATTCCGGATCTTGGAGGGTGGACCTCGGGATTTCGCCTTGGAGGGCGGCGACTGGCCCCGGTTCGTCCTGCTCCACGCCTCAGAGTTCGAGCACTGGCCGGATGATGCCCCGAAACTGATCGAGGTGATGCGGTTCCACGATCGTCGAGGCCCGACGCTTCGAATGGACCGCAAGGGACACGCTCAGTTTGATGCTGCGATCGTTCTCGCACGGACCGAAGGCGATCTTTCCTGGGAGCGCCGAGTCCGCGAGTTGGAGCGCGAAGAAAAAGATTAGTCGATTCATCATGTCGAGACATGGCCGAATCGCCGAGGCTATTCGGCCTGGGGCGTTCGCTGGGCCTTCTCGACGATCCCGCTGATCCCGAATCGGCATGCCAGCTCGGCCTCAACCTCGTCCCAGGCGATCTCGTGGTATCCGAGCATAACCATGGTGTGGAAGAGTAGGTCAGCTGCCTCATGGATCAGATGGGCACGGCCTTCGGAACCGGGTTCGTCGGCGGCCTCGACGACCTCGGCGGCCTCTTCCGTGATCTTGGCGCCGATCTTGGCGACGCCGCCTCGGAACAGCGAGACGACATAGGAGGGGTCCTCCGGCGGCCTCCGCTTGCGCTCGGCGATCACCTCCATCAGCGCGGGCAGGATCGGCTTTGATTCGGGGGACTCGGCAGACATCACGCGACTCCGGGATCTGAAAGGGACGCCTCGCCGACGACCAACGATCGGCGCGATGCTCATCTTATCAGATTCGGGCCGCGGGACGGTCCGTCGATATCATGACGATCGATGAGGCGGGCGGTCGTATAGAGATCTCTCCAGCAGTTCACTTCTGCTCACGGACGACTTGCGCTTCGGGGCCGACGTTGAGATCGCCCACGATCTGGGAATTGCGGATCTGAAGCGTGGCGTGGGCGTCGATATTGATGTCGGCCTCGATGCGGCTGTCCCGGAGGGTGACGCGTGCCTCGTCGATGACGACGATCAGGCAGGTGATTGTGGAGTCTTCGATAGTGATCTGGGCTCGGTCCTGGGCGCGGATGTAGCCGCCAGTGCGGTCACAAACGCTGCTGCGGAGCGTCAGTCTATCGGTTCCATCGAGCCTCCAGGCCTCGCCGATCAGGGTGTCTTCCACGGTCACATCGGCCTAGTCGACCGCATAAACATTCCACGCGCCAAGAGTGCAGCCCTCGAATCCGATCCGACGAGCCCCGGTCCGGATCTCACTCCCGGCCGGCGCCTTCGTGTTGGTCAGCCCGCGGATCGTTTCTCGGCTGGTTTCGGGAAAGATCAAACCCACGGCGAGCAGGTCCGAGTCGACTATCACCCCCTTGGCACCGGGGATTACGAGTAGCCCCCAGAGCACGCCACGACATCAGGTTAGGGTGATGTTTAAGATCGGGGCAGCCGACCAGGATCGGATCTGCTCGCTGGTCGGCAGTTGAAAGCGATCCTAGAATCGATCTTTTGTCGATCGGGTGAGTTTGAGAAACAAATTTCAGTTGCAAATCTTCTTTGAGATCGACGGCCAATTGGGGACTGGTCGCCAGCAGTCCGTTGCGAAAGATCAGCGAGGCCCCGTCAAGGAGATCGATGGTCGTCTCGTGGCCGTAGCGTTGCGGGAAGACGAAGGTGCTGCCCACAATGCCGCGACGGGTTTGGCTGGAGGACAGGACGACCGGTCCGGCCGATCCGTCGAGGACCAGCGACACGTCGATCTCGGGCAGATCGCGACGTGAGATCGAGGCCGAGCCGATCTCGAAGCGGTTTTTGGACCGCTCTCGACGAGCATCGCGTTGATGTCGAACAGAGCGAAGCCCGCTCCGGATCGTTCGGGATGCAACTCGACGTCACGGACCGGTGAGTCGTCGCTCAATCGAAATCGGTCCGATGTCAGCTCGAGTGTGGTCCAAGTCCCGGCCGGCACGCGGGCGGTGGTTTGAAATCGCGCACCGCGACGGTCCTCGATGCTGGTCAGCAACAGGTGTCCTGTTGACAGCGGAGAACGATCCGAAGCTGTTCCAGCCCGCTGAGCGGCGATAGGTAATCGGCCAGGATCGCCGGATCCTGACGATCGAAGGTCAGGACCAGCCGCTCCTTCTCGATCCAGAGGTCTGGATCGGGAACAGGTTTCGCTTCGATATTGACGACCGCTCAGCCGTCGAGTGATTCGATCTTTCCGAGCGGGGCGTTCTGCTCGGCGCAGGCGGGACCAATCGCGATCTGGGATCCAATCACGAAGACGGGGATGATCGTTCGCGGCTTGGGACTCATCCTAGCCTCCTCGAGAGGGCACAATGGTGGGGAGGAGATCTGTCGGAGTCGGTCCGGCTGACGTCCGATTCGACTACTCGAGCGGCAATGTCCCGGTTTCATCGACGGTTCTTTGACAATCCACTTTTTTTGGAAGGGAATATCTGTCGCGATGTTGAACCTCATTGGGGAGAGCCTGCGCGACCTGACCGATTGGGCGGCCGGCTCTTGGCGAACCGGCGCGGGGTCGCTGGTCGATCTGATGGAGCGCGTCGATGCGGCGACCCCACTGGTCCGCGAGGTCGGTTACGACGTGCGCGAGGTCCGGCTGACCGTCGCACTCAAGCCGGCCCTGTCGCTGCACCTAGTCCGCTTCCGTTCAGTCAAGGACGAGGCGTTCGATCGCTTCGTCGAGCGTCACAGCGATCAGGAGTTGCTCTGCAATCTCATCGGCCTGCTCCGACGCGCCTCGAAGCTCCAAGACCAGCTCTCGCTGCGGAACCGAGAGTGCGAAGAACTGGAGATCGAATTGTCGGTCCCGCCAGTGATCCACCTGATCGCAACGCGATACCGACATGCCTGGGCCAAGGCGCTGGCAGCGCGGATCACAGCCATGTTCCGCTTCGGAAAGTCTGACAAGAATCGTCACGTCTTAAATTCTGATAGTGAATCCTAAATTTGTTTTGGTGTGACGAAAAATTTGTTTGCTTGAGTGTCGTGTGTAAGTGAAGGCCGGTGAAAGCAAACCGGGGCCGCGATGGGAGTTGGTTCTCACCGCGACCCCGAGCCTCTTTGAGAATCATGGAGAGTGAATCGATGGCGGCGTATGGAATTTGCTCAGTTGCGCAAAACGTCCTCATCGGTTTCGTTGAAGTCCTGAGGTTTGGCGAGGACGATATGGAGGATCCCGTTGGCGAGTTGGGCACGGATGGGCGCGTCGGTGACGGCTTCGGGCAGTGGGACGACGCGATGGAAGATTCCATAGCGTCGGCTGTCGAAGGCCGGTTGAATGCCTTGTGGTGGTCTGCGGACTAGGCGGATGACCAGCATCTGCTGGTGTCGTCCCAGGCTCAGGTCGGGTTCGTCGGCGCCAGCGACCTCGACTTCAATGTGAATGGCCTCGGCATCTTCCCAGACGGTCGTCGGCAGCCCCTGGTCCTGAGCGATCGAGATGAATTGCTGGGGCGTCATCTCAACCGCCTCGTCGCCCTCGATGGATCCCGAGGGGTGGGCCGAGACGTCGGAGTCGAAGCTTGGGACCTCGCTGGTCTCGGACGACGGGCGCAAATCCTCGGGCTTCCACTGCAAGCGGCGACGCACATCAGGCGGCAACATCACAAACTCCCTTGAGCATCATGCGGTAACAGCTTGGGCAGTCTGACTCGTTACAATTTCAATGCCAATCAACCACCGAGACGCCTAAGTTGTTCGGGAGTCCCGGCTTAGGACAGGATACCGGTGAGGAGTCGGATTCCATCGCCATAGTGCGACTGACATAACGGCCAGGTGTTCGGACGTGGGGATGCTGCCAACCCGGCAGGCAGGTCGACAGCAACGATCGTGGTGGACCGTAATCGTGGATCGGCGAGCCTCGGAGCCGAGGCCCGCACTGGTACATCAAGAGAACGAGGCCGTTGCGCCGACCCCGCCCTCACATTTCCGGGTGGCCTCAGTCAGCCTGAATCTGGACCCGATGCGGCTGAGCCTCAGGCACCTTGGGCAGGCGGATCGTGAGGACGCCCAGGTTCAGCTTGGCCTCGATCCGATCGCTCTGGACGCTCTCAGGCAGTTGGAAGTGCCGCTCGAACTGGCCGTAGCGACGGTTGTCGTAAATCGCCTTGCGGTCGGCCGGCCGCGAGCGGTCGGCGCGGATCGCCAGGATGCCCTGGTGGACTTGGATATCGATCTGATCCTGGCTCAGGCCCGGCACTTCGACCTCGACATGCACGTTTTGCTCGTCTTCCCAGAGTGAGACCGGCAGGGTGGACGTCGACGGCTCGGTGGTTCGGAGACCATCGAAGACCGCATTGATGTCCCGGTTGAAGCGGCTCATCGGGGTCGAGAACACCGTATCGAATAGGTGACCGTTTCGCAGAGTGGGAACCATCGTCGGACTCCTTCGTAATGGTGACAAAAGTGCAGTCAACCTTGTCGCGACCCTCGAAAACATCCGCTCACTTCACGGGGTCGATCTCTCGAGATCGCGGACGACAATATTGAAAGCATCTTGCGTACCAAAAGGAGATTGTCATCGCTTAAGCAATTTGTACGAAACGACTTAAGGAAATCGAAAATTAGTCCGTGTTGCGGATGGTAGAGCGTTATGTCGATTCTGGCATGCTTCGATAATCTCCGTGGCAGCCAGTTTGGCAGGAAAAGACGGGGTGCGATAGAGACGCCGATCGCTCTCCAGGACGCCTGCCATTACGGCGTGGTCGCGTTGCTTTGGATGGAGAAACAACGGCGATCCAAGAGGCAGCAGGCCGGGGTCGCCTCGACACGATACAATGAGACCGAGGGAACGGATTGGGTACGGCGGAACGAACGGAGGCAATGGACCGACCGCCTCGGGAATCGACCGAGACCGCGAGTCGATCGGGTGATCGCTCTGGTTGTCGAGGTCCAACCTTGAAACGATCCAAGAGCTAACACGACCAGTCGAGGGTTCGACGATGAGACGATGGGTTGATGGAGTCCTGGTCAGCCGAGAGGACGGGACGTCAATACGCCCAAGGTGGTCGTGGTTGGCATTGAGTTTGGTTCTCGGAACGGGCCTTCTCACGGGGATGCCGGCGACGGCTCAGCCGGGTCGCGGCCCGTCCCCAGTGGCGGTCGCCCCGGTGATCCAGCGCGACGTGGCGACCGGTCGGCCGTTCGTGGGCACAGTCTACCCGCTCCGGATCAGCCAGGTTGGATCGACGGTCGAGGAACGAGTTGTGGCCTTCGAGGTCGAGCAGGGCGATCGGGTCGAGCAAGGAGCAGTCCTGGCCCGGCTCCGGACGACCCGCTTGGAGATCCAGCGGTCTGTCGCCCAAGCCGAATTGAATGTGCGTCGTCAGGAACTGGCCGAGCTGGAGAACGGATCACGCCCCGAGGAGATCGTTCAGGTCGAAGCCCGGTATCGACGCACCCAGGCGGCCCGCGAGGCTGCCCAGAGCCGATACTTGCGGGCGCGTAGCCTCTTCGCCAGCGCGAAGGTCAGTCCTCAGGAATTAGAGGACGCACGGGTGGCGACCGCTCAAGCCGAGCAGGAGGAGCGCGAGGCCGAAGCGCTGCTGGAACTGGCCCGCCAAGGCCCCCGTCTCGAGCAGATCGAGCGGGCCCGCGCCCAGGTCCTCGTCCAGAAAGAGACGATCCGCCAGCTCGAGGACGAGATCGCCCAGCACACTATCCGCGCGCCTTTCGCCGGCTACGTCGTGCGCGAGCAGACTCAAATGGGCCAATGGGTCAGCAAAGGCGGGGCCGTGGCCACGATCGCCGACCTGGATACCGTCGATGTCCGTGTGGCTGTGCCCGAGGACGACGAGGTCGCGCTCCAACTTGGCTCATCGGTCCGGGTCGTGCTGCCGGCGCTGATCGATTACGTCTTTGAGGGGACCTTGGTGGCGATCGTACCTGAGGCCGACCCCCGGTCTCGGAGCTTCCCGGTGATCGTCCGGATCACCAATCCGCACGACGAGGACGGCCCGTTGATCAAGGCCGGCCAGTTTGCCCGCGCCATGCTGCCAGTCGGTCCTCGACGGGGGGCCGTTCTAGTCCCCAAGGACGCCCTGGTCATTCAAGGGGGCGATGCTTCGCTGTTCGTGGTTGAGGATCTGGACGGCTCGGCCGGACGTCCCGAACTGGTCGGCCGTGTGCGGGCCGTGCCGATTGAGGCGGGGATCGCTTATCGCGGTTGGATCGAGGTCGACGGTGACGTCGAGCCCGACCAATTGGTCGTCGTCCGAGGCAACGAGCGGCTCCGGCCAGGCGCCGAGGTCCGGATCAGCCGGACCTTCGACGTCAACGAATTGCTCATACCGGGAGACCGTGACGCTGCGGCATCCCTGATCTCCAACGGGGCCTCGACGCCCTGACCGCCTCCAAGTCTCCCGAAGAGCGCGTCATGCGACCGCATCGCATCGGCCATGCTGGATTCGGCACCAGGCCGAAGGTGACGCTCGGTGATCGCGATGGCACAGTCATTCGACGCCTGTCGCCTCCTTTCATCAAAGGGAGGAGCCATAGACCGAAGATGTCTCGGGCCCTTGCTGCTCGAGGACCCCAACTCGACTACAATTGATGCTCCGTCGACGATGCGGACTGCCTGCCCCCGTTTGACCTCGCCCTCCCGCCCTCACCTCCAGGTTTGATGATGCATCCGATCGAATCCGCCGTTCGCAGTCCGGTCAAGGTGACCGTGGGCGTCTTGTTGGTCGGCCTGTTCGGGGTCATCGCAGCATTTCGGATGCCGATCCAACTGACGCCTGAGGTCGAGACGCCGACGATCACCGTGGAGACCCTCTGGCGCGGGGCGAGTCCGCAGGAGGTCGAGCGGCAGATCGTGCAGGAGCAGGAGGAGTATCTCAAGAGCGTTGAGGGCGTTACGAAGATGTCGAGCGAGGCGACCGATGGCGCCGGCTCGGTCACCCTGGAGTTCGCCGTCGGCACCGATATGGCCGAGGCGCTGCTGAAGGTCGAGAGTCGGCTCCAGCAGGTCCGCGAATATCCGGTCGACGCCGACAAACCCGTCGTGGCAACCTCGAACTTGACCGATCGTCCGATTGCCTTCTTCATTCTGGCTCCGCGCTTGCCCGATGACGCGATCCTGGAGCAACTGGGCCGGACCTATCCCGAGCGGGCCGGGGATCTGGACTATGTCATCCAGACGACCAATCCCGACCTGAAGATGCGACGCCTGCTCGACCTCGCCGAGCGGGCCCCGGAAATCTCCGACGCGCTGCCCGAATCGGTCGATGTTTCGAAGCTCCGCAAGTTCGCCGAGGACATCATCGAAGCACGGTTCGAGCGTGTCACCGGCGTCTCCAACGCCAATGTCTTCGGCGGTCGCGAGATCGAGGTCCAGGTCATCCTCGATCCTCAACGATTGGCCGCACGCGAACTGACGCTCAACGACGTTCGTTCCGCGCTGCAAGCCCGCAATCGCGACACCTCCGCAGGTGACATCTGGGAAGGCAAACGGCGATGGGTGATCCGGACCCTCGGCGAGTACGAAGACCTCGACGAGATCGGCGGCACGATCATCGCCACCCGCGACGGCATCCCGATCTATGTCCGCGACGTCGCGAAGGTCCAATACGGCTACAAGAAGCCTGACGGGGTCGTCCGACGCTACGGTATGGTTCGGATGGCCATCAGCGTTCAGCGCGAGACCGGATCCAACGTCCTGGAGGTCATGCGCGGCCTCAAGGTGGCCAACGCCGAACTCAATGCTGGCGTCCTCGCTGAGCAAGGCCTCCAGCTCAATCAGGTCTCCGACGAGACCGACTACATCAACTCGGCCATCGGTCTGGTCTGGCAGAACATCTTGGTCGGCGGTTCCTTGACGATCGCCGTGCTCCTGACGTTCCTGCGGAGCGGTCGGTTCACTCTGGTAATCGCCCTGGCGATCCCAATCAGCATCATCGGCACGTTCTTGATCCTCAACGCCCTAGGGCGCTCCTTGAACGTGATCAGCTTGGCCGGTCTGGCCTTTGCCGTCGGGATGCTGGTGGACAACGCGGTGGTCGTCCTGGAGAACATCGAGCGTCACTTCCGTGCCGGCGACTCGATCGTGCGTGCGGCGGTCCGGGGGGCGATCGAGGTCTGGGGGGCGATCGTCGCTTCGACCCTCACGACTTTGGCCGTGTTCATCCCGGTCGTCTTCGTCGAGGAGCAGGCCGGTCAGCTCTTCCGCGACATCGCCCTAGCCATCAGCGCCGCGGTCAGCTTGTCTTTGCTCGTCTCGGTGACGGTCATCCCAACCTTCTCGAGCCTAATCTTCCGGCGCGACCGCCGAGTCGCTAACGCTCACCCTGATCGCCGCACGCACAGTCGCGTCGGCGGGGGGGACGACGCGGAGGCCACGCGACGCGGTTGGGGACCGATCGCCCTGGCCGATGCGATCGGCCGCGGCTTCATCGAGTCGGTCGTTGGCCTCAACGCCTGGCTGCAACGCTCGATCCTACTGCGCCTGGTGGCCGTCGTGGTGTTCGTTGGCGCATCGGTCGGTGGGACGCTCTGGTTGATGCCAAAGGCCGAGTATCTCCCCAACGGCAACCGAAACTTGGTCTTCGGCATCCTGCTGCCGCCGCCGGGCTACAACGTCGACGAACTCAGCGAGATCGGCGATCGGATCGCTCAAGAGCTGAAACCCTACTGGGACATCGACCCGTACACCGGGGAACCGGCCGACGACCGTTACCCGGGGATCAAGGATTTCTTCTACGTGGCACGGGGCAAGTCGTTGTTCATGGGGTTACGCTGCGTCGACCCGCTCCGCGCTGGCGAACTGATCCCGCTGGTCCGCGAGGTTGGGGCGAAGGAGCCGGGCATGATCGCCATAGCCAACCAGTCGAGTCTCTTCGAGCGCGGACTGGGCGCCGGCCGTTCGATCGACGTCGAGATCTCTGGGCCCGACCTGAATCGGCTGGTCGCCCTTGGTCGCCGTGTGCTCGGCCAGGTCAACCAGATGATCGACGATGTCCAGGCGCGGCCGGTTCCCAGCCTCGACTTGGCGACGCCTGAAATGCATGTCCTCCCTAAATGGGAACAGTCGACTGAAATGGGCGTCAACGCTACCGATCTCGGCTATGCCGTCGACGCCCTGATCGATGGGGCCTACTCTGGCGATTACTACCTGAACGGCCAAAAGATTGACATGACAATCTTGGGTGAGACGAGGTTCGCCGAGCGGACCCAGGATCTGGGGACCTTGCCTGTGGCCACGCCCGAAGGCCAATTGATCCCGCTCTCGTCTTTGGCCGAGATCCGATTATCCAGCGGGCCCGAGCAGATCAACCACCGTGAACGCGAGCGGGCCATCACGATCCAGGTCACCCCGCCGCCCCAAGTCGCTTTAGAGGAGGCGATGGCCCGGATCGAGGCCGAAATCCTCACGCCGATGCGGGCCGAGGGACAACTCGATCCGCCCTACAAAGTCCGACTGGCCGGCACCGCCGACAAGCTCCAGGACACCTGGACGGCGCTCTGGTTCAACCTCCTGCTGGCGCTGCTGGTGACCTATCTGCTCATGGCGGCCCTGTTTGAAGCTTGGACCTACCCCTTGGTGATCATCTTCAGCGTCCCGCTAGGGGCCGTCGGCGGGTTCCTCGGGCTGGCTGCGCTAAACCTCTATGTGCTACAGCCGCTCGATGTCTTAACAATGCTGGGCTTCGTGATCTTGATCGGCACGGTGGTCAACAACGCGATCCTGATCGTGCACCGCTCGTTACAGTTGATCCGTGAGGAGGGCGTCGGGCACCGGGAGGCGATCCTCGAGAGCGTGCGAACACGGATCCGGCCGATCTTTATGACGACAGCCACAACGGTGCTGGGCCTGCTCCCGTTGGTCCTCTTCCCAGGCGCCGGCAGCGAGCTGTATCGCGGATTGGGTAGCGTGATGCTCGGCGGCCTGGTCGTCTCGACCCTCTTCACGCTCGTACTGATCCCCACGCTCTTCAGTCTCGTGCTCGACGCCAAGGCCGCCCTGAATCAGGGTGAGTGCCTGAAGCGCGATGAGGACGACGACCTCGAGGCGGACGACGAGCCTCCTCGAAACGGTCGAGCCAACGGCCATATCGAGACCGATCCCCATCACGTGGCCGAGGTGCCTCGGTCCGAGCCTACGCGTGCCGACGCCGATGTCGAGCAACCGGTCCTTGTCGCCCCCCGACGGATCCGCCCAGCCCACGGCTCAACCTAAGTTGGACTTGTCGACGTTGGCGTATGTGTTAAGTGTTGGTCGGTTTGAAGTTCTCTAGAAACAGACTTGCGTTGGATGTTCTTGGTTGGCTTCGTGGAAGGCGCGGCGGTCATCGGTTCGACCGTCGCGGTCCCAGGGGATATGATGGGGCCTTCGAGAGCCTCTCGCGGCGCGTATCGCCGTGGATCGGGTCGCCACAACCCGTTCTCCGATCTCCCCGTCTACTCCGGAGTCGATCGCACCATGCCTGCCGTCGCATCGGAATCCGTCGCCCCATTGACCATCGGTGTCTGTTCTTGGAGCCTACAGGTTCAGAGCATCGATGAGTTGAAGAACCTGACCGATCGCCTGGGCGTCGAAGCAGTCCAGATCGCCTGTGGCGATCCGCACCATGCCAGTTGGGATGAGGGCGAGGCGATGCCCGAGAAGGCCCTCGCCTCGGGCTTGAGCCTCCGCGGAGCGATGCTCGGCTTTGAAGGGGAAGATTACACGACGCCCGAGACGATCAAGAAGACCGGCGGCTTCGGCGACCCCGAGACCCGCGATGCGCGGTTGGAGCGGCTGACTTGGGGCCTCAAGCGCACCCGGGCCCTGGGGCTCACCGACCTGATGTTTCATGCCGGGTTCATCCCACAGCCGACCGATCCGGATCGTCCCGCCTTTCTTGAGACGCTCATTCGTATCGCCAAAATGGCCCGAGAGTACGGGGTGACGGTGGCCTTCGAGACCGGTCAAGAGACGGCCCTGATGCTCAAACACACCCTGGACCAGTTGGCCGAGCCGTCCCTGATGGTCAACTTCGACCCGGCCAACATGCTGCTCTACGACATGGGCGACCCAATCGAGGCGGTTCGGGTGCTGGGCTCACGAATCCGGAGCGTGCATTTGAAGGATGCCAAGCGGCCGACCGAGCCGGGTCAGTGGGGCCAGGAAGTCCCCCTGGGCCAGGGGGAAGTCGACCTCCCGGCCTTCCTGAAAGTGCTGCGGGGGATCGGCTATCGAGGGCCGCTCTTCATCGAGCGTGAGGTCGGTGACCAGGACGGGCGGATCCGCGACATCCGAGCCGGCGTAGAGTACATCCGACCGCTCCTGGCCGAGCTCCGCTGACGGAGATCCCGGGCGTCAGGGACGATCCGGTTGGTTCCAACGCGACATAGCCTTGGACCTTGGGTCATCGTGGATGATGGGGTCAGCTCCTGATTCACGAGCGGGGCGGGACCATGATCTCTTGGACGATCCCCGAGAGTTGCCGGCCGTTTTCGGTCAGGTGGTAAATGTTGTGTTTGCCCTGACGCCTCGGCTCGATCAGGCGGCCGTGCCGGAGCAATGAGAGATGATGGCTGACCGCCGGCTGGCTCTGCGATCCGAGTTCGGCACATAGCTCGGTGACGTTCCGCTCCTGTTCGGAGAGGAGCATGAGCATGAAGAGCCGGGTGGGATCGGAGAGCTGCTTGAGGAGTTCGGCGGTCTGGCGAATCTTGGAATCGTTGGAGACGAGCGGCGTCGCGGCCGATCTCGGGGGAGAGGTCGTGGCCGGGGCGGCGTTGGACTTGCGACGCGTCGAGGTGCTCTTGGCTCTGGCTTCGGCCATCAATTGCTCACTCCATGGTCCCCCTCCGAACCCGCGATCGGCGTCCGACCGGGGCGGACTGGGTCATCGAGATTGACATGTGGTGTCGAGGATCAGGCGGACATGTTCATCAGGCACGAACGAATGTTTCTGTAGTCTGCGGCGACCTGGGGTCAAGGGGTGTCGGCCTCGCCGGCCGAGTCTTTTCGGGGTAAGGCCCTGAACAATGCGTCTACTCCCCGAAGCCTGCCTGCAACGTGAGCCCATGTCGATCACAACGGGATCGGCGCAAGAACGGGGCCGATCCGCTGCCACACCTCGTGTTCTAGGACGCACGAGGCCCTCGAAGGCCCGCGTCCTACTCAGAAGGTCTCGGAGCGAAGGGGCCCAGGCCCTATACTTGGCAGGGGCGTGATTACGCCACGGGCGCGTCGACCCGACATCGTGGGTGGTCACACGGTAGGGGTTGTGACGTGTTGTCAAAAGCCGTTGTGATCGAATGGGTGAGCAAGGCCCTTCGTGATGCTCAAGCCGATCGAGCGGTCTGACCGATGGGCTCCCTGACCGGACAGTGTCCCTGAACGAGACGCGAGGCGACCCATGAGTGCGGTCATCGAGGGACGGTCGCGGACCGACACCGACCTGGCCTTCCAGCAATGCATCAATCCGGCCTGTCGCGCCACCTTCGGCGTGGAAGAGGCCCACTTCGGCTGCCCCAACTGCGGCGATCTGATCGACGTGGTCTATCGCTGGGATCGCCTGGACGTGCCGTCGCGACTGAGCGACTTCGACACCAAATGGCAATCACGGCACGACCCACTGAATTTCTCGGGCGTCTGGCGTTTCCGTGAACTGCTCCCCTTCGCACCGAGTGAAACGATCGTCACCATCGGCGAGGGCCAGACCCTCCTGCAACGCGCCGACACGTTGGCCGGCTATGTCGGACTGACCCCCGGGCGGTTTCACCTCCAATATGAGGGGATGAATCCTTCGGGAAGTTTCAAAGACAATGGGATGACCGCCGCGTTCACTCACGCGCGGATGATCGGTGCGCGTCGGGTTGCTTGCGCCAGTACGGGTAACACTTCGGCTGCCCTAGCCGTCTACTGCTCGGCCACGACCTACGACTTCAAGGCCATCATTTTCGTCGGTTCGGGCAAGATCGCTTACGGGAAACTGGCCCAGGCCCTCGACCATGGTGCGTTGACCATCCAGATCGTCGGCGACTTCGATGACGCCATGCAGCGCGTCCGGCAGGTCGCCAGCCGGCTGGGTATTTATTTAATGAATTCGGTCAACCCGTTCCGGCTGGAAGGGCAGAAGTCGATCATCTATCGGATCCTGGAAGGGCTCCGTTGGGAGATGCCCGATTGGATCGTTGTGCCGGGCGGCAATTTGGGCAACTCCAGCTCCTTCGGCAAGGCCTTGATCGAGTTGGAGCACCTCGGCCTGATCGATCGGGTGCCGCGCCTGGCGGTCATCAACGCCGCCGGTGCCCATACTTTGGAGCGTCTGGTCCATGCTCACGGATTGACCTGGTGCAATGGTCTGCCCGACATGGTCGCCACCCAGGCCTATTACGACCAACTCGACTCCCAGGCCATCCGGGCTTCCACGATCGCCTCGGCCATTGAGATCAACCGGCCGGTCAACCTCAAGAAGTGCCTCCGGGCGCTGGATTTCACCGACGGTGTTGTGGCCGAGGTCTCCGACCAAGAGATCATGGATGCCAAGGCCCAGGTCGGCGCCGGCGGTCTGGGTTGCGAGCCGGCCAGCGCCGCCAGCGTCGCCGGGGCCCGCAAGCTCCGACAGGATGGCGTCATCGCCGCTGGTGACCGTGTCGTTTGCATCCTGACCGGGCACCAGCTCAAGGATCCGACAGCTACGGTGGCCTATCATAGCGGTGATTCTGACCAGTTCGAACAGGTCCTGGGCCGTCGTGGGGTCAAGCGAGCCAGTTACGCCAATCGGCCCGTCGTCGTCGCTAACAACGTCGAGGACATCCTCCGGACCATCGCCCTCTACTCGACCCCCGAGGTCGACGGCGAGGGCCGATCGTGACCGATCCACAACCCACGCCCGCTGGCGTGACCCGGGTGGCCGTCGCTGGCGTGCCCGGTCGCATGGGGACTCGGCTGGTCCAACTGGTCCTAGACGATGCACGGTTCGCCCTTGGGTCGGCGCTGGGTCGGCCCGGCAGTCCGCGTCTGGGCCTCGACACCGGACCGTTAGTCGGTCGGCCTGAGATGGGTGTGTGCTTGGTCGACTCGGGTATGCCGGAAGCGTTGGCCGAGGTCGATGCGGTCATCGACTTTTCCGCGCCCGAGACGGTCCGAACCCTCGCGCCGCTCTGCGCACGGCTGGGCCGCCCTCTGGTGGTTGGCACCACCGGGCTGACCCCGGAGGACCATCAATGGCTGGATGACGCGGCCCAGAGCATCCCGGTCCTCTGGGCACCGAACACCAACCGCGCCGTTCACCTGCTCTTTCGATTGGTTGCCGAGGCGGCCACAGCCCTCCAGGGGCAGGCCGACGTCGAGATTATCGAGCGTCACCACAACCGCAAGCAGGACGCGCCCAGCGGCACGGCTCTCCGCCTGGCCCAGGTCGTTGCCGAGGCACTGGCCTTGGAACTCGACAATGATCCCGACGATTCGTCCTCTGCTTTGGTGCATGGGCGTCGAGGCCGGACCGGGCCGAGGCCCCGTGACCAGATCGGGATCCACGCGCTGCGTTGCGGCGACAACCCGGGCGAACACACTGTTGTCTTTGGGCTCGACGGCGACGTGCTCGAGCTGACCCACCGGGCCACCAACCGCGACGGGTTCGCCCGAGGCGCTTTGGAGGCGGCCCGCGGACTAGTCGGACGTTCAGCCGGTCGGTACACGATGGCCGACCTGCTCGAGTCGGCTTCGAAGCTGACTTGAGTGGCCCGACGACAGCACGGGGCGTCGAACAATTGAAGTGACCCGGGAAGCCCTCGCCAACAGGGCCCCGATGCGGTATACCCACCCACAATGCTTTGATCGGTGTCCGTCACATCCGGACCAGCATCGCATTGGGCCAGGCGGGACCGATCTTCGGGCGGTTCCGACGCCGACACGTTGAGGGATCACCCGTTGCGTCGCGCCCGGGTCTTGGGATCGGCAGGAGGGGACGTTGTGGCTGAGAGGACGGTCGTCACGGGGGGCGCGGGTTTCGTTGGCTCCCATCTCTGCGAGCGGCTCCTGGCCGAAGGCCATGAGGTGCTCTGCGTCGACAACCTGCTGACCGGGCACCAGCGCAATATCCGTCACCTGCTCGGACGCGAGCGGTTCGCCTTTCGGCAGCACAACATCTCTGAGCCATTGCGCGTCGATGGACGTGTCGACAACGTGCTCCACTTCGCCAGCCCGGCCAGCCCGGTCGACTACCTCCGGCACCCGATTCCGACCCTCAAGGTCGGCTCGCTGGGCACGCATAATGCGCTGGGCTTGGCCAAGGCGCACGATGCTCGGTTCCTGCTGGCCAGCACCTCGGAGGTCTACGGCGATCCCGAGGTCCATCCCCAGCGCGAGGACTATTGGGGCCACGTTAACCCGATCGGTCCGCGCGGCTGCTACGATGAGGCCAAGCGGTTCGCCGAGGCCATCACCATGGCCTACCACCGCTATCACGGGGTCAAGACCCGGATCGTCCGGATCTTCAACACCTATGGGCCTCGGATGCGGCTCAACGACGGCCGAGTCCTGCCCGCCTTCATGGGTCAAGTGCTCCGAGGCGAACCACTCTCGATCTTTGGCGACGGTAGCCAGACCCGGAGCTTCTGCTACGTCACCGACCTCGTCGATGGGATCTATCGCCTGCTCTACGCCGACTTCTCCGAGCCGGTCAACCTGGGCAACCCCTCCGAGATCACCGTCGCCCAACTGGCCCAGGAGATCCTCGATCTCGTCCCCGACTCGCCCTCGACGATCTCCTATCACCCGTTGCCGCAGGACGATCCCAAGCGTCGACGTCCCGACATCACCCGCGCCCGCGAACTGCTCGGCTGGGAGCCTCAGGTCGATCGGGCCGAGGGGCTCGGCAAAACCCTCGACTACTTCCGCGAGTCCCTCAATTGGGTCGAGGATCCTGACGACTCCACCAGTCAGATTCCCTCATCCTGAAGGCTAAGTACGGATGGGGCCCGCATAACCCATCTTCGACGACCCTCGACGCATTTCAACCCTGCCACCGGCCTCCCCGGACTCGGAGCCTCGCACCATGAGCCCAACGGAATCCGAACTCGCCCTGGCCGTCCGCGCTGTCCGTGAAGCCGCCCGACTGGCCGCCAAGGTCCAGGCCGAGATGGTCTCGCCGGCGCTGACCAAGGACGATAAGTCGCCGGTGACCGTGGCCGACTTCGCTGTGCAGGCCCTCGTCGCGCAACGCCTGGCCGAGGCCCTGCCCGATGCCGTACTCGTGGCCGAGGAGGATGCCGCCGAGCTCCGAGGCGATCAGGCCGAGGTCCGTCAGCAGGTCGCCCAATTCGTTGCCGCGTTCCACCCCGAGGCCAGCGAGGCGACCATCTGCGACTGGATCGATCGCGGCGGCGCCCAGCCGACCTCGAGGTTCTGGACACTCGACCCCATCGACGGCACCAAGGGATTCCTCCGGGGCGATCAGTATGCCGTCGCCCTGGCCCTCATCGAGGACGGCCGCGTCGTCTTGGGAGCCCTGGGGTGCCCGAACCTCGAACGTGCCGCCGAGCCTAAGGTCGGCGGTGACGGCTCGGTCGCCTGGGCCGTCGCCGGTCAAGGGGCCTTCCATGCCCCCCTCGACACCTCGGGGCTCGAAGGTCAACCCTTGAAGGTCTCCCCCATCGACGATCCGGCCCGGGCACGCCTGCTCCGCTCGATGGAGTCGGGACACACCGACGCCGACAAGATCGACGAGTTGGCCCAGGCCCTCGGCAATGCCGCCGAGCCGGTCCGTATGGACAGCCAGGCCAAGTACGCCGTCCTGGCCGCCGGTCAGGGCGATGTGCTGCTCCGACTGATCTCGCCTAAACGGCCCGACTACAAGGAAAAGATCTGGGATCAGGCCGCCGGCCTGATCGTCGTCCAGGAGGCCGGCGGGACCATCACCGACCTCGACGGCAAGCCGCTCGACTTCCGATATGGCCGTGCCCTGGAACAGAACCGAGGCGTATGCGCCACCAACGGTGCCCTGCACCAGGCGATCCTCAACGGGCTCCGCCAGGTCTCGGCCTGAGCCCTCGCCGCGTTTCCGATGAAAATTTGATCGGAATCGTTAAGAAATCACGCTCTTGGCCGAAGTCCGTAGTGAGACCATCCCTGAACGAACCCCGATCCCAGACTGGGATCGGGCCTCCCAACGTCGAAGGGGAACTCCACCATGGCTCCCCGGTTCGGCCCCGTCTTCGCGCACGAGTCGATCGCCCGGACGCACCGATGGCAGGGCTGCGCTCTTCGCGCGGTCATCGTCGCTACCGTCCTCATTGCACTGGACCTGGTCTGGTTTTCCACACCATACACCCGTCGAGGGACAGACCTCCTGAGTTGGCAGATGGCCGACCTCGGTCGCGGGTCCACGAACTACGCCTTGCCAGCCCTGCTCGGATTGTCGGTCCCGGCGATCACCGACGGGGCGATCTGCGACGAGAAGGCGTGGGAGCACCTCGAAGTGCGCTTCGCCACCGACTCATCCGTCGTCGAGATCGTGCTGGGCGAGCGGGCTCCGCGACTGATCCCGGTCATGGGCCCGGCTACAGTATGGTGCTCGCCCTGTCGGCTTGAAGATGTAAGACGTATGAAGTTCTGCTGAGGACCGACGCCAACGGGATCCTCCGCTCCGTGCTGGCATGGCCACGGTCCGAGCCGGACCCTCCTGGGCTTCAACCGTTGGCTGGGCCGGATCGACGACCCGTTCCGGCCGAAGGTGCCCCCCGCGACCGTCTCTCGAGATCGGTAACACAACAATCCGGCAAATCGGTTCGAGGTTCACGATACCGATCTCATCTGAGGAGACATCGCGATGGCTTTGCGGTTCGGCCCAGGTCCGGTTTTCGTCTACGAGTGGATCTCCCGGACCCGTCGCTGGCAAGGGTATGCTCTCCGCGCGTTGGTCGTGTTCGGCGTCTTCGTGGCGATTGCCCTGGCCTGGTCCACCTCGACGGCGGCGAGCCAGCAGACCCTCCTGATCTCGCAGATCGCCGAGATCGGGCGTGGACTCTACATCGCCACAATCCTTAGCCTTTTGGCGGTGGTGGGCCTGTCGGCTCCGGCGGCGACGGCCGGAGCGATCTGCATCGACAAAGCGCGGGGCAACCTGGCCCTAGTTTTTGCTACCGATCTGTCCTCCGCCGAGGTGATCTTGGGCAAGCTCGCCACGCGCTTGATCCCGGTCCTGGGCACGGTCGCCTGCATCACGCCGGTCCTGGCCATCACCATCAGCTTCGGCGGGGTCGATCCCGAATTCGTCTTCGGCTCGTTATTAGTGGTCGCGACCTGCGCGGTTTTCGGCTGCTGCCTGGCTCTGGCCCTATCGGTCTGGGGTCGCAAGACGCATGAAGTCTTGATGGGGACCTATGCCTTCGGGATCCTCTACTTGCTGGCCGCGCCAATCTGGTTCTCGATCTTCGGGGTCGGCGATGTCGGGTGGATCCTTTATCTGCTTAACCCAGTGATCTTAGTTATCCTGCCCGTCGAGCCGGGCAACGTTTACGGGTGGTCGGGACTCCTGACCGACCTGATTTTCGTGGCGATCGGTCTGGGGGCATCGATCGCGCTGGTGGTGCTGTCGATCGTGAGCGTTCGGTCGGTGGCGATCGCGCATCTCTCCGAGAAGGCGCGGTCGCTCCGCCAGGGGAGGATTCGCCGGCTCGTCCGGAAGTTGGGTCGTGGGTTGGCGGCGATCCCCCGGTTCGTGTTCCTGGCCTGGGGTTTCCTCCCGACTCCGACATTGGACCGCAACCCAGTGCTCTGGCGCGAGCTGCATCGCAAGGCGCCCTCGCGTTGGACCATGATCATCTGGGGCCTCTACATCGTGGTGGTCGGGACCTTGACCGCGTGGGCGATCGTCAGCATCCTCCAGCCGCGCGGACCGGGAAGGTTCTTCCGCTGGGGAGAGATCAATGGTCCGATCATCAATGGGCTGCAGATCTTCGCGGCGTTTCTGCTGTTGAGCGCGACGTCGGCGACGGGCTTGGCCGAGGAGCGTCAGCGAGGCAGCCTGGACGTGTTGATGGCGACCCCGTTGTCGACGGCGCGGATCGTCTGGGCCAAGTGGTGGGCCAGCTACCGAATCGTCCCGCTGCTGGCGATCATGCCGGTTGTGCTGAGCCTCTTCCTGCGCAATTCCTCACGTGTCGTCGGACTGACTGCACAATGGACCGCTGTCCCGGTCCTGCTGCTGACCCTCATCGTCGGGATCGGCCTTGCGGTCGCCTGGCGGGTGGCTCCACGCTGGCGGCGCTCGATCCGAATCGGCCTGGGGCTGGGTGGCCTGGTCATCCTCGGGATGCTGGCGACGATCCTCCTCGAGTCGCCCGCCTCGGACGTGTTCATGGTGGCCTTGCTCGGCCCGATGATCCTGGCTTCCGGAGCGTCGCTGATCAGCCTGGGGTTGCTGATCGCCACCTGGTTGCCCCGACTCGGCGCGGCCTCCGCCCTCAGCGTCGCGCTCTACCTCCTCGGCAGCATCGCCTGGCCCATCCTCATGTTGATTCTGTTCGAAAGCGATCCCCTCGGGCCTCTAGAGAATGCCGGCGAACAGCTTGCCTGCTGGAGCCCTTTTTTTGGTGTTCTGCTTCTATCAGCGAACGAAATATACGGATGGGAAGATCAGGCGTTCATTACGTTGGTTGGGGTGGTTCTCACGCATTGCCTCATTGCGGCGGTCCTTCTGGGCCTGATCTTACTGAGCTTCAACCGTTGCCTGGGGCGGATCGACGACCCGCTCCAGCGAGATTGGAGACGCGTCAGGGGTGACCGGTCTCCCCGTCCTGCGATCGTTTCGCATCATGTCACAACATCCTGATCATCATCGGTCACGCACCTTCGTGAGTTTTCAGGAAGTCTCATCATGCCCATGCGCTTCGGTCTCGGTCCCGTCTTCACCTACGAATGGCTCGCCCGAACCCGTCGATGGCAGGGCTATGCTCTCCGCGTGTTGGTCGTCCTCATCCTCTTCTCGGCGATGGCCCTGGTGTGGACGTCCTGGATGCCCGACGACGGCTCGACTCTGCTGATCTCACAGATGGCTCAGGTTGGGCAGACGTTCTATGCGACCACGATCTGTTGCCTGCTGTTGTTGCTGGGCCTGTCGGCTCCGGCGGCGACGGCCGGGGCGATCTGTACTGACAAGGCGCGGGGTAACCTGGCCCTGGTCTTCGCCACCGATCTGTCCTCTGCTGAGGTGATCTTGGGCAAGTTGGCCACGCGCCTAATCCCGGTCCTGGGCACGATCGCCTGTATTGTGCCGATCTTGGCGATCACTACCAGTTTTGGGGGCATCGACCCGGAGTTCCTCTTCGGAGCCTTCCTCGTCGTGCTCACCTGCGCGGTCTTCGGCTGCTGCCTGGCTTTGGCCCTGTCGGTTTGGGGACGCAAGACACATGAAGTGCTGATGGGGACCTATGCCTTCGGGATCCTCTATCTGCTGGCGGCGCCGATCTGGCTCGGGATCAGAGGTCTCGATTCGGTCGCCTGGACTCTCTTGCGATTCAACCCGGCCATCTTGGTCCTCGTGCCTATGGAGCCCACTTTCCGGAGCACGATCGGCTTCGGGGGCTATTGGGCGTTTGCCGGCCTCGGCTTGGGCATGTCGGTGTCATTGGTCCTGCTCTCGATCTGGAGTGTCCGGCGCGTGGCGATCGCGCATCTCTCCCAGGGCGTCAAACGCGAGAAGGGTCTCGTCCGGTTCGCCGGCGTGATGATGCGCGGGTTGGCTAAGATACCGCGACTCGTGATGAAAGCTTGGGGTTTCCTTCCGGTACCGACGTTGGACCGCAACCCGGTCCTCTGGCGTGAACTGCATCGCAAGGCACCGTCGCGATGGTCGATGGCGATCTGGGGGGCCTACATCCTGATCGTCGGCGGGTTCAGCATCCTGGTGATCGGCAGCTTCGTCCAGCCCTTCGAGCCGCTCCTCTCCTTCCCATCGTGGGGTGGGAATGTAGCGATGAATTTAAATATACTGCAGGTTTTCACAGCATTTCTGTTGCTGAGTGTCACGTCGGCGACGAGCCTAGCCGAGGAGCGTCAGCGCGGGAGCTTGGACGTGCTGTTGACCACGCCGTTGTCGACGGCCCGGATCGTCTGGGCCAAGTGGTGGTCGACGTTTCGGATCGTCCCGCTGTTGTCCCTCTCGCCGGTCTTGATCACTTTGGCGGCGGGGGCGTCTTCTCGAGACGGGGTCGGGACGAAGATCATGATCGTCCCGACGTTCTACTTGATCATCCTCGTTGGAATCGGCCTCTCGATCGCTTGGCACGCCGCCCCGCGATGGCGACGATCGATCCGTCTGGGGCTGGCCTTGGGTGGCTCGGCCGTCCTCGTGATGCTCGTCTCGATCCTTGCCGGCGGTCCCGAGACGGAGATCTGGTCGACGTTTTTGATGGGACTGATGATCTTCGCTTACGGGGCGGGCCTGACCAGCCTCGGTCTGATGATCGCCACCTGGACCCCACGGCTCGATCACGCCGCGGCCTTGAGTGTGGCGAGTTACCTCGTGATCGCGATCGTCTGGCCGACCGTAACGAGCCTCAACAGCGATTCTTGGAGTCAGCAACTCGTGTGGCTCAGCCCGCCACTCGGCGTCGGCCAGTTGGCCAGTGTGGCTCAGTATCATTACTACGGCGATTCTCCGTCGACAGCGTTTCTCCCGATCGTCCTTTTCGGTCTCGGGTCAGCCGTCTTGCTGGGCCTGACCCTGCTGAGCTTCAATCATTGTCTGGGCCGGATCGACGACCCGCTCCGACGTTTGGGCTCTCGGGACGTTCCACGCGTGCGGTCCGCAGCGGCCTGATAGGGATCCGCTCTGATTTCTGATTCATAAGAACATCTGTGATCTATCGAGGAGCGATACGATGGCCTTACGGTTCGGCCCCGGTCCGGTCTTCGCCTACGAATGGCGGACGCGTTCGCGGCGTTGGCAGGGCTACGCGATGCGCGTCTTCGTCGTCATTTGCCTGCTGGCGGCTTTGTTCTTGGGCTGGGACGCAGCCTCTCGGGAGCAGCCCCGCTTCGAGCGCGGAACGCTCCTGCTCGAAGACCTGACGCAGATCGGGTCGCGGTTCTACCTCGTGACGATCCTGACGCTCTTCGTGTTGGTGGCCCTCTCAGCGCCGGCGGCCACCGCCGGGGCGATCTGCAATGACAAGGTCCGGGGCAACCTCGCCTTGATCTTCACCACCGACCTCTCCGCCACCGAGGTCATCCTGGGGCGGCTGGCGACCCGGCTGATCCCGGTCCTGGGCACGGTCGCCTGCGCGACGCCGGTGTTGGCGATCGTCACCACTTTCGGCGGCGTTGATCCCAACCTGATGATCGGGGCGCTCCTCGCGGTGGCCACCTCGGCCATCTTCGGCTGTAGCCTGGCTCTGACCTTGTCGGTCTGGGGGCGAAAGACGCACGAGGTCCTGATGGCTACGTACACTATTGGGGTCCTGCTCCTGCTGGCGTGGCCGATCTGGACCAAGATCCAAGGGGTGGTCCCGGGGCCGGGACTGGTCGACCCGATCACCTATGGACTGACCGTGCTGAACCCGATCGTCATGCTGATTGCGCCGGTCGAATCGCTGCCGTTCGCCCGATCGCTCGGGCTCCAAGCTTATCTCACTTATTGCGGCATTGCTTTATTCGCCTCTCTGGGGTTGATCGTGCTCTCGATCCGGACCGTCCGAACGCGGGTCCTGGCGGATCTCGGATCGGTCAGGGCAACGAGCCCGCGCTCGCGTCGCGCCTTCTTCAAAGGATGGTTCGACTGGTTGGGTCGACGACACAACGCGATGGCTGGGGGGATCACTGCACTCTTCAGCCTGGGTGGCCCGGTAAGCTTGGACCAAAACCCGGTGCTCTGGCGTGAGCGACACCACAAGGCTCCTTCGCATTGGGGTCGGGCCATCTGGAGCCTCTACGCGGTGACGATCGTGGGGGCCTCGATCCTATCGATCCTGTTCGGCTCGCCCCACCAAGACATCCCAATGATCAACGCGATCCAGATCCTCATAGGAATGTTACTGGTCTGTGTGACGTCGGCGACGAGCTTGGCCGAGGAGCGCCGACGCGGTAGCCTGGATGTCCTACTGACCACGCCGTTGCCGACCCGCGCGATCGTCTGGGCCAAATGGTGGTCCAACTACCGGATTGTCCCACTGCTGGCCATCGTCCCGGTTGGGGCGGCCTGCCTCGCCAAGGCGGGGCCGCTCATGTTCATCGGCCTGGCCCTGATCGTGATGAGCGCCCAACGGTTCGTCGGGCTCGTGCGATGGGCGGTCCGTCGATTGAAGTCCGAGCGACTGAAACGCTTGTTGACCGTCCTTGTGTTTCTCGCGATTTTGTTCATCTTGCTCAGGCCTCTTGAATTTTACTTCCAGGTCGGCTTGCTCGCCTTGATGATCCTGGCATTTGGCGCCTCGACGACCGGTCTCGGCCTGCTGTTGGCGACCGGGATCCGTCGGATGGGGATCGCTGCCGGGTCGGCCGTTGCGATCTACCTGATCGTGGCCGTCGCCTCGATCCCGATCGCCTTCACCTTGTTGGGTCGCAGCTCGGGGAACTTCGGCCCGCAAGTCGCATGCATCAGTCCCTTTTGGGGGACCGGGTCATTCACGGACGCGATCAAGCTCAATTGGGACCATCTGAGTCGATACGACGAGGAAGCGGTCTATGGAGCCTACTTCTCGATCACATTCCATCTCATGATGGCTGTGGTTTTTTATGGCTGCACGTTATTGATTTTCAATCGATGCCTAGGTCGCGTCGACGACCCGATCTCATGGATCGACGCGCGGCTCTTCCGATTCTCAGGCCGGTCGTCGAGTTTCCCCGTCCGGCCGGAGGCCCCCGTCGACCCGGTGGTTTGATCGACGACCTCTTGCAACCCCTGGAAGATGGACGCTCGTGGCCGCTATGATATCGACGGTTCAAGCACGCGTTCGTTCAGGAGGTGTCGTGATGGCTCTGCGGATCGGGACGGGGCCGGTGTTTGCATATGAGTGGATCGCCGCGACTCGGCGCTGGCAACTCTACGCGACTCGTTCGTTGATCGTCGTGATGATCTTCATCGGGTTGGCGATTGTCTGGTCGAACTCAGACATCACCCAGGCGAGCGGGTTGCAGACTTTCGATCAGCAGGCCGAACTGGGCCAGCACTTCTACATGGTGATGATCTCGGTGCTGCTGGGCCTGATCGCCCTCTCGGCGCCCTCGGCGACGGCCGGGTCGATCTGCAACGATAAAGCGCGGGGCAACCTAGAGCTGCTCTTCGCCACCGATTTGTCTTCGTCGGAGATCGTGTTGGGCAAGCTGGCCTCGCGGCTGATCCCGGTCCTGGGAGTGATCGTCTGCGCCATGCCGGTCCTGGCGCTGGCCACGCTCTTCGGTGGGATCGATCCGGTGACCCTGGCCGGCTCCATATTGGTCGTCGCCGCCACGGCGGTCCTGGCGTGTACCTTGGCGCTGACGCTCTCGGTCTGGGGCCGGAGGACCCATGAGGTGCTCCTGCTGACCTACATGCTGATCGTGCTCTGGTTGCTCGGCCCGATGGTTTGGAGCGTGATCCCGATGGGGATCGACCAGTTCCTCCAGGATCTCGGGTTCGACGGCCTCGACTGGCTGTCGCGAACCAACCCGGTCCTGCTGGTGATCGCGCCGGTGGACACCAATCTGAGGGGCTACGACGGCTTGGTGAGCCATCTCGGGTTCGCCACCGGAGCGTTGATCACCGCGATGCTGTTGGCGGTCTTGGCCGTGGTCCGGGTCCGTCGGGTAGCTACGCGTCAGGCGTCGACCGGGGTTCGGGCGCGTCGGCCAAATTGGCTCGACGCCCTTCGCGCGGGGCTCGACTCGGTCGTGGCTTGGCTTTTCGATCGATTGCGGCGGTTGGGGATCCGGCTGCCTGGACCGAGCCTGGACAAGAACCCGGTCCTCTGGCGTGAGTGTCATCGTCGTCAACCGTCGCGCTGGACGATGCTGGCCTGGGGGATCTACCTCGTGGTCGTCCTGGGGTTCCTCATCACCGGGATCGTCGAGACGATCGGCGGATCGGCCTGGGGATCTGGGACTGGGGCGGTGGTCAACGGCGTCCAAGCGTTGGTCGGCCTCGGGTTGTTGACCATCACGGCGGCGACCGGCCTGTCCGAGGAGCGTCAGCGCGGGAGCCTCGACGTGTTGCTGGCCACGCCGTTGCCGACCCGTGCGATCGTCCTGGCCAAGTGGTGGGCGACGTTCCGGGTCGTCCTGCGCCTGGCCGTCTTGACCGCCTTGATCGCGGTCTTCAGCGCGATCGAGTCGAACTACTATGGGGCGATCCTCCTGATCGGTCTGCTGGTGCTCTCCTATGGTGCGGTAATCTCGAGTCTTGGCCTGCTGATCGCCACCGTGACCGAGAAGCTTGGCCGCGCTGTCGCCCTCAGCGCCGGGATCTACCTGACGATTGCCATCGGAATTCTCCCACTGGTGCTCTTCTTCGATTGGCGGCCAGGACTTGGCTCTTTCCTAATTCTCTCGGCGAGCCCGTTCTGGGGCGTCGGAGCGTACACAGCTTTCATAGGTAATCCATTTAGTATTGATTTTGAGCGCATGTTTTCCTCAGTTAACATTTTGATGTGCATCAACTTTGCATTGGCGTTCCTCCTACTGGCCTTTGTGTTGCGAATCTTCAATGGCCGGTTGGGGCGGGTCGATGCGCGGACGGCGCCGATCGATCCGGTTCGTGTTGTCCGCGACCGTTCTACTGTCATAACAAATGCCTGAAATGAAGAAACACGTCTCCAACCCTCCCAGCGATCGCGACGTGGTGTCGGACACGGGAGGGTTTTTCGACGACGATCCTGGGTCCCAAGTCGTGGGAATAGGCTCAGGCGGGGCTTAAGGCGACCGACTTGCCGGCCACCGAGAGATTCTCGCGGACGTGTTGTTGGTCCCAGAGGTTCGAGATCACCGCCGAGATATTGGGGTTCTGGAGCGCCCAGGTGTAGGCTTTCATCGGGGGCTTCTGGTCGCCGGGCACAATCCGATTGAGCTTGTCGATTCGCCTCTGCGGGACCGGTTGCAAGAGTCTATGATGCGTGGCGACGGCCATCGCCACCTTCATGGCGATCACGCCGACGCCGGCCTCGTGGGCGCGTCGGATCGTCCTTTCCAGATAGCCACCGTTGATCACGTTGTAGGCCAGCATGACGACGTCGTAGTGGCCGGCGTCGGTAGCCTCGCCGAGCACGCCGGCCGGGTCGTTATGTGCCGTCACGCCGAGGAACCGGACCTTGCCTTGACGCTTGAGGGTCTCGAAGACCTCAAGGATCTCCGGACACTGGAGGTCTTCGGGCGAGTCGGCGCCATGCGGACACATCAGGATATCGAAGTGATCGGTGCCGATCCGCTTCAGGCTCCCTTCCAGTGATTCGGTGATGAACTGCGCGAAGCTGGGGTCGCCTTCGACGCGGTGGCCGTAGTCGCGCATCATGGCGATCCGGCGATAGGCCGGCCCGAAGGCCAATTGCTGCCCGGGGTAGTAGGTCAGGAAGTACCCCGGCTTGTCGACGGCGCGTTGACGTCGGAGTTCCTCGGCCCGATCAACGATCGCTTGCTGCTTCCCTTCGGGCAGGCCGTCGAAGATCTCTTGGTACATGCGCTCGCGGAGCAGGTTGAAGCGGCTGACTTTGGTGGTCAGGAAGATCCGATCCCGCTTGGCCGAGGACTTGGCGAGGAACGCACCATAGGCCTCCTCGCAGCGGCCGTTGCCGTAGGCTGGGGCCATGTCGAGATAGTTGAGCCCACGGTCTAAGGCTTCGCCGAGGTGCTCGAAGTTGTCGGGCCGGATCGGGTCGCCTCCAGAGACGACCTCCGAGATCATCAGGCCGGTCCGGCCCAGGCGTCGGTAGGCCATGTCGGCTTGGCGATTCCGCCACTCGCCGTCGGCGGGTGGTTGGGATGGAGTTTGACTCGACGGTTGGCCTTGGGCGTCGGCCATCGAGAGGCCGGAGGCCGCGACGGCCGCCGTGGCCGAGACGGCTCGCAACACTTGACGGCGGGACAGGCGGGGCGTCGCTGGCGAAACCGGACGCGACGGGCGGGGCGCATCGTTCTCGCTCATGGGTGGCTCTCCGATTAGACCGGATTGCGGGAACACGTGGTGACCGCAGCCCCCATCGTATCGCGACGAGAAGCCGATCACGAGCACCAATCCACCCGAGCTGATCGGCTACAGCGAGCCGAGCATCTTATTATTGCTGGTTTCCGCTCTTTCAATGGAAATGGAGATCGTTGTTGGGGACGTGTTGGGAAAGTGTGAATCACTCGAGGGTTTCATCGTCGTTGCGGGGAACGGGGGTCGCGACGAGGCGATCGCGGCCGTTGGCCTTGGCACGATAGAGGGCCTCGTCGGCCAGACCGATGAGCCGTTCGTAGTCGGAGTCGTCGGTGGTCGGTCGAGACGAATAGGCTAAGCCGATGCTCATGGTAACTGAGATGTATGCTGGTTCGTCGTGGTTTTTTTGCGGCGTTCGAGCCTTGGCCACTGCGGCGCGGATCCGTTCGCCGCAATGGCGCGCCAGGTCGAGGTTGGGGGCGATGACGGCTAGAACGAACTCCTCGCCTCCGTAACGGGCCAGCAGGTCCTCCTCACGGGCGTTGGCCTGGAGGACTTTGGCGATCTGGCGCAGGACGACGTCGCCGACAGGGTGGCCGAAGCGGTCGTTGACCTGCTTGAAGTGGTCCACGTCGAGCATCATCACGCCAACGCCCAGGCCGAGTTCCTGAGCGCGTCGGACCAACAAGCGGAAATGGTCGCGGAAGAAGTCACGCTTGTAGAGGCCGGTCAGATCATCGCGGACGGCGCGATCGAACAACTCGCGGTGCAGCCGCTCCTCGATCGGGTCGGGCTGAAGAAACTTCAGCCGAAGGTTGCCTCCCAGTCGAATCCGATCCCCGTCACGGAGCTGTTCGGGCCGGTTCGGTTCGATCCGTTGTTCGTTGAGGTAGGTGCCGTTGGTGCTGCCCGTGTCGATCAGCGTGGCGTGGTCCTGCTCGTCGATGACGATCGCGGCGTGGAACCGGGAGACGCTATCGTCAGGCAATTCATAGGTGTTGCTCGGTGCACGACCGACCCGAACCTCCCGATCCTCTAAGGCGAGCAAACGGCCCGGCGCCGGTCCATTGAGCAGCAGCAGGTAGCGTCGCGGGGACGTCGACGAGACCGAGGACGGATCGCGGACGCCCGACTTGCGGAGGTCCAGTCGCGTCATTTCGACCTTGGCGTGGACATTCATACCGAAACACCATGCTGGTGATGAGTGGTGAGCGCATGGCGGCAGTGCCGTCACGCCCGTTCCAGGATGTCACTGGAGGTCCGTTTGACTAAGCGTGAGTCCGGATCAGCTCGGGCCGTTCACGAACCCGATCGGCTGGTCTGGGGCGTCACCCCAGGACCAGTCTAGGACGCTTCAGGACCAACGACGGATGAATCAGGAACGCCGATGGGTTGACCGGCTTGCCGATCCGTCCACTCTGGTCCTTTGTCTCCGGGATGTCCACCTCTCATCGATCCCAAGACGATCCCGGCGGATCCGTGCGCCGGAGAACGGCGGTGTCCCAAACTCGTGACTCGGTGGGTTCCATGGTCCGGTCTCGTTCTTCGAGGGGTTCGGAGATGCCGCCGATCAGCTCATCCGCCCGTACGGGGGTTATGTCGGCGTTCTCCGGTTCCTGTACATCGATGGCATTCGTTTGCATCGTGGCCGAAGCAGTCCCGATGGAATCGGATGTGGAGCGCGCGGAAACCGCGGTTGCCCGATTCGTGAGATCGGGGAAGAATCCGCATCAAAGGTCGGCCCGCCTTCGAAGGTGCTTCGAGGAGCGGGGTCGGGTCGCGGAGACGACTCGTGGCCTGTGGTTGGGAGGCGGAACGATGCGTTGGTCGGATCCATGCCGTCAGGGGCGACAGCGAATGCGGTTGTCGGTTCAGGCCGGCCTGCTGGGCCTGCTCCTGCTCTTGGGCCTGAGCCCACGTGGTACGCCGACGATGGCCGGCTGGGACCGCCTACGCGGTCGATCCGTCGCCGAGAGCCGTTCCGGTCAACCGCACGGCTACTACGACACGTTGATCGCCCATGTCACCGATCGTCCCGCTTCTCCGGTCCGTTCCCAGAGCACACTGGGCCCAGGTCAGGCCGAACCGCCTCCAGGCTGGGTCCCCTTCGGCGCCGCCGATCTGGTCGAGCCTGAGCCAGGGTTCCTGGTCTGGCGGTTCCATCGCGATCTGCAACGGACTTGGAACGGCACCACGTTCCGGACCAACGCGTTGGGATATCGTGGGCCGGAGGTCGATCAGCCTAAGCCGATGGGCCGGTTCCGGATCGTCGTGCTCGGCTCGTCGAACACACTGGGTCAGGGGGTCGACGACGCGGAGGCCTATCCACGACGTCTGGAGGCATGGTTGACGCATCGTCTCCAACGGATGGCTCGAACCGAGGGGGACCTGGCGTCGAGGCCCGAATCGGTCGACTTGGTCAACCTAGCCGTCTCGGGCTATGGGCCGTTCCAGCGCTTGGAGTTGCTCCGCATCGAAGTCGAGGCCTTAGCGCCAGACTTGATTCTCTGCGACGCCTCGCCGTTGGACATTTACCTGGAGGGTCTGCACCTGCATACGATGGTCAGCGAGGGCCGTTCGTTGGCCGGTCATCCGGCCCTCCAGGCAATCGTTGAGCGGGCCAGGATCTCCCCCATCGACGATCAAGAGGCTGTCCATCGCAAGCTTCAGGGCCATGCCCTTGAGGTCATTGAGGCGACCGTCGAGGGGCTGGCCATCGAGTCGCGACGCTTGGGGGTCCCCTCGGCGATTATCATGCTGCCTCGCGCTGACGAGGCCAGCGCCAATCCGCATGTGGTGGCCGCCTATTCCGACCAGGCACGACGACACGGCCTGGCGTTCCTCGACCTCAGCGACGCCTTCGACGGATTGAGCCTCGACCAGTATCGGATTGCCCCCTGGGAACATCACCCCAGCGTTTTGGGCCATCAACGGCTCTTCGAAACGCTGCACGATCGGCTCGTCCAGACAGCGGCCCTGCCTGAACCTTGGCGCTGAGCTAAGGCAGATCAGCATCGGGGGATCGGCGAAGGTCAGATTGGAAATCCTTTATCTGGTTTGATGACGTGTTAAAATTCGCAGAGCAGAGAGCCATTGTGAGTCGTGGGGTTGCCGCAATACGGGAGTTCGTGAGGCTGCCAGGATCGCAATTGGGTGCTGTGTATACCCCATCAGCCCGATGCGGTATGTTCTGTATGACACGAGCCCGTTCGGACTCGTCTGAAATAGTTCGAGTGCTCGATCAGCTCGCCGACCGGAGTGTATGGCACGACGATTGCACTGAACGGCAGAGTATAATAAACGACCTGTACTGACCTGCCCGATCATCGGTCGCTGCATTGGCGATCCTTCGGGGCAACGATCGGTACGAAATCATCGCCCCACACCAAGATGCGATGTAGTGATCGATAAGATCATGCAACGGATCTGCTGAGCATAAGTGAGACTGCGAACGATGAGGATCTGGCCAGGACAACCCTATCCGCTCGGGGCGACCTGGGACGGCGCTGGGGTTAACTTTTCGCTGTTCTCTGAAAACGCCACCAAGGTCGAGCTCTGCCTATTCGACGATCCGGACTCGACGACCGAGTCGCACCGGATCAGGTTGCCAGAGCGGACCGACTATGCCTGGCATGCCTACCTTCCCGACGTCGAGCCCGGCCAACTCTACGGCTATCGAGTCCACGGCCCCTTCGCTCCATCTGATGGACACCGTTTCAATCCCAATAAGGTCTTGCTCGACCCCTATGCCAAGTTGATTGGCCGCGACCTGCGATGGGACGATTCGCTGTTCGGCTATCGGCTGGGCGACCCGGAGGAAGATCTGTCCTTCGACGATCGGGACAATGCTGCCTACGCCCCCTTGGCTCGGGTCATCGATCCGGTCTTCGCCTGGGGCGACGACCGGCCCCCCCGGACGGTCTGGCATGAAACGTTCATTTACGAGGCTCATGTTAAGAGCTTGACCATGCGTCACCCCGGCGTTCCGGAACATCTGCGGGGCACTTACTCGGGGATCGGCTCCGAGCCGGTGATCCAGCATCTGCTCGACCTGGGCGTGACCGCCATCGAACTGCTGCCGGTTCATGCCCACGTTGACGACCGTCACCTGATCGAGCAAGGTCTGACCAATCACTGGGGCTACAACACGCTTGGCTTCTTCGCCCCCGAAGCCAGCTATGCTGCGACCTCCAGTAATCTCGACGCTGTCCAGCAGTTCAAGACGATGGTCCGCTCCCTGCACGCCGCCGGCATCGAGGTGATCCTCGACGTGGTCTACAACCACACCGCCGAGGGCAATCGGCTCGGCCCGACGCTCTCTTGGCGAGGGGTCGATAATTCTTCCTATTATATGCTGTCTCCTGAGGATCGTCGACATAACATGGATTTCACCGGGTGCGGGAACGTCCCTAATATGTCACACCCTCGGCTCTTGCAGCTGATCATGGACAGCCTGCGCTACTGGGTTACGGAAATGCATGTCGATGGATTCCGCTTCGACCTGGCCAGCACCCTGGCCCGCGAGCTTTACGAGGTCGATCGTCTCGGGACTTTCTTCGATCTGGTTCACCAGGACCCGACGCTAGCGCGGGTCAAGCTGATCGCCGAGCCTTGGGACGTCGGCCCCGGTGGCTACATGGTCGGCAACTTTCCGCCCGGCTGGGCAGAATGGAACGGGATCTACCGCGACGAGATTCGGAGCTTCTGGAAGGGCGACGGTGAGGTAACCGTCTCGGAGTTGGCCACCCGACTTAGCGGTTCCAGCGACCTCTATCAGAACGACGGTCGTCGCCCGCACGCCAGCATTAACTTCGTGACCTGCCACGACGGCTTCACCCTTCGCGACCTGGTCAGCTACAACGAGAAGCACAATCACGCCAACGGCGAGGATAATCGCGACGGATCCGACGATAATCGGAGTTGGAACTGCGGGGTCGAGGGGCCGACCGACGATCCGGCCATCGAAGCCCTCCGCGTCCGACAGCAGCGCAACTTCATCGCCACGATCCTGCTCTCACAGGGCGTCCCGATGATGCTCGCCGGCGATGAGCTGATGCATTCCCAGTCCGGGAACAACAACACGTATTGTCAGGACAACGAACTGACCTGGCTCGACTGGGAACTGAGCGAGGAGCGGTCGCGGTTCCTCGAGTTCGTCAAGCAGATCAGCGCCCTCTGGCGCACTCAACCGGTGCTCCACCGCCGGAAATTCTTTAAGGGGCGCTCGATCCGGGGCGCCGACGTCAGGGACATCTCCTGGCTCGACCCCTCCGGTGACGCGATGACCGACGAGGCCTGGAACTCCGGGTTCGCGCGGTGCCTAGGGATGCTTCTGTCCGGAGACGTCATCGACGAGATGGACGAACGCGGCGAGACGATCGTCGGCGAGACGTTGCTGATCCTCTTCAACGCCCACTGGGAGCCGATCCCGTTCGTCCTCCCGGCCCGGCCCGATCGGGAGTGGGAGGCGTTGGTCGACACCGCCAACCCGGAGATGGAGCCGACCGTATATGCTGGAGAACATCAATATGACCTCCGAGACCGCTCGCTTGTGGTCCTTCGGCTCTCGGAGCGTTCATAGAGTCTGAGGAGCAATCTCTCGGAGCGTGCGGGTCGAGGGAACGTTAAACGTCTCGGTCGTGTAAAGCGGTACGCGTTCCGATAAAAGGCTCGCAGGGTCGCGATCAAACCCGCGCGGCCCGTTCCAAATCCTTCTCGCGACCGGCGATCAGGAGGGTGTCGGACTCCTTGAGCGGTTCGTCCGGGTTAGGGATGTCGATCACCTCATCTTTAAGCATGTCGTGCACGGCGATCACCGAGATCCGCAGGGCCGTGCGCAGCTCCAGGTCGCGCAGGGTCCGACCGACCCAGTTCTCGGGCACAGCCATCTCTTGGACCCCGAAGCCTTGGCTGATCTGGTAATAGTTGATCACGCCCCGGCTAAGCATCCGGGTTCCCAGGCGGAAGGCGCTTTCGCGTTCCGGGAAGATCGTCTCCTCGACACCGATCCGTTCCATCACGCGGGCATGCTCGCGACTGATGACCTTGACATAAATCCGTCGCAGGCCCAGATCGCGTAGCGCCATCGTGGCCAGGATGCTGGCGGTGATGTCGTCGCCAGTGCTGACCACGGCCGCGTCGGCGCCCCGCGCGCCCAACTTCTCCAGGACCCGGATGTTGCAGCCGTCCCCTTGGATCGCGCGGTCGACCAATGACGAGACGCGGTCGACCGCCTCGCCGTTCATGTCGATCGCCGCGACCTCCTGATGGTGCTGATGCAACGACTCCACCACGCCGGTGCCGAAGTTGCCTAGGCCGATCACCACGAAGCGTTGCGCCATGTACTCTGCCTCGGTTGCTCGATCGCTCGCGTCGCTCGGAGGATCCGATCCCGTTTCGGGACGTTGGGTCGGCCGACGTGCGTCAGCCCACCACGATATTTTCGTAGGCACAACGGAACTGACGCGCCTCGGGGATTGGTTGGAAGGCTAGAGCTGAGCCAGTCGTGACCAGGCCGACGCGTCCCAGAAACATCAAGATGATGATCAGGCTCTGGCCGACGGGCGTCAATGTGTCGGTCGCGCCCAGCGAGAGGCCCACCGTGTTCAACGCGCTGACGACCTCGAAGGCGTATTCCAGGAACGGGCTCGACGACGGGCTCGACCCGTCCAATGTGGGGGCGGTGGCTAGCAGAACGAATAGGCTGGAGACGGCCAGTACGATTCCGGCGACGAACAGGCCGGCAGCACGCTGGATCGTTTCGGGCGGGATCGTCCGACCCCGGACGGTCGTCCTCGGGTCGCCACGGAGACGCGACCAAGCCACGCACACCAACAACGCGCATGTGGTCGTCTTCAGGCCGCCGGCGGTCGAGCCCGGCGAGCCGCCGATGAACATCAGGACCATCGTCGCCAATAAGGTGCCGGGCACGGCCCGAGTGTAGTCGATCGTGTGGAACCCAGCCGTCCGCGCCGTCACGCTGGCGAAGGCCGCGTTGAGGTGCTTGTCCCAGAAGTTCAGGCCTGCCAGGCTGACCTCCCACTCCAACCAGGCCGTCGCTGCCCAACCGCCGATCAATAACAGCCCCGAGGTCCAGATCACCACGCGAAAGTGGAGCGAGAGGCGGATTAATCGGCCGCGGACAGCCTGTCCCAGCCAGCCTTTGAATTCCTCGAGGGTCAGGAACCCAATCCCGCCGACGACGATTAAGGCTATCAACACAAATAGACTCAATCGATGTTCGGCCAGGCCCATCGCCGAGTCGGGGAACGTGGAGAACCCCGCATTGCAGAAGGCGCTGACGGAGTGGAAGATCGCGTGCCAGGCTGTTTCTGCCCAGTCGCTTTGAATCGGTCTGTTCGGGTTCCAAGGGGCCCACAAACCATAGAGGACGGCAGCCCCGATCGCTTCCAGGACCAGCGTGAAGAGCACCACGTCGAGGCTCAACCGGCGCAGATCAATGGCCGTCATCACGCCCTCATCGCGGACCTCGACTAGGGCTTCGTGGCCGAAGGAAAGCCGACGTCCCAAGCTCGCCACGATCAACGTACTGAAGGTGCTGAAGCCCAACCCACCAACCTGGATGAGGGCCAGCAGGACGGCCTGGCCAGCCCAGGTGAACTGGCTCGGCAGATCTTCTACGACGACCAGGCCGGTGACACAGACGGCGCTTGTGGCCATGAACAAGCAGTCCAGAAGCGACAGCGGATCGTCACGCTGAAGCCCTGGGACCAGGTGTAGGATCGCCGTGCCCAACCCGATCAGGCTCAAGAACCCGATCAAGAGGATCCCCGGCGGGGTCAACCGCCAGGTCGATCGGGACGACGTGTGTCGGCGCGCACGATGCCGATCTCCAAATCGACGTGCCAGAGAGCGATCCGAGTGTCGACGTCGGGACCAGAGTGGGCCGAACCAAGATTCCGTCATCCGCCAACCCATGGCCCACCACCATCATCTGGTCCCAGGTGGGACGGACGGTCTAACAATTTGAGACGGTCGAGCCTCACGAACACTACCCGGCCCGATCCATAGGCACACCTTGCCGTACCACCCCACCATGGACCAGATCAGTTTACCACGTCTCGATCGTCCCGGCTTGATCGACTCTGCACCGAGCCGCCCCAACGATCCGATCCGAAATCGCCGAGTTGGTTTCGACATGATCAGTTCCGCCCTGTGCGTTAATTCGGCAGGGATGTGGCCTAGTTTTGCCGCAGGGGATCGAATACAATATGCCTCTTGACAGGGTGGGAAATGATTCGCGAGGTGGAGTCTCGCTGTGGCCCGTCTCAGTGTTGACGCGGGACACATAGCGGCCTGCTGCAGGGCCTGAAAATTCGAACCCTCCGGAGCCCGATCTACTCGATCGGTCGTCGGCTTCCTGATGGAACGAGGGAATTCCGGATGGACTCAAGATGCTTGGAAATCCGAAATCTTCATGAGCCAAAACCACGGACCTGATACTCGAATGAACAGGTCGAACGATTCCGCACGACGCGGATCCGAGGACGAGTCGTTCGACGAGGGCATTCGGCCTGTCGAGTCGTCGACCCGCACCTTGGATGTTCCGCGTCCCAGGTCCCTCGACACTGATGAGGCGGGGGGAGCGGTTTCGAAGCACTACGTCGTCGGCATTGGCGCCTCAGCCGGCGGGCTCGACGCCATCGAGCGGTTCTTCACTCGGATGCCTGAGACGACCGGCATGAGCTTCGTGCTGATCCAGCACCTCTCGCCCGACTTCAAGAGTCTCATGGACGAGTTGCTGGCTCACCACACCCGGATCCCGATCCACCGGGTCGAGAACGGCATGGTCCTCGAACGCGACGCGATCTATCTGATCCCGCCGAAGAAGAACATGGTCCTTTCCGGCGGTCGGCTCTACCTCAACGATATGGATCAGAAGTCCGGGCTCCATATGCCCATCGACGTCTTCTTCCGGAGCCTGGCTCAGGACGTCGGCGATCGGGCCATCGGCGTGATCCTCTCAGGAACCGGGACCGACGGCTCACGAGGAATTCACGAAATCAATGAGCGCGGTGGATTAATCATTGTTCAAGATATAGAATCGGCAAATTTTGATGGTATGCCACGCTCGGCGATCGCCACTGGCCTGGTCGACTTGACCCTGCTTCCGGAGCAGATGCCCGAGCGCATCCTCCAGTATGTTCGGGACCCCGACGAGTTGCTGCAGCGGCCCGAGGACCGAGGCGACGACCTCGACGTGCTCTTCGCCTTGCTGGATCGCCGCTTCGGCATCGACTTCCGCCTCTACAAGCCCGGCACGATCGCGAGACGACTCGAGCGTCGAATCAGTATGTCTCGCGTGTCGGGGATCGAGGAATACCTGGACCTTCTCGAAGCCCACCCCGACGAGTTGGACCTGCTCTACCGCGACCTGCTGGTGGAAGTGACCCGGTTCTTCCGCGACGGTGAAGCCTTTGAACTGGCCCGTCAGCTGATCGTCCCCGAGATGTTCGCCAACCTCGACGGCAGCGAGGGGATCCGGATCTGGGTGCCCGGTTGTGCCACCGGCGAGGAGGCATACAGTTGGGCCATCCTGCTTCATGAGTACGCAACCAGCCACAAGCTCCCGCTCGACGTTCGGATCTTCGCCACGGACGCTCACCGAGAGTCGCTCGCTGCGGCCGGCACCGGGCTCTATATTCGCGAGAGCGTCGAGGAACTCGGTGAGTCGTATCTCGAACGATATTTTATTCGGAAACAAGACAAATTTCTGATTAGCCAAGATATCCGTCAGCTCGTCCTGTTCGCCCCCCACAACCTGACCAAGGATCCGCCGTTCACTAAGCTCGACCTGATCAGTTGCCGCAATGTGCTGATCTATCTGAACCCAAACACCCAGCGCAAGATCCTCTCGCTGTTCCACTTCGGGCTCCGGACTGGCGGCAGCCTGATGCTCGGCCCGAGCGAGAATCTCATGGAGCTGGACAGCGAGTTCGAGCCGCTGCACGCCACCTGGAAGCTGTTCCGGAAGCGGCGGATGGTTCGCTTGGCGTCGAGCCTGAATGTCCCCAGTCACCGGCCGCTCTCCGATACGACGCTGCTGATCAAGCAGCGTCTGATGGGTCAGGATCGTCCTGGTTCGGTGATCCCGGCGGTCTACGAGGCGCTTCTGGATCGGTTCGTGCCCGACAGCCTGCTGGTGGATGACCAGCACCGGCTGATCCACGTCTTCGGTCAGGCGGCCCAATACCTCGGTGTGCCCGAGGGGCGGATCACTGTGGAGGTGACCCGGATGGTCGACGAGGGGCTCCGCGTAGCCGTCGGCTCGGCCCTGCATCGCGCCGCGCGCGAGGGCGAACCGGTCGCCTTCGGAGGCGTCCGCGCCTGCACCAAGGACGACCGTGAGCGGATCCTCCGCATCGAGGTCACGCCGCTGGCCCACCGCGGCACCCGCGCCATGCTCTATCTGATCAGCATCCTGGAGGAGGAGGGGCCGCCCCAACAGATCGAGGGCCAGGCGATCGACCAGTTCGACTTCCGCGACGAGGCCGGACAACGTATCCGACAACTCGAACGCGAACTCACGTCGACGCGCGAAACACTCAATACCACCATCGAAGAGTTGGAGACCAGTAACGAGGAGCTTCAGAGCGCCAACGAGGAACTCCTGGCCAGCAACGAGGAGTTGCAGAGCACCAACGAGGAGCTGCACTCGGTCAACGAGGAGCTCTTCACCGTCAACGCCGAGCACCAGCGCAAAATCGAAGAGCTTACCGAGCTCACCAACGACATCGATAACCTGCTCCGCAGCACCGATATCGGCACCGTCTTCCTCGACCGCGACCTCCGCGTCCGCAAGTTCACCCCTTCCATCGAGGCGATCTACAACCTGCTCCCCCAGGACGTAGGCCGGCCGATCAGCCATATCGCCTGCGCCGCCGATCTGAGCGTCAAGGTCCTCACCGAGATGCTCAGCCGCGTGACCCGATCCGGCGAGCCGGCTGAGCGCGAAGTCCACACGCATGAGGGCCGGACCCACCTGCTCCGGATCCTACCGTACTGTTCTAGTACTGGTGAGGTTGAAGGATCGGTCCTGACATTTGTTGATATTACAACAAGCAAGCGGGTCGAGCGTGAGCTGGCCCTCAACGAGCGACGGCTCAGCTTGGCCAACGAGGTGGGTGGGATCTGCAGTTGGGAATGGGATCGCCGGACCGACCGGATCGTCGCAGACCCACAGTTTTTCCGCTTCTTCGGCCTCGATCCCCAGCGTTTCGCCGGGACCGCCGAGGCGCTCCTGGAGTGCCTCGCCGAGGCCGATCGGCCGATTCTCCGCCAGGCCCTCGAACGAGTCTGGGAGAAGGGACATCGGCTCCGCGCCTCCTTCCAGATCGACCGGCCCGACGATCCGCGTCACATCCGTGTGCTCGGCGACCGGATCCGTGCTGACAATCAGGGCTTTGACGACGAACACGATCGGCTCTTGGTCGTCTGCATCGACGAGACCGAACGCTACCGCGCCGAACTTGACCGCCAGGCCCTCCACGACCGCGATCGTTTCCTGACGGTCCTCTCGCACGAGCTGCGCAATCCCCTCGGCGCCACCGCTAACGCCGTTGCCCTGCTCGAGGAGGCCCTCGACGAGCCCGAGGAACGCGCTCGCGCTCTGGACGTCATCAAACGCCAGACCGACCTCATGGCCCGCATGATCGACGATCTCCTTGAGGTCAGCCGAATCGCTCGCAAGCTTCTCAGCTTTAGCGAAGACGTTGTTCTCCTCGATCAGGTGCTCCACGAGGTCGTCGAGGCCGGACGCGTCCGCGCCCAGGCCGTCGGCATTACGCTCCAGACCGAACTACCCGACCAGCCTCTCTACCTGCTCGGCGACCCCGCGCGGGTCCATCAGCTCTTCACCAACCTCATCAGCAACGCCATCAAGTTCACCCCGCGCGGTGGGCGGATCAACGTTCGCTTCGAGCGACGGGAGAACTGGGCCGAGATCCGGGTCGAGGACAACGGCGTCGGGCTTGATCCCCAGATGCTCGATCGGATCTTCGAGCCCTTCGTCCAGGTCAGCGAGACCCAGCACCTGGCCGGCAACGGGATCGGTGTTGGACTCACGCTGGCCCACGCCATCGTCCAGCACCACGGCGGGCGCATCACCGCGGAAAGCGATGGGTTCGGCCATGGCGCCCGGTTCCGCGTCGCCTTGCCGATTCAAGACGATATCCCTCGGTCCACTGAGGACAAACCCGAACCGACTGGCTCAGTCGTCCCGCTCCGGATCGTCCTGATCGAGGACAACGACGACAGCCGGGTGATCCTCGGGGAACTGCTCCGCCGCGAGGGCTATCGCGTCGAGCTTGCCCCCGATGGCGAGACAGGTGCCGAACTCATCGAGCAGATCGAGCCCGACACCGCGATTATTGACATCCATCTGCCTGGCATCGACGGCTACGAGGTCGCCCGTCGGATCCGCAAGCAGTTCTCCTCCGATCAGATCCAACTGCTCGCCCTCACCGGATATGGGCGCGGGGAGGATCGACGTCAGATCTTGGCCGCTGGGTTCGACGAACACCTTGTCAAACCGCTTCGCAGGGAGGTCCTCGACCGGATCCTTCGAAGCCACCGGACCAGCGTCTCATCCCAGGCCTGATCTTCGATCAGAGGGCCGGAGCACTCAGGCCCGTTTCGTCGGACCGGCTGCGGCGGCCGC